>NZ_WXFG01000031.1 GCF_009881055.1 Peptoclostridium sp.
TGTTTACGAAATTTCCTTCTTTATCTCGTTCCTCAAGCATTTGCTGAATGTAGAAACACGCCTCATCAAAGCAAAAAGCCGTGTATTCATCCTCTATTCGAAGAATCCTACTCGGCTTTTCCCTGTACGCTTTGCTTTGATTCAGTACCCTCACTATCTGCTTGCTTTGGACGAAACCTCTCAAGTCCTTTTGAACCTGCCTGTGTATAGCTTATAATGGCCATTAGCTGCTCATCCGTCAGCTCCAAGCCCGCTTCCTCTATTTGCTCCACGGTAGGCTCTGCGAGGGATTCCTCTGCTATGATTCTTGCTATGCTGTATACTTCCTTGATGTCCACATCACTGCTGACGCCTCTGCTAAATACCTTCTGAGCGCTCCCCAGCATCGAGTTGGGTATCTTGCCTTTTGAGGCAAGGCCAAGGAGCGAAGGCCTTTTTAGTCTCACTGTGAAGGGCTCATTGTCCCATCCGGGAAGCTCCTCTATTTGCCCTTGTGCTTTCTTTTTTAATTCGCTTAAGCTAGTTACTTTCATGCGAAATCCTCCCAATAGTCTAATTTTGATTATGCTGGCAATTCATCTAGGAATTCTATTGTTACCGGTTTCTCGTTCTTTTTCGCCCTTGACTCCATTTCAAGCTTTGAAGCTGTGAACTTGCCGTCCTCGAACTGATAATCAACCGGCTTGCCCTTGCAGTGCGCAAATGCAAACTTGGCATAGCCCAGTATGCTTCCGTCTGTCTCTTTTTCTTCTGTGAATATGTTTAGCGTGAAAGGAGTTCTGCTTACAGCAACTCCTTGAGTCGGTGCGTCATACTTAGTTACCTTTGTAGTCTCTACAGGGTCGTAAGTAAGCGTTCCGCCGTCTATAAGCGCAAACAACTCCGGCGCCATTAGGGCGTTTTCGAAGTCCACATCATACCCAACAACAATATCCTCCGTCTTGTCTAGCGCAAGTATCTGGTTCTTCACCCTTAGTATTTCTTCCTTGCCCTGCGAAACCTTCGGTTTTGCATTCGCCTTGTCAGACGTTCCTAGCCTGTAAGTCTTTGGAGTGGTTTCCTCAGTTACGACTTCCACCCTGACCACGTTGACAAGGGCCTTTCCTGTCAAATTTATTGCAGCCATTGGCATTACCTCCTATATTCTTTTCATGATTTGATATTGCAGGCTCGTAGTATAACCCTGCTTTTCTTCTTCCATCAGCACAGGTGTTTCGTAGCCTGTGAATCTTGCCTCTGGTATCTTCTTCATCGCGCTGCGGATGCTTTGCACATAGTCGCCCAGTGTTGAGTATTGCCCAACTGGATGGTATACTATCACGTCCATGAGCGCATAGCCCACTTGATTTGTGCCTGCAAAGGCATTGACGCCAGCATCCCGAAGGACCACATAAGAGCTAGTGCAAGGCCCTGAGTGCTGGCCCGGCGAATACACCGCCAGCCCCTTTGACTTGAGATGCAAATATATTGCCTTCCACATGTTGCCACCTACTTTTCAAGTATCTTGTGCATGCCTTCAAGCATCTTCTTGCTATTGGCTTGGATGGCGGGCCATAGAACCGCGTATTTCTTCTCGTGAGCAAACTCAAGGTACTCGAAGTAATCCACGTTACCACTTACGAATGTCCTGCACTTTGCGCCCTGCCATTCCATGCCGCCTTGAATTGTCTGCCTCGCTCTTCCTGAGCGGTCTTTCCACTTGTATGGACCACCTTGTATTGGCTGTCTTTTAATTTTCCCTTGCTTGGCCAATACCTTAAAAAGAATGAGCTGCTTGTCCGTATATTGAGCTTTCGGTTTTTCGGGGTAAGGCGGATTCTTGGCCCACTTCTCAAGCTTCTTGCCTGCAACATCGCAATACACGCCTACAGCAGCCTTCATTTTCATATCGGCCTCTCCAAGTCCTTTGAGCAGGCCCGACGTATCGAGTTTCAATCCCACCTACGCCACCTCCAATGACATGTTGAAATACGCATTTTCAAACTTGCCAAGGTCAGTAATCTTGTATCGAATGCCGTTATACTCGAAATAATCTCCCGGCTGAATCTGAGACGTGTTTTCATCGACCCACGTAAGCAGCCTGTACTCGGCTTCACCTGATGGCTTTGCCACCCCACCGGCAATGTCTATCTTGATGCCCGCATGCTTGTCATGCTTATAGAAATACCCTGTAATTATTCCCACAAGCTGCTCTCCTGAAGATTCACCAAACTCGTTTTCTCCAGCACGGTATACACTCACAAGCCCGCCAACCTCTTTGATTATGCCTTTGATTTCCTGCGCTGATATCTGCTCTACGTTCATATATGATCCACCCTCGCCATTGAGTAGAAGCCTCCACCGCTTCCTGACGTTTTGAATTCACCTAACATGCCAGCACTTTTCATTTCATCCAGTATATCTTCATACGCGCCAGCCTCTATGGCGGCTGCAATCTTTCTTTTCATCTCATTAGCCATTGTTAGCCAATACTCCCTATTGGAGGGCTTTTTCAGCCCCCCGGGAAGTTCTATGCTGTCCACTCTGCTTTTTGCTGTTAGGCCCTCATACACCGCCAAGTCTTGGGCATTGAGATTATTTTCAAGGAGCATTTCAATTTGCGCATCTGAAAAGAACGGCCATTTATCCTCCAGCAGTTTAAATTTAATATATTCTATCGCCTTCGTCTTTTGTTCATCCGTTAAGATTCGCACTCAGCATCAACTGCCTTTTTTGTTGTTTTCTTTGTAGCTGCTTTCTTTTCTTCTATCTCTGTCTCCACTGCATAAAAGCCAAGAGGCTCATAGATTTCTCTATAAGCCCCCTTGGATACTTCTATTGTATTTTCACCGTCAGTATATTTCACTTATGCGTCCTCCTATGCCACGTCCGCTATGAATACCTCGTCTATCCTCTCGAAAGATGGCAGTGTTATCATAGTAGCCTTAGTTTCGACATTCACAGGGTCAGTATGCTTTATCGTAGTAAGAGCTATTCCAGTTTCTACGATTGATACTATAGCATCGGTACCTGACATAAGATCCGATTCCTCAGGTGTAGTTCCGAACCAAGTTTTGCCCAGATTTCCTTCAGGGAACAGCGTGAATGTATCGTCCGGGAAGTAATTCTTTTGGGCTCCCGTTTCATCTATGAACTTCTTCGAGTTTATTGCTACCTTGAGGCCTATTTTCGCCATCAGGTATTGCTCCAGCATGGAATCAGTAAGTATTATCTTGTCACCGCTAGTTGCGTTCATATCCATCTTTATAGCTTTGTTGCCAAGCAGATATGACCATGTCTTTCTGGTGCATGTGGCCCTAACCGGTCTGACACCAGTATCTCCTTCAACTTTGTCCATCCAGCCCAATATGTCTGCTATTGGATTGGACTCCGTAAGATTGCTCCATACAGTAGCCGCATTTCCTTTATGCTCTGCAGGCATTTTGTAATCGTAGTTGAGTGCTACTCCGTTGGCCGATATAGCAATCATTCCTGTAGAAAGCAGCTGCATCCTCATTCTTTCTGCTTGCGCCTTAGCTCCTTCCACAAGAGTCATTTTGTCGTCAAATATCTTGTTAACTATCATGTCGATATAACTTTGATTTCCAGAGTTCATTACCTTGTTGAGTTCCTGCCTATCCTTTTCCTTCACTAGCATACCTTCCTTGAAGAAAGGCATTTCAGTTTCAACCTTGCTAAAACCTACTCTGTCTCTGAGTGCTGCTTTGGTATCAAATGCTGCGGGTTTTAATACTGCCGGAAGGCCTTTCGAGCCCTTTATCCACGACAAGTCTAGTCCCAGCTGTTTCGAATTAGGGAAAAGAGTCTGTCCAAGATATGGAGGCTGCCCTTGTCCTAGCGCAGTGTAGTAACTTGCTATCTCTTTTGCTGTTACGATATCAAATATATTCATTTTCTATTCCCCTTTCTATTTCATGAATTTTATTAGTGTAAGAACCGCTGTAGCTTCTGCCACAGGTGCTTCTGGCAGCTTGTTTAAATCTACAAAACCGTGAATAACCATCGAACCTTCCTTGGCTCCGTAAGTCACATCAACATCATAGAGTAGCACTCCCTCTGCAGCAGCTCCCAGCAATGCAGTGTTCTTTGATACAACCGGCTCCGTTGGATTTTCAAGAACCGCTTTGGTAGAACCCCCTACCACAGTTCCTGCCGGAACTATTTTCTTTCCGTCTGAGTTGGCAACGACTCCGCTATCCGAAACCATTACATTGACACCTATGAAATCTGTAAATTTCAATATTTCTTTGTTAGAGCTATAGCTGTTTACAACAAATTTACTCATTTGATTTCCTCCTTGTTATTTGAAATATGGGTTCTCTGTAGCCTGTGATTGCTGGTTTTGCTTTGCAAGTCTTTCGCCCAAGCTTTCTTTTCCAGCTCCCTGGTCTTTCCTTCCGAAGTTACCTGCCCCTCCTGTTCCACCGGACCTTTCAGCTTCAAACAGGTATGAGTCAGATTCCTTGAGCTTGGATATCTGCTCGTCAAGGCCTGTCAGCTTATCCCCATCAAGCTTGATGCCTTCAAGATCAAGCAGCGCTTTTACAGCTTTAGTGTTCTTGACTTTTCCATCCTTCAAAGCACTTTCTAGCGCAAAAGAAAAAGACTGGTCGGCTATTTTCTTTTCATAGTCCGCTGCAGTCTTAGCATTTGTCTCCTCAAGTCCCTTGATTTTGTTTAGCAGTTCCTCATTCCCCTGGGCTTTGCCTTTGAGTTCTTCCAGCTGGGTTGTTCTCTCGTCTAGCATTTTCTTGTACTCTTTTTTCTGGTCGTTGATTTCATCGAAGCGTTCTTTTGGCACATAGCCTTTGTAGTTGGTTTCAACCCCTGCCTTTATGTCTTCGTATTTGTCAGCAAGCCCTAATTTCTCAAGTAATTCTTTAAGCCAGTTCATGTTGTACCTCCAATAGTCTATTTTCACTTTTTAACGTGCTAGTGACCACGATAGAGTCCGCTTCTTTTACGCCTGGCCTTTAAAAAGGCGATAAAAAAGACACCTTCTCATTCGAAAGTGCCTAATCGTTATTTGAATTGTGCTGCTACAAACTCTTTCAGAATCTCATAGCCGAGTTTCCCAAGCTTTTCAGATACTAATTTAAGTTTCTCACGGCCTGAAAGGTCCCTTGCCACCTCAAGCTTTCTTTCGACATACTCAATGCCTTCTCTTGTTGGCATTACACCTTCCATCAACAGCGCCTTAACCTTTTCTGCAAGCCTAGTTCCGGGAGGACATGTCACAAGGCCATCGATAAGCCCTTCGTTTTGAAGCTTCAAGAGCGCCACCTTGAATGCAAGGCTATCTATCTCCAAGTTCCTGAAGTTGACCTTTTGCATATCTGGTATGTCGTTTTGGTATTCAGAATATATCGCAAATAGCACTTGATGCTTAATGTCTAAATCCACGCTATCACTCCTTACTCTCCCACATGCCACCACCAATTTTCTTTTGGTTCTTTGTGAGTTTTATATTCAATTTTCATCAGATGATCATGGGCCAATTTTCCTTTTGATTTAAGTTCATCGTCAACAGCTTCAATTTCTTTCCATTCTTTTTCGGTAAACTCAGATTTCGTTTTTTCTATCCTATCCCTAACCATAAGAGTATCAACCAATTCAAAAGGACTTACTTCTTCAAAATCTTCAATTCCGTATTTGTATGAGTTGATTGTTTTTCTATTGTCCATGTTTATACAACTCCTCAATCTTGCCCAATAGTTCGTAGCCTTTCTCTTTTGCTACATAACTTTTAAAATCATCTGGCGAGAATGCCGTCTCCATAGTTCCTTCTTGTGACATCATTACTATCCAATCACCATCACTAAAAACAACGTACTTATCAAGATATCTGTATACATCAGATTCCTTGTTATTAATGATACCCTGTATTTTGCTATTATAATCCTTCGATGTCCATTCTTGCGGAATATGTTCCTTCTTTTTCCTTTTGGCTACATGTTCTTCTAGTTTAATTTCACTCTTCCATTTAGGTCCTTGAGCTAGAGTCTTTTCTCTTGCCACAATAATTCTGTTCTTTTCAGTGTTCAATTCAGCCCATGGCATATCAAAATAACCGTCTTTGAATACACCTGCTTTATGCAAGTAGTATTTGTGAGTTCCTAGAAAAGCTTTCTTGTAACTGTCGTTGCGCTTGTCGAACCAATCCGCATAGGATTCTTTCTTTCTGAACTTGTAAATATCGCCGTCCTGCTTTTCACCGCCTGCGAATTCTCTGCCAAATTCTCCATACCATGCATCCAGTGTCGGATTGCTTTCGCCTCTTACCCATTTGCCCAGCTCTTCGCCTATCTCGTCAAAGTCCTTGGGTATGTATGCCGCTTGAGTGCAAAGGCACATCGGGTGCGGTAGCGGCACCTTGTCCACCGGAAATACTCCCGTGCCTAAGCCTTCGTCATGCTTTGCGTATTCGTCACAAACGTCGGGACCAAACGGTTTGACCTGCCTCTCGTAGTGAGAGTTGGACAGCATCCACTCTACACCCTCGACAAACGGGTTCTTAGCATAGCTTTTCATGTTGGCGTTGAAAAACGCATGGTTGACGCTCGTCCTAGCCATCCTCTGGGCATTGTAGTCTATCTGCTTTCTCGCGTTAGGATAGACATTTGACCATTCCCAATCCTTCTTGGCTTCTGGGTCCAGATACGCCTCAAGGTCTTTGGCTAAATCGTAAGCCGATTTCTTCTCAGCTATACCCTTGGCGATTATATAGTCTATATCCTTTTCCATTCCCTTTGTGTCTGCCCAAATCCTTTCGGATAGCCCCGCTCTGTCCTTGTACATCTTTCCCGAGAGTATTTCATTCATGGCTTCCTGCGGCACTCTTGAGAAAGCATCTCTGAATGTTTCGCCTAGTCCGAGGCTATACTTTGTGTCTATCTCTTCGAGGAATGATAACTGCAACTGTACTGCAGCGTTTGCTGCATCCTCTATTGCCTTCTTATTTTTCGAGTAGAGCTCTTTTCTGACTTCCTTCAGTTCTGCATCTATAGCTTTCTTGTAGTCGAGCATGAAGCGTTCAGTTAGATTTACCCTTTTAGCTCCCACAGCTTTCCTCTCAAGAGATTTCGAAACATCCTTGAAGATTTCCTTTATCTCATTATGAATCGCCCTTGTAAGCCTTATTTTTTCGCTCTGGGCCCGTTTCATAAGTTCCTTGTATCTGTTGCTGGCCATTACTCACCAGCTCCCTCGTCAAGTCCTTTCATGTACGAATCTTCCAGAAGGTTCTTCTCAAGCGCTATCTGCTTGAGTTCTTCATCCGCTTGCGCATCGTCCATGGCTGGATTCCATTTCTTCAGGTATGTTTTTCTGCTCATAGCCTGCGTATTGATTGATTGCATGTCGAGAAGCTTTTCGTCCTGCTCATCCTCAAGCAATGGATATATGTTCTCTACTTGGATAGCCATGTCCGGCAACTCCGGCAGGCTTTCGAGATTGTAGGCTTTCGTCATTTCGATGATTGCCCACACCATCCACTCAAGCGCCGGCCTCCAAGAAGTGTACTTCTCCTCACACCTCGTCACAAGTTGCCAATACAGTGCCTTCATGGATTTGCCTGAGGTCATTACACCCTTGAGCTCGTCAAGGTTAAGCCTCGGCACATTAAGCACCTCATGCATTTCTGTGACTGCTCTGGACAGTGTCTTTTCCAGCTTATCTCCATAGCTGAACTGACTTTCAAGCTTTTTCATATCGGCGTTGCCGTCTGCTTCAACTGACTTTTGCAGGTCTATGAGCGCTCCCGGAGCTATCTTGATATACTTGAGGCTGTCCTCTGAAGCATTTGTTGCTACAGTCTGAGGGAACATATTGAACCTAAGGGCGTCCACGTCATCGCTCGAAAGCCTGTTGAACGCCTGCTGGTTGTCCATCAGCTCTGCAACGTCCGACTCGCCTTTTAGATCTCCTGTGAGGCCGTCGTTGATTATGACATAAGCAGGTATGAATGATAGACCAGTATCGAAGTCCGTAAACCTTTCCTCGACAAGCCTGCCGTATCCGTCATACACCCCTTCATTAAGTCTGCATCTTCCATTGTCCATGTGATATCGCTGTTTCCAGATGCGCTGCTTGCTCTTGTCCTCTGTCTGATTCATCTGATAGAAGAACACTATAGACTGAAGCTCATCGACATCCTCATCCTGAGGCTCGAACACAAACTCAAGGCTAGGCTTGAAATGAACTCTTATTGGCTGTCCTGCTCCTCCCGAGAGCTTCAGTGCAACTCTTTTTCCCACAAAGCAGTCTCTTGCACCTTTAACAAGCTTATCTGAAAACAATCCGTCCTTGAGAACCTTATTTACATACTCCTGCACTACCTGTGCACCTTCCTCGTTTTCTGATACTATCTTGAATTCAGGAGTTTTCCCAAAGAGGAAGCGAGCTTCTTCCTTGATAAGCTTCTTAGTCCAGTTCGTTTTCTTTTTCGTTGGCTTATAATCGAGGTCTGATGGGATAGTCCAGTCCTGCCCTTTGCCTTCATAGAATTCATACAGCGAAATTATCTCGCTCATATCTCGCAGGACTTCATCACCATAGAGCCCTTCGAGCTCCTGTCTTATTATTTCTAGCACTATCTCGCCCCCTTTCCTGAGTAGTTTCTCGTTGCCCTTGGTATTCTGACTACTGTGTAGCAAAAATACCTGTCTGAGTCGAGAGCGTGGTCGTTTTCTTTGACCGGCTTGTCCTCTCCTCTTTCGGATGCCTTTGAATCCCATATATAGGAGCTGAACTCCTTGAATGTCTCCTGGCAACAGTCATTGAATTTTATAAGTTCTCTTGTGAGAAGTGTAGCCATGAACCTGATGCCGTCTAAAACATCGTTCCTGGCTTTTTGGACCTTGATGCTGCGCTTCCTAAGCTCCGCTATGAACGAAGCTGCCGAAGGATCTATTATGACAGCCTTGACCGGCAGTTCCCCAATAAAAGACTGGAGATCATCGGCAAACTCGCTGTCTGTCTTTTGCTTGCCTTCATCCCTGCCTGAGTAATAGTATTCTTTCACCTTGTACCATATTCCATTGCAAAGGCCCCACAGCCCGAATGTTGTAGGGTTTTGCGTTCCGTAGTCTATTGCTACATAATATTGCGTGTATGTCCTGTCAACCGTCGGTACAACGTGCTTCTCCTTCGAGAACATGTCATATATGATGCCCTCAGCAACAACCCAAAGGCCTAGTATATACCGCTGGAAAAACACCCCCGAATACATCCTTCGGTATCTCTCTTTGATTTTTTCTGAGAGCGAAAGGTTGTCGTCCATCGTGAAATGCAGGTAGAGTATGTTCTTCTCATGCGCCCTGTCTATCCAATTAAGCTTAAACCAGTGATAAGGCCCTTCGGGGTTACAGTTGAAAAACCACTTCGACCCTTCCACAGAACAACGGCCTGTAGCCTGGTTAACGAAACTTTCAGGCATTAGTACTACCTCGTCAAAGAAGCAGCCAGCCAATGTTATTCCTTGGATTAAGTCCTGCGACCTTTCATCCTTACCGCCAAAAATATAGAAGAAATTGCTTTTGCCACCCTTACTTATAATCACGAGGTTATCTGCACGCTTGTCCTGGACTTTGTATCCTCTGGATCTTAGCATGAGCTTGAGCCAGAAAAGCACATTCCTTCTGAATGATCCTATCGTCTTTCCGCACATCCCGAAATTTTGCTGCTCGAATTCCTCCATTGCCCACATGACGAATGAAAGCGACATTGAAAGAGTCTTGCCGGAACGTATGGCGCCGTCGGCTATGATGCCGTCCATATGGCTTGCAGGCGATTCGCCCATCCACCAAGTCAGTATCTTCTTTTGCTTCCTGCTGAACGGCTTGAACTTGAACACTGCCTTCCTAAGCTTCATCGTTCCACACCTCCGGCGTTTCTGCCCTCAGTGCGTCTATGAAGCCATCATCTTCAATTTCGTCTGCATCCTCTTTGAGCTTGAGTTTATCGAGCTCCAGTCGCTCCTTGGCCATGCTAAGCTTTTCTTCCTCGACTTTCCGCTTGAATTTATCAGGGAGAATATCGAAGTACAGCTCCAGCTTCTCAAGCGCCTTCATCCTGTCCTCGAACTTGATTGAAACGCCGTCTTTACCCTGCTTGACCTCTTTGATTATCGTGCCGTCGACTGCAGCGCTTTCGTTGAAATCTACATAGTTGACCGTCTTCATGACCGGATTGCCATCATCATCCACGATGGGGCCGAAAGCTCCCATGGCCTGCACTTCTCTTTGGCCGAATGTAATATAGTCGCTTATGTCTGCGAAGGCTATTGCTATATACTTTTTCAGCACATCCATTGCGTCGATACGCAATTCTTCCTTCATCACATTTTTAAGTCTTGTGATTTCATCTGCAATCTTAGGATTCTTTAATAAAACGCATCCTTGAACGTGAGCGCTCGCTTTCGAATAGCCTGCTTTTATGGCTGCCATTGTCGCATTAAAGCTCTTCAGGTAATACAAACAAAAAAGGCGCTGATTTTCGGTTAAGTCAGCACCATTTATATCACTTTCAGTTATCTTATCTCGCAGCGTTTTCTTTTGGGCTGCAGCTTTTCCTTTGGAACGTTCCGTATTCTTTTGGAGCGTTCCGTTTATTTTGCTGTCCCATTTATCTTTGTTTTTCCAGCCTCGCACTGTCCCGGGAGACAGCTTCAGCATCTCTGCTATTCGTATTAAATCTATATTTCCATTATGCTCTTGATACATCTCAAAAGCCTTCTCTCTGTCTGGACTTCTCTGCCTTGCCAACTACATCACCACCACCTCGCAGTACTACGTTTTCTGCATGAAAAAAGAGCCCGGAGGCTCTTATGCTGCTTGTCTATTTTTTTTGTTTGTTTTTCCGAACAAATTAATACCGAAAAAACGCTTTAACTTTGCCTTGATTGTATTTTTAATAAAATATTCTTTCCCAAACTGGTCATATACGGAAATCATTTCAAGAATTTCCTGTCTATTTTTAAAACCTTTAACACTTAAAACTGTTTCTTTCAATTCAGCTATAGTTGCTTTTTCTCCAGGTCCTAATAATTTATTGCTATCTGTATTATTTAAGAAATCTTTTTTATGTTTAGGGTCTCTTATTTTAAGTTTAACAATATTAACAGGTATGTAGCTGTCATTGATCACGTCTACCCTTATATCTCCACCTATGAATAATACCGAGAAGCGTATAGAAGGTTTGTCTCTTTTAACTGCAAAATAAATCGCTATAGCGCTGAATAACGCACCGGCCCACTCGCCTGTCGCTGATATTATATCCCAAAAAGTAGCCTCATCACCACTCATGCATTCTCCCTCCTTTCCAATTCCCATTATACTTCACACGAAAGGAGATTTCATGATTTTTGTTCGTCGAGTTATGCTATTTGCAAAAGGGGACAGCGGGACTAAGCCCGCCCAAGTCAGGAGGATTTATTTCACGCATCGTGGAAACATGCATTTAAACACTGTGTCATAGTTGCTCTTGAGATAATAATGCGACATCCACTCACAATTTCTGCATTTGTGGTTCTCTGCAGCCTTAACTTTTCCGTCTATTTGTTTTTTCTTCGTCTCGATGTATTTATCTGCATTCATATTGCACCGCCTTTGATATCGCTTGCACTCCCACCCCAGTACTTTTTCTAATGCGATATTCTTTTTCCCTTATCACCAATCGTCGGTTTTTCTGTCTCTGGACTGCGATAGTCGCCCGGATCTCCAGGCCGAGGATTACCGAAAACCTTATCTATCACACTTATTGCCCCTTTCCTCCCAGGTGTCCTTTTCAGGTTTTCACCCTGCCCCAAACTAATGGAACGGGCATAATAAAGGCCCAAGCTCTCTAGGATCACTCGGGCACGATCTACCAACAACAAAAGGCCCTTTCGGGCCCCTGTCTGATGGGATTTTCTGTTTGGATTTAGAATCCGTCTTGTATTTGGTCATTGCCCTCTCGAGCAAACTTCCATAATACTAGAATATCACATTTTTGCTATATAAATCCGTCAATGTTCCGTCATAAATCCGTCACGATTTATGAAACATCTAACAATCTAGCTACAGCTTGGACTATTTCTTCTCTTCGTCTCCTCGCAGTCGGAGAGCTAATCGGGAGCATTCTAGATATGTGCTCAAAATTGCACTCTTCGCCATACCTATACTCTATGTACTGCTTGTTTATTTCATCGAATTTCCTGATAGCGTAAGCAACATGTTCTATCTTCTCATCCAGCTCTCTTATCTTGGCCTGTCTCTTAAGTTTCTTTCTGAGCTCAGTTTCAAGCTCTCTCTTGAGTCTACCCACTTCATCCATGAGTAATATCGTCTGCCTTTCAGGTATGCCAGTCAAGTCTCCGCTTGTTTGGACTCTTTCCCTGCTGTAATCTATTCCACCTATTCCATCGACATCCGTCTCTACGCATTTGATGTCCTGCTTAATCCCCTCAATTCTTTTTTCTATTGCAGCTATTTCATTCATTATTTTTTCTTTTTTCTTTATAAACCTATAGTGCCTGTAAAGCATCCCTTCTGTTTTTCTGAAAACATCCCCTGTTACCAAACAATCTCCCTCCTATGCTATCTGCTTGAGCTTCCGTGCTACGTCTTCTGGTATCAAATCCATAATGTCTAGGCATAAGTGCTTGTCGTGTCTGTGTCGTTTCTCAGCCTTTTCAGCAAGTTCATTTGATTCTTGGCTGTTGCCTGCAAGAGCTTGGATAATGCTCCTTAGGCACAGTGATTTCACCTCGTCGCTCACTTTGATGTTAGCATAAAAAGTGGACACGCATCCTGAGTGGGATAAAATATATGTAAGGAGCGTGTTGCAAATGAGTACTAAAAAATCGTATACAAAAGAATTTAAGGAAAATGTTGTCAAAATGGTTATAGAGCAAGGAATGAAACAAGTTGAA
>NZ_WXFG01000013.1 GCF_009881055.1 Peptoclostridium sp.
CTATAAGCGCTCTTCTTCTTTTCTTTTCTGGACTCTCATTTCTTCTTCCCATAATAAAAAACCTCCAAACTGATTTTATTCTACATCAGTTTGAAGGTTTACACAAACTATGAAACAGTCTCGAATTCGGCATTTTTTTTATATTATCTGTCTTTGAATATTATGTCGTTTATCTTGTTTATATCACCAGCGCCCATTGTTATAACTATGTCTCCTTTGTGCACGTTCTCAAGCACGTATGAAGCTATCTCATCAAAGCTGGAGATGTAGCTTGCATTCTTATTCTTGTCTGCAAGCTTCTTTACAAGGTCCCTTGAGTGGATATCACCGCTGTCAACCTCCCTAGCGGCGTATATGTCGGTTATTATAATATTGTCTGCATCATCGAAGGCGTTTGAGAACTCTTCAAGCAACAGCCTGGTCCTTGTGTAGGTGTGGGGCTGGAATATGCACCACACCTTGCCCGAGGCGGCACGCCTTGCAGCCGAAAGTGTGGCCATAATCTCTGTAGGGTGATGGGCGTAGTCGTCTATGAACTTGACGCCGCCTACTTCCCCCATATGCTCGAATCTTCTGCCTACGCCGGTGTAGCTTGACAGGGCAGCGCCAATGTCGTCAGGCAAGAGGCCACATGCATATGAAGCTAATATTGCTGCGCAGGAGTTGAGCACATTGTGGACTCCTGGAACCTCGAGTGAGAACCTTCCAAGAGCTTCTCCATGGAGAAGCAAGGAGAAAGAGGCATGGCCGTTCTCATCAAACTCAAGTCCATCTATTAAGGCATCGTTCGAGCTGTCGAAGCCGTATCTTATTATTTCGCCCCTTAATTTACCTTCGCATTTTGAAAGCATATCGCCGATGTTCTCATCATCGCCATTTACAATTATGTGGCCGCCCACTGGCACAAGTGCTGCAAATCTTGAAAATGAGTCCTTTATATGGTCGATGTCTCTGAAGTAGTCCAGATGGTCAGCGTCTATATTGGTTATTATGGCTATTGTGGGGTGGAACTTGAGGAAGCTGTCAACATATTCGCAGGCCTCGGTTATAAAGTGCATTGAACCGCCCACGCGCACATTGCCGCCTATGTGGGGAAGGTCGCCGCCCACAAGTATTGTAGGGTCCAGGTTGTTCGTATTGAATATTACAGAAGTCATTGATGTGGTGCTGGTTTTGCCGTGGGTTCCCGCTATGGCTATGCAGTTTGAAAAATCCTTCATTAAAAGTCCAAGAAATTCGGCGCGGTCCATTGTTTTGATGCCAAGGCTTTTTGCCTGAACAAGCTCCTCGTTGTCAGAAGACACAGCAGCAGTATATACTGCAATGTCGGTAGTGCTCTGGATGTTTTCGGATTTTTGCCCTATGTATATTTTTGCTCCTGAATTTTCAAGATTTTCGGTGATGGCGGAGCTTTTTGAGTCGGATCCGGACACCCTGTGGCCTCTTTTCAGGCATATGAAGGCTAGTCCGCTCATGCCTATGCCGCCTATTCCAATGAAATGTATATGCATTTTAATTACCTCCATAAATGATAAAAAAGTGAACATTTGAGCTTGAATAATGCAAAATTTTCGTATATAATGTAGAAGATTAATCTGGCGCTGAACGTGCACTTTTTTTAAAACATATCAACAAGCACTTTAAATTATAGCACAATATGACCTGAAAATATAACGAATTAACAATAAAGCGTTTTGCATTATATCTACACAGGAATTACTTTAAGGAGGAAGCGTATGAAATTCAAGAGGAATGAAAGAATTGGAGGAATAGTTAAAATTCTTTCAGACAGCCCGAATAGAATATTCACACTGAGCTATTTCACGCAAAAATTCAATGCGGCAAAGTCCACAATAAGCGAAGACATACTCATAGTCAAAAATGTATTCGAGAAGCTCAATCTCGGCAAGGTTATAACAATAGCCGGAGCCGCAGGCGGAGTCAAATATATACCTAAGGTTTCAAGTGAAGATGCAAGAGAGTTCTTAAGCGAACTTTGTGAGCAGATAAATGATCCCGAAAGAGTGCTTCCCGGAAAATTCCTATACCTGATCGATATAATATACAGTCCGCAGGTAGTTTCCAAGGTTGGAAAGCTGTTTGCGACATATATAGACTATAGCGCTGCCGACTGCGTGGTCACAATAGAGACAAAGGGTATCCCGCTGGCGCTGGCAACGGCGAATGCGATGAATCTTCCTCTTGTCATAATAAGAAAGAATTCAAAGATATCCGAAGGCTCTTCACTCAGCATAAATTATGCTTCGGCGTCAAATGAAAAGATACAAACGATGTCGCTTTCCAGGAAGTCGCTTAAGGAGGGCTCTAAGGTAATACTAATAGATGATTTCATGAGAGGTGGGGGAACTCTAAAGGGGATGCAGGATCTCATGAAAGAGTTCAAGGCTGATGTGGTCGGCAAGGGTGTCCTAATATCCACAAATGCTCCGGAGAAAAAGCTGGTAGAAGGCTGTATTTCGCTTATGAAGCTGGTAACTATAGAAACGGGCTTAGTCGAGACAGTACCTAATGATGAAATAATAAATTAAATAGACACAAAGCGGCGCAGGCTCAGTTGCTCAAAACAGCCTGCGTTTTTTTTGTACAAAAACTTCAGAAAATTTCGAAGTTTCTTGAAGGTTTATGAGTTTTTATGTAAAATATAGCTTAAGGCAGTTTTTAAATATACATATTTCAGCCAGGCATTTACATGCTTTTTTGGAGGGAGTGGACAAAATGCAAATCACTGATATTAGAGTCAGAAAGGTTCTCGATGATGGCAAGATGAAAGGCGTAGTTTCAGTAACTTTCGACAACGAGTTTGTGATCCACGACATCAAGGTGATAGAGGGAAAAAACGGCTACTTTGTGGCGATGCCGAGCAAAAGGCTCAGCGAAGGAGGCTTCAAGGATATAGCACATCCTATAAATATGCAGTCAAGGGAAAGGCTGCAGGATGCTATACTTAGGGCGTATGACGAGGCAAAATCGCTTGCCGAAGTCAGCGCGGACTTTGGGCTGGAATAAATAATTACGACATAGAAAAGGAACCTGGCAAAGGTTCTTTTTTTGTTTAAAAAGTCGATATATAAGTATACATTTCATTTAAAAAGTGCTATATTAATTATGGAAATTGTAAACAATGTTAAGGGTATGAAACGTACATTATCATATAGGAGTGAACTCAAATGGGCATAAAAGCAATCATACTTGCCGCTGGCAAAGGAACCAGGATGAAGTCGAAGCTTCCAAAGGTCCTGCACAAGGTGTGCGGCAAGGAGATGGTAAACCATGTAATAGATGCGTCGCTTGAGGCCGGAGCCCAAAGCAACATCGTGGTTATAGGGCATGGCGCGGAAGCGGTCGGGAACTGTCTGCCCGAGGGAGTCAAGACAGTGGTTCAAGAGGAGCAGCTAGGGACGGGTCATGCAGTCATGATGGCAAATAATTACATAGATGACAGCGACACCATAGTGATTCTCTGCGGAGACACGCCGCTTATCGAAGGAGAAACGATAAAGGCGCTCATTGAATTCCACAGGAAATACGGTTTTGCTGTAAGCGTACTTTCGGCGTTAATGGAAAAGCCAAAGGGCTACGGCAGAATAATAAGGGGAGAAAGCAAGGAGCTAGTTGGAATAGTCGAGGAAAAGGATGCCAGCGAGGAGCAAAGGCTCATATGCGAAATAAACTCGGGAATGTATTGCTTTGAGGGCAAAGCCCTGCGTGAGGCACTGCTTGAGATAAGAAGCGACAACTCCCAAGGCGAATATTATCTTACGGATGCAGTCGAAATAATAAGAGGCAAAGGACTTACGGCCGGAGCATATGCAGGAGCGACGAGTGAGCAGATAATGGGAGTAAACAACAGACTACAGCTTTCGGAGGCCGAATGCCTCATGAAAAAGAGAATAAATGAATTCCATATGCTAAACGGTGTCACGCTGATAGACCCAGTGGCTACTTATATAGAAAGCGGCGCGGTGATAGGCTCTGACACTGTAATATATCCTGGAAGCATAATAAAAGGCTACAGCGTGATAGGTGAAGGCTGCATAGTGGGGCCGGGATGCACTATTGACAGCTCAAGACTTGACGATGGCTGTGAGATTCAGAATTCGGTAATAGTAAAAAGCTCTGTAGGCAGCGGCTCAAAGGTGGGACCTTTTGCATACCTGAGGCCAAACAGCACTATTGGCAGGAATGTCAAGATAGGCGACTTTGTGGAGGTTAAGAATTCAACCGTGGGAGACAATTCCAAGGCTTCACACCTTTCGTATATAGGCGACGCTGACGTGGGCGAGGATGTCAATATCGGCTGCGGCACAGTGTTTGTCAACTACGACGGCAAGAAAAAATCCAGGGCAAAGGTAGGCGACAGGAGCTTCATAGGCTGCAATACAAACCTGATAGCCCCTGTTGAGCTAGGCGAGAATTCGTATATAGCCGCAGGTTCGACTATAACCGACGATGTGCCTGAGGATTCATTTGCCATAGCAAGACAGAGGCAGACCACTAAGGAAGGTTATCTGAAAAGCGGCAATTGGGGCAAAAAAGATTAAATTGCTTGGAAAAATTATTGCTTAAATTTTTATATAAATTTGGGAGGTTTTTTGAAATGAATTTCAATAGCAGCGGAAATGAAATCAAGGTGTTTACCGGGAATTCCAATCCCGAGCTGGCTCAAAAGATTGCCAAGCTTGTGGGGGTTCCTGTGGGTGATGCTGTAGTTTCTACTTTCAGTGACGGCGAAATTTCTGTCAATTTCAACGAATCTGTAAGAGGAAGAGACGTATTCCTTATTCAATCCACCAGCGCTCCGGTTAATACGAATATAATGGAGCTTCTAATAATGATAGACGCACTTAAAAGGGCATCGGCAGGCAGGATAATAGCTGTAATACCATACTACGGTTATGCAAGGCAGGACAGAAAGGCAAAGGCGAGAGATCCAATAACTGCGAAGCTCGTGGCTGATCTTCTCACTGCGGCAGGTGCGCAAAGGGTACTTACAATGGACCTGCATGCGGCCCAGATACAGGGGTATTTTGACATACCGGTGGATCATCTTCTGGGAGTGCCTATACTTGCGCAGCACTTCAAGAATCAGGGCCTTAAGGATCTTGTGGTTGTATCGCCCGACCTTGGAAGCGTTACAAGAGCCAGAAATTTCGCTAATCTGTTAGATGCGCCAATAGCAATAATAGACAAGAGAAGGCCTAAGGCGAACGTTTGTGAAGTAATGAACATAATAGGAGACATAAAGGACAAGAACGTAATACTAGTAGATGACATGATAGACACGGCAGGCACCATAACCAATGGAGCAAACGCACTAAAGGAGCTTGGAGCAAAAGAAGTATACGCATGCTGCACGCACCCTGTACTTTCGGGCCCTGCTATAGAGAGAATAAGAGATTCTGCAATAAAGGAGCTTGTAGTGCTGGATACAATACCTCTGTCTGATGAAAAGAAGCTAGACAAGATAGTAGTTGAATCAGTGGCACCTTTATTTGCAAAGGCCATAAAGAAGATATTCCTAAATGAATCAGTAAGCAGACTGTTTGACTAGAGTTTGAAACCGGCGGAGATATTAATTCTCCGCCTTTTGTAGGTTATGGACATTGTTTGAAGGAGGAAATGAAGAGTGTTTGTGATAGCAGGACTTGGAAACCCAGGGGGCCAGTACGAATGTACCCGCCACAACGTGGGTTTTGACGTGATAGACATATTAGCGCATATGCACGGCATAAGCGTAAAAAAATTAAAGCACAGGGCGCTGGTGGGGGAAGGCTTCATAGGCGGCCAGAAGGTGCTGCTTGTAAAGCCCCAGACATACATGAATCTTAGCGGAGATTCGCTTGCTGAGATACTCAGCTACTACAAGTTAAGCCCGGAGGAGCTTATAGTTGTATACGACGATATAGATACAGATTTTGGAAGAATAAGAATAAGGAAAAAGGGGAGCGCAGGCACTCACAACGGAATGAAATCTATAATTTCCCGCATTGGCTTTGACGATTTTCCGAGAATTCGAATAGGAGTCGGAAGGCCATTTGATGGCAGGGATCTCGCATCTTTTGTGCTTTCAAAATTCACAAATGAAGAGATGAAGGAGATTGCAGAGACTGAAAAGCGCGCTGCTGAGGCTGCTGAGGCGATAATTAGTGGTGGCGTTGAAGCTGCAATGAACAAATACAACGGATAATGGGAGGACATCCAATGGCTGATCTTTTTTTGAGCCCCCTGAAACGATGCTATGAATTCAATCAGATAATTGAAAACATCAAAGACGGGAAAGGCCCATTGCACGTGCACGGACTTGTCCAGAGCCAGAAGGCACACTTTAGTGCGGCGCTCTTTAAATACAGCGGAATTAAACAAGGTCTTATAATAGCACACAGCGAGCTTGAGGCCAAGCGGATATACGAGGATATAAGGTTTTATGCGGGTGAAGCCGCGGCATACATGCCCTGCAGCGACATATTCTTCTATTCGATGGAGGCCAGGGACAGAAATGAGGAATCCAAGCGGATAGACGTGCTAAGGAGACTTTCAAAAGGCGAAAAAATAATAATTGTAAGCAGCATAGACAATCTTATGAGGAAATACGTGCCCAAGAGTGTTTTCTTGGACAGTATTATAGAGATAAATTCAAGCAGCATAATAGATGTAGAGCGTATTTCAAGAAGTCTTGCGGCTCTGGGCTACGAAAGGGAGAGCAAGGTCGAGGGTATAGGTCAGTTTAGTGTAAGGGGCGGAATAATAGACATTTTTTCACCCGGCTTTGAAAACCCCGTCAGAATAGAGCTTTTTGGCGATGAGATAGACTCTATGAGAAGCTTTGACGCAATCAGCCAAAAGTCCATTGAAAAAATCACCTCTGTGACAATAGCTCCGGCAAGAGAAGTTATATATAATCCGAGCGTGGGGCTTGGAACGGCAGCAGAAATACCCGAAACGGCGGGTCTTTCTGAAGAGCTTGCAGGAAAGATGGACAAGCTTTCTCAAGGTATTTATTTTGAAGGCATAGAAAACCATATAGACTATATATACGACAAGCCGGACACTCTCCTTGACTACATGGGCGCGGCTTCGCTAGTCTTGATGAACGAGCCCGAGAGAGTGCTCCAGAGGCAGAGGAACTATGCAGGCGAATTTGCTGAGATATTCGTTGCAAGCCTAGAGCGTGGAGAGGCAAGTAAAGAGCAGGGCAATCTTTTGTTTGGAATGGACCGCATTCAGGAGTGCTTTGAGGACAAAAGGCTTCTTATGCTCGCTACGCTGCCAAAGGACGTCGAAGGTTTCGAGAAGGCTGCGGCATACAGTTTTTCGGCAAGGGAGGTCCCGAGCTTTGGCGGCAAGACCGAAATGGCAGCAGGAGAAATAAAATTCCTCAAGGAAAAAGGGCACAGCGTACTCATATCAATAGGCAGTCCCGACAAGGCGAAAGGCTTGCAGGAAATGCTCTCTGCGCATTCTATAGAAGCCAGCGTTACAAGCAACAGGGAATACTCCATGAGGCCGTCTCAGGTTGTAATATCTCCCGGAGACATAAGCTCGGGATTCTCTTACCTGGACTGCGCCTTCACGCTAATAACGGATACTGAGATACTGGGAGCTCACAAGAAATCCTTCCAGAAGAAAAAGATAAGATCCAAGAACGCCAGACAAATTGAAAGTTTCATGGAGCTGGAAATAGGAGACTACGTGGTGCATGAAAGCCATGGCATAGGCAAATACGAGGGGATGAAGCAGCTTGTAGTGGGCGATATGACAAAGGACTACCTCAGGATTGTCTATTCCGCCGGAGACAGCCTCTACGTCCCGACGGACCAGTTCGATAAGGTACAAAAATATATAGGCGGCGAAGGAGAAAAGGTTAGGCTGAGCAAGCTCGGAACGAGTGAGTGGAACAAGGCCAAGGCCAAGGCTCAAAAGGCAGTCGAAGAGATGGCAAAGGAGCTTATTGAGCTTTACGCAAGGCGCGAGGGCATGAAAGGCTACCAGTTCGGGGAGGACACTCCATGGCAGTTCGAATTTGAAAACCTCTTCCCGCACGAAGAGACTCAGGACCAAAAAAGAGCGATAGAGGAAGTCAAAAAAGATATGGAGTCCGATGGTATTATGGACAGGCTCATATGCGGCGATGTAGGCTATGGCAAGACCGAGGTGGCTATAAGGGCTGTGTTTAAGGCCTGCATGGATTCAAAGCAGGTTGCGGTGCTTGTGCCAACCACAATACTTGCGCAGCAGCATTACAACACATTCAGGGAGAGATTCGAAAAGTTCCCCATAAGGGTAGAGGTGCTTAGCAGGTTCAAGACTGGAAAAGAGCAATCGCACATAGCGGACGATATAAGGAGAGGGCTTGTCGATGTGGTTATAGGCACACACAGGCTTTTGTCAGATGACATCAAGTTTAAGGACCTTGGGCTGCTTGTCATAGACGAGGAGCAAAGATTTGGAGTAAAGCACAAGGAAAAGATAAAGAGCCTGAAATCGAGCGTGGACGTGCTTGCCATGTCTGCAACGCCAATTCCACGTACGCTTCATATGTCGCTTACAGGCATACGCGACATGAGTATAATAGAGGAACCGCCCGAAGAAAGGCATCCGGTACTGACTTTCGTTGTGGAAGCCAAGGAGAGCATAATTGCTGACGCTATAGAAAGAGAGATTTCAAGGGGCGGACAAGTGTTTTTTGTATACAACAGGGTCGGAGGAATAGAGGATATGGCCGCCAAGATTAAGAAGCTTGTGCCTTCCGCAAGGATAGACCTCGGACACGGCCAGATGAATGCACGGCAGCTGGAGAACGTTATGATGCGCTTTCTTCAAAAGGAAACCGATGTGCTGGTATGCACAACAATAATAGAAACAGGAATGGACATAGCAAATGCCAACACGATGATAGTTTTCGATGCTGACAAGATGGGCCTATCTCAGCTGTACCAGCTGAGGGGCAGGGTTGGCAGATCCTCGCGGCAGGGCTATGCATATTTGGTATACGAAAAGGACAAGATGCTCACTGAAATTTCGGAAAAGAGGCTTAAGGCGATAAAGGAGTTCACAGAGTTCGGCTCGGGGTTCAAAATTGCAATGCGGGATCTTGAAATAAGAGGTGCGGGAAATCTCCTGGGCTCGCAGCAGCACGGGCACATGTCTGCCATTGGCTATGATCTGTATGTGAAGATGCTCTCGGACGCCATAAGAAGGCTTAAGGGTGAAGAGGTAAGACCTGAAATAGACACCGAAATAGAGCTCAAGCTCAATGCCTATATCCCGCAGGATTATATACAAGACGAACTTGCAAAGATAGAAATATATAAGAAGATAGCATCAATAGAATCCAGGGAAGAAATGTACGAGGTGGAAGAGGAGATAGAAGACAGATTCTCAGACATACCTGTGCCTGTGAGGACGCTCATAATGACTGCTTATGTCAAATCTCTCGGCAAAAAAATGGGAGTAAAAGCCATAAAGCACCATAATGAGAAGATATATATAGAGCCATACTATATGTTCAAGCCGAAAGAGGAAAAAGAAGATTACAAATTGATTACAGAAATTGCTATGGTGATGGAAAAGATGTTACAATAATATGTCAGCATAAAAATAGAAAGGATGTTAGCTATGAGGAAAATTACGAACATTGTTATAATTGCCCTGCTGGCTATTTCACTTGTGGCATGCAGCTCCGGAAAATCAGGTGAAAATGTGGCCAAAGTAAACGGCAAGTTCATCACGGCACAGGATTTTGAAAAGAACCTGGCGCTAACTAAGAAGGGATACGAAGGACTCTACGGCGAGGAAATATGGACTAAGGACGCCGGAGACGGAAAGACATTCAACGAGCTTATTAAGGAGCAGGTGCTCGAAACGATGATATCGGTCGAGGTGCTCTACCAGGAGGCCCAGAAGGAAGGCGTAAAAGTTGAGGATTCTGAGGTTGACAAGGCGCTCAAGGAATTCAAGGACAATGTCGCAAAAAGTGCGGACATGAAGACTTTCCTTGAGAAGAACAAGATTGACGATGAGTTCATCAAAAATCAGCTGAGAAAAGAGCTTGCTGTAGCGGAGCTTGAAAAGAACTTCAAGGCAGAGATAAAGCTCACAGATGCAGAAATCAAAGACTATTTTGAAAAGAACAAGGAAAACTACAGGAATCAACAGGTCAGGGCGTCGCACATACTCTTTAAGACCGTGGATGACAGTATGAATCCGTTGCCTGAAGACAAGGCTAAGGAGCAGGAGAAGCTGGCAAACGAGGTGCTTCAAAAGGCCAAGGCGGGAGAAGATTTTGCGGAGCTTGCCAAGAAGTATTCGCAGGACGAGGGCTCAGCTCAAAATGGCGGAGATCTTAATTTCTTCGGCAAGGGCGTAATGGTGCCGGAATTCGAAGAGGCTGCATTTAAACTTGAAAAAGGCCAAATATCAGAGCTTGTCAAAAGTCAGTTCGGTTACCACATAATAAAGGTGACTGACAGGATAGACGAGATACCAGCGTTTGATAAGGTGAAGGATTCAATAAAGAGCGAGGTTGAGCAGAACAAATATAATGAATACGCTGCCGGACTTAACGAGAAGGCAAAGGTTGAAAAGCTGCTCAAGGACGAAACTAAAAAGTAGACTCATATATAATTGATTCTTTGGTGGGTTAATGAACGGCTCGGGCGCATGTCCGAGCCTGAAAAGTTTTAATGGTAAAAAATCTAGGAGGAAATACATATGAGAAAAGATTCCTTTTTAAAGGGAGCTTTCATACTGGGAATCGCAGGTATAATAGTCAAGGTTATGGGAGCGTTCTTCAGGATACCGCTCACCAACATAATAAGCTCTGAAGGCATAGGCTACTATTCGACGGCATACCCTATGTACGTGCTGCTTCTGGTGATATCCACTGCCGGATTTCCAACGGCCATATCAAAGCTTGTGTCTGAAAAAATTGCACTCGGAGATAGAAAAGGAGCGCACAAGATATTCAAGGTGTCGTTCATAGCCCTTATATCTGTAGGCGTACTAAGCTCGCTGTTGCTTTATTTTGGTTCGGAATTTCTAGTCGGTACCTGGTTTAAAAATCCAAAGGCGGAGTATTCCATGAAGGCAATTGCTCCGGCGCTTTTTTTCGTTTCAATGATGTCGTCATACAGAGGTTACTTCCAAGGGCTTCAGGACATGAAGCCTACAGCTATATCGCAGATAATAGAGCAGTTTTTCAGAGTTGCACTCGGATTGTTCCTGGCTGTTTTCCTGCTTGACAGGGGCAAGGAATATGCTGCGGCAGGAGCGTCGTTTGGAGCTACAGCGGGGGCAATTTTTGGGGCGCTTTTCATGTTCTATATATATATCAAGAACAAAAAAAATATACATGGCGAAATCGAGAGCAATCCGGGTGATTTCGGTGAGGAATCGTCGTCACAGATTATCAAGAGGCTGCTGAATATTGCTGTGCCTATAACTATAGGAGCGGGTATTATACCTATAATGACATTCATCGATACGGCCATAGTAATGAGAAGGCTTCAAGAAATAGGCTTTAGTGTTGAAGAATCCTCAAGCCTTTATGGCCAGCTTACAGGGATGGCTGCTACGCTCGTTAACCTTCCGCAGGTGCTCACGGTTGCGCTTTCCATGAGCCTTGTTCCTCTTATATCCCAGTATATGGCACAAAAAAATATGGATGGAGCAAGGGAGTATACTCAAATATCAGTCAAGGTATCGAGCATAGCCTCATTTCCGGCCGCATTCGGACTTGCTGTGCTATCTGTCCCTATAATGAAGTTGCTTTTCCCGAATGAGCCTGCGTCTGCCGGCGACATACTGCTTTACCTTTCGCTGGGTGTGGTTTTTCTGGGTTACACGCAGACTTTCACAGGTATATTCCAAGGCCTTGGAAGAGCTTATGTTCCAGTTAAGAACCTTGCCATAGGTGCGGTGTTCAAGATAGGGATAAGCTATATTCTCACAGGAATACCGTCGATAAACGTAAAGGGCGCAGCGCTGGGAACGGTGGTTGCATACGGCGTGGCTGCCGTGCTCAATTTCATTTATATAAAGAAATATATGAACATTAAATTCGAGATCATGGATTCCGTAGTTAAACCTATGCTGGCATCGCTTGTAATGGGAGGAGTCGTATGGGTTTCATTCGCTGCTGTAGTAGGCACACTTGGAAACAATCTCTCCTGTGCAGTTTCAATATGCATAGGAATGGTTGCGTATGGAGTTCTGCTTTTCAGGGTCGGAATAATAAAAGAGTCGGAGATACTCGCGATCCCAAGAGGAAAGAAGCTTGTGGGAATGCTTAAAAAAATGAGGCTGTTAAAGGTATAGTCTATAGCCTGTGAGCAGACAGTCATTTAAGAATGGCCTGCTGCGCTTTTTATACATAAAAAGCGCAGCAGGCCATTCTGCTTAAGGGGATATAGGCGCTGGAAATATGAACCTTGGAGGAAGACTCGCAATTTTATAAGCAAATGTGTTGACATGCGAAAGCAAAGCTGATATATTAGTCTATGTCGCCGAGAGCGGCAGAGAATTGGAACACAAAAGAAATTAAAAACAAATAAAAGGTGTTGACTTTGAAGTTTCGAAGTGGTAAGATATATAAGTCACATCGCATTGAACCTTGAAAACTA
Organism: Peptoclostridium sp.; assembly: GCF_009881055.1. GTDB lineage: Bacteria > Bacillota > Clostridia > Peptostreptococcales > Peptostreptococcaceae > Peptoclostridium_A. The sequence goes on from NZ_WXFG01000013.1 coordinate 12,642, forward strand.
AACAGCAGGCTTATTTTTTAAAGATGGCTAAGCCATCAAAATTATTTAAAGTCAGTGAGGCATCGAAAGATGTCACAATGAGCTAAAAGGACAATGTCCTAAGGATTTCTTTTTAAGAGTTTGATCCTGGCTCAGGA
>NZ_WXFG01000004.1 GCF_009881055.1 Peptoclostridium sp.
TGGCAAAATATTTAATTTAAGTAATAAAAAGCCTGGAAGGCTCATGTTTAAAAGCTTTCCAGGCAAGCATCCAATAGAACAATATATCTTTTTTAAGGAATCATACACATAATTATTGACAGACTCTATTTGTCGGATACTATTGTGCCGTCGAGAGCCACGGTAACTTCTCTGTAGGGCACTATCTTCTTGGAATTGAGTATGGCCTGCTTTACAGAGGACAGTATTCCGGAGCAGCAGGGAACCTCCATCCTTACAACGGTTATGCTCTTTATGTCGTTTATAGAGAATATCTCAGAGAGCTTGTCTTCGTAATATTTGTTGTCATCGAGCTTAGGGCAGCCTATGAGAGTCACTCTGCCCTTTATGAAATCGCTGTGGAAGCCTGCGTAAGCGTATGCTGTGCAGTCAGCAGCTATTAGCACATCGGCGCCGTTGAAATAGTCTGCTGCAGGGTTTACAAGCTTTATTTGTACAGGCCACTGTGAAAGCTGTGACTTTTGCTCTGAAGCAACCCTGGCTGAAGGTTCTGACGGCTTTGCAGCTGGAGCTGCCGGGGCGACAGTAAGTTTTTTGGCCATAGTTCCCGGACAGCCGCAAGGCATTGGCTTAACACCGGCTTCTGCTGCTTTTTTGGCCTGGAGCTCCTTTACGGCTTCGTCGTCATAGGGAGCCGCATCCCTTTCTATCATTGTTATTGCATTAGTAGGGCATGCTGGGAGGCAGTCACCAAGCCCGTCACAGTATTTGTCGTGTATGAGTCTGGCCTTGCCGTCAACCATCTGTATAGCTCCCTCGTGGCATGCAGAGGCGCAAAGCCCGCACCCGTTGCAAAGTTCCTCGTTTATGCTTATTATTTTTCTTTTCATATCAATATACCGTCCTTTCGATTATATGTTCATATATTGCACCATTACACTGTTATATAGATTCCCAAATTACATAGGCTAAAATTATATTTTAGTAGTTTCTGCTGACTTGATTTAATTATAATGGACAATGGGTATAAAAAAAGTAACTTTAGTTACAAAAATAAAAATTGGAGGAAATTATGGACAGGATGATTCCGCTGTATCTGTCAAAGAGCATGCTTTTTCGGGGGTTTTCTCCAGACGATGTCGAAAAAGCGATTTCGAAGTCGGATTACAGGTTGAAAAAATACTCCAAGGGCGAGCTCATAGCCATTGAAGGGCATGAATGCAGCAGCATAGGCATAGTCATGAGCGGTGACGTGGTTGTCCAGAAGGTCTACTTATCGGGCAAGGTTGTCAATTTGGCGAAGCTCTCAAGAGGGGACGTATTCGGCGAGGTGATTGTATTTTCAAACCAAAGGGAGTATCCAGCGACAATACTTTCGCAGAAAAGCTCCACAGTGCTCTTCATATCCAGGGAAAACATAATAACCCTGTGCAAGCAGGATGAGCGGTTCCTTGAAAATTTCATGACGCAGCTTTCAAACAAGATATTAATGCTCAACAGGAAGGTGGAGAATCTCTCGCTTAAGACAATAAGGCAGAAGATATGCAGATTCCTGATAGAGGAATACAAAAGGCAGAAGGCCTTGAAGCTCAAAATCACCACAAGCAGGAGGGACATGGCCGAAAACTTCGGCATACCCAGGCCGTCACTTTCAAGGGAACTAATCAACATGAGGGATGAAGGGCTGATTGATTTTGGCAAGGGCTATATAGAGGTCATGGACATAGAGGCAATAGAAGATTTTCTTTTCTAGTATGCATTTTACTGGTGTCGTTTTTGGGTAAAAGAACAACTAGCGGGAATTATTGAATATGGGGGTGTATTTATGATAGACATAAAAAAATGGGAGCTCAGGCCGGAGGATTTGAAAAGCGGTTGCGACCTTTCGGATTACAATTTCAATACAACAAAGGATCTGGATCCCCTTAGAGGAATAATTGGGCAAAACAGAGCTGCTGAAGCCATGAGCTTCGGATTGAACATAAAAAAGAAAGGCTACAACGTGTATGTGGCGGGGCTTAGCGGAACCGGCAGGACAAGCTACACCAAGTCACTCGTCCAGAAGGTTGCCACAGCCAAGAGGGAAAAGAGCATAAAGGATTGGGTGTATGTATACAACTTCAATTCCCCGGACGAGCCGATAGCTCTTTCTTTCAGCTCAGGCATAGGAAAGAACTTTAAAAAAGATGTGGAGCTGACTGTTGAAAAGCTTGTGGAAGAAGTGCCTAAGATTTTCTCTTCGAGGGAGTACGAGATCAGAAGTGCGGAAATTGTGCAAAGATATGAAAGGCTGAGCAAGAACATACTAATGGAGCTCAACGAATTTGCCAGGACAAAGGGCTTTGTATTCCAGCAGACAAACCAGGGGCTTTTCAGCATACCGCTAAGGCCAGACGGAACCCCTATGGCCGACGAGGAATACAAGAATCTGACGGAAGAGGACTACGAAATAATTAAGAAAAAATCGATACAGCTCAACAAGGAGATTAACGACTACCTCAACAGGATAAAAAGCCTAGAGGAGCAGTTCCGGGAAAGCCTGGATGAGCTGGACAGGAGGACGGGAGACAGCATAGCCAGCTTCTTTATGGAGGTGCTCGTAGAGGATTACGGCAAGGACGAGAAGGTGCTTTCATATCTGAATGACATGAAGCACGACATAATTGACAACATCAACAAGTTCAAGGAGCCAAAGAGCCAGGAGCTTGCGAATCCGTTCCTGATGATGCAGCAAAGGGACGACGGAAGATTCTTAATGAGGTATCAGGTGAACCTGTTCATAGACAACAGCGACAAGACGGATCTTCCTGTAGTCAACGAAATCAATCCGACCTACTACAACCTCACAGGTATGATAGAGTACAAGAACGAGATGGGCCTAATGACCACAAACTTCATGCAGCTCAAGCCCGGCGCCCTGCACAGGGCCAATGGAGGTTTCCTTATACTCGATGTCAAGGATTTGTTCTCTCATCCGTTCGCGTGGGAGGCTCTTAGAAGGGCACTCAGGACGGATTCCATAACAATGGAGACGCTCAACAAGCAGTACGGCTATATTGTCACATCGACTCTCAAGCCAGACCCTATAGAGCTTGATATAAAGGTAATACTGATTGGTGACTACATGACCTACAGCCTCCTTTACGCGTACGATGAGGAGTTCAGGAAGCAGTTCAGGATAATGGCCGATTTTGACGTGGAGTTCAAAAGAAACGAGGAGAACGTCATAAAGCTTGCCAGATTCATAAGGAGCCACTGCGAGGAAGTCGGGCTCAAGCATTTTGACAAGGGCGCCGTTGAGATGGTTGTGGAGTACAGCTCCAGGATTGCCGAGGACAAGCAGAAGCTAAGCGCCAGATTCAACCAGGTTGTAGAGATACTATACGAGGCAGAAGCCTACAGCGACGAGAATAATGAATACGTGACTGCGGCCGATGTAATGAAGGCCATAGAGGGCAAGAAATACAGAAACAGCAAGTACGAGGAGAAGCTCAACGAGCTCTTTGAGGAGGGCACGCTGCTAATAGACATAGACGGCGAGAAGATAGGCCAGATAAACGGACTTACGGTTATGGGAAGCGGAGAGTACAGCTTCGGCAAACCGGCAAGGATGACAGCCTCCACATACAAGGGCAAGGCGGGCATAATAAATATAGAAAGGGAGGTAAGGCACAGTGGCAGCATACACGATAAAGGCGTACTCATACTCAGCGGCTATTTGGGCGAAAAGTACGGCAAGGAAAAGCCTATATCCCTCACGACATCCATTACCTTCGAACAGACCTACTCGCACATAGACGGGGACAGCGCTTCGAGTACGGAGCTGTACGTAATAATCTCCAGCATAGCAGAAATACCGATAAAGCAGTATATAGCAGTCACAGGTTCCATAAGCCAGAAGGGCGAGATACAGCCAATAGGCGGTGTGAATGAAAAGATAGAGGGCTTCTTTGACGTTTGCAAGATTAAAGGTCTCACAGGCAGGCAGGGAGTCTTGATACCAAAGACAAATGTCAAGAACCTGATGCTTAGGCAGGATGTAATAGACGCAGTCAGAGAGGGCGTGTTCCACATATACTCAATAGAGCACGTGGACGAAGGACTAGAGATACTGACAGGACTTCCTATTGAAGAAATAGACGAGAGGGTTTCAAAGAGGCTCAGAGAGTCAGACGATGAGGAAGGAAAGGCTTGTGAAAAAGCCGCCGCAGAGGGAACGGTGCAGCAGGAGCCGGCTCCGCAGACGGGAATAGAGCAAGGCGGAGAGGATGAAGACGATAACAATGAAGAAGATGAAGACGAGAATGAGGAAAGAAAGCTTTAAGCAGGAAAGGTGACAAAAATAAATGGGACGGCCATCACGAGTCTGAAAAGCTTGACTCATGATAGCCGTCCCATTGTCATGTTGTTTTAGCGGAGTATAAGAATTGGTGCGGCAGAGTAATGGACAACCTTGTTTGTGACGCTGCCGAGAGTGAACCTTCTGGCGGCTCCCATGCCGTGCGTGCACATTATGATAAGGTCCAGATTTTCGAGCTCGCTCATTTCGAGTATTATGTCTGCGGCATGTCCAAAGCCTACGTATGTCCTGATTCTGGAATGGCTGAAGCCGTCAAGATATTTGAGCGCGTCCGAAAGCAGAGTGAGATTGATGGTGCCATATTCATGATGACTTATTTTTTCGGCTACAAAGTCTTCCGGTTTGATTTCAATGTAGGGCCTTTCAGGCGGAGTGGGCATGAAAGTCTTTTCTACAGTCACAATGATTAATTCGTATTCGGCCATGCCCTCCACGAATTTCTTGGCGTAATCCAGAGCTTTGTATGACGAAGTAGAGCCGTCAAACGGAAGGAGAATATTCACAGCGAGCCCTCCTTTGTTTTTTTTAGTCTTTTTTGCAAATTTCTATAATCCTGTCTTCGGTTACTATGATGTCAACTGTTGCATCGAATGAGTCGTGCGGCACTGAATCGTGAAGCTGAAGCTCGAAGGCCACTCCTACCTTGACTACGGACTCGTTATCTATTGACGCGAGGAACCTGTCATAGAAGCCTGCACCGTAGCCGACTCTGTAGCCGTACTTGTCGAAGGCCACGCCGGGCACTATTATAACGTCGAGCTCCTCCTTGTCAAACACTCTTACATATTCAGGCTTGGGCTCAAGAAGTCCGAACTTTGAAATTTGAAGCTCCTTGTCTGGATCCATAAGCTGAGAAGGTATCAGCTGCCTGCCTTTGAACACCGAAATGGGTATGACAACATTCTTGCCGTTTGAAAGGCAGTAGTCTATAAGCAGCCTCGTCTGCACTTCATTTCTAAAGTCTATATAGGTCATAATGCTCCTTGCGTTTTTGACGCTGTCGAGCGATATTAGCCTTTCAAATATTTTTTGAGACTTTAGTTTCACTTCATCGCCACTTTGGCTTTCCCTGTCTGAAATCGCTTTATTTCTGAACTCCGACTTGCTCATCATGATTATACCTCCGGAAATAATAGTGGTCTATGCAGTCTATACAGATTGAAGAATTGCATGTTTTACTGTTATAATAAAATTGTTGCCAATAAAACGATTTTAAAACACTATTTATCGAATTAATTCTATTTTCAAGGAAAACAGTTCAATATACAGAAAATTCTACATATATTATCAAATGGCGTCAAGCCAAAAGAACTTTTAGGAGTGGTAATATTGATTAAATTCGAAAACGTAAACATGGAATATAAGAATGGAAAAAAGGCGCTCATAGACGCCAACATAGAGATAGGCAAGGGCGAGTTTGTGTTCATCGTGGGCTCTTCAGGAGCCGGCAAATCGACATTCATAAAGCTCCTGCTCAAGGAACAGGAGCCCAGCAGCGGCAGCATAATCATCGACGGCCGTGAGACGACATCACTTTCAAAGCGAAAAATACCGATGCTAAGGAGAAACATGGGAGTAGTGTTCCAGGATTTCAGGCTGCTGCCAAACAAGACTGTATACGAGAACGTATCATTCGCCATGGAGATAACAGGCCATAGCGGCAAGGAGATAAGAAGAAAGGTCCCTTTCGTGCTCGGCATGGTTGGTCTTAGCTCTAAGTCCAAATCATATCCGGGAGAGCTCTCCGGAGGAGAGCAGCAGAGGGTAAGCATAGCCAGGGCCATAATTAACCAGCCTGCGCTCCTGATTGCGGACGAGCCTACAGGTAACCTGGATCCCCAGAACTCCTGGGAGATAATGAGACTTCTAAAGGACATCAACAGAAGGGGAACCACAGTGCTTATAGCAACTCACGCCAAGGAGCTGGTCGATGAGATGAGGCAAAGGGTAATAGAGCTCGATGGCGGCAGGATAGTAAGGGACGAAGAAAGGGGAAGTTACGAAAATGTTTAGCAGCATATTTTACAACATCAAGGAGGGCCTAAAGGGGATATGGAGAAACAGGCCTATGGCGCTGGCTTCGGTAAGCTCTGTGGCGGCATCCCTTTTCATACTGGGCATAATAATTATACTTGTGCTCAACATAAATTCGTTCACTATGACGATGCAAAGCAAGTTTGACAAGATGCAGGTGTATCTTGTGGACGGTCTGGACACCCAGGAGATTTATGACGTCAAGGAAGAGATTGAAGCCGTTGACGGCGTTGACGGAGTAGAATTCGAATCGAGCAAGGATGCGTTTGTAAAGCTGCAGCAGAGATGGGGCAAGGACGCATATCTGCTTGAGGGAATGGAAACCTCGCTTCAGAATTCATTCATAGTCAATCTCGAAAGCCTTGAATCGGCAGACGCTGTTTTTGCACAGCTCAAGTCTCTGGAGGGAGTAGAGGACATAAAGTACTACAAGGATGTAATAAACAAGCTTATAAAGATATCAGCATGGATAAGGAACATAGGCCTGGCGCTCATAGTGCTGCTTTCGTCGGTATCGCTTTTTGTCATATCGAACACAATAAAGATAGCTCTCTATGCAAGGCGCAGGGAGATAAACATAATGAAATATATCGGGGCTACCAACTGGTTTATAAGAGGACCTTTCCTGGTCGAGGGCATGGTGCTTGGAGGCCTTGGAGCACTTGGCTCTCTTGGCTTAATAAGCGTCTGCTACAAATACATCTACATCAAGCTAAACAGTAATTCCTACTGGGCGATGATGAGCAACGTACTGTCGCTGGACGATATATTCTCAAGCCTGGTTATAATATTCGCAGTTATGGGTGTAGGCATAGGTATGCTCGGAAGTCTCATATCACTCAAAAAGCATCTTGAGGTATAGGGAGGGAACGATTTGAGAAGGATAGCCATAGTCATTTCGATTATGCTTTTGATGTCTAGTATGACATCTTTTGGAGCTCAGGTTGACGATCTTAAAAAGAAGTTAAATGACACCAAGGGCAGCATGAAAAATGCGCAGCAGCAGCTGAATGCAAACAAGAAGGAGCAGGGCAAAGTCGCTGACAAGATAGAATCGCTCAACAACGAGATAAACAGGACAGAGCAGGAGATAGACAGGCTCTTTTCGCAGATAATGCAGACAAAGGGCGAGATAAGCATACAGCAAAAAGAGATGAAAAGACTGCAGGAGCTTATTGAAGCGCAAAAGGAGCTTCTCAAAAAAAGGCTCAGGGTCATGTATAAGACATCTGACATAGACTATATGGAGGTTCTCCTTAGCTCAACTGACATTAGCGAGTTCATGTCGAACCTGGACATGATAAAGCGAATAGCAGAGCATGACAAGGAGCTTATAGAGCAGTTCAAGAAGGACAGGGAGAAGGTTGAGAAGGTTAAGCAGGGGCTCGAGCAGAAGGAAAAAATGCTGGCTGACCTGCAGCGCAAGGCTGAATCAGAAAAGACTAAGCTCGCTGTCTCCAGGGGACAGCAGGTGGAATACAAGCAGGAGCTTGAACAGAGCGCTGAAGAGATTGAGGCAGAGATAGACAAGTTCAACGAATACGCAAGGAGCATACAGTCACAGATAGCAAAGCTCCAATCGTCTTCGGCGAGCTACGGAGGCGGAGCCATGGCATGGCCTTCAGCTGGGAGCACCAGGGTGACGTCGCCTTTTGGCTACAGGAACCATCCGATACTCAAAAAGCAGAAATTCCACAGCGGCATAGACATAGGTGCTCCTTCGGGCAGCAACGTGCTTGCCGCCAATGATGGAACAGTCATTTTCGCGGGCTGGCAGGGAGGATACGGCAATACGGTAATGATTGACCATGGCGGCAAGATAGTGACTCTCTATGGTCACAACTCGAGACTCCTTGTAGGAACAGGAGACAAGGTTACAAGAGGACAGGTTATTGCAAAGTGCGGCTCCACCGGACTTTCCACGGGCCCTCACATACACTTTGAAGTAAGAAAGAACGGAAGTCCAGTAGATCCAATGGGTTGGGTCAGATAGATAATGCAGCTGAAGCGCCCATCCATAATGAGGGGAGAAAATAATGATATCAAATAAGAAGGCAATAGTCGGAGCACTAGTCATAGCACTTGTAAGTTCGCTTTTGACACTCAACGTCGGGGCTTTGTTTGGAAAGATAGCTATAGTTCCAATGAACGAATACAAGCAGTACAAAGAGTTCGAAAAGATGTACTCACTCAAGAGCTCCATAGAGCAGGAATACTACAAGAATCCTAGCGAAAGCGCGCTTGTGGAGGGAGCAATAAAGGGCATGTTCGAAGGTCTAAATGACCCATACTCGACTTACATGACAAAAAAAGAGTTTGACGCGCTTTTGGAATACACCAAAGGAAGCTTCGGCGGCATAGGCGTATATGTGTCTGCCGAGGACGACGGCTTTATAACAATAGTCTCTCCTATTGAGGACACTCCTGGAGCCAGGGCAGGACTCAAGGCCGGAGACAAGATATTGAAGGTTGACGGCGAGAATGTAAGCTCCAAGGATATAGACAAGGCTGTCTCCAAGATGAAGGGCGAACCCGGGAGCAAGGTCACAATAACGATAGCAAGGGAAGGACAGCAGGAGCCTTTCGATGTACACATAACAAGAGAAGAGATAAGGATTCAGACGGTCAAGTCAGAAGTCAAGGAAGACGGAATAGGCTACATCAGGATTACTACATTCGATGAAAAGACAGCCGCAGATTTCAAGACCAATTTGAATGCCCTTAAATCCAAGGGAATCAAAGCTCTTGTGATAGACCTGCGCGACAATCCGGGCGGGCTGCTCGACCAGTGCCAGGAGATATCTGATGAGCTGCTGGGCAAGGGCACAATAGTGTACACAAGGGACAGAAGCGGAAGCGAGGAGTACCTCAAATCTGACGAGGAGAGGAAGCTGGGACTGCCTATTGCGGTGCTTGTAAACGGAGGCTCTGCATCGGCCTCAGAGATACTAAGCGGCGCAATAAAGGACAACAAGGCCGGCATACTTGTTGGAACAAAGACATACGGCAAGGGACTTGTACAGCAGGTGTTCCCGCTTGAGGACGGCTCAGGATACAAGCTTACGGTTTCGCAGTATTTCACTCCTAGTGGAGCATATATAAACAAGAAGGGCATACAGCCTGACATAGAGGAAAAGGACGAGACCAAGCAGCTTGACAGGGCGCTTGAATATCTGAAAAGCAAAATAAAGTAATCTCAAGGGGAGCGCAAAGGCGCTTCCTTTTTTGTTGCGCTCGGAAGTCCTTAGCGATATAATTTTATTTATAAGAACATTTGTTTGAGCGGACGGAGGTGCCGAATGGATTTCAAGATTGTTTCGGATTTCAAGCCCACGGGAGATCAGCCTGAGGCTATAGAAAAGATATCAAAGGGAATAGAAGACGGTGAGAAGTATTCCACCCTAATTGGAGCCACAGGCTCAGGCAAGACCTTCACAATGGCCAACATAATAGAGCGGGTTCAAAAGCCGACGCTTGTGATAGCCCACAACAAGACGCTGGCGGCACAGCTATACGGCGAGTTCAAGGAGTTCTTTCCTGAGAATGCGGTGGAGTATTTTGTGAGCTACTACGACTACTACCAGCCGGAGGCATACGTGGTACAGTCGGACATGTACATTGAAAAGGACTCCTCCATTAATGACGAAATTGACAAGCTGAGGCACTCGGCCACATCGGCCCTGTTTGAACGCAGAGACGTTATAATAGTGGCGTCTGTTTCGTGCATATATGGCCTTGGAGACCCCGAGGAGTACAGGGAGCAGATGATATCGCTCAGACCGGGCATGAACAGGGACAGGGACGAGGTCATTAGGAAGCTGGTTCAGATACAGTATGAAAGAAACGACATAAGCTTTACCAGGGGCACTTTCAGAGTCAGAGGAGATGTGCTGGAGGTATATCCGGCAGGCAGTGACGAGAAGGCTGTACGTATAGAATTTTTCGGAGATGAGATAGACCGGATAACTGAAATAAACTATCTAACAGGCGAGGTGCTGGGCAAGCGCAGTCACGTATCGATATTTCCGGCGTCGCACCACGTAACAAGCAGGCAGAAGCTCGAAAGGGCAATCGGAGCAATAGAAGAGGAACTCGAAGAGCGCATAAGCTACTTCACGGAACGCGGTATGCTGCTTGAGGCACAGAGGATAGAACAAAGGACCAGGTACGATATAGAGATGCTAAGAGAGATAGGCACCTGTAAGGGTATAGAAAACTACTCGAGGCACCTGACAGGAAGGAAGGAGGGCGAGCGTCCCTATACGCTCATGGACTTCTTCCCGGATGATTTTATGATAATTGCGGACGAGTCGCACGTAATGATGCCTCAGATAAGGGCTATGTACGGCGGTGACAGGGCGAGAAAGGCAGCGCTCGTTGACTATGGTTTCAGACTGCCGTCTGCTTATGATAACAGGCCTCTATCATTCGATGAATTCGAGAATATGGCCAGGCAGATGGTGTTTGTATCCGCCACTCCGGCGAGCTATGAGCTCGAAAGGTCAACTGTTAAGGCCCAGCAGATAATAAGGCCTACGGGACTCCTTGACCCACAGATTGAGATAAGGCCTACAAGCGGCCAGATAGACGACATCCTTCACGAAATAGACCTTAGGGTGAAGAAAGAGGAGCGGGTGCTAGTAACGACGCTCACCAAGAAGATGGCCGAGGATCTGACGGACTACATGAAGAGCGCGGGCGTAAAGGTGACCTACATGCATTCCGATGTGGATACATTGGAGCGAACTCAGATAATACATGACCTTAGAACAGGCAAGTACGACGTGCTTGTGGGCATAAACCTCCTCAGAGAGGGGCTGGACCTCCCGGAAGTGTCCCTTGTTACCATACTGGATGCAGACAAGGAAGGCTTCCTGAGGTCTGAAACCTCGCTCATACAGACAATAGGAAGGGCAGCCAGGCATGAGAACGGAAAGGTTATAATGTATGCCGACAAGATGACCGATTCCATGAAAAGGGCGATAGAGGAGACCTACAGGAGAAGGGGCATACAGGAAAGGTACAACCAGGAGCATGGAATAGTCCCAAGGAGCATCAAGAAGGGAATAAGGGACGTCATAGAGGCTACGAAGGCTGCTGAGGAGGAGCAGGAATATAATGCTGCGCAGCCGCTGGATGATGAAGCAATGCTAGAACAGCTAAGACTGCAGATGGCAGAAGCAGCAAAGCTGCTGGAGTTTGAGATTGCAGCCCAGCTCAGAGACAAGATAGCCGCCATAGAGAAGAAGATAAAAAGGAGATAATATGGACGAGAGAAAAATCATAATAAAGGGAGCAAAGGAGCACAATCTCAAGAACGTTGACCTCGAGATACCAAGAAACAAGCTGGTAGTGTTCACGGGACTTTCGGGCTCGGGAAAGTCATCTCTTGCTTTTGACACAATATACGCTGAAGGCCAGAGGCGCTACGTGGAGAGTCTCTCGGCGTATGCGAGGCAGTTTCTTGGACAGATGGAAAAGCCGGATGTCGAGTATATAGAAGGGCTCTCGCCTGCGATATCGATAGACCAGAAGACTACGTCGAAAAATCCAAGATCGACAGTGGGAACGGTAACAGAGATATACGACTACATGAGGCTTCTCTATGCGCGAATAGGTGAGCCGCACTGCCCGGTGTGCAAAAAGAAGATTAGCCAGATGACGATAGAGCAGATAGTAGACAAGTTAATGGAGCTTCCAGAGGGAACGAAGATACAGGTAATGGCCCCTGTAATACGCGGCAAGAAGGGAAGACATGAGAAGCTCATTGAAAGCATCAAAAAGGACGGGTTTGTAAGGATAAGAGTGAACGGAGAGGTGTACCAAGTAGACGATGAAATAGAGCTGGACAAGAACAAAAAGCATAGCATAGATGTAGTCGTTGACAGGCTGGTTGTAAAGCCGGGCATAGAAAGCAGGCTCTACGAATCGGCAGAGACGTCACTCAAGCTCGCAGACGGGCTTGTGCTAATTGACATCATAGACTCTCAGCCCCAAATGTTTTCAACCAGATTTGCATGCATAGAGCACGGTATAGGAATAGAGGAGCTTTCACCTAGGATGTTCTCTTTCAACTCCCCGTTTGGGGCCTGCCCAGATTGCAACGGGCTCGGTTCCCTCAAAAGTGTGGACCCTAAGCTGGTAGTTCCCAACGAGGATCTTACCATACGAGAAGGGGCTGTTGCGGCATGGGCATCAAGCGGCGCCGGTTCAGAGGATACCTACTACTTCAAGATGATAGACGGCTTGGCAAAAAATCACGGTCAGTCTCTGGATGTGCCGTTTAAAGAGCTCGATTCCGATTTTGTGGAAAAATTGCTCTATGGAGACGACAAGAATGTATCCTTCGAATATGAAAGTAAGTTCGGAGGCTACAGGACATACAGCGCGAGGTTCGAGGGGGTCATAAACAACCTCGAGAGGAGATATCGTGAGACAAATTCCGACTACATGAGGGAAAAAATTGAGGAGTATATGAGTGAAACTCCGTGCCAAAAGTGTGGCGGAACAAGGCTCAAGGAAGAGAGTCTCTCGGTGCTAATAGACGGCAGGAATATATCACAGCTGACCAGCATGTCGGTAAATGCTCTGTACGACTATCTGGAAAGCGCGCCGCTTACAGACAAGCAAAAATTCATTGGCAGAGACATACTCAAAGAGATAAAAGCCAGACTGAAATTTTTAAAGGACGTGGGACTCGAATACCTGACGCTTTCGAGGACTTCGGGAACGCTTTCTGGTGGAGAATCGCAGAGGATAAGGCTTGCAACGCAGATAGGAGCTTCGCTTATGGGGGTGCTTTATGTGCTTGACGAGCCCAGCATAGGACTTCACCAGAGGGACAACGACAGGCTGCTTGCTACTCTCAGGGACCTTACGGATCTTGGGAACACGCTCATAGTCGTGGAGCACGATGAGGACACAATTCACGCGGCGGATTACATCGTTGACATAGGTCCGGGTGCAGGAGTTCACGGGGGCGAGATTGTAGCCGCTGGAACAATAGAAGACATAATGGCCTGTGAAAGGTCGATAACAGGACAATACCTCAGTGGAAAAAGGGCTATACCAGTCCCGCAGAGCAGAAGGCAGCCGGGAGATAAGTCGATAACAATCAAAGGTGCGAGGGAAAACAACCTCAAGGACATAGATGTCGACATACCCCTTGGCGTGTTCACTTGCGTCACTGGCGTCTCTGGTTCGGGGAAAAGCTCGCTCATAAACGAGATACTCTTCAAGGGCGTAGCTGCAAAGACTCAGAGGCTCAAGGCAAGGCCGGGAGACCACGATTCAATAGCTGGGCTTGAGCACATTGACAAGGTCATAGACATAGACCAGTCGCCTATAGGGAGAACGCCACGGTCGAATCCGGCCACCTACACGGGTGTATTCGACAGCATACGTGACGTATTTGCATCCACGCAGGAATCCAAGGCAAGAGGCTACGGCAAGGGCAGGTTCAGCTTCAATATCAAAGGTGGAAGATGCGAAGCCTGCAAAGGTGACGGCATAATAAAAATCGAAATGCACTTCCTGCCGGATGTATATATTCCGTGTGAGATCTGCAAGGGCAGCAGATACAATAGGGAGACGATTCAGGTCAAGTACAAGGGCAAGAGCATAGCCGACGTGCTAGACATGAACGTCGAGGAAGCGCTTGAATTCTTCTCGAGCATACCGTCGATAAGTAGAAAGATGCAAACGTTGATGGACGTGGGACTCGGCTATATCAAGCTGGGACAGCCGTCCACGCAACTCTCCGGCGGAGAGGCGCAAAGGATAAAGCTCGCCACAGAGCTCAGCAAGAGATCAACAGGAAAGACGCTCTACATCCTTGATGAGCCTACAACTGGCTTGCACATGGCAGATGTCGACAGGCTGATAGACATGCTCCAAAAGCTCGTGGATGCAGGCAATAGTGTGCTCGTAATAGAGCACAACCTGGACGTAATAAAGACTGCCGACCACATAATAGACCTAGGACCTGACGGAGGAGACAAGGGAGGCTATATAATAGGGCAGGGAACACCCGAGGAAATTGCAAAAAACAAAAAATCATACACGGGAGCATTCCTCAAAAAGCTCTTGTAAAATAATGCTCTTGTAAAATAAAGAAGTCGCCTTAAAGCTTAAGGCGACTTTTTACACGACTTTAGTTATGAAGCTTGATATGATGTACATTACCATCAAAAGTGAAACACATGCCGATATTCCTTTGAGCTCTGAAAAATCATTAATTCGCCGCGGGACCGACTTGTCGCTACTAGACATAGCTAAAAACCACACTCCTTAGATGTAATAATAGCTCAGGCTATTATATCTCATTATACCACATAAAGGAGTTTATAAACACATACTTCTACAGAAACATCCTCGTTACCCTTTCTAGTATTCCGTTCAAATGGGCAATGGCAACTCCGTAGTTTGTTATAGGCACGCTCTGCGACTGGGCCTTGAGTGTCCGTGTAAGCATCTGCTTCCTGTTGAACATGCAGGCGCCGCAGTGGAGTATTAGAGCGTACTGCTTAAGATCTTCTCCAAAATCCACACCGGCCTTGTGAACGATGTCAAGGTCGACGCCTGTTTTCTCTCTGAGCCATCTTGGCAGCTTTTCCTTGCCAATGTCGCCTTCGAGGGCATGGTGGGTGCAGGCCTCTGCTATGAGCACCTTGTCGCCCGCCTTGAGGGTGTCTATAGCCCGGGCTCCGCTAACGAGCATCTCGAGGTCGCCCTTGTATCTTGCCATTAGTATTGAAAAGGAAGTCAAGGGAACCTCATCAGGTATAATTTTGCTTACGCTTGCAAATATCTGCGAGTCGGTTATTACAAGGTCGGGTTTTCGCCCGAGGCAGGCCAGGACATCTTCAAGCTCGCTGCCTTTTACTGTCACAGTCATGGCGTCATGGTCGAGCAGGTCCCTTATGGTCTGAACCTGTGGCAGTATTAGCCTTCCCTTGGGAGCCTGTATGTCCTGAGGAGCAACAAGCAGCACCAGAGCCTTTGGTGGGAGTATGTCACCCACAATCGACTCGCGTTCGTAGTCCGAAGGAGCATTTATCTGTATGGCTCTTTTGAGTATATCTATATTTTCGCCAAGCTTTGAGCTGACCTTGACAAAGGGTATGCCAAGTTCCTTTTCATATTTGAATATATCCACGTCAGCCAGGTCAATCTTGTTTACAACCCCTATGACAGGGAGATTGCGTCTGGACAGTTCCTCGTGTATGCCTTTTTCAAAGGAAAAGTCAGTTTCGGCAGCATCGAAAACCAGCAGAGCAAGGTCTGTCTTGTCCATTATCTCGTGGGTCTTCTTGATTCTGAGCTTTCCGACATCCCCGACATCGTCAAGACCCGCTGTGTCTATTATCATGACAGGACCTAGCGGAAGAAGCTCCATGGCCTTGTATACCGGGTCGGTTGTTGTACCGGCGTGGTCAGAGACGAGCGCCATGTCCTGGCCTGTGAGAGCGTTTATCAGGCTTGACTTGCCGGCGTTTCGCTTGCCGAATATTGCTATATGGAGTCTGTTAGCTTTAGGAGTGCTTTGCATTTGTATCTCCCTTCCCCATTATTAGAATCTCAGGTCTCTTTCTCCTGCTTTGAGTCTTTCTAGGTATCTCTTTGCTGCGTCCTTTGCTGCCGGATTAGGAATGTCCTCGATTGATTTTTCGATAAGTGCTTCGCCAAGCTCTATTAGCTCTTCGTCAGCATAGTCAAGCAGGTATTCCTTGAATGTGAGCAGTGCATTTGGCAGGCATACGTTGTGTATCTGGCCTGATTTTGCAAGGGGCATGAAGCGTTCGCCCGTTCTGCCTTCCCTGTAGCATGCGGTGCAGTAGCTTGGGATGTAGCCGTCCTTGCAGAGGTCCTTCAGCACTTCTGCTGGTGATCTGTGGTCTCCAACCTCGAACTGAGGAGTATCCCTCTTTCCGTCATCAGAATATTCTTCCCTGTAGCCGCCAACACCTGTGCAAGAGCCGGCACTTATCTGTGATATTCCAAGATCCATGGCTTCTTTCCTGAAGGCCGCAGTTTCTCTTGTTGAAAGTATCATGCCAGTGTATGGTACTGAAAGCCTTAGTACGGCGATTATTTTCTTGAAGTCATTGTCGGAAACCATATGAGGGTAGTCCTCGATGCTCATTCCTGCAGCAGGCTTAAGTCTTGGCACTGATACTGTGTGAGGGCCCACTCCGTAAGTCGAGTCAAGGTGCTCGGCATGCATTATCATTGCTATTGTGTCATATACGTGATCGTAAAGTCCGTAAAGAACACCTACTCCTACATCCTCAACTCCTCCCTGCATGGCCCTGTCCATAGCAGTAGTATGCCAGTTGTAGTCATGCTTAGGTCCCTGCGGATGAAGCCTTTCGTATGTCGGCTTGTGGTATGTCTCCTGGAAGAGAGTATAAGTTCCTATCTCAGCCTCCATGAGCTTTCTGTAGTTTTCAACTGTTGTAGCTGCAATGTTTATGTTGATTCTTCTTATGGCTCCGTTGTCGAATTTTAGTGAGTATATCTTCTTGATGCTGTCAAGGACGTAGTCAAGAGGACAGTTTACATCATCCTCGCCCGCCTCGAGTACTATTCTTTTGTGGCCGAGTGATTCTAGTATTCTTACCTCTTCCTCGATCTCATCCATGCTGAGCTTTCTTCTTTGAAGCTGGCAGTTTTTGTGGCTGTAGCCGCAGTATGCGCAGTTGTTTACGCAGTAGTTGCTGACATACAGAGGAGCAAAAAGCACTATTCTTTTTCCATATATAGTCTCTTTGATGTGTTTTGCAGTCTTGAACATATCATCTAGTATTTCAGGATCAGTCACATTTAGAAGCACAGCTGCTTCTTTGTGTGTAAGGCCTTTGGCTTCTTTCGCCTTTTTAAGAAGCTCATCAACATAAGTCTTGTCCTTTGACATCTCTTTTCCAAAATCCATGGATTCTCTTATTTCCGAATCTACTATGAATTCTTCGGCCTTGAACTCTTTAAATTCTTTCATCATTATAAATTCCTCCCATACTAAAGTTAACTGCATATGAATTGTAAACTTGCTTTTTTTAACTCCTTACATTAAGCCTTATGCTCAACAGCATCGCCTCTGGTGTCTGAAACGTAGCGCCCGAAGCTTTCAATGTAGGTTTCCACCTCGTGGCGTTCTTCGAGGAGGCTTTTTTCATTTTTTAGAGGTTTTGGATATATGTCGTAAAGCCTTCTGTATTTGTGGGGCTCTATTTTTCTCATTATAACGTTTGCCCCAGCGTTAAATGCGTTTGTGCCTGTAGATACTTCAAGAGCCGTGGTTGTGGGAAGGTGTGGGCGCTTTAAGAGTATCCTTGTCAGGGCTACAGCCTTGAGCGTAAGCAGGCTGCTTCCCGTCTGCGCATCCCTCAGTTCTGTGCTGGGGTGAGGGATGAAAGGCCCTATTCCGGCCATTTCAATATCAAGCTCCTTGAGCAGGAGTATGTCCTTTGCTATTGTCTCCAGGGTCTGGCCGGGAAGTCCTATCATAAAGCCGCTTCCAGTTTGATATCCAAGCTCTTTGAGCCATTGGAGGCACTGCAGCCGCGTATTGAAGCTCGAGTGAGGGTGGAGCCTGTCGTAAATTTTCTCGTCGGCTGTCTCGTGCTTTAAAAGATATCTGTCGGCGCCATCCTTGATCCACTGGGCGTATTCGCTGTATTCCCTCTCGCCGGCGCTAAGTGTTATAGCTATGTCGCCGATTTTCTTTATTTCCTTTACGATGTAGGATATCATATCGGCTGTGTAGTATGGGTCCTCCCCGGACTGAAGTACGAGGCTTCTGTAGCCGACTTCGTATGCCTGTCTTGCATTTTCGATTATTTCGTCGGGTTCCATCCGGTATCTTTCAACGGAGTTGTTTTGCACCTGCAGGCCGCAGTAGAGGCAGCCGCAGCGACAGTAGTTGGAGAATTCTATTATGCCGCGCAGGTGGACCTCATTTCCGAAATACTGCTTTCTTATTTCGTTGGCTCTTTCAAAGAGATATTCGTCTTCAGAAGAACCGAGAATGGTAACCAGTTGTTCCTGAGTTGCACTTGAAGTCTCTGTTATTAGGTCTATAATAGCCCTTGTATCCATAAGCGCCTCCTGTCCGGAAATAAACAATAAAAAAAGCTTTCTCCAAGGAGAAAGCCGAGTATGTAAATCATCACTCTGCACATGATACATTTTTCACAAAAGCGCATAGGCGTCAATGTGGATGGCATCATGATACAGAAAAATCATACTTTATGCGACTTCCCCTTTTGCTCGGAAAATCCTTGCAATCAGGTATTCTTTTTAGAAAGGTCTCCCGGGCTGTCATCGCCAAACCGGCAGAGCTTGTTTTTGTGATTAATGAAATTATACAAAAAAAGATATGACGTGTCTACAATTTTATCAAAAATTTATCAAATACGAACAAGCAAAAAAATGTTGATTTATGGACATATAAGGCTGACAATATAAGTATAAATTAATTATGTAAAGCAAAAGGGTGATATACATGGAACTTGAAAAGAGAATTGGGGCAGTGGCCATAATAATTGAAAACAAGGACAGCGTGCAAAGAGCCAATGCAATACTAAGCGAATATTCAGATGTGATAGTAGGCAGGATGGGGATACCATATAAGGAAAAGCACGTCAATGTAATATCGATAATAGTGGACGGGACGACAGACGAGATAGGCGCAATGGCGGGCAAGCTGGGCAAGCTTGAAGGCGTCATGGTGAAAAGTGCCCTTACTAAAAAATAGAAAAAGCGTTGCAAGAGGTGTGGCGGATGTTCGACATAAAAAAACAGCTTTCCATGCTTCCGGATTCTCCGGGAGTATACATCATGAAGGATTCAGCGGGACACATAATATATATAGGCAAGGCCAAGTCGCTCAAAAACAGGGTGAGGCAGTATTTTGGCTCGCACGGAAAGAGCAGCCCCAAGGTCGAGGCCATGGTGGGCAACATAAGTGAATTCGAGTATATCATGACGGATTCAGAACTCGAGGCTCTCATACTCGAGTGCAACCTCATAAAAAAGCACAGGCCTAAATACAATATAATATTCCGCGACGACAAGACATATCCTTTCATAAAGGTGAGCGTCAACGAGGAATACCCAAGGGTGCTGAAGGTTAGGAGCATGAGAGATGACGGAGCGAAGTATTTCGGTCCTTACACAAGCGAAGGAGCCGTCAACGATGTAATAAGCCTCATAAGGAGGATATATCCCATAAGGAAGTGCAAGAACGACATAAAACGCATGATCCAGCGAGGAGATCGGCCCTGCCTCAACTATGACATAGGCAAATGCACCGGGCCCTGCAGGGGAATAGATGCAAAAGAGCAATACATGCAGATGATAGACGAGATAGTCATGTTCCTGTCGGGGAAGAGCGAGGCGCTCATAGAATCCATAGAGGAGCAGATGCAGGCTGCTGCGGAAAGGCTCGATTTTGAAAAGGCGGCATACTTCCGTGACAAGATTGGCAGCATAAGGATACTGACACAGAGGCAGAAGATAGTGTCGAAGAGCTCGGTGGACCAGGATTTCATTGCAACCTATTTCTATGAGGGCAATGCATGCATACAGGTGTTTTTCGTGAGAGAAGGCAGAATAATGGGCAGGGAGCACTTCATTGTGGAGGATGTCCTTGAGGCGCAAAAGGGGGAGGTTCTCTCCTCCTTCATCAAGCACTTCTACTCCTACCAGGGCTTCATTCCAAGGGAGCTATTGCTAGAGAGCGAGACGGGCGAGGATGAGGTGCTGGAAAGCTGGCTAGAGGGAATAAGGGGGCAGAAGGTCCACATAAAGGTCCCACAAAAAGGCGAAAAGCGTGAAATGATTGAAATGGTAAAGAAAAATGCCAGGGAATCTGCTGAAAAGTTCTCGAATATAAGCAAACTCAAGGATTCAAGTGAATTGCTGGATGATCTGAAAAGACTATTGGGGCTCGATAAAACACCAAAAAGAATAGAGGCGTTTGACATATCCAACATACAGGGTGTGGATTCAGTCGGATCCATGGTCGTATTCACCCAAGGGAGAAAAGATGCCAAGGAGTACAGGCGCTTCAGGATAAAGACGGTACAAGGGGCTGACGACTACTCGTCACTCTACGAGATAGTCTTAAGGCGGCTCAAAAAGTGGAGCGTCCGCCCGGAGCTCATGCTAATCGACGGAGGAAAAGGACAGGTGGGAGCTGTCAGCAGGCTGCTGCTGGAGCTTGGAGAGGATATCCCTGTGTGGGGGATGTACAAGGACGACAAGCACAGGACGAAGGGACTTGTCAGCCTCGAAAGAGAAATAGAGCTCAAGCGTTCATCACAGCTCTACAGGTTCATATGCGCCATACAGGATGAAGCGCACAGATTTGCAATTGACTATCACAGATCTCTAAGGCACAGCAAGCTTAAAAAGTCAGTGCTCGACGAGATAGCCGGAGTAGGAGAAAAACGAAAGCTGCTGCTGATCTCACACTTCAAGTCGGTAGAGAATATTAGAAATGCCAAGCTTGAGGATTTGAAGACGGTTTCAGGGATAAGTCCGGAGGTTGCCGAGAGGATATATATGTTTTTCAGGGAGGGGAAACAAATTGGTAGAGGATAAAAAAGTAAGCGTAAGCAGGTTCATAGAAGAGCTCGAGCTGGAGGTTGTTCACAAGGGTGAGGATACCGACTATGAAATAATTTTATCAGACATCAACAGGCCTGCGCTTCAGTTTGCAGGCTTCTTTGAGCATTTTGCATACGACAGGGTTCAGGTCATAGGCAAGGGGGAGCACGACTATTTCAGCACTCTGGACAGGGACACCAGGCTAAGGCGCCTGGAGAAGCTGTTTTCCTACGAGATTCCAGTGCTCGTGCTTGCCAGGGGACTGGATTTCAGCGACGATACCATCAATATGGCGAAAAAGTACAACAGGATAATAATAAGGTCACAAATGTCTACGACGAAATTCATAAACAAGGCTTCAGGCTACCTCAGCGAGAGGCTGGCACCTTCAAAAACAGTCCACGGTGTGCTCGTTGACATATACGGCATAGGCGTGCTGCTGATTGGCAAAAGCGGTGTTGGGAAGTCCGAGACAGCGCTTGAGCTTGTAAAGCGGGGCCACAGGCTTGTGGCGGATGATGCGGTTGAAATCAGGAGGATAGAGGATGATATGCTTGTAGGTGAGGCGCCCGATATTTTAAAGTACCTCATGGAGATAAGAGGAGTTGGAATACTCGACATCAAAAACCTTTATGGTGTGGGAGCCATAAGGACAAACAAGGTTGTGGAGATGATAGCGGAGCTCGAATACTGGGAGGAAGGCAAGTATTACGACAGGCTGGGAATTGATGAGGAGTATATGACGCTGCTTGATGTGCCGGTTGAAAAGATTGTGATACCTGTAAAACCAGGAAGGAACCTTGCTATGATAATAGAGGTTGCAGCCAAAAATTACAGGCAGAAAAACATGGGCTATAATGCAGCAAAAATATTCAACGAAAAACTGCTAAAAAAGCTCAGTGACTGATATGAATAAACGAGTAATACTGATGAATAAATATTACCGTCAATCAGACTAGAATAGCTAGAAACAGTAAGTTGTTATTAAATTCACATTATGGCGACGCTGCATAATTATTAAATTCACAAAAAGGCAGATGTAAAAAAACAAAAAATGCGCAGAAAAAAGACCCTTTTGCAAGGGTCTTTTTTCTGACTATAAGTTTTTTCAATATGTATGGAGAAAAAAACAGGCGCTGTTTTATTTTGAAAATTCAGACAAATTAATCGCGGTGAGAGCGACGGATGTAAAAAAACGGCAATTATTAGGCGAAAATCATGTTAAAAAATTAATAAAAATGTCGTTTCGATGTTGTTTTATTGTTATATGTTTGATATAATTTAGGAAAAGCTTTTCATAAAGTTCATATTTGCTACACAAACATTTCATAACTAAATGTACCTTGTTAAAATGCTTTTTAAACATGTATTTCCAAAGTGCAAAACTCAATACATCGCAAATTCATTAATTTTAAATTTTTTTTGTTTATTTTTCTATTTTTTTAAAAAAAGGAGTGGGATTTTAATGGCTAAAAATGTTTTCACAGAAGAGAATTTCAAAAAGCTTGACCAAGTAATAGCTGACTATAAGGGAAAGCCAGGCGCACTTATGCCGGTTCTTCACGAAGCTCAGAAAATATTTGGCTGCGTAGCTCTTGAAGTTCAAAAGAAAATATCTGAAGGTCTAAACATACCTTTGGCAGAAATCTATGGGGTTGCAACATTCTATTCTCAGTTCTCACTAGAGCCAAAGGGAGACTACGTAATAGGTGTTTGCCTTGGAACAGCATGTTATGTTAAAGGTTCACAGTCAGTTATTGACAGAGTTTGCAGGGACCTTGACCTTGAGGTTGGAAAGACTTCAACTGACGGAAAGTTTACAATAGTTGCTACAAGATGCGTTGGAGCATGCGGACTTGCGCCGGTTATGACAATAAACGAGGACGTATATGGCAAGATAGTTGCAGATGATGTTCCTGGAATACTTGCAAAATATTAATAGTATATAAATTTTCGCAAAAGACAAGTTTATGATTGGAGGTATTATGTGATGGCTTATAAAAACACTATCTTGGTATGTGCAGGAACTGGATGTATGTCTTCTGCTTCACTTAAAATACTTAAAAGACTTGAGGACCTTATGGCTGAAAAAGGTATCCTTGAGCAGACAAAGCTTGTAAAAACTGGCTGCTTCGGACTTTGCTCTGTAGGACCTATAGTAATAGTGTATCCAGAGGGAGCATTCTACGCGCATGTTCAAGAAGAAGATGCCGACAGAATAGTTAACGAGCACCTAATAGGAGGCAAAATAGTAAAAGACCTTCTTTACAAGGAAGCTGTGCTTGAAAACGGCGAAATCAGACCTTTCGAAGAGGTTCCTTTCTACAGCAAGCAGGAGAGGATAGCGCTTGAGCATTGCGGACGTATACAGGCTGAAGACATAAATGACTATATAGAAACGGCAGAAGGTTACAAGGCAATTAAAAAAGCTATAACTGAAATGTCAAGAGAAGATGTTATAGAAGAGATTAAAAGATCAGGCCTTAGAGGAAGAGGCGGCGGCGGCTTCCCTACAGGACTTAAGTGGCAGTTCGCATACAATGCGCCTGGAGATCAAAAATACGTTATATGTAACGCTGACGAAGGTGACCCAGGAGCATTCATGGACAGATCTGTACTTGAAGGAGACCCTCACGCGGTTATCGAGGCCATGATGATAACTGGTTACGCCATAGGAGCTAACCACGGATATATATATATAAGAGCAGAGTATCCAGTTGCCATAAAGAGACTTGAAATAGCTATAGCGCAGGCTAGAGAAGGCGGATACCTAGGCAAGAATATAATGGGAACAGATTTTGAATTTGATATTGAGCTAAAGCTTGGAGCCGGAGCTTTCGTATGCGGCGAAGAGACTGCTCTTATCAACTCTATAGAAGGAAAGCGTGGAATGGCAAATCCAAAGCCACCGTTCCCAGCTAATGAAGGTGTATGGAAAAAACCTACAATAATAAACAATGTTGAGACATTGGCAAACGTTCCAAAGATAATACTTAAGGGAGCAGACTGGTTCGCTTCAATAGGAACTGAAAAATCAAAAGGAACTAAGGTTTTCGCACTTGGCGGAAAAATAAACAACGTTGGACTAGTTGAGGTTCCAATGGGAACTACTCTTAAAGAGATAATATACGAAGTAGGCGGCGGAATTCCAAATGGAAAGGCCTTCAAAGCCGTTCAAACTGGAGGACCATCAGGCGGATGCATAACTGCTGACTACCTTGATACTCAAATAGACTTTGACTCTCTTACAGCTCTTGGCTCGATGATGGGCTCAGGCGGTATGGTAGTTATGGACGAAGACAACTGCATGGTTGACATAGCCAAATTCTTCCTTGACTTCACAGTTGAAGAGTCATGCGGAAAGTGTACTCCTTGTAGAGAAGGTACAAAGAGAATGCTTGAAATGCTAGAAAAGATTTCAGATGG
Source organism: Peptoclostridium sp. (assembly GCF_009881055.1). Taxonomy (GTDB): domain Bacteria; phylum Bacillota; class Clostridia; order Peptostreptococcales; family Peptostreptococcaceae; genus Peptoclostridium_A. Next base: position 24,410 of record NZ_WXFG01000004.1, read on the forward strand.
ACATGGAACACTAGAAGATCTTGACAAGCTTGAAAGACTTGCAGGCACAATAAAGTCAACAGCTCTTTGCGGACTTGGACAAACGGCTCCAAACCCAGTACTTTCGACTCTTAAATATTTCAGAGATGAGTATGTGGCGCACGTTGTTGACAAGAAATGTCCGGCTGGAGTATGTACTGCGCTTCTTGAGTTCTTCATCACAGATAAGTGCATAGGCTGTACTAAGTGTTCAAGAGTATGTCCTGTGACAGCTATAAGCGGCAAGGTTAAAGAAAAGCATATAATAGATACAGATAAGTGCATCAAGTGCGGCGCTTGTATGGATGCATGTCCTGTAAATGCTATAATCAAGAAATAACTTATTCTAGTAAATACAGAAAGAGGTGTAAATAATATGGTGAATATTACTATAGACGGCAGACAGGTGACAGTTCCAGCTAATTCTACTGTGCTAGATGCTGCCAGAGATATGGGTATAAACATTCCAACTCTTTGCTTCCTTAAAGACATAAACAAAACTGGAGCTTGCAGAATGTGTCTTGTTGAAGTGGAAGGAATAAGAAATCTTCAGACTGCTTGTACATTCCCAGTTAGAGACGGACTTGTGGTAAAGACTAATACAAAAAAGGTAAGAGATGCAAGAAGAGACAACCTTCAGCTAATACTTTCAAATCACAACAGAGAGTGTCTATCATGCTTTAGAAACGGAAGCTGCGAGCTTCAAACTCTTTGCGATGACATGGGTCTTGCAGAGCTTGACTTCGAGGCACCAAAAGAGCTTAAACCTGTAGACATGCTTTCTCATTCGATAGTAAGAGATCCAAACAAGTGCATACTTTGCGGAAGATGTATAGCTGTATGTAACAATGTTCAGGAAATAGGCATACTTTCATTTACAAACAGAGGTGTTGAAACTGAGGTTGCTCCTGCGTTTGCAACAAGCATGGCAGATGCTCCATGTATCTATTGCGGACAGTGTGTGAATGTATGTCCAGTTGCAGCTCTTAGAGAAAAAACAGACATTGAAAAAGTATGGGAAGCGCTAGAAGACGAAACTAAGCATGTTGTAGTTCAGGTTGCTCCGGCTGTAAGGGCGGGCCTAGGAGAAATGTTTGGCAACCCAATAGGCACAAGAGTTACAGGCAAAATGTTCACTGCGCTTAAGATGCTTGGATTCCAGAAGGTATTCGACACTAACTTTGCAGCGGACCTTACAATAATGGAAGAAGGAACAGAGCTTCTTGGAAGAATCAAAAACGGCGGGACTCTTCCAATGATAACTTCATGCTCACCTGGCTGGATAAGATACGTAGAGTACAACTACCCAGAGCTGCTTGACCACGTATCTTCATGCAAGTCGCCTCAGCAGATGATGGGCGCAGTGCTTAAGTCATACTATGCAGAAATGAACAACATAGCACCTGAGGACATGATAGTCGTTTCTGTAATGCCATGTATATCTAAGAAGACTGAGGCAGCCAAGAAAGAAATGAAAAATGTTCACGGAACAAGGGACGTTGACGTAGTTCTTACTACTAGAGAGCTTGGCAAGATGATAAAAGAGGCAAGAATCGAGTTCAATGACCTTCCAGACAGCAATCCAGACGAGTTCTTCGGAGACTACACTGGAGCTGCGGTAATATTCGGAGCTACAGGCGGAGTTATGGAAGCTGCTATAAGAACAGTTGCAGACATAGTAAGCGGACAAGAGCTTGAAGACATAGAGTATACTGCAGTAAGAGGCCTTGAAGGCATTAAGGAAGCTGCCGTTAAAATAGGAGATCTTGAAGTTAAGGTTGCAGTTGCTCACGGAACTGGCAACGCCGGAAAGCTTATGGAGCTAGTTAAAGAAGGCAAAGCTGACTACCACTTCATAGAAATAATGGGTTGCTCAGGAGGCTGCGTAACAGGCGGCGGACAACCACACGTTGACTCAAGAACTAAAGAAAAGATTGATGTTAAGTCTGAAAGAGCAAAGGCTCTATATACAGAAGACAAGCTCAAGGACAAGAGAAAGTCTCACCACAACGAGTCTGTTAAGAGACTTTATGCAGAATACCTTGGAACTCCAAACAGCCACAAGGCTCATGAGCTTCTACACACTCACTACAAGAAGAGAGATCTATTCTAATACAATATCTGATCAATGCCATTAAATAAAGGCAGGAGTGAAAGTAGCTCCTGCCTTTATTTTTTCAATGAGAGATATTTCTTTACTAACTATGGATAAAAATGTTAGCATTCTATTATAAACGAATCACATATTTACATATTGCATTTAACAGAAGAGGGGTGGTAAACATGAAAAAGAAGATGTCGGCATCATACATAGCCAGGACGGGCATACTGCTTGCGCTTGCACTGCTGTTTCAGCTGGGCTTTCAGAGTTTTGCGCAACCGGCCGTAGGGCCGCTTGTTAACATGGTGCTTATACTTGGCGCGCTTACTGTAGGGCCAGCATCAGGTGTGATAGTGGGCTGCTTTACTCCGCTTATAGCATTCTTATTGGGGATTATGCCGCTTTTCCCGCTTGTGCCTGTTATAATGATTGGCAACACTCTATACGTTTTAATATTTGAAGCAGTAAGAAAACCCATGGCAAGATACGGCGAGATTGCGGGGGTGGTAATAGCATCTGGAGTGAAATACGCTTTTCTGGCGTTTGCGGTTAGAAAGCTGCTTGTGCTTTTCATGCCTAAGGTACCGCCGCAGATAGTGGCTGCATTCTCTTTGCCTCAGCTGTACACGGCCTTGGTGGGCGGCATGCTCGCGCTGCTTGTATACAAACTTTTTAAAAAAAATTATTAGGAATACATAATGTAAAGCAGATTTAGGATGATAAAAAATCAGAAAATTGCAAGATTATTAAAAAAATATCATATTGCGAAAGCTTTTTAGGCAGCACGAGAAAATTATTGGCAGATAACCGGGGGAGCGACATACATGGCGCGTCCCCTCTTATTTTGTTTGCGTACAAGAAAAATTAACAGGGTATAAATATTTCATGAAAAAATATGATTTTGATTATGAATAAAAGCGGCAAAGTTTGTCAAATTTATAATATTTGCAATAGTTTCTATAAAAATTTATAATAGTAGCAATAGTTGCAATAACTAGATGCAAGAGTTTGCATAGTCAATATAAGGAGCAGTATATAGCATGAAATCTGCATAGGAGGGTCAAATTGAAAAAAGTAAATGTTGTAATAGACGGGAAAAGCATCAACGTGCCTGAAAGTTATACTGTAATAATGGCTGCAAAGGAACTGGGAATAGAAATCCCTGCGTTTTGCTATGAGCCATCGCTTGAAATAGTGGCATCCTGCAGGATATGCGTTGTCGAGATTGAAGGTTCTCGCAAATTGGAGACCGCATGCTCAACAAAAGTATGGGAAGGGATGAATGTTCAAACCAGGTCCGAAAGGGTTATCAAGGAGAGAAGGCAGATACTCCAGCTGCTGCTTGACAACCATCCTAACGACTGTCTTACATGCCAGAAGGCGGGCGAGTGCCTGCTTCAAAAGTATGCATACGAATACGACGTCAAGTTCGGTGATGAGAGCTCGCAGGTAAGCCTCAAGATTGACAAGAGCAATCCATACGTATACAGGGATGAGAGCAAGTGCATACTCTGTGGCAGATGTGTGAGAATATGCGCCCAGATTCCAGAAAGATCTGTGCTTTGCTTTGCAAACAGAGGCACTGAAATGAAGATAGCGGCCGACTATGACAAGACCATGGGCAGCTCAAGCTGCGTGGCGTGTCAAAGATGTGTGAGCGTTTGTCCTGTTGGAGCCCTTATGGACGGCAGGCTTATGGGTAGACACAGGAGCTGGGAGTGCGAAAAGGAGCACATAAAATGCAGCGTGTGCCAGTATGGCTGCGACTTTGAGCTGCTTAAAAAAGGCAGTAGGATTGTAGGCGTAAGGTCGATGGCTCCTGGCGGAGGAAGACCTCTGTGTCTAAAGGGAAGGCTTACAAATGAACTTAATTATGTAGACATGAGCGAGCTAGCCCCTGTCTACATGAAAAAGGGCGAGGAGTACGTCCAGGCAAGCTGGGTTGAGGCGCTTGCGCTTCACAGACTGATAAACAGGATTGAAAAGCTGGAAGAAAGATAGATGCGTTTTCAAAGGGAGGACTAAAAATGGTGTTAGTCAAGATAGACGGCAGGGAACTCGAGGTTCCCAAGGACTATACTATACTGAAGGCATGCCAGGCGGCCGGAGCACAAATACCCACCTTCTGTTACGATGAGAGGCTTTCAAGACATGGAGCCGGGGCGTGCAGAATATGCCTTATAGAAGTTGAGGGACAAAGAAACCTAATGCCATCATGTACCGAGAAGGTATGGGAAGGCATGTCCGTATTTACAAAGAGTGAGAGGGTTATAAAGGAAAGAAAGGGAATACTCGAGCTTATGGTTCAAAACCATCCCCTCGACTGCCTCACATGCGAAAAGTCGGGAGACTGCAAGCTGCAGGACTACTGCTACGAGTATGATGTGACGGGCATAAAAGGCCTAGAAGAGCGTGTGCTGCCTGTAGACGACAGCAATCCGTTCTACAAGTTCGATCCAGACAAGTGCATACTCTGCGGCAAGTGCGTACGTGTTTGCGAAGAGCTGCAGGGAACTAGAGCTATAGTCATATCAGAGAGAGGTCCTGTAGCCAAGGTATCGGCTCCGTTCGATGAGGGTCTTGAAAATTCGCCATGCGTATCATGCGGAAACTGCGTTTCGTACTGCCCCGTGGGAGCATTGCTGCCAAAGAGCAAGACTGGCTACAGGGTATGGGACACTAAGAAGGTCATGACTACATGCTCATACTGCGGAGTGGGATGCCAGCTTGAGCTCATAGTTAAAGGCAATGAGGTTGTCGGAGTACAGCCGGCAATGGGAGCAGGGAATGAAGGGCTGCTCTGCGTCAAGGGTAAGTTCGCCTACGGTTTTATAAACCACCCAGACAGACTCAAGAAGCCGATGATAAGAAAGGACGGCGTTCTTGTCGAGTCAACATGGGAAGAGGCGCTCTCACTTGTGGCAAATAAGATAAGTGACATAAAAAGCAAGTATGGAGCCGATTCGATAGCAGGGCTGACTTCGGCAAGATGTACTAACGAGGAGAACTACCTGTTCCAGAAGCTACTACGGGCTGTTGTGGGCACAAATAACGTGGATCACTGCGCAAGGCTCTGACACGCCTCCACTGTTGCAGGTCTTGCAACAACACTTGGGAGCGGCGCAATGACAAACAGCATAGCTGAGACGAGATACAACGATGTGTTGTTTGTCACAGGCTCCAACACAACTGAAAACCACCCGGTCATAGCCACGAAAATGAAGCAGGCAGTCAAGAATGGAGCCAAGCTTATAGTTGCCGATCCAAGAAGAATTGAGCTGGCTGACTATGCGGACGTATTCCTGCAGATAACTCCGGGTACAAACATAGCGCTTCTGAATGCGATGATGAACGTTATAATAAGCGAGGGACTCCAGGACAAGACGTATATCGAAGATATGACAGAAAACTACGAGGAGCTAGCAGAGCTTGTAAAACGCTACACTCCAGAAGAAGCTGCCAGGATATGCGGCGTAGACGCGGAGGACATCAGGAAGGCTGCAAGGATTTACGCGGAGGCTGAAAAGGCTGGTATATACTATGCCATGGGAATAACGCAGCATACGAGTGGTACGGACAATGTAATGTCAATATCCAATCTGGCGCTGCTTTGCGGCAATATAGGCAAGGAAGCTGCGGGCGTCAACCCTCTGAGAGGCCAAAACAACGTGCAGGGCGCCTGCGACATGGGAGGCCTTCCGGGAGACCTTCCGGGATACCAGAAGGTGTTCAAACCCGAGGTCATAGAAAAATTTGAAGCTGCTTGGAATGCAAAGCTTTCCGGCAAGGTGGGACTCACTGTCCCTGAGATGCTTACGGAAGCCTCCAGCGGAAATGTAAAGATGATATATATAATGGGAGAAAACCCTATGGTCTCAGACCCTGACATAACCCACGTAAAGCACGCACTAGAGCATCTTGATTTCCTCGTTGTGCAGGACATTTTCCTGACTGAGACAGCTGAGCTTGCAGACGTAGTACTGCCAGCAGCGTCATTTGCCGAAAAGGACGGCACATTCTCGAACACAGAAAGAAGGGTGCAGAGAGTGAGAAAGGCCGTAAGTCCAGTGGGTGATTCAAAGCCTGATTATGAGATACTCTCTGATATAATGAACAGGCTGGGATACAAGGCGTCGTACGAAAACGCATCTGAAATATTCGATGAGATAGCAAGCGTAACTCCACAATATGCGGGTATAGACTATAAAAGGCTAGAGGACATAAATGGACTTCAGTGGCCTTGCCCTACAAAAGACCATCCGGGAACAAAATATCTGCACTCCAAGGGATGCGCAAGGGGCAGAGCGCTGTTCGTACCTTGCGAGTATTCGCAAAGCGCTGAGATGCCAGACAGCACATATCCTCTTGTGCTTACAACAGGCAGGATACTCTACCAGTATCACACTACTACAATGACCGGAAAGACTGAGGGTATTAGCAAAAATTACTCTGACTCGTTTATAGAGGTCAATCCTTCTACTGCAAACAAGCTTGGAATAGAAGACGGAGAGATAGTAAGGGTGGTGTCAAGAAGGGGCAGCGTTGAGACAAATGTGAGAGTCACCGAGATTGTGGAGGAAGATGTGGTATTCATGCCTTTCCACTTTGCAAAGGGCGCAGCCAACATGATAACAAACTCGAAGCTCGATCCTAAGGCGAAGATTCCCGAGCTCAAGGTTTGTGCGGTGAGGATTGAGAAGATAACACAATAGCTGATAATGGGGGTGAGCTGATGAAAAGTCTGGAACACATATTCAAATTTGCGATGGACCTTGAGATACAAGGAGCTAACTTCTACAAGGAAAGCGCCCAGAAAATAACAAATCCCGTGACTAAAGCCATATTTGAAAAGCTCTACAACACTGAGCTTGAACACTATGATTTCCTTAAACGCGAACTAGAAAAGTTCAAGGCAACAAGTACTGTAATGCCAATGGATGATGATATGAAGCAGCATATGGAGTCAGAAATAGACATATTCCACAACAGAGGAAGGAGCGAGCATCTTGAGGCGGTTGTGTCGGAATCGGATGTGCCGGACATGGCAATACTCAGAATGGCATATCTAATAGAAAGAGATGCAGCTGAGTTTTACAGAGATGCAGCCAGCAGCACTCAGGACGCCGAAGCTGTAGAAGTATTCAATTCCCTTGCCAAGTGGGAGGATGCCCACGAGGAGATGTTCAGGAAGGAATATAAAAGGAGAATGGAAGAGTACATGAACGCTCCTTGGGGAGGTTAGATTGTGAACGCAGGGATAATAACAGTCAGTGACAAGGGCTATGCAGGACAAAGAGCTGACGAGAGCGGTGCGGAAATAAAGCGCATACTGAGCGGGAGCGGCCATATAGTGTCTGAGTATGTCATAGTTCCGGACGAAGAGGATATTATATATTCCCAGATATTAAGAATGTCCGACGAGCTAAGGCTCGAGCTTGTATTGACAACAGGAGGGACAGGCTTTTCAAAGCGCGATGTAACGCCTGAGGCCACGCTAAGGGCCATAACGAGGAATGCGCCCGGAATATGCGAGGCCATAAGGCAAAACAGCCTTGCAATAACAAGGCGGGCCATGCTCTCGAGGGCAGTATCAGGAATAAGGGGTGAAACCCTAATCGTCAATCTTCCAGGAAGCCCAAAGGCAGTCAGGGAATCGCTTGAATTTGCACTAGACTCAATTGAACACGGCGTGCAGATACTAAAAGGGGTTGCTGTCGAGTGTGCAAGGAAATAAAAGGACAAAAATTATTTGGAAGTGCAATAATACTTGCGGGAGGCAGAAGCTCCCGCATGGGTTTTGACAAGCAGTTCATAGAGATAAATGAAAAAAGGCTGATTGAAATTATGGCCGCCAGACTTTCTGAGGCTTTCGACGACATAATAATAGTTACAAACAGGCCGGAAATGTACAGCTGTTGTAAATGCAAGCTCACTTCAGACATAATAAAGGGCAAGGGTCCCCTAGGAGGCATACACGCCGGCCTCCTTGCCGCTGAGAGCGAATTTGTGTATGTCATAGCATGCGACATGCCATATATAAACATAGAGTACATCAAGCATATGGAAGGTGTCATAGAGAGAAGGCTTGAGGCAGTGGAAGGTGCAGATGCCTGCATAACGCTAAAGGGAGAATGGATTGAGCCCTTCAACGCGTTCTACAGAAAAAACCTCAACAAGAGAATCGAGGAGCATCTGGAAAGCGACAAGAGAGCGGTGTATTCGCTACTGAAGAGATTGAATACAGTTTACATCAGCGAGCTGGAGGCAAGAAGGTTCAGCCCGGACTGGAGCATGTTTTTCAACATGAACACCATGGAGGAGCTCCGACGGTATTCTCAAGTCACACAAGAAGGAAAGCCAAATGGAAAAATCCAGATTTTATGATATAATAAAATATAGTGATGGAAAATTAACAGAGGAGAAAGACGAGGTTGTAGCCGAATTTTGGATGGATCTTTTCGTCGACGGAGTTAAATTTGTCAGGCTGCTTTGCACTCCTGAATCGCTTGAAAGCCTGGCGGTAGGTTTTTTAAAGTCAGACGGGGTAATATCCTCAATGCAGGATGTAAAGGATGTAGGAGTCGATACGCAAAACAAGGCTGTTTTTGTAACGACACTCAGCCCGGAAGCTACAAGAGAGAAGCTTGCAGGAAAGAAAGTCAGCATAGTGGGCACGAGCAAGGGGATTGTTTCGGACTCGCTCTATGAAGCGATTGCTCCAAAAGACAGGCCTAATCTAGAACTAGACATAGACAGGATACTCGATATAGTAGGCGATTTTTCGTCAAGGTCAGGCCTTTTCTCTGCAACTGGCGGCGCTCACAGCTGCGCCATATCTGACGGTCAGCGGCTGCTTGACTTCAAAGAGGACATAGGCAGGCACAACGCTGTCGACAAGATTGTCGGCAACTGCATGCTCCGAGGGATAGACACATCAGACAAGCTGCTAATACTCAGCGGCAGAGTCTCTTCAGAGATGCTGCTAAAGGCCATTAATGCCGGGTTCTATGCGGTTATTTCGAGGGCGGCGCCTACAGACGCGGCCATAGATATAGCAAGGGAGAAGGGAATAATACTCTGCGGCTTTGCCCGTGGTAGAAAAATGAATATATATACAGATTTTCCGAGTCGTCATTTCTAAAGCCAAGGCCATGAAATGACGACCATTGGGTCTTTTGAGAAATCGGAAGGCCTCCCGTATTTGGAAAGGAGAATCTTAAACCACTGGCTCTACACAGCTAATTTGGTATGGCAATACTTTGCATACAAAGCTGAAAAATGGAGCTTAGCGGGCTTGTTTGATTTTGCTGATTATAGCAGTTGAATAGGCCTGCTTTATAGCGGCTTTAAGATGCAGTCCTTTTGGGGCTGCTTTTTTATTTTACATAATAAATCTAAATTAAAAGGAGGCAACAAATTCATGAAAAGGTTACTATCAATAATCACAGCAGTTATGATGCTGGCGGTTGCACTTACTGGCTGCGCCGCAAAGCCGGCAAGCGAAGGCGAAGCTGGCAAGGCACAGGAAGCCAAGCAGAGCATAATACTTGCAACTACAACGAGCACCAGCGACAGCGGACTGCTTGACTATCTGCTGCCGGAGTTTACAAAGGACACAGGGATAGAAGCAAAGGTTGTTGCTGTAGGCACAGGACAGGCGCTCCAGATGGGCAAGGACGGAGAGGCTGACGTGCTGCTTGTACACTCCAAGGCCGCTGAGGAAGAGTTCGTGGCTGCAGGAGACGGGCTTGAAAGAAAAGATGTTATGTACAACGACTTCATACTAGTCGGACCTGAAAGCGACCCACTAAAGCTTAAGCAGGAGCTGCCAAATGACATAGTCGGAGCGCTCAAGAAGATAAGCGAGCAAAAATTCAAGTTCATATCAAGGGGCGACGACTCGGGAACCCACAAGAAGGAGCTTGCGCTGTGGACTGAAGCCGGCATAACTCCGGAGGGAGACTACTACGTGTCTGCCGGCAGGGGGATGGGAGACGTGCTAAAGATGGCTGATGAGATGCAGGCATACACCCTTACAGACAGGGGCACATACCTTAGCGTGAAGGCGGATTTGGGGCTTGGAATAGCAGTAGAAAATGACAAGAACCTTTTCAACCAGTACGGCGTAATACCTGTAAATCCGGACAAGAACGAGAATATAAATGCTGAAGGCGCCAAAGCATTTGAAGAGTGGATACTTTCAGAAAAAGCTCAGAAGCTTATAGGTGAATACGGCAAGGAAAAATACGGCGCTCCGCTGTTCACTCCTAACGCTGCTAAATAAGCAAACTGAAGCAATTCACTCAGATATAGTTTTAATAAGCATGATTGTGTATAATTAAAAGGTAAGACAGGAATTAAAATCAGGCGAAAACACAAGACAGAGGGCTTGTGTTTTCGCCTTTGAAGTAATGTCCGGATTAAATATAGGAAACGGGAGAATGGAATGGATTACATAGCGGAAGGATTCAAGACGGCAATAGAGCTTTTGATTTCGTTTGACCCTCAGGTATACAAGATAATAATTCTTTCTGTATTTGTGTCTTCAACAGCCACTGCAATTGCAGCTACCGTTAGCATACCGCTTGGCATTTTTGCCGGAATAAGCAATTTCAGGCTGAAGAGGCTTTTTTCAAAAGTGCTGTATTCTATGATGAGCGTGCCGTCTGTCATAGTGGGCCTGGTTGTTGCAATAGGGCTTTCGCGAAGAGGCCCGCTTGGTTTTATGCAACTGCTTTACACGCCGGCAGCTATGATAATAGCCCAGGCTCTGCTAGTGTTTCCGCTGTGCCTGGGGCTTACATACAGCCTTGCAAAAAACAGGGGGAGCGACATAGAGCGAATAGGCAAGACGCTTGGAGCCGGCAAGCTGCAAGGAATAGTACTTATAATAAGAGAGCTCAAGGCCGAGCTTTTCATAAACGTTGTGACCACATTTTCAAGGGCCATATCAGAGGTTGGGGCCGTGATGATAGTCGGAGGAAACATAAAAGGCCATACAAGGGTAATAACCACGTCAATAGCAATGCTCAACTCCATGGGGGACTATCCCATGGCAATAGCCCTAGGACTTGTGCTGCTTATCATATCATTCGCCATCAATGCGGTAATATATTCACTGCAGGAGGAATAGAATGCAAATCACAGTGTCAAATCTGAAAAAAAGTTTCGGTGGCAGGACCGTACTCGACATAGAGAGCCTGACTTTTGAATCGGGCAAGATCACAGGGATAATAGGGCCAAACGGGGCCGGCAAAACAACCCTGCTCAATATAATTGCGGGAATAGATATGGATTTTGAAGGAGAGGTAGAATACTCCGGGGAGGAGTACTCGACAGTCAAAAGGGAGATAACTATGGTTTTTCAAAAGGGAGGTCTTTTGAAAAGAAGCGTGTTTGAAAACATAAGCTACCCTCTCAAGCTAAGGGGGATAAACAAAAATGAGATACAGCAAACAGCAAGCGAGCTTATGAAGTTCCTTGGAATAGAGGAGCTAAGCGGCAAGAAGGCTCACAAGATTTCCGGCGGAGAGACGCAAAGAGTAGTCCTGGCAAGGGCGCTTGCAATAAAGCCAAAGGCGCTTCTTCTGGATGAACCCACGGCGAGCATTGACCCCGAATATATGGAGACTATAGAAAGGTGCATAGTTGATTACAATAGAAACAGCAAGGCTACAATAATTATAATAACCCACAGCATGGACCAGGCAAGAAGGCTATGCGACAATATCGTGCTCATTGAGCGCGGAAGAGTAGGTGAAGCAGATGGATTTTTTTAATGTGGTTACTGTGCATGAGGCAGTTGAAAGGATTCATGAAGAGTTCAAAGGATATGAACTGGGCTTTGAAGAGTGCCCGCTGGCGCAGGCAATTGGAAGAATCCTGTACGGGGACATAATAGCCCCGGAGGATGTGCCAGGATTTGACCGCTCGACTGTGGACGGCTATGCAATAAAAAGCAGCGACAGCCACGGCAGCAGCGATTTCATGCCGTCGTTCCTGGAGTGTACAGGCAGCGTGCGCATGGGAGAGAGCGCTGACCTGAGCGTAAGAAGCGGCCAGGCGGTATATGTGCCTACGGGTGGAATGCTGCCCGAGGGAGCGGACTGTGTCGTCATGATAGAATATGTCCAGAAGGCCGGCGAAAGCATGCTTACACTCCACAGGCCAGCTGCCCCGCTTGAAAACGTAATAAGAAGGGGAGATGACATAAAGGAAGGCCAGCATGTGCTGAAAAGAGGAAAGACTTTAAGGCCACAGGAGATAGGAGTGCTTGCCGCACTTGGAAAATCGAGCGTCAAGGTGTTTGGAAAGCCTAGAATTTATATAATATCCACAGGAGATGAGATTGTAGATGTGCATGAGCAACTGCTTTCCGGACAGATAAGAGATATAAACGGCTACGCGCTGGAAGCTCTGGCTGCCGAGGCGGGCTGCACTATAGCGGGAAGAGCGCTTGTTCGCGATTCGCTTGAGGAGCTCAAGGCCGAGCTTGACAGAGCGCTTGAAATATCGGACATAATCCTGATATCCGGAGGGAGCTCCGTTGGGGAGCGCGATTATACGGAAAAGGCCATGAACTCATACGAGGGCGAAGGCACATTCATACACGGCATAGCCATAAAGCCAGGTAAGCCGACAATAGTGGGCAAAGCCAAAGGCAGGGCAGTATTCGGTCTTCCGGGACATCCGGTGTCGGCAATGATAGTTTTCAAGGCTATAGTTGAAAAACTTGTCAGAAGAATGTGTGAATCGGAAGCAGCTGAGAATTTTATCACGGCCACAATGGACATGAATGTGCACTCTTCTCCAGGAAGGACTACATATCAGATGGTCAGGATGCATGAGGCGGACGGGAAAATTTTTGCGGAGCCTGTATTTGGAAAGTCAGGCATGATAAGCCTGCTCTCAAGGGCTGAGGGCTATGTTGAAATACCAGACTACCGTGAGGGTATTGAAAAAGGCGAGCAGGTGAAAGTTCGACTTATATAAAACTAGAGGTGATTGCTATGGAGGCCAGAAAAAAATATATATCAAACACGGATTTTGAAGATGCAAAAAGAATCTATGGTGATAGAGTAAGCTGTAAACTGAAGCTGGACAAGGAGCACATTGCTGTCACAGCCAGCATGGGCAGAGTCACCTGCGAGCCGGTTTATGCTTTGGAATCATCACCTTGCTACAACGCTTCTGCGATGGACGGAATAGCTGTCAATTCGAAGTCAACACATGGAGCGTCAGAGACAAGTCCATTAGAGCTTAATGAGAATACGGACTTTTTATACGTGAATACAGGGAATCCGATAAACGAGCCCTATGACAGTGTTATAATGATAGAAGATGTAATGGAGCTTGGAGAAGGCAAGGTGAGGATTATTACGCCTTCTCATCCTTGGCAGCACGTGAGACCGATAGGAGAGGATATAGTCAAGGGTGAAATGATAATACCATCAGGCCATATTGTAAGACCTGTCGACATAGGAGCTCTGCTTGCCGGCGGTTTAGAATCGATAGAAGTATATAAAAAGCCTCTGCTTGGAATAATCCCTACGGGATCAGAACTTGTAGACTCACGAGGTGAACTATGTGAGGGCAAGGTTATAGAATCTAACTCGAGGGTTTTTGAGGCTAGGGCAAGAGAGCTTGGAGCACAGGCATTGAGGTATAAAGCCTGTCCGGACGAATATGACCTGCTCAAGGCCAGAATAAAACAGGCTGTGTCGGAATGCGATATTGTGGTAATAAACGCAGGCTCTTCAGCCGGTACAAGGGACTATACTGCAAAATTAATTGAAGAGCTCGGGGAAGTAGTTATTCATGGGATTGCAATAAAACCGGGCAAGCCTACTATATTAGGCGTTATAGATGACAAGCCAGTCATTGGGTTGCCGGGATATCCGGTATCCACATATGTGGCTTTCGAAAGCTTTGTAAAGCCAATTCTCCTGTCAATGCAGAGGCTTGAGGAATGTGGTGAGGAGAGTATTGATGCGGTTGTTACAATGAGAATACCATCGTCCTTAAAGCATAAGGAACTGGTGAGGGTGAACGTAGGCCATGTCAGCGGAAGATTTGTAGCGACGCCGCTGACACGCGGAGCGGGAGTAACGATGAGCCTTGTAAAGGCCGACGGGCTGCTTGAAATACCAAGGAGCAGCGAGGGCTTGGATGCGGGAGCTACTGCAAACATTACACTGTTAAAGCCGCTGCAAGAATTGAGAAAGACACTAGTTTCGATAGGAAGCCATGATATCATAATGGATGAAATTTCTGACATGATGAAGCTTACATCGGGCCATGTCGGAAGCATGGGCGGCATAATGTCCATGATGAGAAGGGAATGCCATATAGCTCCAATACACCTGCTTGACGAAGAGAGCGGGGAGTACAACCGGCCGTATGTAAAAAAGTTATTCGGCGCCGGGAGCATGGCTCTAATAAAAGGAGTACAAAGACTTCAGGGTCTTATGCTTCAAAATGGGAATCCCAAGAATATAAATGATTTTGGAGATCTTGCAAGGGAAGATGTAGTCTTTGTAAACAGGCAAAGAGGTGCAGGTACAAGGATACTTCTCGACTACAATCTTAAAAAGCTTGGGATTGACTCAGATGCTGTAAAAGGATATGAAAGGGAGATGAACACGCATATGGCTGTCGCCATAGCAGTGAAGACAGGCTCTGCGGACGTGGGACTTGGAGTGTTTTCAGCTGCAAAGGCTCTAGATCTTGAATTCATACCTCTTGGATATGAGGAGTACGATTTTTTGGTGAATACCGACTATCTTGAAGATGATAGGGTTAGACTGTTTATAAATTTACTGAAGTCGGAAGAATTTGAGGGCAGGCTCAGCAAACTGGGTGGATACAGGCTTGTCGAGCCTGGAAAGGTAATAAGGGTTGAGTGATTATGATATGCGAAAAAAATGACATTGAAAAAAGCCTGTTGCTTGATGACTATGGCAGAAGGATAAACTACCTGAGGATATCAGTGACTGACCTGTGCAACCTGAGATGCATGTACTGCATGCCGCAGGAAGGCATACAAAAGTTGGCGCATAATGACATAATGACACTTGAGGAGCTGGAGGATATTGCAGGAGCCCTTGTGGAGCTCGGAATAGATAAGATAAGAATAACAGGCGGAGAGCCTCTTGTCAGGAAAGGCATAGTAAGTCTGGTAAAGAAACTTTCACAATACGATGGGCTCAGGGACATTGCAATGACAACAAACGGTCTTTTGTTGAGTCAGTATGCAAAGGAGCTCAAGGCTGCAGGGCTAAAGCGCGTCAACATAAGCCTGGACACGCTGAACCCCGAAAAGTACGAAAAAATAACAAGGGGCGGAAGCCTTGAAAGCGTTCTAGAGGGCATAAAAGAGGCGCAGAGAGTGGGGCTTGGGCCGATAAAGCTCAACACCGTACTAATAGGCGGCTTCAACGATGACGAGATAGAGAAATTCGTAGAGCTGACAGTCGACAATAAAATTGACGTGAGGTTCATAGAGCTAATGCCGATAGGGCAGGCTTCGGACTGGTCGCTTGAAAAGTTCATACCGAGTAATTCTGTAGTTAGAAAGATCCCCGGGCTTGAGAGAATTGAAAGCGAGGATATTTCATCACCTGCGGAATACTACAGGCTTCCGGGTGCCTTAGGCAAGGTAGGTCTTATAAATCCGATAACCTGCAAGTTCTGTGAAAACTGCAACAGGATAAGGCTCACAAGCGACGGTAAGCTCAAGCTTTGCCTGCATTCGGACCGAGAAATAGACTTGGCAGAGTCTCAGAGGCGTGGCGATGACATAAAAAGCATAATTCTCAAGGAAATCAAAAATAAGCCCAAGGAGCACAACCTCGAGGACGGCGAGTATATAAAACGTGACATGTTCAAGATAGGGGGATAGCATGGAATTTACACATTTGAATGAAAGCGGCAGAGCCAGGATGGTCGACGTGGGGAGCAAGGATGACACAAACAGAGAGGCAACAGCCTCTGCGCGTATAAAGATGAAGAAGGAAACAATAGCCATGATAAGAGACGGCCAGATGAAAAAAGGAGATGTGCTTTCTGTTGCGCAGGTAGGCGGCATAATGGGCGCCAAGAGGACATCGGATATAATACCAATGTGCCACAATATATTCATAAGCGGAGTCGACATAGACTTCAAGCTGCATGAGGACGAAATAGAAATTTGTGCGCTAGCAAAGACCAGGGGCAAGACCGGAATCGAGATGGAGGCGCTGACAGCCGTGTCAGTGGCAGCCCTTACAATATACGACATGTGCAAGGCTGTTGACAAGGAAATGGTAATAAGCGATATAATGCTCATTAAAAAGACAGGCGGCAAGTCAGGAGATTATGAAAGGGAGGGCATATGAGCCCTTATGTAAAAAAGCTGTGCATCAGGCCAGATAAAAAACAACCGGCAGAATATGTAAATCAGTTGCAGCTAAGCTGTAAAAATGGTATAATGAATGATTATCACTCTCACCAAGGAGATTTTCAAGTGAGCCTTTTCCTGGACGAGTGCCAGAAGGAAAAGGATGAAGTACATGTAAAGTACGGAGTTGACGGATTTTGCACAAAAAAATTCGAGGCAAACATAACAACAAGGGGACTTGATTTTAGTCTGCTTGAAAAAGGCTCAAGGCTTGCGATTGGCTCTGCAGAAATAGAGATAACAAAGGCAGGCAAGGACTGTCATGAAGGGTGTCCTCTAAGA
Source organism: Peptoclostridium sp. (assembly GCF_009881055.1). Classification (GTDB taxonomy): domain Bacteria; phylum Bacillota; class Clostridia; order Peptostreptococcales; family Peptostreptococcaceae; genus Peptoclostridium_A. The sequence continues at coordinate 41,248 of NZ_WXFG01000004.1, forward strand.
AAATTCACCCATGATTGCGTCATGCTAAGGGCGTGCGCGTTTGCAAGGATTTTAAAATCTGGAGAGATAAAACAGGGTGATATCATAAGTATTGTCAATGAATGTTGAGTTGGTTGAAGTTTTAGGAGGTATTGATGCTAGAAAAGGTGATTGAGGCAAACAGGGAATTTGTCGAGGCTGTAAAAAACGGAGAGACTCAAAGTATTGTCGATTCGAATGCGCAAAGAAAGGCGCTTATATTTACATGCATAGACACGAGGCTTGTAAATTTTCTTGAAAAGGCCATGGGATTCAAAAGAGGCGATGTCAAGGTCATAAAGAACCCGGGCAACGTCATAAGAGAGGACTGCGGCGACGTTATAAGATCTATTGCCATAGCAGCCCTGATGATGGGAATAGAAGAGGTGTATGTAGTAGGCCACCTTGACTGCGGCATGAAAAAGCTAACGGCCGAAGAAATTGCCAAGATGATGATACAAAGAGGCATAGATCCTGAAATAGTTAAAAATACAGACATAAAAAAGTGGGCCGGAATAATTGACGACGAAGAGGATAACGTCAGGGATGCTGTTGAGAAGATAAAGAACTCTCCATATATGCCAAAGGATGTGAGGGTGTACGGTCTTCTGATGTGTCCGGATACGGGTGAACTCAAAGTCATATCTGAATAGACTCAGTAAAGGTAGCCGCAGCAGGGCTATCTTTTTATTTTCCATAATAAGCCTATCAAAAGGAACGGTTATGATGTAAAATTGTAATGTGGAAAGAGTTAGAGTTTATAGCAATTTGGAGGAATTCATGGACAAAAATATGCTTTACGACGATATGTGCATAATAGCGGGAAGAGACTGCGTATATATAGATGAGCCGATGAAAAGCCATACGAGTTTCAAGATAGGAGGCCCTGCGGACATACTAGTCAGCATTGACTCTGAGGAGATTCTAAAAAAGGTATTGGAGCTGACAAGCAAAGCGGGTGCCAAGACCTATATAATAGGGAATGGTTCAAATCTGCTTGTGAGCGACAAGGGCATAAGAGGGGTAGTAGTCAAAATTAATGGCGGCTTTGAATCCGTAAGCATAAGTGGATGCAGTGTACAGGCTCACGCGGGAATATTGCTTTCCAAGCTTTCGAATATGATGCTGGAAAACGGCCTGTCAGGACTTGAGTTTGCATCAGGGATTCCCGGAACCCTTGGTGGAGCTCTAGCCATGAACGCAGGAGCATACGGCGGAGAAATGAAGGATGTTGTCAAAAGAGTCCATCTGCTTGACTTTGAAGGCAACAGCATTGTGCTCGACAACGAGCAGATGGAGTTTGGATACAGGAGCAGCATTGCCGGCAAGAAGGGGCTTATAGTATTGAAGGCCGAGCTGGAGCTCAAGAAAGCCAACAGCGAGGACATACGGACGCTCATGCAAGACTACACGGGCAGGAGAGTCGACAAGCAGCCTCTAAGCTTCCCAAGTGCTGGGAGCACCTTCAAAAGACCGCACGGGCATTTTGCGGCGCAGCTGATTGATGAAGCCGGCCTCAAGGGTTTTTCCGTGGGGGGAGCCAGGGTTTCGGAAAAGCATGCAGGATTTGTGATAAGCGATGGAACTGCTACTGCAGACGATGTAATAAAACTAATAGAAGCCGTAAAGGAAAGAGTATTCGAAAAACACGGGGTATGGCTTGAAGAAGAGGTTAGGATAATAGGAGAGGAATAGAGTGCATGAAATAAGGGTGTTTGCGGATTACCATACACATACAGTATACAGCCACGGCATGGGAAGCATAAGAGAAAATGTCGAGGCGGCCATCGAAGCAGGGCTTGAAAAAATAGGAATAGCCGATCACGGCTACATGCATCTGGGCTTCGGTGTAAGATACGAAAATTTTGACTTGATGAGAAATGAAATAGAAAGGCTTAAGACCGAATATAGGGAAATAGAGATTCTCCTTGGAGTGGAGGCCAACATACTTGATATCGAAGGCAGAATAGATGTAGATGAGCATATCCGTGATATTGTAGATTACGTGATGGCCGGCTACCACTTTGGTTCCAGGCCAACGCACATGGTAAGAGGCAGCATGAACCACGCTCTTAACTATATCAAGCCCTTAAATCACCTATCAAAAGAATACAATACCAGGGCGCTTGTAAATGCCATGAAAAGAAACGAAATATTCATAATATCCCATCCTGGAGCAAAGGCAAGCATAGACTTGGATAGAGTGGCGAAGGCGGCAATTGAAACAGACACTGCACTTGAGATAAATTCAAGCCATGGGCACCTTAGCCTTGAAGAACTTCTCCAAATAAAGGATACCGGTGTAAAATTCGCCATAGGCTCTGATGCCCACAGGCCTTCTGATGTAGGGGATTTTACTGATGCGCTGCAAAGAGTCGAAAAGGCCGGTATAAGCCAGCAGCAAATTATAAATTCAAGGAGATGAGAGGGTTGAAGTTCATAATAATAACAGGTCTTTCAGGCGCCGGCAAGAGTGAAGCCATGAGGGGGCTTGAAGACAGCGGCTATTATTGCATTGACAACATACCTCCTGCTCTTATAGTCAAATTCGCGCAGCTATGCAGCAACTCAAACGAAAGTATGAAAAAGGTAGCCCTTGGAGTGGACATAAGAGGCAGGCAATTTTTCCGAAATGTATACACAAGCCTTGACGAAATGAAAAAGCTTGGATATGAATATGAAATAGTATTTCTTGACTGTGAAGACGAGGTGCTTGTCAAAAGGTATAAAATGACAAGGAGAAACCACCCGCTCTCATTCGACACCAACATACTCGAGGGCATAGTAAGGGAAAGGGAGCTGCTCAAGGAGCTGAAAATAAGGGCAAATGTTGTCATAGATACATCGAATTTAAAGCCCAAAGACCTGAGGAAGCAAATAAGAGACATATATATTGGAGAATCTGAAGGTTCCAACCTTGTAATATCGGTGACGTCTTTTGGTTATAAGCACGGAATACCTCTGGATGCGGACCTGGTATTCGACGTTCGCTTCCTTCCGAATCCATACTATATTGAAGAACTTAAGGAAAAAACGGGAGATGAGGAGGAAGTACAGTCATATGTCATGAATTCAAGCGTAAGCTGGGAGTTTTTAGGCAGGCTCAAAGACTTCATAGATTTCCTCGTGCCAAACTATATGGAAGAAGGCAAGCACCATCTGGTAATAGCAATAGGCTGCACAGGCGGCAAGCACAGATCAGTGACTTTTACAAATATGGTATATGACCATCTGCTTGAAGGCGGTTACAGAGCAATAAAAAAGCACAGAGACATAAGGCTCAAATAGATAGGAGGCGGTTATGGATATAATAAACGGGCCGAAGGTTGTAGTTATAGGAGGCGGCACAGGGCAGTCCATATTCCTGAGAGGTCTAAAGCAGCTCACTGAAAACATAACGGCTGTAGTCGCGGTTACAGATGACGGAGGAGGCTCAGGCAAGCTCAGAGAAGATCTTGGGATGCTGCCGCCGGGAGACATAAGAAATTGCATAATAGCTCTTGCGGACATAGAGCCTGATATGAAAAGGGTTATGCAGTACAGGTTCCCGGAAGGAGAATTTAAGGGACAGAGCTTTGGTAACCTGTTTATTGCAGCGCTCAACGGAGTATACGGAAGCTTCGAAAAAGCCATAACAAAGATATCGCAGATACTCGCAGTAAAGGGCAGGGTGCTGCCTGTATCGGTTGACAATCTAAGGCTTTATGCGGAGCTTGAGAACGGAAACGTTGTAAAGGGTGAGGCTCGTATACCTCAAGAGAGCATAAAGCAAAAGAGCAGGATAAAAAGAGTATTCCTTGACACGCAGGAGCCGCAAGCACTGCATGAGGTTGTTGAAGCAATAAGCTGTGCTGACATAATAGTCATAGGTCCAGGGAGTCTCTATACCAGCATCATACCAAATGTTTTGATTCCACAGCTTAAGAATGCTATACTACAGTCAAACGCACTTAAGGTTTACGTATGCAACATAATGACGCAGCCGGGAGAGACAGACGGATTTGACGTTCTAGAGCATGTTGAGGCAATATTCTCGCACTCATGTCCAGGACTTTTCGATTATGTAATAGCTAACAGCGGCTGCATACCATCCGAACTAATTGAAAAATATGAGCATGATGCTGCAAGTGTTGTTCGGATTGACAAAAGGCAGGAAATGATTTTAGGTGATAAAAACATTCAAGTTATTACTGGTGATTTTGTAAAAGTAAAAAAAGGGTATATAAGACATGACGCATACAGGCTTGCAAGTCTCATAATAGATTTATTCCAAGGAGTGAAATCAAGGTGAAAAAGGAATCTAGCTCGGGAGGAGTCGTAGTATTTGGAAATGCAATATTGCTGCTTAGAAAATATAACGGAGACTGGGTCCTTCCAAAGGGCAAGATTGAGCTGGGGGAAAGCAGAGAAAACGCAGCGCTTAGAGAAGTGCGCGAAGAAGCGGGACTCAGGGCCGAGATAATCAAATATCTTGGAGAAATTCACTATACTTTCAAAAAGAACTGGGACGAGACGAAGATAGTGCATAAGACTGTATATTGGTATCTGATGAGTGCAAAGAACATGAGTACGCAGCCACAGAAGGAAGAAGGTTTCATAGACGCAAAATTCATACATATGGACCGGGTGCTCGAGCTTGCCAAGTATGACGATGAAAAGGAAATAATAAAAGTTGCTCTTGCAGAGCTTAAAAAATGCGATACGGAAGACAACATATAAATAAAAGGTGATAGATATGTCTTTTTCAACACAGACAAAAAACGAGTTGGCCAGAGTTTTTCCGGAAAGTAAAGGAACAAAGCTAGCCGAGCTTGCAGCGTTAATAAGGATGAGCGGTACCATACAGCTGGCGGGATTTAAGAAATTGAATTTCAAAATTTCCACAGAAAATGCCGCTATAGCAAGAAAGCACTTCAAGCTTCTGAAAGGGCTGTTTGGGATAAACACCGAAGTTACAGTTCAAAAAAGCAACAACCTGAAAAAGAATAATATGTACGTCATGCTCATCACCTACGAGATGGGGGCAAACGATATCCTCGAGCAGCTTGAGATACTCAGGAGAGAAGATGGAAGCTTTTTCATTGAAAATTCAGTGCCTCAAAAGCTGCTGAAAGATGATGAGGCCAGGCGTGCTTATATAAGGGGAGCATTTTTGGGGGCAGGTTCTATATCTGATCCGGAAAAGACGTACCATATAGAATTCGTAGTAAGCAGCAACGAATTCGGAGAACAGTTCAAAGAGCTGATCAACTCCTATGGCCTCAACTCCAAGATTGCAATGCGCAAGAACAGTTATGTGGTTTATATAAAGGAAAGTGAACAAATTTCTGATATACTCAACATAATGGGGGCGCACAAGGCTTTGCTTAGCCTTGAAAACACGAAGATTGTAAAGCAGATGAGAAATGATATAAACAGGATAGTGAACTGCGAGACGGCAAATTTGAGCAAGACAATAGATGCATCAATAAGGCAGATAGAGAATATCAGATTCATAAAGGACACAGTAGGACTCTCTGCACTTCCGCCAAACCTGCGGGAAATTGCCAACCTGAGGCTGGAAAATGAAAATCTGAGTCTCAAGGAGCTTGGACAGATGCTTTCAGTTCCATTGGGCAAATCGGGTGTTAATCACAGGCTCAGAAAAATAGAACAGGTGGCAGAGAGGATAAGAGGAGGGGAAAGTATTGATAGAGATTGAGTATCAGATAGATAATGAACTTGGATTGCATGCAAGGCCTGCGGCATTGTTTGTACAGTGCACAAATAGATTCCTTTCAGATGTATTCATACAGAAAGGCAACAAAAAGGTGGATGGAAAGTCGATAATGGGAGTAATGTCTCTTGGAATAGGAAAAGGTGAAAATATAAAAATCATAGCCGACGGTCCTGACGAACAAGAGGTTATGGAAGCGATAGAAAAACTCATAAAAGAAAGAATAATTAACATGTAGAGATTAAATCCAAAATATGAATAATTATGATGTTTTACCATAAAAATCCTCAAAACAACGGGGATTTTTATTTTTTTGTTATACATAAGCAGACAAGGGTAAATAATCAACTAATTAAACACTGTTTAAACCGACGATTATCCATTATCTTTTAAAGGGAGGGATTATTATGAGTTTTGGCAATATGGTCGCAGCTGCGGCGAGTTGATTGTGGGGCTGGCCTCTCTTGATTATGCTCTTGGGAACACATTTATGGATGACCATTGTGCTCAGGTTTCCGCAAAGACACATATTAAAGGCGATAAAGTTATCGGTGACTAAAGACGAATATTCAACGGGCGACGTTTCGCAATTCTCAGCCCTTGCTACAGCTCTTGCAGCAACTATAGGAACGGGTAACATAGTAGGTGTTGCTACGGCTGTTTCCCTAGGGGGTCCGGGAGCTGTGCTTTGGACCTGGCTGACAGGTGTTTTTGGGATATCCACCAAATATGCAGAGGGTCTTCTTGCAGTCAAGTACAGAGTAAGGACTAAAGACGGCACGATGGCCGGCGGACCTATGTACGCTCTTGAATACGGCATGAAAGCTAAATGGCTTGGAATTTTATTTGCCATATTTACGTCCATAGCAGCATTTGGAATAGGTTGCATGGTTCAGGCAAATTCGATTTCTACGCTTGTACAGTCCAGTTTCAACGTATCAGTTCACATAACCGGACTTATAATTGCAGCGCTCACAGCGGTAGTTATTATAGGAGGAATAAAGAGTATAGCTTCTGTGTGCGACAAGCTGGTGCCTTTCATGGCTGGATTTTATATACTGGGATGCATAATAATATTAACAATGACAGCTTCGACACTTCCGGCTACAGTAGCTCTTATTTTCAAGTCAGCTTTCACCGGTCATGCCGCAGTCGGAGGATTTGCAGGATCCACAATAATGATGGCCATGCGTTATGGAGTGGCAAGAGGACTTTTCTCGAACGAATCAGGTCTTGGATCGGCTCCTATAGTAGCAGCGGCTGCTAAGACTAGGAACTCCGTAAGGCAGGCAATGGTATCTTCAACAGGAACATTCTGGGATACTGTCATAATATGTGCTATGACCGGGCTGGTGCTTGTCAACACAGGCGTTTGGCAGCAAGGGCTTAAGGGAGCGGAACTTTCAAGAGAGGCGTTTGCAACAATACCGGTTGTAGGACCGCTGGTTCTCACGGTTGGACTTCTCACCTTCGTATTCTCGACAATTCTTGGCTGGTCTTATTATGGTGAAAAAGCTACGGAATATCTTTTTGGCAAAGCCTCCAACATGCCTTACAGAATAGCTTGGGTAATTGCAGTATACATCGGTTCAGTGTTCCCTCTGGATCTTGTATGGAACATGGCTGACCTTATGAACGGAATGATGGCACTTCCGAACCTTATATCGATACTGGGACTTAGCGGTGTAATAGTTGCCGAAACCAGAAAGTATCTATGGGAAGACAATCTTGATGCTGTAGACGAAGCTGAAATACCAATGATAGACAGATAAATGAATTATGGATTTAACATGAAACGGGCTGCCTGAAATTCAGACAGCCTTAATTTTTTTAGAGGCTAAGCGAGTCTTTTGCAAAATTATTTTTGAAACTTATAGCAAGTATGGCAAAATAGGTTGAAGTGTTGATATAATATATAATAATGAAAGTAAAAGTTTTGATTAGGTTTTTGTTGCAGCAGGACTGCAGATTAATATGCCAAAGTGAGGAGCATGCAGTCTTGACATTAGAGAGGAGCAGTTTTTTTGAAAGACAGTGTAGATTTTGTCCACTTGCATGTGCATAGCCAGTACAGCCTGCTGGACGGCTTTTCAAGGATAGACAGAATGGTGGACAGGGCGAAGGAACTGGGCATGAAGTCTCTGGCTATAACAGACCATGGCTGCATGTTCGGAGTCATAGATTTTTACAAGAAGGCAGTGAAGGCGGGAATAAAGCCGATAATAGGCTGCGAAGTCTATAATGCCTCAAGAGGAATGGATGACAAGGAACCATATTACGACAGATTTCCTGGCCACCTGGTGTTGCTTGCAAAGAACATGAAGGGATATCAGAATCTCATAAAGCTTGTATCCATGGGATATACGAGAGGGTTCTACTACAAGCCCAGAATAGATTTTGACGAGCTCGAAAGATACAGCGAAGGCCTTATATGCCTGAGTGCATGTCTTGCCGGAGACATACAGCAGCTGATACTAAAGGGTAACTACTACAAGGCAAAAAGAGTTGCTGAAAGGCTCAATTCAATATTTGGGCAAGGCAATTTTTATCTTGAGATACAAGATCATGGAATAAGGGAAGAAAAGCAGGTCAACATGGCGCTTCTTAGAATGTCCAGGGAGACAGGGATACCGCTTGTGGCGACAAATGACGTACACTACGTAAACAAGGGCGATGCCGACAACCACGATATACTGCTTTGCATACAGACGGGCAAGACGCTCAAGGACGAGACCAGAATGAAGTTCATGACTAATGAATTCTATCTGAAGTCAGGCAACGAGATGCAGGAATTGTTTGAAAAGTATGAGGGCGCTGTTGAAAACTCGGTGAAGATAGCGCAAATGTGCGAACTGGAGTTTGACTTCAATCAAGTGCACCTGCCAAATTACGAGGTGCCAGAGGGCTATACGAAGCAGGCGTATTTCCAGGAACTGTGCCTTGAGGGCCTAAAAGAGCGAAGGAAGTTTGAGTCGGTTGAATATAACGAAAGACTAAAATATGAAATCGACGTAATAAATCAGATGGGCTATGTTGAGTATTTTCTGATTGTATGGGATTTCATAAATTATGCAAGGAGCAGGAACATAATGGTAGGACCCGGAAGGGGATCTGCCGCAGGCTCGCTTGTATCGTACGTGTTGGGCATAACAGACATAGATCCTATAAAATACGGGCTTATATTCGAAAGATTCCTCAATCCCGAGAGAATATCGATGCCCGATATAGATATAGATTTTTGCTATGAAAGGCGAGAAGAAGTAATCGAATATGTAAAACAAAAATACGGCGAAGACCATGTGGCTCAGATAATAACTTTTGGAACGCTCGGGGCCAAGGCTGCCATAAGGGACGTCGGACGGGTCATGGACATACCATATTCGGATGTGGACAGGATAGCCAAACAGGTGCCTTTCGCCATTGGTATGAACATAGAAAAGGCGCTTGAGGTCAACCCTGAGCTTAAAAAAAGCTATGACACGGATGCCGTGACAAAGAGGATAATAGACGTATCAAGGGAGCTGGAGGGCCTGCCAAGGCATGCCTCGACTCATGCGGCCGGCGTTGTGATATCCCAAAAATCAGTGGACAGCTATGTGCCGCTCTACATGCATGAAAACTCCGTCACAACACAGTTTCCTATGACAACTCTTGAAGAGCTGGGGCTCCTCAAAATGGACTTTTTGGGCCTTAGAACACTTACTGTAATAAGGGATGCCATTGAGCTTGTCGAAAGAAACAAGGGAGTGAAAATAGATTTCTCCTGCATTGAGTACGACGACCCGAAGGTCTACGAGCTGCTCTCCTCGGGAAATACGCTTGGGGTTTTTCAGCTGGAGGGCAAGGGAATGAGGCAGTTCATGAAAGAGCTAAGGCCATCCAGTTTCGAGGATATAGTGGCGGGAATATCGCTCTACAGGCCGGGACCGATGGATTCAATCCCAATGTATATAAGGAACAAGAACAATCCGGATGAAATAAGGTATGTGCATGAAAGTATGGAGTCAATACTTAATGTGACGTACGGCTGCCTTGTTTACCAGGAACAGGTAATGCAGACGGTGAGGGATCTGGCCGGATATTCGTATGGGCGAAGCGACCTTGTAAGACGCGCCATGAGCAAGAAAAAGATGGAGGAGATGGAGCGGGAAAGGCAATACTTCATATATGGAAAAACTGATGAAAGCGGCAACGTGGAACTTCCGGGCTGTGTCAGAAACGGAATACCAGAGGAAGCGGCCAACAAAATATATGACGATATGATTGATTTTGCCAAATACGCATTCAATAAGTCCCATGCGGCTGCATACGGAGTGCTCGCATACCAGACGGCATACCTGAAGGCTCACTATCCTGTAGAGTTCATGGCTGCACTAATCACCAGCGTCATGAGCAGCACCGACAAGGTGGTGCAGTATATAAGGGACTGTGCTGATATGGGCATAAAGACGCTTAAACCAGACATAAATGCAAGTTATGAAAAGTTTGGAGTCGAAAACGGAGATATAAGATTCGGACTTGCTGCTGTCAAAAATGTAGGAGAAAAAGTCATAAGCTCGATTGTCGAGGAAAGGCAAAAAAACGGTCCTTTTGCAGATGTTGTTGATTTCCTCAAGCGGGTGGACTCGAAGGACCTGAACAAAAGAGTAATTGAATCGCTTGTAAAGTGCGGGGCATTCGATGCCATAAACGGCAACAGGGCACAGCTTATGGCGGGTTACGAGGCCATACTCGAGAGCATAGTGACTGACAGGAAAAAGAATGTGTCGGGTCAGATATCGCTCTTTGACATGATAACGAGCAATGTAAGCAGGAGGAGCGAGGATACCTACAAGCTTCCGGATGTCTCTGACTTCAAGGACAAGGACAGGCTCATGATGGAAAAGGAAGTCCTTGGTATGTATGTGAGCGGCCATCCGCTCGCAGAATTTTCACGGGAGCTTTCGCAGTATGGAATAACTTCTACAGCAGAGCTGCGAGAGGCCGCTGAGGACTCTGAAAGGGCGTATGCGCTGGACAACAAGAAGGTAAGGATAGGCGGCATGATAGCCTCCAAAACTGTGAAGACAACAAAGAACAACAATATAATGGCTTTTGTGCAGCTTGAGGATTTGTTCGCAAGCATAGAGGTGATTATTTTTCCGAAAGTGCTCGAAAAGTTTCCAGAGCTTATAAGGGAAGACTCGATAGTATATGTTGAGGGAAGAATAAGCGTCAAGGAAGATGAGGATATTAAGCTTATAGCGGAAAGCTTCAATGAAATTACAAGGCTTTCCGAGGAAAATGGCAAAGCTGAGGACAAGATTGAAAAATCAGTCTATATAAAGGTGGGAAGCATATCTGAATCTGAAACGATATACGGCATAGACAGGCTTCTTAAAAATCACGAAGGCAGCTCTCCTGTAGTGATATATTCGGAGGCTGACAACAGACTGTACAAGCCCAAAAGCGGAATCAAGGTAAATATAACCGAAAAACTGCAAAATGAGCTTGGAATGTTGATAGGTTTTGACAATGTAAGGGTAAAATAACATATGAGCTATAAAATTGGCAATCCGTATGGATTGTCAATTTTAATATGGAGACAAAAATAAGGGATAAATATAATCGGGAGGAATTTATGAAGACTATAGCAGTACTTACAAGCGGTGGAGATGCGCCGGGAATGAATGCCGCCATAAGGGCGGTTATAAGATATGGAATTCACAAGGGATGCAAGGTATATGGAATAAGCAGGGGCTACAAGGGCCTTATAGAAGGCGATCTTGCTGAGGTGGACTTGCGCTCGGCGTGTGACATAATACACAGGGGGGGCACAATACTCAGGACAGCCAGGTGCGAGGAATTCATGACTGAGGAAGGCAGAAGGCAGGCGGCAACTGTGCTGAAGGTATTCGCAGTCGACGGGCTTGTTGTGATAGGCGGAGACGGTACGTTCAAGGGAGCCAGTGAACTTGCAAAGCTTGGAGTGAATGTTGTGGGAATACCAGGCACAATAGACAATGATCTGCCATATACCGACTATACAATAGGCTTTGACACAGCCATAAACACCGTGCTTGATGCCGTAGGAAAGATAAGGGATACCTCGTCGTCGCATGAGAGGATAAGCATAATAGAAGTAATGGGGAGAAACTGCGGGGACATAGCCCTTTATGCAGGCCTCGCCGGCGGAGCAGAAGAAGTGGTGATACCTGAAAAGGGGCAGGACATGGAAAAAATATTCAGAGAACTCCTCGAGAGCAAGAATAGGGGTAAGAAGCAAAGCATTATAATTCTTTCAGAAGGCATAGGAAAGGCGCACGAACTCGAACAGCAGATAAAAGAAAAAACCAGGATGGATTCGCGCTCGACGGTGCTTGGTCACATACAAAGAGGCGGCTCGCCTTCGGCATTCGACAGGATACTTGCCACCAAGATGGGTGCAAGCGCAGTTGAACTGCTAGTGCAGGGGAAGACAGCACGAGTTATAGGCATAAAGAACAACAGGATTTTCGACATGGATGTCGATGAGGCGCTAAGTATTGAAAAGACATTTGACAGCGAGACGTATGAGCTTATAGACATACTTGCAAACTGATTATGACAGGGGTGAATTTTTTATGCAATTGAAAAAAACAAAGATTGTTGCCACAATAGGTCCTGCAAGCGAAGAGGAGTCAGTGCTTGAAAAGCTTATAGAATCAGGTCTTGATGTTTGCAGACTCAATTTTTCTCATGGAAGCCACAAGGAGCATAAAACCAGGATAGAAACAATAAAAAGAATAAGGACTAAACTTGACATCCCTGTGGCTATAATGCTTGACACGAAGGGTCCTGAAATAAGAACGGGAAAATTCAAAAATGGCAGGGCCAGGCTGGAGCAAAACAGCCGCTTTGTAATTACAACATATGAAGTGCTTGGAGACGAGACGATGTGCAGCGTCAGCTACGAAGGCATAACAAGGGATGTTTCGGTTGGTGACAGGATACTCATAGACGATGGAAACATAGCACTGGTCGTAGAACAGGTACATAATGACAGTTTGACATGCATAGTCGAAAATCCAGGTGAAATATCCGACCGAAAAGGTGTAAATATTCCAGGAGCCAAAATAAATCTGCCAGCCGTTACGCAAAAAGACGTTGAGGACGTAATTTTTGGAATCGAAAATGGGATAGATTTCATTGCTGCATCATTCACCCGAAAAGCGGCTGATGTGCTCGACATAAGAAGAGTGCTTGAACAAAATGGTGGGGAAAGCGTCAAGATAATAGCAAAAATTGAAAATGCAGAAGGCGTGGCTAACGCAGACGAGATTATGAAAGTGGCAGATGGATTAATGGTGGCTAGAGGGGATCTTGGAGTTGAAATACCGGCAGAGGAAGTGCCTCTTGTACAAAAGAGACTGATAAAAAAATGCAATCTGGCCGGCAAACCGGTAATTACAGCAACACAGATGCTCGACTCGATGATAAGGAATCCAAGGCCTACAAGAGCGGAGGTTGCTGATGTGGCCAATGCGATATTTGATGGCACTGACGCTATAATGCTTTCGGGTGAGACGGCTGCCGGGAGATATCCACTGGAGGCTGTAAGGACAATGAGCAATATAGCCCTGACAATAGAAAAATCAATCAACCACGAAAAGCTCTATAAAAGAGTGGCTGACAGCGGAAATTCCGGGGTCACAAATGCGGTGAGTCGCGCTACATGCTCCAGCGCATGGGAGCTCGGGGCAAGTGGCATAATAACTGCGACATCTTCAGGTCTCACGGCGAGAATGGTGTCAAGATTCAGGCCGAAATGCCGTATAATAGCTGTGACATCGTCTGAAAGTGTGCAGAGAAGCCTTTCGCTGGTATGGGGAGTCAGCCCCATATTGTCAGAAAAATTTGATTCAACGGACATACTTATAGAAGATGCAATTAGCCGATCGCTTGAGAAGGAGTACATCAAATCAGGTGAACTTGTGATAATAACTGCTGGCGTTCCGGTTGGGATAGCAGGAGGAACGAACTTGATGAAGGTACACGTAGTTGGAGAAGTGCTCGCAAAAGGGATAGGCATTGGAAAAACCGTGGCCGAGGGCAGGGCTTGCGTAGCCACTACGGCGGAGGAGTGCGCCAGCAAATTCAAAGAGGGCGATGTGCTTGTATGCGTTTCTACAGATGCCGACATGAACAAGTACATGGAGCTTGCGTCGGCAATAGTAACCGAGGAAGGAGGCCTCACAAGCCATGCGGCGATAGTGGGACTCAATCTTGGAAAGCCTGTAATAGTGTCTGCGAAAGATGCGACGGCGAACATAAATGACTGCGAAATTGTTACAATTGATACACCAAGAGGAATAATATACAGGGGAAGTGTAAGGGTTTTGTAGGAATATATGGGAATGTGTTTCAAAAACATTCGAATCATTGTTAAATTAATAATAATTTTAAAAAGTTGCAAAAAAAGTTTTTAACGAACATGAAACTGGGTAAACAATTACTCGAGGAGGTGGAATAAGCAAAGTAACACTTGGGAATTATTGTTTTTTTGAATCATAAGTCAAACAAGTATGAACATTTTGAATTTTCTGAAAACTTTGAGCTGACTTATTTTTCACAAGGTTCCAAAAGTTCTGAATTGTATAAAAAAAAATTGATATTTTGGTATATCGATAGTATAATCAATATAGCAAAGTATGAATTTTAAAAAAACAATCGATTCAGCAAAACTCAATCACAAAAAGGAGGGACACATTATGGCAGAACAGCAACAAAGAGAAGAGTGGGGGTCGAAGATTGGACTTATTCTTGCCATGGCAGGTAACGCAGTAGGTCTAGGTAACTTCTGGAGATTCCCATATCAGGCTGCTAAAAATGGCGGCGGCGCATTCATGATTCCTTATTTCGGAGCACTTATTCTTTTAGGTTTACCTCTTATGCTTTGCGAATGGCAACTTGGACGTTACGGCGGTAAGTATGGTCACGGTACTCTTGGACCGATGATATACCTACAGGCTAGAGAGGGTATCAACCCTAAGTCTGCAGCAATTATTGGTTCTATAGCAGGTGCATTTGCATTTGCAGTTACACTGCTTGTTAACTCGTACTACAACCATCTAATAGGTTGGACACTCGGATACGCGGTGATGTCGATGACTGGCGGATATATGGACACAGCGAAAGCTACTGGAGATATATTCGTAGGCTACATACAAAACCCAGCTCAGGTATTTACTTTCTGGGTAATAGCTCTAGCGGGTCTTGCGTGGGCGGTTATGAGAGGAGTGCAGGAGGGTATAGAGGCATGGGCGAAGCTCATGATGCCAGTACTGTACGTATTCGGTATAATACTTGCAATAAGAGCGCTTACACTTGGAGCCCCTGTTAACCCGGACTGGTCGGCTCTTAAGGGTCTTAACTTTGTTTGGAACCCTGATTTCTCAACACTTAACTGGACATCAGCGCTTGCTGCTGCAGGACAGATATTCTTCACACTTTCAATTGGTATGGGTATAGTATGTAACTATGCATCGTATCTTAAGCCTGAAGATGACGTAGTAGTTTCTTCGGTAGCTATGATATCTCTAAATGAATTTGCAGAGATAGTTCTTGGAGGATCGATAGTTATACCTATAGCTTACTCATTCCTTGGACCAGATGGAATATCTGCAGGTGTTGGACTTTCGTTCATAGCACTACCTAACGTATTCAGGGTAATGCCTGCTGGACAGGTATTTGGATCACTATGGTTCTTCCTTCTGTTCTTCGCAGGATTCACTTCAGCTATAGCGATGTACAACTACCTTGTTGCTCTTCTTGAAGAAGACCTTGGAGTTGAAAGAAAGAAAGGTGCACTATACATCTTCTTTGCTTATATAATAGTTGGTCTTCCAGTTGGTCTTGAGCCAATACTTACTAAGACTGCAGACCTTGCTTACTTTACTGAGATTGACAACTGGGTAGGTTCATACCTGCTTATAGTTCTTGGTCTTGTGGAAGTGCTTGTTGTTGCATTCTTCATGAAGGAGAAGGCGCTTACAGAGATAAACAAGGGGGCTCTTTGGAGAGTGCCTGGCTGGTTCTACAATCTATTTGTAAGAGGACTTACTCCGCTTACACTAGCTATAGTGCTATTCTTCTCGACTAAGACGTATATGGAAGCAGGATACTTCAAAATAGTGCCAAGCTTCGTGGCAGAGACTCCTGTACTGGTTCCTTGGGTTCAGGCGGCTAGAGTAGTCATGCTTGCTGTTGTTATAGTAGGATTCCTACAGTCCTACAGGTCTATCAAGACTAAGTACGGCAAGGAGCTTGAGTCAGGCAAAGTATCAGTATACGTAGACTAATGAGGAGGGATTGATATGACAGGAGCAGCAATAGGTTTTCTTGTAACAGTATGGTCCATAGTATTCATAACAATATTTGCCAGCCTCAGAAGGCTTACAAGTGCAGAGGCTATGAAAAAGGCACAAAAATAAATTTGAAATACCAAAAAAACCTCACCTTTTAGGTGAGGTTTTTGTATAATATATAGTATAATTGATACAGCACAACTTCAACACACACACTTATAAGGAGTGACATTAATGACGACAACTGAAATACAAGCTGTTCTGGATGAGCTGCATTCAATACTATCGTCCAACACTGTCATCGACAAGAAGAAAAAGGATAAGCTCATATTAGAAATCGAGCAACTTAAAAAGGGATTCAAGGATATACCCGAAATACATGAAAACCTGACTGATGTCTATACATCGCTTGTAAAAAAAGGCAGGGAACTTAAAGCGCTGTATAAGAACAAGGTGACATCCAATGACAAAAAGGAGCTCGAATCAAAGGCGATTTACTACATAAGATATTTGAAGGCTGCAAAGGGAGACTTTCTCGGGGAAACTCCATATGTAATAAAGTACATAAGATTCTTTTTTGTAACGGCTCTTCTTTTCATAGCCCTTTCGCCTATGTATTTTGGTTTCATACTGCCAGGGCTTATGTTCGTGCCTATATTCCTTGGTTTCAGAGGTGTCAAGCAAAGAACAAAGCCGGGATTTCACTTTAGCCTGGCGGTAGTGCCGGTAGGCATAATGACTGCAGCTCTGTGGGTAAGATATGGAATGTATGCAATGATGAATTTCGAAAAAGAAGTTGCGGCGGCTATGCAAAACTCAGGACAAGGACAGTTTGTTGGGCAACTTTTAGTTGCAGGGCCTCCAATACTTGGAGCGTTGCTTATGATATGTGCGTGCATGCAGGCGTACTTTGGCTACAAGAGCAAGGATCTTTTCGTATAGGATAATATATTATAGTGAAAGAAATAAACATGGCCTTTGCAACTTAGCAAAGGCTTTATTTATGATAAAATTGATATAATAAAATGCAAAGAAATTTTAAGGAGCGGTTTGATGCTGAGGGAATCTGGAATATATGAAGTTGAAATAATAGACCTTACTGAAAAGGGTGAAGGTATAGGAAAAATAGACGGGCTTACCATCTTTATCGATGGAGGTCTTGTGGGCGACAAGGTTAAGGCTAAACTCTCAAAACTCAAGAAAAACTATGCAACAGGAGAGCTTCTTGAGATAATAACGCCTTCAGAAGGCAGGGTAGAGGCGCTGTGCCAATATCGAGAATGCGGAGGTTGCCAGATAATGAGTCTCTCATATGAAAAGCAGCTCGAGCTCAAAAGAAACAGCGTTGTTCAGACTCTTAGGCGAATAGGCGGGCTTGAAGAGATTGTACATGTGCATGCTGTAATCGGCATGGAGTATCCCTATGAATACAGGAACAAGGCACAATTTCCAGTTGGCGAAAGAGGCGGAGAAATTGTCGTCGGTTTCTACAAGAAAGGCACTCACGATATTGTTGATGCCAAGAGCTGCTGCATACACAGGAAGGTCAATGAGCAGATAATAGAAATAGTCAAATATTACATGAAGGAAAACAACATAAGCGCCTATGACGAAAAGAGCCACAAGGGCACAATAAGGCACATAGTCACCAAAATAGGTTTCACTACTGGCGATATTATGGTTGTAATAGTAACAAACTCCAAGAAGCTAAAAAATGCCAATCTGCTGGCACATGCCCTCAATGCCAACATACCAGGCTTCAAGACGCTTGTACAGAATGTAAATATGGACAAGACAAATGTCATACTAGGAAAGCAAAATAACATAGTATACGGCGAAGGCAAGATAACAGACTATATAGGAAGCCTGAGCTTTGAAATATCGCCGCTTTCTTTCTTCCAGGTCAATCCGGTGCAGACAAGGGTGCTATATGAGAAGGCGCTAGAGTATGCGGCTCTTTCAGGCGACGAGACCGTATTTGACATATACTGCGGCACGGGAACAATATCGCTATTTCTCGCTCAGAAGGCCAAGCATGTATACGGAATAGAGGTCATACAGGAGGCTATTGATGCTGCCAGGGAAAATTCAGTACGCAATGGCATACAGAATGCGGAGTTTTTCACAGGAAAAGCAGAGGATGTGGTTCCAAGGCTCTACGAGCAGGGCTACACAGCAGATGTTGTAGTGGTTGATCCCCCAAGAAAGGGCTGCGACGAGAAGGTGCTTGGCACTATAGTTGAAATGCAGCCAAAGAGGGTCGTATACGTTTCATGCAATCCGTCCACGCTCGCAAGGGACTTGAAATATCTGGGGGAGAACGGCTTCAAAGTCAAAGAAGTCCAGCCTGTGGACATGTTCCCCCACACAATGCATGTGGAGACAGTCGTGTTGATGTCACGCAAAGATAAATAATTAGGCTCTAAAGGGCTTGAAATCAAAGGTTTTCAGACTTTCGGTTGGGATAATCGATTGCTGGAAACCTTGTTTTTTTTATCGTTCAAAAGCAGCCCGGGTTTGAGAGCATTGTTGGGTTGAGGCTATAGAACTGCTTTTTATCCCGCGAGACAAGGGAACTACTGTTTTTGGATAGGGTTGAAACTAGGGAACTGTTGTTAAATGAATGTAGTAAAAGGCAGTAGTCCTATTACAAAACTACTGCCTTCTACTATGTTATCTTCCTAAATCATCTCGGCTGATATGTTGTTGTAGAATAGTTCTCATACGCTTGATCATATCGTTAACCGATGACTGAGGCTTATTAATAAGGTTTGCGATTGTACGTTGTGATTTTCCGTCATAAAGCATTTCAAATATTGGTGCCAACTCAGGAGCCTTGTTGCGAAGACTGTCAAGAAGGTCTTCAAAGAGCATAGCCGTTAGGATTGTTTCACACTGTATAGCAGCTGGGTCCTCGAATTCAAGCTCTGTTTCCTCGAAGAAAGATTCAAGCGAAAGCGGAGCTCCGTCCTTCATCTTCTTGCAGGCCTTACAGTCCATTTCGCAGCGCTTGAGTTTTCCCTTGCCATCGCTAACTATGCAACGGCGGCTGCGTTCTTCACGTTTCATTTCTGCCCAAATGGGACGCATGTACGTAAGATAAAGTTCTTCGTCATCTGTAGGAATCATGATAGCTGATACTATTTTATTCCCGATTTTTGCTGGTACCACATCTTCCTTCTTGATACCGTACGCTTCGATTGTCTCTCTTGTTACCTCCATGGGGATGAGATAAGTTTTTTTGTCTTTCTTTGTCATAATGTAAGCCCTCCTTCGGCTTGAAACCGAAGCGAGAGCTCACATGACGTGCACCAGCCCAAAAAGGCAATAGTCGACCGTCCGAATGGGATTACTCCCGCTTCAGAATTGGCGACCAGCTATTCCAGTGGCTGGTGGCAGTTATTTAGTTGTTCACCCGATAGGTCTGGAATCATCCTTGATCAGGGGATGTCCTATGGGGTGATAGTTCGCATAAAGCAAAATGATGTTATCGCTTCGTGCAATAACATCATACTAATTTCTTGGACATGCTTAGAGGAGCGGGAGTAGCTACCTAATAGAGTGTGAGTAGCTAATTTTTGATGCTTTCCTCCGATTGGTAATAAGTAAGAGAATGCAAAGCTAATATCAGCAAAAGTAAACTTAAGATTGTCGTTTGCATTTGGACGTGCTATAATACTTAGAGTGAACTATTTCTGAACAGGTTCATGGAGGCGATAATATGGCATTCAGTTATAACAAACTATGGAAGCTACTGATTGATAAAAAAATGATGAAGAAGGATTTGATGGAAGCGACGGGCTTGACTACTTCCACGATGGCTAAATTAGGCAAGGAGCTTCCGGTTAGCATGGATGTTTTGGCGAGGATATGTAAAGCACTCAATTGCAACATCGGAGATATTGTCGACTACATCGATAAAGAAGCCGAATAAAAAATTGGTTTGATGTTAGCATAAAAAGTGGACATGCATCCTGAGTGGGATAAAATATATGTAAGGAGCGTGTTGCAAATGAGTACTAAAAAATCGTATACAAAAGAATTTAAGGAAAATGTTGTCAAAATGGTTATAGAGCAAGGAATGAAACAAGTTGAA
>NZ_WXFG01000028.1 GCF_009881055.1 Peptoclostridium sp.
AGCTTTACATTTAGTGGGAGCATAGCTCAGCTGGGAGAGCATCTGCCTTACAAGCAGGGGGTCACAGGTTCGAGCCCTGTTGCTCCCACCAAATTTGGTCCGGTAGTTCAGTTGGTTAGAATGCCAGCCTGTCACGCTGGAGGTCGAGGGTTCGAGCCCCTTCCGGATCGCCATTTTATTTGCTGGTGTAGCTCAATTGGCAGAGCAACTGACTTGTAATCAGTAGGTTGCGGGTTCAAGTCCCATCACCAGCTCCATACGGAGGAATTCCCGAGCGGCCAAAGGGGGCAGACTGTAAATCTGTTGTCACCGACTTCGCTGGTTCGAATCCAGCTTCCTCCACCAATTTAATGCGGGTGTAGCTCAGTGGTAGAGCCCCGGCCTTCCAAGCCGGTTGCGAGGGTTCGATCCCCTTCACCCGCTCCATTTACAAGATGCGCTTGTAGCTCAGTAGGATAGAGCAACGGCCTTCTAAGCCGTGTGTCCGGGGTTCGAATCCCTGCAGGCGCGCCACTTTAGGTGTTGGGGATTCGCCAAGTCGGTAAGGCACAGGACTTTGACTCCTGCATGCGCTGGTTCGAGTCCAGCATCCCCAGCCAACTAACAGGACCCATTAGCTCAGTCGGTAGAGCATCTGACTTTTAATCAGGGTGTCCCGCGTTCGAGTCGCGGATGGGTCACCAGCTTTATTTAATTCAACATAGCAATTACGGAGGGGTACCGAAGCGGTCATAACGGGGCGGTCTTGAAAACCGTTAGGGTGCAAGCCCACGTGGGTTCGAATCCCACCCCCTCCGCCATAGCAAGCCCAGATAGCTCAGTCGGTAGAGCAGGGGACTGAAAATCCCCGTGTCGGTGGTTCGATTCCGCCTCTGGGCACCATTTAGAAATCAAGCAAAGCAATCTTGGCGGCATAGCTCAGCTGGCTAGAGCGTTCGGTTCATACCCGAAAGGTCACAAGTTCGATCCTTGTTGCCGCTACCAAGATGGGCCTTTAGCTCAGTTGGTTAGAGCGCCCGGCTCATAACCGGTAGGTCCGGGGTTCGAGTCCCTGAAGGCCCACCATCTTATTTTCAGCTTGCTTGATTCAAATTCGAGGTGTAGCGCAGTTTGGTAGCGCACGTGGTTTGGGACCATGGGGCCGGGGGTTCGAGTCCCTCCACCTCGACCAACAAAATTATGGTGGGTATAGCTCAGGTGGTTAGAGCGCCAGATTGTGGCTCTGGAGGCCATGGGTTCGAGTCCCATTATCCACCCCAAATTTTCACGACCCATTAGCTCAGTCGGTAGAGCATCTGACTTTTAATCAGGGTGTCCCGCGTTCGAGTCGCGGATGGGTCACCAATTGATGAGGCGGCATAGCCAAGTGGTAAGGCAGAGGACTGCAACTCCTTCACCTCCAGTTCGAATCTGGATGCCGCCTCCAATTAACAACTTAATGTGCGGGTGTGGCGGAATTGGCAGACGCGCTAGACTTAGGATCTAGTGTCCAGTACGTGGGGGTTCAAGTCCCTCCACCCGCACCATTTTTTATTTTTCAGGTTTTTGCGCTCATAGCTCAACTGGATAGAGTGTCTGACTACGAATCAGAAGGTTCGGGGTTCGAGTCCCTGTGGGCGCACCATTAGCAAGGCTTTCAAAGGATACTAATCTTTTGGAGGCTTTTTTATTTACCCTGGGATATGAAAGGAATAGCTATGTGCTACGTATATATTTTGTTATGCAGCGACGGAAGTCTTTACACAGGCTGGACAAATGACATCGAAAGAAGATTCAGGACGCACAGCGAAGGCAAGGCGTCAAAGTATACCAGAGCCAGACTTCCGGTGAAGCTGGTCTATTTAGAGGAAACAGAAAATAAGATAGACGCTCAAAAACGCGAATGGGCGATAAAGAAATTCAGCAGGAAACAAAAGCTGGAACTTATAGAGAGTAAAAGCAGCAAAACAGATTTAAACAGCACGAGTCTAATCAAGTAATAACCTCAAGATGTGTGCTTAGCGAATTTAATATGAACGGAACGCGCAGTGGAGTAATTTTCTATCGGGCGCGTTTTTTTATTTTAAAAATGCTTTTAAAAAAATGTATAAGGGTATATTTTTATTAATACCACGTTTTTCTAGTAAGAGTAGGCGTGGATAATACACAATAAGGGGAATAATCTAAAAGAAAAGGGGGAATTTGTATGGATTCGTTTGCTATCAGCCAATTTATTTCTCTGTATTTAACAAAGATAATAGGGGCAATAGCGATACTTGTCATAGGTCTTTTGCTTGCTAAGTATATAGCATCAGGCATTGGCAAATTGATTGAAAAGAACCCGAAAATAAACGGATGGGTGAACAAGTTTTTCGGAGAAACTGAAAGAGAAATAAAATTCGGCAGGATTGTAGTAAAGACAATATACTATATTCTAATGATTTTCGTAATAACGGCCGTATTTGAGGCGCTGGGCTTCACTATTTTGACGGAGCCCCTCAACAAGTTCCTGGGGAACATATCCAGTTTCATACCCCAGATAATAGGAGCTGTAATGCTGCTGGCAGTAGCTTGGATTCTTGCCAGGATAGTGAAGTTTTTTGTTATAAAGGGACTAATGCTAGTCAAGTTTGATGAAAAAATGGCAGTTGAGGAGGGAAGAGCACCGCTGTCTCAGGCGATAGCTGAAATTGCCTACTGGTTTGTTTTCCTGATATTCCTTCCTGGAATCTTAAGTGCACTTTCGCTTGGCGGCATACTCCAGCCTGTGCAGAACATGCTCAATAAGATTCTATCTGTGCTTCCAAACCTTATAGGCGCAGGTCTGGTAATCGCTATAGGCTGGTTCATAGCCGGAAAAATCAGGGAAGCGGCAGCGCAGATATTAAGATCTGTAGGAATAGACAGGATAGGCAAGGAGGAAGTCGAGGAGAAGAATAGGCTCTCAGAGATAATAGCGAACATAGTGTATGTGCTCATACTAATACCTGTGCTTGTAGCAGGACTTGACATGATAGGCCTTTCGGCTGTAACCAGGCCAGCCACAAACATGCTTGACAGAGTGCTTGGATTCATTCCAAACCTCTTCTCTGCATTTGTAATAATATATGTGGCCTATTTTATAGGCCGCCTTCTTGGAGACCTTGTCTCAAGAGTTCTTGGCAAGATGGGTATAGAAAAGCTGCTTGCAGACATGGGGCTTATAACGCCTGAAGGCGCCAAGACTACAATCTCCGTAATGGCAGGGAATTTTGTAAAGATAGCAATAGTATTCTTTGCAGCGCTTGAAGCCGCAAATATACTCGGACTAGATATGCTTGCAGGGCTTGTTGATCAGTTTATAGTGCTGGTTGGCCACATAATACTCGGTCTTGTTATTATAGGCGTAGGTCTTTATATAGCACAGTTGGTAGCTGCTGTTATCAGCAGTAAAAAGTCTGCATCATCTGACATGCTTTCGACGATAGCCAGGATATCAATAATAGTCCTTGCAATAGCAATGGGACTCAGACAGATGGGAATAGCCAACGAGATTATAAATATGGCATTTGGATTTACGATAGGAGCAGTGGCAGTGGCTGCAGCCATAGCATTTGGAATAGGCGGAAAGGAAATGGCAGCAAAGGCACTTGCCAAGCTTGAGAAGAAATCAGAAGAATAGAATGAAATAAATATAGCAACTAAAAAAGACATCTCCACAATCCAAAGTGAGATGTCTTTTTTAGTTTGAAATATCAATGTTAATGTCTAGGTCAATGTCTGATTCCATAATGCACCATCCCTTTTATTTATTAGAATTCAAAGCTTCCGCATCCAAAGTAATTGCAGTTGCTCTGAGAAACCTCATGTCTGAATTCAGAATTATTGCCTGATTCGTTTTCAAGAGAGCTATAATCTACAGCAGGTGAGTATACATCGTATGAATTTTCGTTTGAATATTTTTTTGAGTTTTCCATAATAATATTCCTCCTAAATTTTAATAAACAGATTATAAATTGGGTGAGCTTGCTAAAGCCAGATACTAATAAAGCTCGAAGTTGCCACAGCCAAAGAAGTTAACGGGTGCATTTACAACATCATTTCTAAGTTCATCCTCGAATGATTTGCCAGTAGAAAAAAGTGAGCTGAAATCCATGCTGTAAGAAGCAGGCTCGAAACATCTTTCGTCTGAGTACATATCGAATTTCTTTTCCATAATAATATTCCTCCCCAGTAATTAAATATGATTGACATTGTGTATACACAGAATATTCTGATAATTCAGAGATAAAAAAAAGCGCTCGACTCTATGAACGTATATAGACCATCCATAGGGACGAAAGCTTATGCTTCGCGGTACCACCCTACTTTGCGGATTAGAAATCCGCCTTGTCGTTCAGGTCAAATTAACCCTAGCCATATAACGCTGGCGTACGTCCAAATCTACTAAATTTCGAGATGGAAGCTCAGGAGTGATTATTGTATGCCGCACGACGCTAATTTCCACCAACCATTAGCTCTCTATAGTCTTGCCGAGGCACCTTTGTCTCCGTCATAACTTTTCTGAATATTCTGCACATTTATCTTACAATTGTTATTATAAAGGGGTATTAAAATAATGTCAACATGTTTCTTGAAAATAATTTAGAATTTTCTGAAAAAATATAAACGCCAGAAAATCAATAGTCTGAGAGCTTTGGAAGAAACGATTTCCGAAAAAGGCCAGCTGAAATTAATCAGAAAATTCATTTTTTTTCGAAAAAAGTATGGACAACTCCTGCAAAGGCTGATAGAATACTTTACAACAACTCAATTCCATAAAGATGCAACGAAGGAGAGCGCATTTTACAGGTAAGCTAAAGAGAGTCGGCGGTTGGTGCAAGCCGATGCTTCAGAGAAAATGCTACTAGCTCCAGAGCACCGCTTTTGAAATAGCAGTAGGAAGCGGCGGAGGGTACCGTTAGAGACCTGGACATAGAGAATGTCCATTGAAGAGAGGCCTTCACAGGCAATTAGGGTGGTACCGCGAGCATATTCGTCCCTGAACATTGAGTTCTGGGGCGTTTTTTATTACTCAAACATTATGCATTCAATGTGCTGAATACAAAAGACATAAGGGGGATAACAATGGCAAAGCAAATAAAGATATTCGATACGACACTTAGGGACGGGGAGCAGTCACCAGGCTGCAGCATGAATCTTAGCGAGAAGATACAAATGGCAAAGCAAATAGAAAAGATGAAGGTGGATGTAATAGAGGCGGGATTCGCAATAGCGTCAAAGGGTGACTTCGAGTCTGTAAGCGAGATAGCAAGAAACATAAAGGAATCCAGGGTGGCAAGCCTTTCGAGGGCACTAAAAAAAGATATCGACTGTGCATGGGATGCTGTAAAGCATGCAAGGCTTCCAAGAATACACACTTTCATAGCAACATCCGACATACACATGAAATACAAGCTTAAGATGAAGCCCGAGGATGTAATGGCCCAGGCTGTTGAAATGGTAAAATACGCAAAGGCCTACTGCGAGGACATAGAATTTTCTGCAGAGGACGCAACCAGAAGTGACGCGGAATTCCTGTACAGGATAATAACTAAGGTAATCGATGCCGGCGCCACGGTAGTAAACATACCGGATACCGTGGGCTACACAACACCGGATGAATACTTCAAGCTTATAACAGGCATAAGGGAAAACGTGCCGAACATACACAAGGTAGACATATCTGTTCACTGCCACAACGATCTTGGCATGGCGGTTGCAAACACTCTTGCGGCGGCCAGGGCGGGAGCTACACAGCTTGAGTGCACTATAAACGGAATAGGCGAGAGAGCTGGAAACGCCGCACTCGAGGAAGTGGTTATGGCGCTCAACACAAGAAAAGATATATATGGCGCCGAGTGCAAGGTAGACACCACTCAGATAATGAGATCCAGCAGCCTACTTACATCTATTACAGGCGTAAAGGTCCAGCCTAACAAGGCTATAGTCGGAGCAAATGCATTTGCGCACGAATCGGGCATACATCAGCATGGAATGCTTCAGGAAAAAAGCACATATGAGATAATGACTCCGGAATCTATAGGTTTAAACAAGAACAAGATGGTGCTTGGAAAGCACTCAGGAAGGCATGCCTTCGAGGACAAGCTAAAGGATATGGGCTACGAGCTTACTAAGGAAGAGCTTGAAAAGGCTTTCGAAAAATTCAAAGCCCTTGCCGACAAGAAAAAGACCATATTCGACAAGGACATAGAAGCCATAATAGCAGAGGACTTCGCAACGGAAGTCAGCGAGGCATACCAGCTTGAGAGCTTTATAATAAACAGCGGAAACGCCATAACTTCTACCGCCACAATTGCTCTAAGGCACAACGGCGAAATCCTGGAAGAGGTGGCTGCGGGAGACGGCCCGGTTGACGCATCGTTTAACGCTATAGAAAAGATAATAGGAAAGAAGCTCAACCTCCATGATTATACAATACATTCGGTCACAAGCGGCAAGGACGCTCAGGGAGAGGCCGGCGTGAAGCTTTCACACAAGGAGCGAGTCTACAAGGGCAAGGGACTAAGCACAGACATACTTGAAGCCAGCATAAGGGCTTATATAAACTGCGTAAACAAGATGGAGTACGACAATGCGCTGGGCGACAGCGAGACAGCGTAGAAATAGAAAGAAGCGGCAAATAAAAAGGGAAATATGTACGATTTAAATACAGAAAATTTGGAATATTCAAGAAAAAGAATGGAGGAAGCATAAATGGGAATGACTATGACACAAAAGATTCTTGCAAAGCATGCGGGCGTGGAGAGTGTAACGCCGGGGCAATTTATAGAGGTAGAGCTTGATATGGTGCTAGGCAACGACATCACAGCACCTGTTGCCATAAAGGAATTCGAGAAGATGGGTGCCACGGATGTGTTCGACAAATCCAAGGTTTCCATAGTTCCGGACCACTTTACACCAAACAAGGACATCAAGACTGCCCAGCAGTGCAAGTTTATAAGAGATTTTTCGATGGCGAAAGGAATTGAAAACTATTTTGAAATAGGCGAAGTGGGCATTGAGCATGCGCTGCTGCCTGAAAAAGGGCTTGTTGTAGCGGGAGACGTAGTCATAGGAGCGGACTCGCATACATGCACCTACGGAGCTCTCGGAGCCTTCTCCACAGGAGTAGGCAGCACTGACATGGCGGCGGGAATGGCAACAGGCAAGGCATGGTTCAAGGTGCCAAGCGCTATAAAATTCAACGTCACAGGCAGCTTTCAAAAGTGGGTGAGCGGCAAGGATGTAATACTCCACATAATAGGAATGATAGGAGTCGACGGAGCGCTCTACAAGTCGATGGAGTTTTCGGGGGAAGGTATTAAGAACCTTTCCATGGACGACCGTTTCACTATAGCTAACATGGCAATAGAGGCGGGAGCCAAGAACGGGATATTCCCGGTGGATGAGCAGACAGTTGAATACATCAGGGAGCACTCAAAAAGAGAATATGTCGCCTATGAGGCTGACGGGGACGCAGAATACGACGAGGTGTACGACATAGACCTTTCGAGCATAAGGCCTACAGTGGCATTCCCTCATCTTCCGGAAAACACAAGGACTATAGACGAGGTTGGGGATATTACAATAGACCAGGTTGTAATAGGCTCGTGTACAAACGGAAGGATAAGCGACCTTAGGGCTGCAGCAGAGGTGCTAAAGGGCAGGAAGGTCAAGAAGGGCGTAAGGGTTATAATATTCCCGGCTACTCAAAGCATATATCTTCAGGCCATGAAGGAAGGCCTTATGGAGATATTCATAAATGCGGGAGCCATAATAAGCCCGCCAACATGCGGTCCATGCCTGGGAGGCCATATGGGAGTGCTTGCGGAGGGCGAGCGCTGCGTGGCCACTACAAACAGGAACTTCGTAGGAAGAATGGGCCATGTTGAGTCCGAGGTATACCTTGCAAGTCCGGCAGTAGCTGCGGCATCAGCAGTTGCAGGTAAGATAGCAGGTCCTGAGGATTTGGAATAGAAAATGAGATTAATAATATAAATGAAACTCCAAATAAGCTGAGAGCAAATTATTAGGATATAAAGGAGAGATAACGATGAAAAACAAGGAAAATGAAAATAAATTCAACTCTATAGACGACATGGGAGGGGCAGCCTTCGAGAGCAGCGAAGCAAGAGTATCGACAGAAATAATGGCAAAGGACCAGATGCACATGCCTTGCAGCGGCATCAATTTCTTCGGATGCGGAGCAGGGGGGGAGTTTTAATGGGAAAGGCATTCAAGTATGGAGACAATGTGGACACGGACGTTATAATCCCGGCAAGACATCTTAACACCTCAGAACCTTCGGAGCTTGCAAAATTCTGCATGGAGGACATAGATAAGGACTTTGTGAAGAATGTAAAGTCGGGTGATGTCATTGTAGCAGGGGAGAATTTTGGTTGCGGTTCTTCAAGGGAGCACGCACCGATAGCCATAAAGGCGAGCGGCGTATGCTGCGTAATAGCCTCTTCGTTTGCAAGGATTTTCTACAGGAATTCATTCAATATAGGCCTTCCTATATTCGAGTCAAAGGAGGCCTCTAGCGCCATACAAATGGGTGACGAGGTGAGCGTTGACTTTGAAACAGGCGAGATAACTAACATCACAAGGGGCGAAAAGTATAAGGCTCAGCCTCTTCCGGAGTTCATGAGAGCCATAATAGATGCAGACGGACTAATAAACTATATCAAGAAGAATATAAAGTAGGAGGAGCCAATGGAATATAAAATAGCAGTTGCAGCCGGAGACGGGATTGGTCCAGAGATAGTGGAGCAGGCAATAATAGTGCTTGACAGGATAGGCAAAAAGTTCGGACACAAGTTCACGTATGAAAACGTGGCAGTCGGAGGAGCGGCCATAGACAAGTACGGCGACCCGCTTCCTTCAGAGAGCCTTGAAGTATGCAAAAAAAGCGATGCTGTGCTTCTTGGGGCTGTGGGAGGCCCGAAATGGGACTCACTTGAGAGCTCAAAAAGGCCGGAAAAAGGCCTGCTCAGATTAAGACAGTCGCTTGGACTCTACGCAAACATAAGGCCTGCTGTGCTCTACAAGGAGCTAGAAGATGCATGTCCGCTTAAAGAGAGCATCATAAAAGACGGAATAGACATATGCGTGATGAGGGAGCTTATGGGTGGCATATATTTTGGCGAAAGAGGCCAGAGGCAGGGCAAATACGGCGCAGAAGCCTTCGATGTGGAGTGCTACAGCGAATATGAGGTAGAAAGGATTGCAAGATCGGCCTTTGAAATGGCAAGTAAGAGAAGGAAAAAAGTAACGAGCGTAGATAAGGCCAATGTCCTTGAAAGCTCGAGGCTTTGGAGAAGGGTTGTAGAGAGGGTAGCAGCAGAGTTTCCGGACATTGAGCTAGAGCATATGTACGTGGACAATGCTTCAATGCAGCTTATTAAAAACCCTTCAGGCTTTGACGTGCTGCTTACAACAAATATGTTCGGGGATATACTCTCGGATGAGGCGAGCATGATAACGGGTTCGATAGGAATGCTGCCTTCAGCAAGCCTTGGCACGGAAGGAGTTCACATGTATGAGCCTATACACGGCTCGGCTCCGGACATAGCCGGAACTAGAAAGGCAAACCCTATAGCCACAATACTCTCGTGCGCAATGATGCTAAGAGATTCGTTTAATTTGAGCGAAGAGGCTAAGGCGGTAGAAAAGGCTGTGGCAGAAGTATTGGCAAAGGGCCTTAGAACGCCGGACATCATGAGCCAGGGCATGACTCTCGTGGACACAGTCCAAATGGGAGAGGAGATAGCCAAGCTTATTTAGAAGCTGTAGCCTTTGAAGGAGGGATTTAAATGTGCAGGACATATTGCATAATGGCCGAAGACGGAGCGGAATCGCTTCTTAGGATAGTAGGAATGCTCAGAAGAAAGAAATTCGATATCAAAAGCATAAACATGCAGCCATCCGAGGCTAGCTGCGGCTCAAATCTAATAATTTCAATAAATGAAATTGCAGGGTGCAGCGCGGGAGATGCAATAAATCATGTGAAAAAGCTTTTTGGAATAAAAAAAATAACAGAACTCAGGGAGGACAAGTAAAATGGCAAAGATGTACTATGAAAAAGATGCAGATATGAACGTATTAAAGGGCAAGAAGATAGCAGTAATAGGCTACGGCAGCCAGGGCCACGCCCATTCGCTCAACATGAAGGAGAGCGGGCTTGACGTTGTTATAGGACTTCACGCAGGAAGCAAGTCGGCGGAGAAAGCCAAGGCTGCAGGTTTTGAGGTTATGAGCGCAGCAGACGCCGCCAAGGCAAGCGACGTGATAATGATACTTATACCTGACGAGAAGCAAAAGAGCGTGTATGAAAGCGACATAGCGCCGAATCTGAAAGCTGGAAAGGCGCTTGTGTTTGCACACGGCTTCAACATACACTTTGGACAGATAAACCCGCCTGAAGATGTTGACGTATTCATGGTTGCGCCAAAGGGACCAGGACACCTCGTAAGAAGGGTATACACAGAGGGCAAGGGAGTGCCTGCACTTTTTGCGGTGCATAATGACGCTACAGGCAAGGCAAGAGACATGGCAATGGCGTATGCAATGGCCATAGGCTCTGCCAGAGCGGGCGTGCTTGAGACAACATTCAAGGAAGAGACAGAGACAGACCTTTTCG
>NZ_WXFG01000018.1 GCF_009881055.1 Peptoclostridium sp.
GACTCGCCCAAAATCGGGTGTATAATGCATTTAAGGGACAGATGCTTGTTTTAAGCACCTATCCCTTAACTTATACAATAAAACTGCATCAGTTTTTAGAGTTTACACAAAATCTGAAACATACCCCATTTTTCATGCTGACACCTTCTTTTTATTCGCTGTTATATACCCATTTATATACCACTTTGTCTGTTTTTAAAGCAAAAAAGGAACCTGGATTCAGATTCCTTTTGGTATTCTCATGCTCTGCTACTGCAGTTCCTTAGCAGACTCATATACGGGAAGGGATTTATTGCAGGAAGAGCCAGATTCAAACCGGCAAGTATTTAAACATCATCAGGTAGAGTCTCTACGAACATAACCTTGTCCGCAGGTATTCGGACTGCTATGGGCTGCTGCCCGAGTCTGACCTTCTCCCAGATCTCCCTTCCAACATCCCACGCCAAATGATTGCTGCTGTCCTTGGAGAACTTTAGGTGTGCCCTGACTCTGAACGGCGTCTCTGAAAAGCCCGTTATCCAGGCTTTCACAACATTTTCTCCGTTTTCATTGTCATTTGAGGCTTCATGGAGCATTATATGGCTTGCCCTTATGCCTACATGACCTTCTCCGCAGCATTCGCCACCATTTGCTTTGAGCCTTAGATTCCATTGGGGTATTTCAACATAGCCATCAGAGATTGCTCTGGCTGGAGCTATGTTTTCACAGCCGGTTATCTTAAGCGCCTCAAGCGTCATTGGCCTTTCCATAACTTTGTTTTTTTCATCGAACGCATGCACCCTTCCTCTGCTCAGCACTGCCAGATTGTCGCATATTGCAAAGGCTTCCTCTATATTATGGGTAACTAGCATTGAGCTTTTCCCAAACTCCTGGAGACGCTCCCTCATTTCCTCTATCATTTGTGCTCGCAGATGAACATCCAGCGCCGAAAAAGGCTCGTCGAGAAGAATGATGTCTGGCTGGGCTGCAATCACCCTGGCCAGGGCGATTCTTTGCTGCTGTCCTCCTGAGACCTGAGAGGGATATCTCTCAGCAAGCCCATTGAGCTGGAATTTCTCAATTAGCTCGGCGACAGCCTCTCCACGCTCCGCCTTAGGCTTATCACTGATTCCAAATTGTATGTTTTCCCTGACAGTAAGATGCGGAAAAAGCGCATAGTTCTGGAAGAGCAGTCCCACTCTACGCTCCCTTGGCTTTAAGTCTATACCCTTTTCGGAGTCAAAAAACGTCCTGCCGTTTACCACAATACGTCCATCATCCGGCCTTACAATACCTGCTATGCACCTTAGTGTCATGCTCTTTCCTGAGCCTGACGCCCCGAGCAGTCCTATAGTTTCACTACCTCCTAAAAGCTTCACGTCAAGCTGGAATCCAGCCAGCTTTTTCCTAATATCAACAAGGAGTTCCATGCTAATTTCTCCTTCCCTCGCCGGAAACCAGCCTC
This sequence comes from Peptoclostridium sp., assembly GCF_009881055.1. Lineage (GTDB taxonomy): Bacteria > Bacillota > Clostridia > Peptostreptococcales > Peptostreptococcaceae > Peptoclostridium_A. The sequence goes on from NZ_WXFG01000018.1 coordinate 1,445, forward strand.
TTATGGTATTCGTTCCAATAGTTCATCAGAGCCATCATAGCCAGTGATATTGCAAATATTAGCATCACCCAGGCGTACGCTTGTTTCATGTCGCCTCCCTCTGCCGCAAAGAAAATCGCCAGCGGTATCGTCTGTGTCCTGCCCGGTATGTTGCCTGCAACCATCATGGTAGCTCCGAACTCTCCCAAAGCCCGGGCAAACGACAGCAGGAATCCAGCTACTATGCCCGGCCATGCCATGGGAACAGCCACACTTAGGAATACCTTCCACTCTGAAGCTCCCAACAGTCTGGCGGCGTCTAACACATTCCTGTCTATCTGCTCGAATGCGCTCCTGGCCGTCTTGTACATTAGCGGAAAGGCCACTACGGCTGCTGCTATCATGGCTGCCTGCCATGTGAATATGAGCGACATGTCCATGCGCTCAAGCAGCCTTCCTACAAAACCCCGCTTTCCAAGCAACACAAGCAGAAAAAAGCCCGCCACTGTGGGCGGGAGTATCATGGGCAATGTGAGTATGCTGTCTAGCAGCCCCTTGAATCTCACATTGTACGAGGCTACAATCCATGCTGCCGGCACACCAATTATTATGGTTATAAGCGTTGCGCTGAGCGAGGTTTTGAGCGATATCAGCAGTGGAGAGAAATCGCTTATCATATATATCATCCTTTGCTTATTTTTCTTTAGACCGTCACCGCTTCCATTGGGATTACTGTTTGCTGCCTATGCTAAATAGGCTCCGTGGCAATATCAGGCCTTAAGTCTCTCATGTGTTTTATTTTTGCTTCGTGCTTTACGGAAACTATCTCCGCCATTATACCAAGCGCTATCTCCTCCGGAGTTTCCCCGCCCGTGTCTATGCCTATTGGAGCGTAAACCTTCTCAAGCTCCTCCCTTGAAATTCCCTTTCCAATGAGATTGTTAAACACCATCGCTGTCTTTCTCCTGCTGCCTATCATGCCGATATAGGCAGCGCCTCTTCCCAACAGAGCCTCGAGCGCCTTTTCGTCCTGGGAATGGCCCCTTGTGACCACCACAGCATAGCAATTCCCATCGACCGGATAACCGCCAAGGTTTTCAACTATGTCCCCCAGCACTAGCTCGTGGGCATTTGGAAATCTCTCCCTGCTGCAGAATTCCTGCCTGTCCTCGAATATTACCGTATTGAAGCCCATTATCTGGGCTATTTCGTAGAGCCTCAGGGCTATGTGGCCTCCTCCTGCAATGAGCAGCCTGTTGTCGGGTACAAAAACCTTTATGAAAACCTGGGCTCTTCCTCCGCATATCATGTCGAGATTCTTTTCTTTCTCGGTGAGCAGGAAGTCATAATGTCTGCTCGCCCCATCATTTATGCACTCAAGAGCCCGCTTTATAGTCTCTCGTTCTATGGCCCCACCGCCTATTGTGCCTTCAATCTCACCTGAGCCTTTTATAACCATCATGGAGCCTTCTCCCCGTGGAGATGAGCCTTCAATCATTGTAATTATCGCCATGGCAGATTTCCTGCCGGCTTTAAGCTCTGCCGACACTATGTCAAGTAGCCTATCTTCCATTGGATTACCTCCCTTTAGCCTTCAGCCTTCCTTTTTTGAATCCTATGTGGAGCACAGCCTCAAGCACTCCTCCAGCCACGGCCAGTGCCTTTTCGGATATGGTAAAGCAGTTGCGCACTTCGCCCCTTGGGTCAACGTCGCCCATCTTCATTCCCCTTGTCACCTTAATGCCATCGTGTATTATGCCCCTCAGGACTCCGCGGATAGGGGCAGCCACCCGGACTTCGCCCACATATGCTACAGTCTGTCCCTTCGCCACAGTGTCGCCTATGCTACATACATGCGTTACAATTCCTTCAGCAGGGGCTCTTACTATCCTTTCCTTTGAAAACCCGGCTATTTCGCCTGGTATTCCCGTGTCAGGCGCTGCCGAGCCGCTGTATTTGGCCCTTCCAAGCTCGTGCCCCCTAAGCGTCTCAACCACAGCGTCTACATCATCGCCGGCAGTAAATCCCGGTCCAAGGCCTATTGTAATATCCGCCATTCCTCGATTTGTGCCCAGGTTGCGCTTTGATATTGTGGCGTCTATTAGCACATGTGCCTTGACTCTGCCGAGTATGGCGCAGCCTTCATCTACAATTACAGGCACTTCACCGCGTTCCCATGCAGCTTCAATCTGTTGAAGGTTTTCTGACAGCACCGCTCGCACTCCTTCAACCTCTACGCTTTTTTCAAAAACTGCCGAAGCAAAGGCCACGGCCCTTCTTATGACAGTGGGTCTTGCCGTTTCAAGCATGAGCAGCCTGAAGCCGCACACATGCAGTCTGTAGGCTACACCTGTGGCTATATCGCCTGCTCCTCTTATTACAATGAGATATTCATTCATTTATCATCTACACCCATCTATTGTTTCACTTGTGTTTTCTAGCATCATATATGTTTGGCTTGGAATTTGTCTTCTTCCATAGGGCTTTCAGCCTCTCGAAGTCCCCTTTTGTATCAATATCCATGCCGCTAAGACTGTTTCCCGTCTCGACAAAAATCACGCGTTCACTGAATTTTTCAATTATTGCCCTGCCGCCCTCGTCTCCCGATAGCGACATCAGCTCTTCCTTCAAGCTCGCGGGGAATATTGCCGGATTCCCGCGCACGCCGTCATAAAGCGGCACTACTATGGATTCGATATTCATGGAAAACTCATGAATAAGCATATCTATGACGCGGCTTTCAAGGAGCGGCATGTCGGCCGCAATGAACATAAGGCCGTTTGCCTCAGAATTTGCACTGATAACACCCAACCTTATAGACTCGCTCTGTCCAAGCTGTGCATTTTCATTGACTACTGCCGAAGCCCCGAGACTTTCGGCAATAGTCAATACAGCAGAATCCCTGCATACGACTATGACTTCGTCAAGCTCTGATATCACAGCTGCAGCTATCACACGCTCAACTACGGTGCGCTCGCCAAACTCAAACAGGAGCTTATCAGCTCCCATCCTCCTTGAAAATCCGGAGGCCATTACTATTCCAGAGATCATCGTTCCCAACTCCACTTTATGAAAGCATTCTTCAGGTAAAGACTTGCTGCGCAAAATCCGTCTGCCGGATGACCGCCGCCGAGCAGCAAATCAAGCGTCTCAAGAGCCGCACATCGCTTTTTTTCTCCTTCGGCTTTGTTTAGGAACACATATCTTTTGGAGCCTTCCGGTGCCCCCTTGAAGAGCCCATTGTCTGCCTTTATAAGCCTTGACACCATCCTGGGACTCACATAATCACCAGCTGAACAGCCCGTTATTTTGCAGAACTGCTCACTCCTGTGTACATACTTCGAATAAACCTTTTCACCCACGCAGTCAAGCCCGATCATGCCTATTATCCTGTCTGTATTCCTTGGAATGACAGGCTCATTTTCAGCCGGCGCCTTTATAGGCGCTCCCCTGGAACCATCAGCTTCGACTATTATAAAATCGAAAATGCCCAAGTCGCGTATTGAATCCACAAGGTCCGGGTCAAAACCCTTAAGCTTTACGCCATCTGAAAACTTTGCCGCAGCAGTTATCCCGTCTGTCGGGCTACTGAGGAATATGAATTCTTTGAAGCTGTTTTTGCCCAGGAGCAGCCTGTCGATGCTCCTTTCGCCGGGCATGTATATAGCAGTAGTAGTTGTTATAAGCACACGCTTGCCCGCAGCCTTGAGCTCCTTGGCAAGACGCATCATTATGCTTGTCTTGCCGCCTCCGCCCACAATGCTTATAAGCTCTCCTTTGTTGGCATCTATGTCCAAAAGCTCCGTAATGAGCATGATTTCACCTATATCCCGATGGCATCTTCAATTTTCAAAATTCCATCCTCCAACTATTCATAGGGTTCCTTGGCTGTTACTCTACACACATATACTTCTTTAGCGCACGCAGCTGTCCCATATAACCCGTACATCTGCAGAGGTTGCCGTTGAGATAATTCTTTATTTCCGCTTCAGAAGGGTTGCTCAATTCTCTTTTCATTGCAAGCACTGTCATTATGAAGCCCGGGCTGCAAAAGCCGCACTGTTCTGCTCCCTCAGCCACAAGGAAGCTTGCAAATTCCTCGGCCTCCTTCTGGACCCCTTCTATTGTAGTGATTTCCGCTCCATTCGCCCTTGCAGAAAGAGTGGAGCATGAGAGCACAGGCTTTCCATCCAGCCAGACAGTGCAGAGTCCGCACGAGCTCGTGTCGCAGCCCTTTCTTATGCTCAGATAGCCGTATTTTCTTAGCGTCTCAGAAAGATAATCATCGGCATCTATTTCAAATGTCATATTTTTTCCGTTTATTTTTACATTAATATCCATATTAAACCTCCATCAGTGCTCTTTTTACGAGCACCTTGCACATTTGCCTTCTGTAATCAGCGCTCGCCCTCATGTTGCTTCCAAAGTCAAGCTCTTCTGCTGCCATCTGGGCGGCCTTGTCTATATTCTCCTCGCTCAGCTCCCTGCCAGTTAAAAACTCACTGGCAGCTTTTGCAAGCTTGGCCCTGGCAGGTCTTGCACCTGCAGCTATCCTTATAGCGCCGTCCTTTGCGGCTGCGCAGACATTAAGTATCGCATAGTCGCCCGCAGAATTTCGGAGCATCTTGAACGAAGCCTTATCCATGCCTTTTTTTATTACTATCTGGGTGAGTATGTCCCTTGGACAACCCTTCTCAAGGAATTCATCAAGGCTCATCCTACCACCCTTGTAAAGGTCCACATAAGTGTCGAGCGCAAGCAGCGCCGTTATTGGATCTGAAAAACCATATCTTGAATACACCGTGCCGCCGACTGTTACTATGTTTCTAAGCTGTACGCCAACTATGTGCTTTACTGATTCTGCAACAGCCCCCGAAAAGTTCTCAAGCAGTGCGCTAGACGTTTCAAGCTGCCTGAGTGTAACCATGGCGCCTATTCTGATTTCGTGCTCATCTTCCTCTATATAGTCAAGCTTCAGCTTTGAAAGATCAATTGCCTTATTTATCTTCTTTGAGCCCAGCCTCAGGAAAGCTCCGCCCCCGATAATAGTGTTGAACCTGTTTTTTAAAAGTATCTCATGCGCTTGCTCCAGTGAATCCACAAGCTCATATTCTCTTATGCTAATCATAATGCTATCCCTCCGCTTCATACTGCCTCATCATACGCAAAAGTACTATTATGCGCACAATTATCCCATGATATATTACATTTAATTATATCACGAAACGGCAGACGTGGAGAATTTTTAACTACTTATAACTACTTATAACTACTTAATTGTTATTTGAATATATCCAAACAGCTTGGCAATGTTTCATTTCGATTGCAAGCATTCAAATAATGAAGTAAAATATATTAATATATAGAAAATTCAAACGAGTACTAGGACGTGACAATCCCCAGATTCATAGGCCGTTTTTACCATACAGTCGCAGCAAGTCACTGACCAATAATACTTTATTGAGAAAAGAGGACTAGCACACAAATGAAAATTATTTACGGTAATATTCCTACAGGAAAAGCTGTGTTTATAAGCCTTACCGTCATTTTTCTCTCGCTGCTTTTTTCAACACTTCCGGGATTTGCTTACGACAAATACGACTCCCCCCAAAAGACTCCTATCGACGAAATCCGCGTGGTGATGGAAGATACTTATCCGCCTTATTCATTCAGAGCCTCAGACGGCTCACTGCACGGAATACTCATAGACCAATGGAAGCTTTGGGAGAAAAAAACAGGCGTCAAGGTGATAATCGATGCGAAGGACTGGAACAATGCACTGACTGAAATGACGCAAGGGAAACATGATGTAATAGATGCAATTTCTTTCAGCGATGAACGCGCCGAATTTTTTGATTTCACAAAACCATATTCAAGCGCCGAGGTTCCAATATTCTACAGCAAAAACATATCCGGCATAAATGGTATACGCTCTTTGAAGGGATTTTCAGTGGCCGTTGAAAAAGGCGACATAGTGGCTAATTTGCTTAGAAAAGCTGGAATAAATAATCTTGTCGAATATGACAGCTATGAAGACATAATAAAGGCAGCCAGCAAAGGAGAAGTCGTAGTATTTGTAATGAACAGGGCTCCCGCAACGCATATGATTTTCAAATACGGTCTTCAGAGCGAATTCAACTCGACAGATTCCATATGTACTATCGAACTGCGAAGAGCCATCAAAAAAGGCGACACTGAACTCTTAAGCCTCGTCGAAGAAGGTTTCAACCAAATCACACCTTCAGAATATGACGATATTGACAGCCGATGGTCCGGCTTCCAGAATCATAACACTGAAAAAATAACCTCCTACATAGAGACAGCGGCAATTTTTGTGTTTTCAGTACTTATACTTCTTATTGTATGGAATTATGCACTCAGAAGAAATGTAAGCGCAAAGACGTCGGAGCTTACAAGTGCTATTGCTGAGCTTAATTCGAGCCGCGAACAGCTCCAGGCTATAATAGACGCCATGCCCGACATGATATTCATAGTAGACTCCGGCGGTGTTTTTATCGACTATCTCTCCCAGACACAAAGGGAAGATCTGCTCATTCAGCCTGAGGATTTCATCGGCAAACGAATTTCAGATTTATTTCCCGAAGACATCACATCCAAATTCATGAAAGGGATAAACGTAGTCAAAAACACCCACAAAAATACGATAGTAGAGTACAGCCTTGGCAATACTCACTATGAAGCGCGCTATGTCCCCCTTAGCGAATCGAGGATACTCAGCATAATCAGGGATATAACGGAGCAAAGGCTCTCCCAGGAAAAGGTTTACAGGATGAGCATATACGACGAGCCTACGGGACTCTTCAACAGAAACTACTTCGAAAAAGAATTCGAAGTCATAAAAGCCGAATGCAAGCCTGGCATGGCCGTCGTAATGTGCGACATAGACGGACTCAAGCTTGTTAACGATACTCTGGGCCATCTTGAAGGCGATGGGTATCTAATAAGTGCTGCCAACATTATAAAATCGCACTTCTCAGAGTCGAGGCTTATGGCTCGCATAGGCGGGGATGAGTTCGCTATCATTCTTGAAAGCGCAACAGAGGAGAGCATACTCAAAACCAAGGCAAAAATAAAGGAGCACCTGAATCTTGTGAACCAGCGAGAAAGCCTCCTGCCTATAAGCCTTTCCATTGGCTATGGCATAGTCAGCCGTATCAGCCCCACAATCGAAGACGCCTTGAGGGAGGCAGACGATTTCATGTATCGTGAGAAGCTTCACCACAAGCTGAGCTTCAGAAGCAAAAATATAGATTTTATCAAGAAAATGCTCGAGACGCGTGACTTCATAACGGAGGGCCACGGCAAGAGAATGGAGGACCTTTGCATAGCTCTGGCGTACAAGATGGGGCTTTCACAAAAGGACGTAAAAGACATGGCTCTTTTTGCCCAATTTCACGATATTGGCAAAATAGGCATAAGCGACTCGATACTCTTCAAGCCGGGAAAGCTCACTCAAGAGGAGTTCGAAGAAATGAAAAAGCACGCCGAGCTGGGCTACCGCATAGCAGAATCGTCTCCCGACATCATGCACATATCGGAACTCATATTCAAGCACCACGAATGGTGGGATGGAAGCGGATACCCCTTTGGCCTTAAGGGCGATGCAATACCACTCCAGTGCCGAATACTCTCAGTGGTGGATGCCTACGACGCTATGACTAACAGCAGGCCTTACAGGAAAGCAATGCCAAACGAAGATGCCATACAGGAACTGAGACGTTTCTCCGGCGTTCAGTTCGATCCGGCCGTTGTTGAAATGCTGATAGAAATACTTGAAATTCCGGAGGATTCAAATCTCCTGCACAACCCGAGCTAGCAATTGAAGAATCAAAGCCAAATTACGTAACATTAGTTGCGTAATTTTTTATTATTATTTCATTTGGTTCCTCATTTTTGAAGTTCAAATAGCTTATGTTCCTATTAACCTTAACTTTTGTAATCTCATAAGAGTTAAACATATCACATATTAAATCATTGTATGAATGTGATATCAGAAATTTTACACCTTTTGCGTCAAGCCTGTCGCATATATGTTTGAGTCTTGCGCGCCCGTTGAAATCATAATATTTTTGCGACCTGAGGTTGTTTTCAGGTGCTATGTATACAAAAGAATCCTTCGGTATGCTCTCTGCAAAGCTTTCAAATTTTCTGCTTATAAGCTTAACATCCTGTTCATTTAAATACTCGCTTAGTCCCTTTAGTAATATCTTGTTTTTAAACTGGGGATTTTTATAAGATCCAAAAGAAACATCAAATCGTCCGCTTTCATCTTTTCTGAAAAAACCGTTAAAGCAGGTCTTATTAAGATATATGTTCCTTGCCGCATTTTCAACAGAGCTCATTTTGGCAGTATCCATATCTCTGAGCTCATAGTAATATTCTTTTTCATTTTTATGTTTTTTGAGTTCTTCTATAAGAGCATTGACATCATCTCTTATTACCCTGTATATGTTGTATAGTTCTTCATCGCAAACATTTACCACTGCTCTCTTGTGATGTATATAAAAAAGAATCGCTCCTCCTCCTGTATATGGTTCCCAATAGCTTGAAAAACTTTTAGGAATATGCCTTTTTATTTCCTCAATTATATGTTTTTCATTTCTTATCCATTTGAATATTGGCGAAATATTTATTTTGTTTTCTCTCATGGTGCTAATTTTGTCTTCTAAATTAAGATTTTCATGCTCTAGTCCAAGTGCAAAACTCATAATTATCCCCCTTTCCAGCATCTACTGCAAATATTTCTGTGGTTAGTTTGATTTTTTGTTTTATTTTTGTCTAGAACCCCAAATAAATAGGTGGTCAAAGACCACCTATTTATTTGCACATGCCTTGCATGTTTTTGGAATTTACTAGTCGTTGAAATGGCAGAATTGCTCTCTTATTGACTTCATTTCAGCTATTATCGAGTCAACATCAAGAACCATTTCCATCATACCTATTTGCTCATCGTATATTGCCGCATCTACAGAATCCTTGAATTCTGGCTCAACTGCGTGGAATACTCTTAGTCCCAACTGGACTCCTGCAAGTGGTCCTGCGAATGTAGGGTCTCCTGCTGTAACAGTCTCTGCAGCTAGTCCTGCTGATT
>NZ_WXFG01000015.1 GCF_009881055.1 Peptoclostridium sp.
CAGAGTATACTACTTCTGCTCCTGTGCCTTTTAGACATTCTGCCATAGCAGGACCTGGTATACCGTCTCTGTCACCGATGATGATGACTTTTTTGCCGTCAAACAAACTCATGGTTACCATCCTCCTATAAAAAATTTTAAATCTATAAAATAAACTCCCGGCCAAAAGGCCAAAGTCTACTCACTTAATTAATCAAGCTTGTTTCTATTAGCCAACGTGCTTGGCTATCATTGCATCTATGTTTTCTCTTGTAGCATCGTCTTTAGTAACTTCTTCTACTTTTTGTCCACCCTTGTAAAGTGTTATTGTTGGAAGTCCAAGTATTTTTTGGCTTATTGCAAGTCTTCTTGCTGAGCTTGTGTTGAATTTACGGAATGCAACCTTGCCTTCGTACTTTGCAGCAAGCTCCTCAACGTCAGGCATAAGAGCCTTGCATGGCACGCAGCCGTCGCTGAAGTAGTCAACTAGAACATAGCCTTCTGCCTCTAGTACCTCTGCTTGGAATTGATCCTTGTCTATTTCAACTAGTAATGCGCTCATTGAAAGTCATCTCCTTTTAAATTTTTAATATTATCAACATATTTTTTACAGTCACCATTTGAATTTATAGCCTTGTTTCGGATTGTCAAACAATATTTTTGCGTTCTTTATTCTTCGAAGTTAGCCTCAACGTATTTTTCAGCCTGAGTTGCAGCTATGGCTCCGTCTGCACATGCAGTAACTACCTGTCTTAGAGACTTGACTCTTATGTCCCCTGCTGCGAATACGCCTTCAACATTTGTCTTCATGTTGTCGTCTGTTATTATATAGCCGGCATCATCAAGTGTTATCTTGCCCTTGAATATGTCGCTCTTTGGTATGTAGCCTATGAATACGAATATTCCGAATGTGCCGTCTTCTTCATTTGCAAAGTACTCTGTAGTCTCGCCTGTAACCAGGTTCTTGAACACTGCAGACTCTACTATGCCGTCTCCCTTTATCTCTTCTATTGCAGAGTTCCACATGAAAGCAAGCTTAGGGTTCTTGAACGCCTTTTCCTGTATAGACTTGGCAGCTCTTAGCTCATCTCTTCTGTGTACTATTGTAACCTTTCTTGCAAACTTGGCAAGGTACATAGCCTCTTCAACCGCAGTGTCTCCTCCGCCTACTACGAACACTTCCATGTCCTCGAAGAAGTCAGCGTCGCAAGTTGCGCAGTATGATACGCCTTTGCCTGTAAGCTCTTGCTCTCCTGGGCAGCCTGCAAGTCTTGGAGCCGCTCCTGTTGCAAGTATTACTGATTTTGCCTTGTACTCGGCCTTTTCGCCTTTTATTACTTTTATCTTGCCGTCAAAGTCAACGTCTACTATCTTGTCCATTACCTTCTCAGCGCCAAACTCGTTTGCCTGCTCTTCCATTCTCTCTATAAGTGATGGACCTGTGGCTTCCCTAACTGATCCAGGGTAGTTGGCAACCTCGTGAGTTATTACTATTTGTCCGCCCACTTTCTGACCTTCGATCATAAGTGTCTTCATTTTTGCTCTAGCTCCGTATAGCGCTGCCGCCAGCCCTGCAGGACCCGAACCTATTATGGCCAAATCGTATACATTTTCCACTTAAACCCCTCCTGTTTATGCATGCATTTTTATTCATGCATGGTGTGATTTTATATCACAATGTCAAATAAATGTCATCATATTAAAATATACCAAAATAATGCTTATAACTGAATATATTTCCATTGAAAAAACAACATATTATATTTTTTGATAGAGACACCATTTTGCATAAATTAATCATATGATGACACTATATTTATACTCAAACGCAAAAGATGGAAACATTATTTATATTTTAACAATGCATATCGATATACAAGCCAAAAATAGCAGCAGATATATATCCTGCAGCACAAATTTTTGGCTTGTTATTCAGCAGTTCACAAATTTATTTCTTTGACTTGGAGTCCTCCGATAGCACCTTTAAAAGTGAAACACAGGCAAGAAGCATTACTCCTATGAAAGGAAAAGCCGCTGCTACAGATATGGTCTGAAGCGACTGAAGACCTCCCGCAAGAAGAAGTGCGGTTGCAAGGAGCGCCTGGAAGAGTCCCCATATTATTTTCTTTTGATTCGAAGGATTCAGATCTCCTTCAGATGTAAGCATTCCTAGTACAAATGTAGCCGAGTTTGCTGATGTTATGAAGAATGTGCACAAGAGGAAAAGAGTGATGAATGACAGTAGCGTTCCAAAATTGTAATGTTGCATAACTGCAAACAATGCAGTTTCAGGCGCACCTACCGCAGCCTTGAGCCCATCAAGGCCAATCTTATCCGAAAGTCCTATTCCAAGAGCTCCAAACACTGCAAACCATATGAAAGATGCCACTGCAGGCGCAAATATTACTCCGCCCACAAACTCTCTGATTGTCCTACCTCTTGATATACGCGCTATGAACGAACCAACAAATGGAGCCCAAGCTATCCACCATGCCCAGTAGAATACTGTCCAGCTTTTAAGCCAGCTGTTGTCTCCAAATGCATTAATCGACATTGAATCCTTTAAAAAGTCATTTAGGTACAGTCCAAGGCCGTTTGAGAACGCATTCATCGTGGCCACCTTAGGCCCTATGAGGAATGTTCCCACAAGAAGTGTTCCTGCAAGCCACAGATTGATATCTCCTAGTATCTTGATTCCCTTGTCTATGCCGCTCACCGCAGTCCAGATGTAGATTACTGTAACAATAGCAATTATCATTATATTCATCATTGTTGTCTGTTCTATGCCGAATATATAGCTGATTCCGCTTCCTATTTGAAGAGTTCCCATTCCAAGGGATGTTGCAACTCCTGCAACCGTTGCGAATACAGCCAGTATATCTATAGTCTTGCCTATAGGCCCTTTGACTCTCTCTTCGCCAAATATAGGTATGAATATGCTGCTTATGAGGCCCGGCTTTCCTTTCCTAAATTGCATATACGCAAGAGCCAGTCCTATGACGCTGTAATTCGCCCAGGGATGGAATCCCCAATGTTTGAACGATGTCTTGAATGCGAAATCGACAGCTTCTTTAGAGCCCGGTTCTACACCCAGCGGCGCAAGGTAGTGATAAATCGGCTCCGCCACGCCCCAAAAAACAAGGCCTATGCCCATGCCTGCGCCAAATAGCATCGCAAACCATGATGTAGTACTATAATCAGGCGTCGAATCATCAGGTCCGAGCTTTACATCTCCAAACTTGCTGAATGCAAGGCCTGCAGCAAAAACTACAAACACGAACATGGACATAAGATATGCCCAGCCAAATGTTTCTGAAAGAAAAGAAAGAAGGTTGCTTGCAAATGTTGCAAAGTTATCCTTGAAAAGCATTCCCCATCCAACTATTCCAAGAACTATAAGCATTGATATATAGAACACCTTGTTGTCTGGCTTTTTCACTTGGGGAGCTTCACTATTTAATGATACCAATTAAATTCCTCCTTTTTTGCTAGCCAAAGTTAGTTTTGACACTTAGTTATTTTTTTAACTTATCGTCATATTATTTGCTATGTTTTCTGCATTGTAATAAGTTTCTCATGTTTATATTGTATATTATATAAGGGGTTATTTAGATACAATATTTATTGCCTAATCAGGAGTGATGCATCATGCAATCACTCCTGATTAAAGCTTTCCGTACATTTTTCACTTTTGCCGTTCAATTTTATTTTCTATTTTTCAATTATATTTTGGATTGCGTTTGGATTGCGTTTGGATTTTATATTTTCACCTTGAATATTGTCTGTTCCTGAACATCTACCGTTAGAGCATCTAGTGCCGTTCCAACCCTGTGATACCTAAGTTTCCACTGCTGCTCCTTGGATGTTGAAGGATCTCCCAAAGGATATGGTATTGATATTGTAGGTACTATTTTGTTGGCTCCCACTGTAGAGGCAACAGGGATCAAGTTGCACATTTGTACTATAGGGAATCCGGCTCTTTCTATTTCTTTTACCATCGTTGCACCGCAACGTGTACATGTGCCTCAGGTAGAAGTCATGATAACGCCGTCAACTCCGCCTTCTTTAAGCTTTACAACTATTTCCTTGGCCATTCTTGCAGCTTCTGCCTCTGTAGTTCCAGTTCCAACTGTTGAGTAGAAGTACTGGTGAACCTTTCCTATCTTGCCTTCCTTTTCATATGCTCTAAGAGCGTCAAGCGGAACTATAACGTTTGGATCAGCGTCTGCAGCAGCAGGGTCGAATCCGGCGTGTATTGTCTTATAAACGCCACCTTCAAGCCTTTCAAGCCCTGTCACATCATACATTCCCCATCTTGTGGCTGAAGCCGATTGGATTCTGTCAGGGTTGTCAACAGGAACTATTCCGCCTGTAGTAACTACAGCTATAGTAGCCTTCGAAAGGTCCTTTATAGGCGCAGCTATTTCTACTCTATCTGACTTAGGTATTGGAAGCTCTGTCTGGAACTCTTCACCGCTTAGCTTTTTAAGCAGCATGTCAACTACTCTTTCAGAAGCAGGCTTTCCATCCTCTCTCCAGTACTGATGCCTCTTTCCTCTTGGGAAAAATCCTTCAGCGTCCGCAGGTCCGATTTTCTCTCCTGCAATAATCTTGTTGGCCACCTTAGCCATAGCGCTCATGTCCTGTCTCATTCTGCCTGCGTTGTTTCCGCCTATCATCACGTACATGTCCTTCTTGAACATCTGAACTCCAGGATTTTCAACATGCATAGATGTAACTACAGGTACATTGTACTTTTCCTTTACAGCCTTGCATATTTCTCCACATGCCACGCCGTATCTTCCTGCCTGGAATGCCGGCCCTGCAAGGAATATGTCGAATTCCTTGTCATCAAGGAATCCAAGTATTCTCCTTATGGCCTCATCCTTGTACGTTCCCATGAAGTTGTCACCACATATTACAGTATGTGTCACCTCGGCACCTTCTAGAACTCCGTTAAGCATCATAGCCGCGCCTACTTGTCCGTTTATTATTTCAGGCTCGTAATCAGCCTTGTCTTCACCGCCTACCTGTCCAAAGAACTGGTTCAAGTATAAGATTGCTTTTTTCATCTATTCGCACCTCCGTCAGGATTATATTAGAGTACTAAAATTCCTTCATAGTCTTTGTAGACCAGCCTACAACCTGATCTCCGCAGAACATGGCATTGTTTTCCATTATCACAGAGCCGTCAGCTTTCACTGAAGAGCCTAGTATCTCGTCTCCTGCCCATCCGCCAGAAAGACCATCTCTAGCAAGAGCTTCCAGTTCTCCGAGTACTACTGGCATAGGAGGAAGCTCTATTAGCTCAGATACGTTGCCGCAAGAAACTATGGCATTTGCCTTCTCGTCTAGAGTAACAAGCGGCTGCGAGAAACCGTCCCTTCCTGTACACTCGTTTGTCAGGCCTACAGTTTTAATGCCTTCATTCTCAAGGGCCACTATGCATGCTATGAAGTCAGCATCCGGATTTCCGTAGCCTTCCTCGGCAACTATTGCTCCCTGTGCTCCAAGAGTCTTGGCCATTTGTGCCACGAAAAGAGCTGAACGCTGCTTTTGCTGAAGTGCCACGTTTAGGTTCGACATTATTACTCCAAGGAAATTGACTGTCTTGCCGTGCTCAGCGTATAGCCTTTTTAGGGCAGGGAAGTTCTGGAAGTCATATGTCGACCATTTTGAAGAGCATGGCATGAAGCTTCCTGATATGATCGCTCCATCAAGCACTTCGTTTGGATGCATGAATGTTGGCACCATTCTGTTCATGTCCCAGCCATAAACAAGATCATTGTAGCCAAGCTCCTCCATCTGAGACTGAGGCTGCATTACGAATACTACTCCCGGAAGCTTTGTTACTTCGTCGTTTCTTTGTGTAACAGGCTCAAGCTCGTATGTCTCTATTTCCTGAGGCTCCATGTCCTTTACTGTCTTTCCTATATATTCAGCAAGCTTGTGACCGGCCCATCTTAGAGTCTTATTCTTTTTCTGTTGCTCGTTCTTTTCGAAGTCCTCGTTAGTATCTCCCACAAGAACTATGTTCTTAAGCGTCGAGTAGTATGTGTACTTTGCTCCCTCGCCGCCCATATCTATAAGTCCATCCTGGAATCCTCCCCAGTGCTTGCCTACCACAAGAACACTGCAGCCTTTAAGGGCATGAGTTCTTCCCTCGCCACATCTTGTAAGCTCTTCGTCTGTAACTCCAGGGAAATAAGTTCTGCCGTCAAGTTTGATCCTTGGCTCTATGGCCTCTTTGACAGGGCAAAGTCTTACCATGTCGCCGGGTTTTACAATATGAAGCTCCGCATGTGTTATGTTCTCATCCTCCATAACATAGTCCAGAGCCTCCTGCTTGTTTATAGTAAGCACGCCGTCCTTGAATGACGTTTTTTCTCCGAAAACGATTTCCTCAACATAAAAATTACCCAATTCCAATTTCATCAACAGACACTCCCTTCATACTTTAAAATGATAGATTTGCTTTAAAACTCCTGCAGGTTTTTTCAAATCCAGTCTGTGAAACGTTTTTTGATTTTTCAGAGTTTTTTTGAAACTTCTACTCTTTGTTATAATTATACACGATCCAGTTTATTTTGCAACCAAAATTATATAATAATCATGATTATGATAGAGGACTTCTATAATACTTTTCTGTATTTGCAAGCTCTTAGCATTAGTTTTATTTATCGAAAAAAATTTCACAATTATTATTTTGTTCAAAAATTACCCCCAACCGTATATGTTAGCGGTTATATTTGTGTTATAATCACATTTGAAAATCAACAAAATACTTATTTAGGGTGATTATATATGTACAGCAAAACCTCTGAAGTCAAAAAAAGAATGCAAAAGATAAGGATGATGAGCTATTTCATAGAGGCGACACAGAAAATAATAGAAGAGCAGGGCTTTGAAAATGTTACCATAAGAAAGGTTTCAGACATTGCCGGCTACAACAGCGCCACTATTTACAACTATTTCGAAAATCTAGAACACCTCGTGTTTTTTGCATCCATGAAATACCTGAGGGAATACTCGAGGAATCTCTCATCTTATACAAAGGGAGCCAGGAATTCTCTTGAAAAGTATCTCAACATTTGGAGCGCCTTCTGCAAGTATTCCTTCGAAAGGCCTCAGGTGTTCTACACCATATTCTTCGACAAATTCAGCAGCTCGCTTCCTGACATAGTTGAGCAGTACTATGAGATATTCTCAGAGGAGCTTGGTGAGCACAAGGATTCAACACTTCTGATGCTTCAGAAGAAAAACATATATGCTAGGAACAAAGCCATACTTGAAGACTGCGTGAGTGAAGGCTATATAATGGCTGACGATATAGACGCCATAAACGAGATGAGCATGCTCATATACCAGTCTCTCCTGTCCCGTGTTGTGGACGGCCAGGTCTCCTATTCTCCGGATGAGTCATCCAAAAAGACTCTTGAATATCTTAAGCGTGTGCTTATCTCATATCAGGTGGACAATACTGTGTCGAATGCATTTGAAAACTAAGGCAAAAAAATAGAATCCTTTTCGGGATTCTATTTTTTTGTCCTGCTGCGATGTCGCTGTTCAATTGTAAAATTATCTGAGTTTAGAATTTGAACTTGCCAAGCTCCTCGTCCATATTCCTGGCTATGCTGCTTAGCTCCTCAGAAAGGCTCTCTATCTCCTCTATCGAGGCCAGCTGTTCCTGCGTACTTGCGGATGTCTGCTCAGTGGCTGCCGAGGTCTCCTCTGTCAAGGCAGATATGTCATGTATAGAGTCGATTATTATGCCCTTATGCATTTCTATCTTTTCGGCACTCTCGCTGACCTGGTCAATCTTTTCATTGAGTTTTTCCAGTATAAGCAGCGTATCTTCAAATATTCTTCTTGTCTCTGTTACAGACTTGTTCTGTTCAAGTGCCGCAGCCTTGGCATCTTCCATGGTGCTTACAGCTTCGTGTGATTTTTTCTGTACGGTCACTATCAGATCCTTTATTTCGCTGGTGGCGCTTTCTGTACCCTCGGAGAGCTTTCTTATCTCCTCCGCTACTACTGCAAATCCGCGTCCCGCATCGCCGGCTCTCGCCGCCTCTATGGATGCATTGAGCGCAAGCAGATTTGTCTGGCTTGCTATGTTGTCTATCATTGCAACTATAGACTCTATGTTCTTAGAATAATCGTATACGCCCTGAATTTCCATGCTTACCTGCTCTGTCATCTTGTTGCTCTCGTCCACCTTGAGGTCTACAAGCTCTATGGCCTTGCTTCCCTGGATGCTAAGCTGCGCTGTCTCGTCAGAGAGCGTATTCATATCGCTTATGAACCTGCTTGCCTGCTCTATCTCATCTCCAAGCTCGGTTGCCTTGATTGCGACGTTTTCAGCGTCGCCAGCCTGCTCTGTGGAGCTTTGTGCTACCTCCTGCATCGCCTTGGCAACCTCATTGGCTGCAAGTGTAGATTCATTCGTTATCTTGGAAAGGTTCTCCGAGGATTCCGTTATCGTTCCAGCCGAAACCCTTATGCTTTCGAGCAGGTTTCTGAGGCCCTCCTGCATCCCCTGCATCGACTTGGCAATCTGCCCCATTTCATCGTTTCTCTCAAGCAGCTGCTTGTCCACATCACGGCTGAGATCGCCTCTTGCTATTAAATCCAGATGCTTGTCTGTTTCAAGCACGGCCTTTACTATTCCACGGGTTATGAAATAACTGGCTGCTATGCATATTGCAGCGGCTGCTATTATTATCTGAATCATTGCCAATGATGCGCTCTTTGATTCATTCAGATTTTTCTGCTTTATGGCTTCCGCGCTTTTTATGTTGTAGTCCACAAGCGCATTGAGCGCAGTGTGGTACTCTGTAAGCATCCCCTCCGAGGCCTTGAATACGTCATATGCCTCATCAGGCTTTCCTTCCCTGGAAAGTTCAAATATAGCCTCCATCTTCTGCCCGAAGTTGGTCCTGTTCTCCTTGAAGGCCGCCAGCTGTTCTTTTTCGAGCTGATCCATAGGGGTCTTCTCGTAGGTTGAAATATTGCCTGTGAGCTCTTCGCCGTCCTTGCCTATCTTGCCTATGTATTTCTCGACACTATTCATGTCGCCAGCTCTTGAGGAGTTTATCACCTCGAGCAGGTTCTTTTCAGCATCCGCTACGTTTGCCGACGCTTTTTCAAGATGTTCCACAGACTCCATTGTGTTGCTGAAAATCAATTCAATATTCTCATTGGCCTTCATGTTGAAGTAGTAGCCTACCCCACCCACAACAAGCAGCATAAGAATCATGAAACCTGACAGCATTGACATTTTACCGCCCAGCTTAATACTCCTAAACATGTAATCCCACCCCCGTTTTATTCTTTACTATTTGCTCTCTTTCGAGCCGGCATTCATAACGTTGGAATATTATGCATCCCTATAGTGCTTCATACCCATAATGTACATATATTAACATTATACAAACCTTAGACTTTTCTTAATTTATTTTAATGTAATTATAGTTGTTTGCTTTTGCACATTATAAATATTCCATGCATCTGCATTTAATTATCCGCAGAAAAAAAAGATGACCCACTACAGTGAGCCATCTTTCACTTATTCATTTACATTCCTAGTATTTTAATGTACTCTACATCAGGGTCTTCAGTTCCAACGAGCACAGCGCTTTGTTCCTTGAGAAAGCTTATGTAGTCTATCATTTCGCTCGTTATTCTCTCTCCTATTGCAAATATAGGGATTCCATGCGGATAGAGCATAAGGGATTCTCCCGCCACCTCGCCTGCTGCATCCTCAAGCATTACAGTCCTTTTGGGGCTGTAGAAAGCCTCTCTTGGCGATATTACCACGTATGGATTTTCAAGTATAGGCTGCTCTATTTGGCGCCAGCCCTTTGCATGCCTTGTGCTTATATCCTCAAGCGCCTCCACAAGGGCGTCTATGTCTGATTCGGAGTCGCCCAGGCTGACTATGGCAAGTATGTTGCTGCCGTCCGCCAGCTCCACCTGTATATTGTGCTCCTCTTTCAGCATGTCGTATACCTCAAACCCTGAAAGTCCTATGCCGGATACGCACACGCCAAGCTTTGTCTCGTCAAAGCCGAATATATCGTCTCCGTTTATAAGCTCTTTGCCGAAGGCATAAAGGCCTTCTATTGAATTTATCCTGTCACGCGCTGCCCTTGAAAATTTTACAGCCTTGCCCACCAGCTCATCTCCCATGGTTGCAAGATTCTTCCTTGCCGCATCGAGACTTGCAAGCAGCAGATATGAAGCGCTTGTTGTCAGCATTAGCTGCACGGTTGTCATTACAGCTCTGTGATCAACCATCCCATTTTTGACAAGCAGCATTGAGCTTTGTGTAAGCGAGCCCCCTGTCTTGTGAATGCTCACAGCGCTCATGTCTGCCCCCGCATCCATTGCAGACATTGGCAGGTCTTCATGGAATCCAAAATGCGTCCCGTGGGCCTCATCCACTAGCACTACCATGCCCCTTGAGTGCGCCAGTCTTACTATTTCACTTATGTTTGAGGTGGCTCCATAGTATGTAGGGTTCATAAGCAAAACAGCCTTTGCATCTTTATTTCTGTTTATGGCCTCTTTTATTGCTGCTGACGAAACCCCGGTTCTTATCCCGAGTTCTCTATTGACGCCCGGCTGAACATATATGGGCACGGCTCCGCTGAGCACCAATCCCTTAATAATTGATTCGTGCGAATTCCTGGGCACTATTATCTTTTCTCCGGGCTTGCATGTGCTCATTATCATAGCATGCACCGCGGCGGTTGTTCCCCCTACCATGAAAAAACAGTGGTCTGCATTGAAGGCCTCAGCTGCAAGCTCCTGGGCCTGTTTTATCACTCCGCTTGGGTTGTTGAGAGAATCTACAGGCTTGGCCGAGCTAATGTCCAGCTTAAGCCCTTTTTCTCTGAGTATCTTGTCAAAATCCGACAGGCCTCTTCCGCCTTTGTGCCCGGGAACATCGAAGTGTATAGTTTCCTTGTCGCAGCATTCTACTACCGCGTCTAAAATAGGCGTGCTGCTTTGACTTTTCAATATGTATTCACTCCTT
The DNA here is from genome assembly GCF_009881055.1 of Peptoclostridium sp. GTDB lineage: Bacteria > Bacillota > Clostridia > Peptostreptococcales > Peptostreptococcaceae > Peptoclostridium_A. Next base: position 11,021 of record NZ_WXFG01000015.1, read on the forward strand.
TAAAAAAAGGGCGTTCAAATCCAGTCTGAACGCCTATTCTTGATAATATGTTATTTTACCCCGGTTTGCAGCGTTGAAACCATCTATATGCTCTGCTTTATTCTCATGAGCACGCTGTAGCCTTCATCAATTATGCTTATAGAGCACCTCGAGCAGTCGATTTCAAAATTGAGCATTGCCGAATAAAGGTCTATGCTTCTTAGTATGTGAACCGTCGCAGACGCATTGCCCTTTTCCTTTGAGAGCCTTATTAGTATGTTGGCCGCCATGCACGATTGGAGCCTGTCGCCCAGGTATCCAGGCAGTCCTTCCATTTCGATATTAAGCGTCCTCTCACCCAGAGGTATTAGTATGTCCGCATCAGATGCTTCATCCCTTAGAGTCCTTATTTCAAAATCAGTGTCCAGCAAGAGTCCGTATATGTTGTTTTTCAAACCGCTACGCCTCCTGAGTCTGTCCAAGATTATTGAGTATCTCACCGCGCACTATGTCGCCCAGATTTTTCTCGTCTTCCTTAGAAATTTCATCGGTATATATAGGCTTTGATATTATTATGCGAACGTCCGAAGGATATACGCTCAGTTTGCCTTTGAGCATTATGTCCTTTGAGCCTATTATGGTTACCGGCACTATTGGCGCCTGCGCCTTCGTTGCCAGCTTCAGGCTTCCCGGCTTGAACTCCTTGAGCCCGCCGTCCTCGCTCCTTGTGCCCTCCGGGAATATTACCATCGAATATCCGCTTTTGACATTGTCAGAGCCTTGGCTTATGGATTTGAGTGACTGTCTCGCATCGCTCCTGTCCATGAATATGCAGCCCATCTTGTCCATCCAGCTGCTTATCACAGGCAGTTTTCTGAGCTCTATTTTGGCTATGAAAGCCTTGGGCTTGTCTATGCAACCCAGGAGTATTGGTATGTCGAAGTTGCTCTGGTGGTTGCTCACAAAAACTACGGCCCTGTCGCTGGGAATGTTCTCCTGGCCCTGGACGCTCACTCTCGAGCCGCTGAGCCTTACAATTGCTTTAGCCCATTTGCTCACTGTATCGTTTACGATTTTGTCCTTCTCATCCCTTTTTCCTGCCTGCTCGAGCTGTGAAACCCGCCTTAGCTTTCCAAGCGATGAAGTCAGGTATGTCACAAGGTATATTAGTATTGTTATTGATCTTATCATTTGATGCCGCCTTTCGCTGTATTTTTTGATGTCACTAACCATTTTAGCAGATTTCTTCCCCATATACAAAGCAAAAGGCCTTCATATTGAAGGCCTATGCATATATGTAGATTCCGCTGTAGCTTCTCTTTCTTCTTATGTACTCCTTTTTCAATTCAAGCTTTTCAATCAATGCGCCTGATTTTTGGATGTACCTTTCAACTTCACTGCTCGCAAAGTCACCCCTTTGCTTTAGAACCTCTGATATTTGAATCAGCATGTCAAAATCGCTCTGGGCGTTTTTCAAATCGCGAGCGCTCTTTGCCTTGCTCAGGTTGTTGCTTATTATGTCATACAGTCTGTCGAGCTCCCTTTCCACCGCACACTTGTCAGGCGTATTCAGGTAAACAAATCTTACTAGTTCGTTGGTTATCTTGATTCCCATTACAACACCCCCTGCTTATTTAAAGGTATTTGTGGGATGCTTACAAAAGCGCCCACCGTTTCCGGCGCTTTTACTATGCTGGATTTAGCATATAAGCATTCCGGCAGCCTGGCAATCATGGGGATTCTCCCTTTAGACCCATGGCTTTGCGTCCCTGCCTTTAAGCAGGTTTGCCATTGTCACATGCTTTCTTGAGTGCTTTCAAAATGCTGCGAACATTTGCTTTGACGTATATCTGTATTCTGTAGCATGAGCATTCTTGATAATAATTATATCATACCGCATATTTTTTTAAAATATCGTTATAAATATTGTATGGATTATTTATGTTTTTGTCCTACACGAAAATCGTATGCTGCAAGAGTATCTTGAGTCCTATGCCTATGAGGAAAGCTCCTCCAAGATATTCCGACCAGCTGCTTAGCATGCAGCCGAACTTGTTGCCTATGAAATAGCCCCAGAAAGAGAGTATGAATGTGACTATGCCTATTATTAGCGCAGCGCTGACAAGCGGCGTGTTCAAAACGCCAAAGCCCACGCCCACTATGAGCGCGTCTATGCTCGTTGCGACTGCAAGCGCGATAAGCAGCTTTATGCTCAGATGGCTGATGTCCTCTTCTCCGCACTCTTCGTCCTTGTTCTTGGCTTCGTGTATCATGTGAAGGCCTATTGCTCCAAGCAGCAGGAATGCAATCCAGTGGTCGACTCCAGATATGTATGACTTGAAGCCGGCTCCGGCCAGCCAGCCTATAACAGGCATTGCTCCCTGGAAAAACCCGAAAAACAGTCCCAATTTGAGCGCATCATTTATCCTTGGCTTTTTTGCAGCCACTCCTCCGCTTACCGAAACTGCAAAGGCATCCATTGCAAGTCCTATTGCTATGAAAAAAATCGAAAGTAAATTCATAATTCCACTCCTCCCCTAGTATCCGCTTGAACCAAAGCCGCGCTCGCCCCTTCTGCTCTGAGATAGCTCGCCAGTCTCGGCCACCTCTACTCTGAGCACCGGCTGCACTACCATTTGGGCTATTTTCATTCCTTTTTCAACCTTGAACGGGTCTTTTCCGTGGTTAATCAGAATGACTTTTATCTCTCCCCTGTAGCCCTCATCTATGGTTCCCGGGGTGTTGAGAACTGTAATGCAGTGTTTTAAAGCCAGGCCGCTTCTTGGGCGAATCTGGGCCTCCGTTCCCGAAGGAAGCTCTATGCTTATTCCGGTCCCGACAAGCTGGGCCTCACCTGCTTTGATTAGTGTTTCCTCCACCGAGAACACGTCAAGCCCTGCGTCACCCGGATGTGCATAGCACGGCATTATTGCATCCTTGCTCAGCCTCTTGATGTTAAGCTTCATGATTTACCCATCCTTTCTGGAAGTTTCATATAATATTTTATTATAGCACATTTATATGGCTCCTCTGACGCGTTCATCACAAAAATAAGCTATGTCCGCAGATGTTTTGGGTATATGTATCTATATGCTTATTTTTCAAAGGAGGCCACAATGAACGTCAACATACTTATAGCAGAGGATGAAGAGGATATACGTCAGCTTGTAACACTCCACCTTGCAAAGGAGGGCTACGAGGTGTTCGAAGCGTCAAACGGCGTTGAGGCACTTGAAATATTTACACGCGAGAGGATTGACCTTATAATACTCGACATAATGATGCCCGAGATGGATGGCTTCGCCCTGCTGCAGCGCATAAGAAAGCGCAGCAAGGTCCCCGTCATAATGCTTACCGCCAGAACCGAGGAGGCAGACAAGATTCTCGGCTTGGGGCTTGGCGCCGACGACTATGTGATAAAGCCTTTCAGCGTGATAGAGCTCATATCTCGTGTAAACGCCCAGCTCAGGCGGTACATGGAATACAACCCCATGAAGGCCCCTGAGGACAAGCTGCGCAACGGCGGCATTGTCATGGATCTTGATGATTATTCCGTCGAAAAGGACGGCGTTTCCATAGAGCTCAACCCCAAGGAATTCAAGATGCTCAGACTTTTTTTGGAGAATCCGGGCAAAATATTCACCAAGAAACAGATTTATGAGTCCGTATGGGACGAACCTTATGTGGGTGACAACAACACGCTCATGGTTCATGTGAGCCATCTGCGCGACAAGATTGAGACAGATCCAAAGGACCCCGAATACATTAAAACCATAAGGGGAATCGGATACAGGATGGATGATAAAGATGATAAAGCTAAGTAAGTATGGCATAGGGCTGCTCAACAGAAAAATCTCAATATCGACCCAGTTTTTTCTCAACTACCTTATACTGTTTTTTCTCATGATTGCAGTGACGGTTACAACCTCCTTCTTTGGATTTTCTTATGTCGAAAAAAACATAGAACCGGACAACTTTGATCTTTCAGCCCTGCACAGCAGCATAGTTGAGGACGGCATAGACAAGGCCTGCCAGAAATACGGCGTGTCGGATGTCTCGTATGTGGAGATACTCGACTCTAATTTCAGAATAACACAGCAGTACAACAGCCCTCACAGCATAGGCTACAGATATCCCAAGGAAAACATGCTGGATTTGATGCTCAGCAACACTCCCCGCTACAAATTCCTGAACGTAAAAGAGCAGCAAAGCCTCGTGCTGTTTGCAACCTCGGCATCAAGCAGCTCGGCTAAGGCCGAAAACGTAATGCAGGTCTTTCTTAAGACGTTCACAGTGAGCCTTATAATGGTGCTTCTTATATACGCCAAGATAACCTCGTCTCTTATCATATCTCCGATAAACAAGCTGCTTCAGGGAGTCAAGACCATATCTGCCGGAGACTACAGCACGCGCATTAAATTCAGCTCCAAAAACGAATTTGAGGATTTGCGTGACGCTGTAAACCAGATGGCCCAGAAGATAGAAAATGAGATAAACCTGCGCGAGGAGACTGAGGACAACAGGAAAAACCTGGTGCTATATATATCTCACGACCTCAAGACCCCGCTCACCAACATACTCGGCTACTGCGAAATTCTTAAGAATGAAAAGGACCTGCCCCCGGAAACCGTCGATAAATATCTGGATATAATTATTGCCAATGCCAGACGCGCAAACAGCCTGATACAGGACCTTTTCGAGTTGTCCAGACTCGGAACCGAGAGCGGCACAAGGGATTTCCAGCGCCTTGACATTTGCGAGGTGACGCGCGAGATTATAATCAACTATATCGACGAGCTGGAGCAAAATGATATGAAGTACGATTTCGAAATACCCGACCAGCCTGTGGAATGCCTTGTAAATCCAAAGCAACTGGAGCGGGCAATCGGAAACATAATAAACAACAGCATAAAGTACAGCGGCAGAGGCACTGAGCTTTTCATAAAGCTGAAGGCCACAGAGGACTCAGCATTCATAATAGTACGTGATACAGGCGTTGGCATATCAGAGGATTTCAAAGGTGACCTGTTCGAGCCTTTTGTAAGGGGCGAATCCTCCAGGAATCCAAAGACGGGCGGTACGGGCCTTGGGCTTGCAATAACTCAGAAAATAATAGAAAACCACAAAGGGAGAATAATTCTGGACAGTTCGTATCGGAAGGGCTGCAAATTCATAATAATGATTCCAATACTAGATGGAGACAATTTATAAAAATTCACAAAAATGAATTTACCAGCTTTAAAATCAGGACTATATGTGTTATATTCATTTTTATGATAGGTATATTTCCCCATATCCTCAGCATCATAATTCCTATGCATCACTGCCGGAGGTGTTTTTATGCAGCATAAAACCACAACAGTTCCTGTTTTAAACCTAAACGCCGGCATGATCCTGGGCGATGATTTTTTCGATTCGAACGGCTCTTGCATTGTGAGCAGGGGCGTCGTTCTAAATGATAGCATTGTGTCACGGCTCAAGGAAAGATTCCCCTATAAGCTCGCATGCATACAAGTTGAGCTTGCTGAAGATGTGATGGCGTCACGAAACAGCAGGGTAAAACGCATAGTCAGGACAGAGGTATGCTTAAAGCAGCTTTCAAACGGAATAAAATCCGTAATACGCGATGTCCAATCGAGCGGAAAACTCGATTCAAGGGCAGTCGAGGGCATGTCTGTACAGCTGCTTGAGAATTTCAGGGACTACTCTATAGTTCTGGAAAGCATAGTCAAGGAACGCTCTTTAGATGAATACATACAAAGGCACTGCGTAAATGTATCTGTGCTTTCTATAATGCTGGGCCGATGGCTGGGCTTTACAGAGAGCGAGCTGATGATGCTCGCGCAGTCTGCGCTTTTGCATGACATAGGAAAGGTCAAGATAGACGAGCGCATACTCAACAAACCTGGATGTCTGACACGTCTGGAGTTCACTGCAATCAAGCGGCACTCCATCCTGGGATACGAACTTGTCAAGGACATACGCCACATAAGCCCCATGGCAGCCTCCGGCATACTCATGCACCATGAAAAAATTGACGGCTCCGGCTATCCCTTAGGCCTGCGCGGAGAGGAAATAAGCCCATTTGCAAAAATTATAGCCGTTGCCGATATTTTCGACGCGATAACCTCCAAAAGGCCCTACAAGGGCAAGGAGTCACCTTTTCACGCTCTCGAGGTCCTCAAAAGCGAGCTTTGCGGAAAACTGGACCCCCTCTGCCTCACGACATTCCTGCAGAAGGTTTCGATGTTTTACATAGGAGAATACGTCCGCCTAAGCAATGGAAAGGTTGCCAAGATAGTTAAAATAAACCCTTCGGATATATCCAGGCCTCTTATTTTGTCTGGAGCCGAATTCATAGACCTGAGCAGGTCCTGTGCACTTGAAATAGTTGAAATCGCCCACATTGCAGCCATGAAATAGTACTGAGAAATATCAAAGAGGCTGTCTCTAACAGGTTTATTTTTCCTGTTTTGAGACAGCCCTTTTTTTGTTTGATCTATATGTGGTTTCTTAGAATATGCGAACCTGCTTTGAAATGCTCAGCAGATATATATACCCCTCCTTTACCTTCATTCCGGTCAGCTTTTCAAGGGCCTCCCTGTAAAGCTCGAGCTGCGCCCCGTATTTTTGTGCGGCGCTCTCTTCGATTCCCTCCTGCTCCCTGTCCGTCTTGTAGTCGAGCAGCACCAGCTCTCCGTCTTCCTGGAAATAGCAGTCTACAATCCCCTGAATTAATATAGGGTCCTCGCAGCCTTCAAGCTCCGGCATTACCTCGCACGCCTTCCTTTGTATGACGAAGGGTACCTCCCTATGCGATTCCTGTGCCTTCCTTAGCCTTTCGCCTATTTCGCTCCTGAAAAAGTCCCGCATCATGCCTGCCTGCACCACTTGCGCCTCTTCCTGCGAAAGCAGTTCCCTTGAGACCAGCTCCTGCACCTGGAGCATTATATCATCCTCACTGGCCGTCCTTTCCATGTCTATGTGGCGCATTACAAAGTGATTTATGCTTCCCTTCTCAGCGGCAGTGAAGCCCTTCTTGCCCTCCACGAATGAAGGAGATTTGGAAAGCGACGGTATGCTGTAGGCAGAGCCCTCGTAGCCTTCCTTTGAAATCCTTGAAAGCTGGGTGACAGATATTTTGGAAGGTATGCTAACTGTTTCAGCATGGGGGTATTTCCATGAGAATCTTGAGGAAATCAGTTTAGAGAACTCTCCATTTTCAGGGCTTTCCTTGAGATTGCTCAGCTCTTTTTCAAAGCTCTCGGCCCGCCTTCTCCTTTCCACCTCGGCTATGCTCACATGTGACCTGTCCAGCAGCCTTACATCAAATGAGGAGAGACCGTCAGACAGCACGTGCAGCTGCTCATTTTCACACAGCCTGCGCAGTGCAAGCGCATCCTTATGCCTGACTGCAGCCGCGCATATCCAGTCCATGAAGCCGAGCGCGCTCGCGAGGCTGTATGTGCCAAGCTGTCTGCACCATTTCTTGGCCGAGCTTTCGACGTCTCTGACGCTTCCAATCATTATGAGCCGATCTACAGCCCTTGTCATGCCAACATAGAGTATTCTCATCTCCTCCGAGAGACTCTCTATGTCGATTCTCTTTTTGATTGCTATCTGGGGCAGAGTCCTTCTGTAAAAGCGCAGCTGCGGCTCGACATACCTTGGCCCTATTCCCAGATCCTTGTGCAGTACGATTTCTGCGCTCGAATCCCTAAGGTTGAACTTCTTGCCAAGGCCGGCCATAACCACCACAGGGAACTCCAGGCCCTTGCTCTTGTGTATGCTCATTATCCTCACTATGTTCTCATTCTCGCTTAGCACCTTGGCGCTACCCATGTCTGAGCTGCTCCTTAGCATCCTGTCTATGAATCTTATGAAGTTGAAAAGTCCGCTTATGGTTGACTTCTCAAGCTGGCCCGCCCTGTCAACGAGTATGCGCAGATTCGCCTGTCTCTGCTCCCCTCCCGGCATTGCTCCCACATAGTAGTAGTAACCGGTGTCCACAAGCAGCTTCCATATGAATTCATCCAGCCTCATCATCCTTGACTCGTCAGCCCACTCATCCAGCCTGCCTGTAAAGCGCCTGACCTTTTCCGCAAGCTCATCATCGCAGGAAGACGCGTAGTTCTCAAGGGCCTCATGGTAGCTTGACTGCCTGCTGGCAAGCCTGACCTGCACAAGCTCCTCTATGGAAAACCCGCCTATTGGCGATCTCATGACGCTTATCAGTGGTATGTCCTGCCTCTTGTTGTCTATGAGCCTCAGCAGGTTTATGAAAATCTGCATCTCAACGGTGTCGAAATAGCCGCTGCTCTCGTCGGAGTAGACGGGTATGCCTTCCTCCCTGAACACCTGTGTGAATACGGAAGCCCAGCTCTTTACAGTCCTAAGGAGTACCACGATGTCCCTGTATTCTATCTGCCTGTAGGCTCCGAGCTTCGGGTCGTAAGTCATCCCTCCCACGATTTCCTTTATCCTTGATGCAGTGAGCCTCGCCTCCGCCTCTATGTCGCTCATCTCCTCGAGTTCGCTGCCTACATCGAGCCCGTCGCTTCCTTTTTGGACTATGTTTATCTCAACCGGCGAGCCCATGCATTCCTCGAATTCCGTGCCCTTGTAGAGGAAAGCCTCCTCATCATAGTCTATCTCCCCGAGCGATTTTGACATTATCTGCCTGAATATGAAGTTGATGCTTCCGAGTATCTCCTCTCGGCTCCTGAAATTCTTAGACAGGTCTATCCTGAGATCCTTTGTGCTGCCGTCCTTGCTGTAGGTTTCGTACTTTTCAATAAACAGCGTCGGGTCAGCCAAGCGAAATCTATATATGCTCTGTTTTACATCTCCCACCTGAAATAGGTTGTCTTCTCTTTTTATCCTGCCTATTATGGTCTCCTGAACTATGTTGCTGTCCTGGTATTCGTCGACAAATATATATTCAAATCTTCCAGAGAGCTCCTTTCTGACCTCATCGCTCTCCAGTGCCTTCAGCGCATAGTGCTCCAGGTCGTTAAAATCGAGCAGGCCCCTTTCCAGCTTCTTGGCGCTGTATATCCCGTCAAATTCGCCGATCATGCCGCTAAGATATTTCATGAGCGGATGCATTCGCTGAAGCTGCCGCGCGTGCTCCTGCAGAGTCGTCCCCTCTACGTCGCTTTTCATGGAGTCTATCAGTTTTTTGTAGGACTCCCTGAGTTTTTTCGCATCCTCCTGAAGCCTCTCGTCTATCTCATCCTTGCGTTCCTTCTTTATTGTTGCCAGCCTTGCATGCTTGATGCCAGGCATCAGGGCATAGAAACCGGAGAGCCCGCTTTCAAGCGAAGCCCTAAGAGCGGCCACATTCTCCATGTCGGCTTTCAGAGTTGCCGCATATTCGCTCGGACCTCCCGGAAGAGCGCATATTGAACCCGTCTGACTAAGTATGTCCGCGGCGCCCTCGAGCTCCGAGCTGAAGCTTTCGGCTATTGTGCGGCCCCAGCTTGTGTCCTCAATCTCATCAGCGCCTACATTGAGGCTCTCCACGCTCCGCTCGAGCCACTCAAGAGGATATGGCTGGCTTTGTATGAAGCCGTAAATTGACAGCATTAGCTCCTGCAGCTTTGTGTCCTCGCGGTTTCCCCCAAAGCCCTCCACCAGTTCTATAAAGTCAGGATGCGCCCTTTTGTAGCATTCCTCGAAAAGCTCATCAGCAGACTCCTGTATGAGTATTGCAGCCTCGGCCACATCAGCTATCCTGAAGGACGGATCTATGTCTATTATGTGGAAGTTGCTTCTTACCACGTCTATGCAGAACGAGTGCATCGTCGTTATGAACGATTTGCTCAGCAATGTTATCTGCCTTCTTATATATTCGCTGTCGGCGCCTTCCTTCTCAGCTTCCCTTGCAAGCGCAGACATTATCCTCTCCCTCATTTCGCCAGCGGCCGCATTTGTGAAGGTCACTATCAGAAGCCGGTCTATGTCCACGCGATCTCGCAGCACTAGCTCTATTATCCTCTGAACTAGCACTGCAGTCTTGCCCGAGCCCGCGGCGGCAGACACCAGAAGGTTCTTGCGTCTTGCAGTTATTGCCGTCTCTTGCTCCTTAGTCCACTTTGTCATCTGAACTCTCCCTTCCCGAAAGCAGCTCCCTCACCTGTGTATCCGAAAGCTTCTTTATGTTCCTGTATTCGTTGTCCTCCAAAAGCGTGTCAAACTGGCATATTGACTTGAATTTGCAATAGCTGCAGGATATCTCGCTGCCGCTCCTGCACGGCTGTATCTTTATTTTGCCCTTTAGTATCTCCGAGCCTATCTCGCGTATGATATTTTTCACGTGACCTATGAGTCCCCTGAATTCAGATTCGCTGACTGCGCTTGAGCGCTCGGATATCTCGCCGTCTTTTTTGACCTCTGCCGGTATTATGCTCGAATACCTTTCGCTTTCTATTTCGGAGTCCATTGCCTTTACAACGCTTACATCCTTCAGAACTATTCCGTTCATCTTGAGCTGCTTTAATATGCCCTTTTCTATGTCGTCCTCGCCCAGCTTATCTGCATCTATAAGCGGATCGTCTATCCTAAAGTAGAACACTCCGGCCGGATGGAGCTCGTCAAACTCGAGAAGCTGCTTGTTTTCAAGCAATGCGTCCATATATACGAGCAGCTGTATCTGAAGCCCATAGTATGCATCCGAGAGCGTGAACTTTTTGCTGCCCGACTTGTAGTCTATTATCTTTACATAGCCTTCACGGCCGTCTCCCAATATGTCCACCCTGTCTATCCTGCCCGAAAGTTCTATTTTCTCTCCTCCCGGCAGCTCTATCACTATGGCCGGGATGCTGCCGCATTCCGAAAACTCCACCTCGTGGTCCAGAGGCGCAAATTCTCCCCTTCTTATGTGCTCCACTATAGCCCAGGCCGCACGCTTGCCGACCCTTTTTATCTTGTTTACAAGGTAGCTGTATCTGTGGCTGCTGTAGAGCACCCCGCTGCCGAATTCCGGCACCATGCTGTCTATTACGCGCTCGACTATCTCGTCGCTTTTTTCTCGCTTCAGCTCTCTCCAGCTTATGTTCTCGTCTGAAATCTCCTTAGAAAACTTCTCCACTGAGGAGTGGAAAAGCGTTCCCATATCAGGCATTGATACAGTGTATTCAGGCCGCTCCCTGGGCGAGAGGCCATAGTTGACAAAATGCGCAAATGGGCAGTTTGCAAATCTCTCAAGCCTTGAAATGCTCGATTTAAGCGGACTGGTATAAAGCCTGGATGCGAGCCCGCCTCCCATATACTCCTGCTGGTTTTTGTGGAAGAGCCCTTCGCATACTATGTCGGACTTTTCACTCCACTGCGGACTGGATGCATACCACGAATACAGGTCTCTCCAGAGGCTGTCTTCTGTCGACGCCTCCATTTCCTGCCTTATGAGCTCGGAGAGCTGCCTTAGGCCCGGGAAAGGAGATACCAGCATTGCAAGCCGCCTGTCCGAGTCGACTACTATATCTGATTCCACCTGAAGGCCTGCATAGAGCTTTTTCATTCTATCCGCTATAATCGAGGGCCTTAGGGCCTTGCCTTCCTCGTCAGCTATGGCATAGCTCATATGCAAAAGTTCGCTCGGCTTTGAAAGGGATGTGTATATCGAGAACTTCTCCTCTTCGGCCCTTGTAATGCTGTCTGTAGCTATGCGGACCCCATTCTCCTTCATTATGAGTTTTTCATCGTCCAGTATGAGCTCCTCGTCCGAAAACCCGCCAGGAAGCACGCCGTCGTTGACTCCGAGCACGAAAAGCGCCTTTATTTCATGGCTCTTCGACCTTTCGAGGCTGCCTGCTATCACCTGGTCCATCGTCGGCGGTATTACACCTATCTTGTGCTCTGCAAAGCCCGCAGAGAGTATACCGGCATACTCGCGTATGTCAACCTTCATGTCACCAATCATTTCAACCATCTGGTCGAATATCTCTATTACTATGTTCCAGATCTGGGTGTTTTCATTTACGTATTCGAGCCTGGAATCATCCATGAGGCGCTGAGTCCATCGCTCTATCTTCTCAGGCATGTCAAGCTCTACCATGAAGTCATATATGATGCTCGTAAATTCCTTCACCGTCTTCTTTTTTCCGAGCTTCTTTTTCAGGCCTGCAAGAGGAGGCACTAGTTTTATGCGCGCCTGCTCTGCCAGCAAGCGCTCCTCGTCCGAGCCCAGTGCAAACTCGCTCAGCCAGGCGGATGACTTTATGCCGTATCTTAGTACGTAGTTTTCAAGGCGCTCCCAGCTGCTCCGCTCAAGCTCCGTAAAACCGGTCTTTATGAATTTGAATACGTCTTCATATCTGAAATCCCTGACCGCAATGTCTAGCGCCGCTAGAACAAATCTTGTTATAGGATTGTTTGTAATCGGTCTTTTTTCGTCTATGAAGACCGGTATGCCATACTCGCTGAATGTCCTTTTGATTATCTGCGCGTAGTCCTCGAGCGCGCCTGTGACTATGGCGATGTCCCTCCAGCGGTAGCCCCTGCCGGATGCGAGCTTTATTATCTCTATAGCTGCGTTTTCAACCTCGCTGTGCCTGCTCGAGCCCGCAAACAGCCTTATGCTGGCCATATCCCCTGCATATCTCGAGAACGGGTAGGCATACAGATTTCTCTCCAGGTGCAATAGCTCGGGAGGCCTTGCAGCTTCAAGCTGCACCTTGCATGTGCTCTCGCCGGCTCCCGCCTCACTGGCAGATGCCGAAATCGCCTTCATTGTCCTTCTGGTTGCAGCAAAAATCTCATAGTCCGGCCCCCGCTCCGTGTCGATCGTGAGGCTTACGCTGACCTGTGCCGCCTTTTTTACAAGCTCGTTTATTACGCTGAGCTCGCCTGCGCTAAAACCACTAAAACCGTCTATCCAGACATGCGCTCCCTCAAGCAGCCTGCTCGAGCTGATTCTTTGAGACAGAAGCCTAAGCCAGTCGTGCTCGTCAACATAGCCTTCCTCCAGTGCCTGTGTATATTTTTCATATATTAGGCCCAGCTCCCTCAGCTTGAGTCTGAGCATACCCTCCTCCAGGGCATCGCTGCACGCCATTAGATTCTGGGGAGCTATATCCTGCATTTTTAAGTCGTCTATGAGTGCGCTGCATTTCGAGAGGAAGCCCTCCTGCCTTGAGGCCTTCGCATACAGCGTCAGCTCGCCTGCGTTTGCATCTATTATGCTCCGAAGCAGCATGGCCTTTCCGCTTTGGTTTATTTGAACACGTTTTATTCCTCCTACCTCGCTGAGTATTCTGTGCGCCAGCCTCTGGAAACTCAGGACCTCCAACTGCATTATCCCCGCACTGCCCAGAGAAGCTATTATGTCAGTCTCCGCCTGCAGCGTGAACTGCTCGGGCACCATAAGCACCAGCTTTACAGCCTGGTTTTGTTCCATGCATTTCCTTATATCTTCATAGACAGCGCTTGTCTTGCCGCCACCTGCACGAGAAAGCACATATTTTAATTGCATGGCGTCACCCCTTTCCTGATATGAGAACTCCTGTTCCTATTATACCAAAAAACCCCGCATCAAACCGCAATCAAAGCGGCCATGCAGGGCTTTTCCATTTAAATATCTGGCTATGAAGCTTTATTTTTGCAACCTATTCGTACTCTATGGCATAAAACTCATCGAGCCCTTCTATCGTTTCGACCTCTCTGACTCCCACGATATCATAGTCCCTGTTGGGCGTAATTATTATTATATCCCTGTTCTGATCAAGACCTTTGAGTATATCCATAAGTTCTTTAACTTTCAATGCAAACACCTCCATCGAATATGCGGCTGGCATTAACTGATATGAGCTAGCTTCTCCAAGTACTCCAAATATTTTTTATATGCAACGCTGTCGAGTATCTCCGATAGCTCATACTTCCCATCCGCAAGCCTCAGTATTTCTTCTGCAATGGAATTTATTACATCTATCGGCTTATTTTCATTTATCGCCATATTCAGCTCGCATCTTTTGATCTCGGTGGCGACTTTGTACTTTGCCTTGTCCATGTTGAGTCACCTCCCGATTATGCTTCTTCGCCCGCTCTTAGCTTGTCTGTAAGCATCGGAAACAGGCTCTCCCTGGATGATATCTCCGTCGGGAATGTGACAAAAGTGTTTTCTACGGAATAATTTTTGAATCGTTCATCCGTTATTTTTATTTCATCAAAAAGACTCTTTATCTTTTCATCCACAACGCTAGTGTTCTCCTGAGTGCAAAAGGGAAGCACTCCTATGTAGCTTTGGTTTCCAAAGCTCATGAATATGTCCGTGTCCCAAAACAGGCTGTTTATCTTGCTGTAGAGCTCTCTAAAGAGCTTGTCCTCGGCTTTCATTCCATAGCCCGAGTCTGCACTGTCCTTGTTTATAACGCTCATGATTAGTGAAATGCTGTAATTACCCTTCTCAGCCTTCCGAAGTTCACCTGAAATGTACTTGTTGAAATCCATATACACCCTTCTGGCTCCCAGGGAAGCGCTGCCGTTTTGCTCATCCGCCTTCATGTTCGAAATTATCCTGCTTAGAAGAAATTCATCTTCAAACGGCTTGAGTATGTAGTCCGAGGCGCCGGCCTCTATTGATTTGACAAAGGTGTCCTTCTTGTTTTGCGCCGTCAGGACTATCACCGGAATCTCATAGCCTCTCGACTTGGCTCTTCTTATTACTTCCAACCCGTTTTCCTTGTCCAGCTCAAGTTCTGTTATTATAAGCGAAATTTCATCTTTTTTCTTTTGAAGCATCGTGAAAAGCTCGCTCGAATTCCCAACCTCATGCAGCCTTATGCCATATTTTCGGACAATCTCCTTTATCCGATGTCTCACATAAGCTGCACTGTCTAGAATAACTATACTGCTCACGGCTATCATCCCTTTACCTTTATATATCTGCTGCTATGTTTTTTATATGATCTCAAGCACCATCTTTTCTATATTGTCAAGCTCGTCAGTTGAAGGAACAAATTGCTGCTTTATTTCTGCAACTACGTCGCAGCCCGCAAGCTCCAGCTCTGATTTGACAAGTCCTATGCTTTGTCCTCCCCAGCCAAAAGAACCGAAGGCTATAGCTTTTCTTCCTTTAGGCGCGAGTCCTTTCATATACGCCAGGAATGCCGCTACCGTAGGAAGCATGTTGTTGTTTAGCGTTGGCGAGCCCACGCATATATACTCCGCATCCATTATCTCCGTCATGACATCCGATATGTGGTTGTGCTCAAGATGCAGAAATCTTATAACATATCCCTTCTCCTCGAAGGCTGACTTTATGCGTGATGCCATGGCCTCAGTTGACTTCCACATGGAGTCGTATACTATAACAGCCTTTTTCGAGGTTCTGTTGGAAGCCCAGTCAGCATAGAGACTCACTATCTCGGGAATATGCTTACGCCAGATCATTCCGTGGCTTGTCGCAATCATTTCAATATCCAGCCCCTTGGCTGCTTCAAGCTCCTTTTGAACCTGCATTCCGTAGGGAAGCACTATGTTGGCATAATACTTTCTGGCCTCTTCCATGACTATGTCTATTGGATATTCGTCATCGAATCTTTCCGAGGATGCAAGATGCTGCCCGAACGAGTCGTTCGAGAATAGTATCTTCTCCTGCGGCATGTAGCATACCATGTTGTCAGGCCAGTGCACCATAGGCGTGAGCAGGAATTCAAGGCTCCTCTTGCCAAGCTCAAGCTTGTCACCCGATTTTACGACCTTGAAGCTCCAATCCTTCTTGTAGTGGGCCCTAAGACCTTTTTCCCCGCTGGCGCATGTGATTATTGTTGCATTTTTTGCGATTTCCATCATTCTCGGAAGCGCGCCTGAGTGATCCATTTCAACGTGGTTTGAGACAATATAGTCTATGCTTGATGGATCAATTATGCTCGATATCCTGCTTATCATTTCATCTGCAAGGTAGCCCTTGACAGTGTCTATAAGTGTTATCTTTTCGTCCACTATCAGGTATGCATTATAGGTCGAACCTCTCTGAGTTGAATAACCATGGAAACTTCTAAGGTTCCAGTCGATGCCTCCTACCCAGTATATGCCTTCCTTTATGCTGACAGCTTTCATAAGAACACCTCCGTAATTTTATTTTCTGCTCAGACAGTCTTTGCAGACGCCTTTGAAATAAAGATGCTTCTCTTCCACCTTGAAGCCCTCTATTCCGCTTACTCCGCTATCTTTAATTTCAAATTCGAAATCATATACATTTGAGCACTCCAGGCACTTGAAGTGCCCGTGGCTTGCTGCGTCGGCATCATATCTGCCCTCGTTCTCCTCTATTGTTATAAGCTGAGTTATGCCTTTTTCAATAAAAAGGCTGAGCGTATTGTAAACTGTTGTCTTCGAGAGTGTCGGTATATGCGGCAAAAGTGACCTGTGAATTGTGTCGACCGTAGGATGGTTCTTGTTTTGCACTAGATATTCAAATATCTTTAGTCTTTGATATGAGGGCTTGACCCCGTTGTCCTTTAGATATTCGCCAAGGGTGTCTATGCTCATTTTGCTCTTCATAATATCCATCTTCCTTTTTTATTGATAGCATCGATTTACACTTTTGTAACAATTACAATTTTATTTTAATGTTTTATAGGCATGCTGTCAATATTGAGAAAATAGCATATTGCATGTTTATTGGCTGTTAAGGCTGAGTCGGCATCATATCTTCTATTTTCATCACCTTTACGTCATCCGGAAGCTTGAAGGTATCCTCGCCGAAGCTGCCTTCTTTTATGTTCTTTATTTTCATTGTGGACACGATCTTCCCATCGGCCTCAACTTCACTTTTTACGACAAGCCCCGTTTTTTCGTCTATCCACATCCTGCTTATTATATTTTGACCTGTGCTTTCATCCTTTAGTACAACCAGCTTGGCATTTCTGCCATCCACATCGTCATCCTTTATTTCCACGACGCCATCCCAGTTGACATCATCGCTTGAGGTATTGATGTCGTAATCATCCTGCATGCTTTCAGACGAGGTTATGTCCTGTCTTATGGCTATGTTCTCAGCCGGATTATACATCAATATGTAGTCCTCCCCGGCTTCCTTTATGAGTACTGACATGACCTGTCCGCTCTGGTCGAGGGTCTCAGTCCGTATATTCTCGCCCTGCTGCCATGTTTTCATAGCCATTGCCGACTCCGGCATGCCGCTTCCGCCCTCCACAGTGACAGTATATTCATAGTATACGCCTTCTCCTGGGCTTCGCTTTGATACTAGCTGCTTCATTTCCTCCTTGAGCTGGTCGAGTGTTTTTTCGCTTTTCTGGCTTTCCTGGCTCTGATCTTGCTGTGCCTTCTCTCCGGTGTCTGTTTCCTTAGAGCAGCCTGCAAGCGATACTGCCATCGCACATATAAGAATTCCCAGATATATCAGCTTCTTCATTTTTCCAACCTCCCTGATTTGATTTTTTTGTCAAAATGACTCTGATGCGGAAATCGCTATAGTATTTAATACCCTATAATGCGCCCATTATGTTTTAAAATCTATAAATTTGCAGAATAAATGTTGGCTATATGTACTTTTATTTTCTCACCGTCCATAGTATCATAGTTACATACAAATATATGTTTACTCAGGAGGGACGTCTTTTGTCAATAATTCAAAGCGACAACAAATTGATAATAAGCACGGACGACCTTCGCGAGGGAATGATTCTGGCGCAGGAGATAATCGACCATCGCGGCGTTCGCATACTTGCTCCGGGTACAGTAATGTCTGAAGCTATAATACAAAAGCTTCAAATCAGTTCAAACACAGATTCAGTATTCGTATACAAGCCCGATGACATGGCGGGACACCTTAGCCTCAGCACACAGAGCACTTCAAGTCAAGCGCCATCAAACGCCGAAAAGCGTATTGAAGAACTTGTGGATTTGGCTTCAGAGCAGCTCAAGAACAAAATATTTGCGGCCGACTCAGAAAAGCTAATAAACGTGGTTCACCTCAACAGGATAACCGAGCTCATAGTGGAAACTGCTTTTAATACAGGCGAGCTGATAAGCTACATAATGAAAATCCGCGAACACAAGGATACCCTCTACAAGCATTCAATAAACGTCGCTGCGCTCAGCTGCATGCTCGGCAAATGGCTGGGGTACGACAACGCCACGCTCAACATACTCACCCGAACGGCTATGCTTCACGACATAGGCAAGACGCGCATAGACAGCCGCATACTAGACAAGCCCTCCAAGCTTTCCGATTGGGAATTCAATCTCGTAAAGAAGCACTCAGAAATTGGCTACAAGATGATACGCAAGATTAACTATATGAGCGAAAGCGTCAGCCTGGGCGTGCTTATGCACCACGAGAAGGAGGACGGCTCCGGCTATCCGCTAGGCTTGTACGGTTATCAGATACATCCATTTGCAAAGGTCATAGCAATAGCCGACATATTCGACGCCCTCACATCTAAGAGGGTCTACCACAGGAGAACCTCTCCGCTTAGCGTGCTTGAAATATTTCAGAGGAAGTCTTACGAGAAGCTGGATGTAAAATGCACCATGAATTTTGTAAAGAACATATCAAGCTTTTACGAAGGCGCGGATGTGGTTTTAAATACGGGAGAGCACGCAAAGATAGTGAAGATGAACCTCAACAACATATCAAGGCCGCTCATACTCGTAGGCTCTGATTTTATCGACCTTGAAAAATCAAACACACTGCAGATTGACGACATACTACCAAAATAAAAAGCGACTGGAAAATCAGCATATAATTTTCAAGTCGCTTTTGTTGTTCTATTTTTTTGTTCTAATCCTGCATCATTCTTTTGAGAAATGCCTGCACTCTCGGATGATCCGGATTTTCAAACATGTCCTTGGGAGTGCCCTCTTCTACTATTTTTCCCTTGTCCATGAAAATGACTCTGTCTGAAATCTCTCTGGCAAAAGCCATCTCGTGCGTCACTATTACCATAGTCATATGCTCTGCTGCCAGCTTTTTGATTACGCCGAGCACCTCGCCTACAAGCTCAGGGTCAAGAGCTGAGGTGGGCTCGTCAAATAGTATTATCTCCGGCTTCATTGCAAGAGCCCTTGCTATTGCAACCCTTTGCTTTTGTCCGCCGGAAAGCTGTCCCGGGTATGCGTCAGCCTTGTCCTGGAGCCCCACATCCGAAAGCATCCTTAAGGCCAGCTCGCGAGCCTCTTTTTTGCCCATCTTTTTGACTATTACAGGAGCCTCCATTACATTTTCAATGGCGCTCATATGCGGAAACAAGTTGAAGTTCTGGAAAACCATCCCCAGCTTGCTGCAATTGTGCTTGCTCAGCTGGTCACCGTCTATTCTTATTACGCCTTCGTCTATCTCCTCTATCTTATTGAGACATCTAAGCAGGGTGCTTTTTCCAGATCCGGAAGGACCTATCACCGATATTATCTCGCCTTTTTTCACATTGAGGCTCACGCCGTCAAGCACTGTGAAATCGTCAAATTTTTTTACTATGTCAATAGCGTCTATCATTAATTTACCTCCCGACTAGTACACAGTATATTTTTGCTCTATCTTCTTGAACACAATGACTATAACCCAGCTCATTGCAAGATAGAAAAGTGCGGCGATTACGAACGGTATTATCGTAAAGTCCCTCGTGAGCACCTCTTTTGCCGACCTGAGAAGATCTGCCATGCCTATTGCTGCAACAAGCGCAGTGTCCTTTACAAGGGTTATGGCTTCGTTGCAGGTTGGAGGAAGCACTCTCCTTATCGCCTGCGGAATCACTACCCTTCTCATTGTCTGAACATAGTTCATTCCCAGCGAGTGCGCGGCTTCGTACTGACCCTTGTCTATAGACTCTATGCCCGCCCTGAATATCTCAGTCAGATATGCCGCATAGTTCACTATGAATGTAAGTGCGGCCGCCATGAAAGGCGTCATAGTTATTCCGAGTATCGGAAGCCCGTAGTATGCAAAAAACAGCTGCAGGAGAAGCGGCGTTCCCCGGAATATCCAGGTGTATGCCTCAAGGACTATTTTAAGCGTTTTGTGCTTTGAAACCTTGCCCAGGGCAAAAAATATTGCCAGCGGCACGCTGAATATGGCCGTCACTGCATAGATTTTAAGGCTCACTACAGTACCCTTGAGAATATAAAGTGTAGTATTGATTATGTATTCCATATGAGTCCTCCAAAAAACTTATTGTGCGTTATCGCTTTACCACATTAAATCTTACCATAAATGCATGCTATTTACTAACCGAAAATTCAAAAGACAGGCTATGCCTATGACATTGCCTGCCTTGATGTATATACTATTTTACTATGTCTTCTCCGAACCACTTTTTAGATATCTCTGCAGCAGTTCCGTCTTCCTTCATTTCGCTAAGTACTTTGTCAAGCTCCGCAAGGAATGCCTTGTCTTCCTGCCTTACTCCGACTCCGTATGATTCTTTTCCTAGGTCCTCTTCAAGCACCCTGTAAGTGTCTCCCGCGTTGTTTGAGGATATGTAGTATCTTCCAACAACCGCATCCATTACAACTGCGTCAACCCTTCCAGCCTTAAGGTCAAGCAGAGCCTCTACGTTGTTTGAATACTTCTTAACTTCGCTCAGCTTTCCTGCAAAGTCGGCATTGTTGTCAAGCGCTGCCTGGGCTGTGCTTCCGAGCTGTATGCCCACAATCTTGCCTTCAAAGTCTGCCTTAGCGTTGTACTGCGAACCTGTTTGAACTATTATTATCTGGCTGTTGCTAAGATAAGGAGCTGTAAAGCCTATCTGCTCTTTTCTCTCGTCAGTTATTGTAAGTCCGTTCCATATTACGTCTATTTCCTTGTTTTTGAGGCTTAGTATTATTCCGTCCCAGTCAACAGGCTTGAAAACCACGTTTACGCCCATTCTCTTGCCGGCCTCCTTGGCCAGGTCTATGTCGAAACCAACTATCTCTCCTGCCTCATCTCTAAAGCCCATCGGCGGGAAGCTGTCGTCAAGGCCTACTATTATTTCACCCTTTTCCTTGATAGTCTCAAGCGACTTGTCTTCCGTCTCCTGAGTTTTGCCGCAGCCCGTGAAAATCACTCCCGTGATTGCAATTATAAGTGCCAATAAAACAGATAATTTTTTTTTCATTCTAGCAGTCCTCCTTGTTTGTTTGCGTTTTATAAGTCTGGGCTTGTCTGCCCCGACTTATATTATACTTTCTTACTTTATCAAAGTAAAGCAGAAAAGCAAAAATATATGTTTTCTTCATAAAAAAAGCCCCGCCATTTGCCAGCAGGGCCTGTAATCTAGTATTCTCTATGGATTGCAAGAAATGCGATGTCGTCTCCGAATCTGCTCTTCCTGCTGTGTCTTGACATCTCAAGCAGCATTATCTTGAACTGCTCTTCCAGGCTCATGTCCTTATTCCTTACGAACATGCTCTTGAGCCTTTCGATTCCCATTTCCTCTCCCAGGGCATTCCTCTCCTCGACGGCTCCGTCAGTGAGGAGTATGAAGCTGTCGCCACTTTCAAGGTAGATTTCCCTGTCCTCATAGTCAAAGTCGAACAGGTCAAGCCCAAGGCCGTTTATCGGGAGTCCTGAAATTTCATATGTGCCCACAGTCCTCTCAAAGCCCTTGACGTGCATAGGCGGCACATTGTGTCCGGCATTCGATATTGTGAGCGTATGGCTTTCAATATCTATAACGCCTATAAATATACCTATATACATTTCCTCGTCCATTTCTATATCAAGGAATCTCTTTTGAAGCTTCTTGAGCACCTTGGAAGGAACAAGTCGCTCTCCCTTTTTCTCATAGTACTTCACAAGCCCTTTTAGTGTCTGCTTGAGAAACACAGTAAGCAGGGAAGCCCCCACGCCGTGACCGGATATGTCCGCCATGTAGAACACTATGCTGTTTTCGTCATTGCACTCTATGACATCGTAAAAGTCACCGCCCAGATAGTATGACGGCTTGTAATTTCTGTAGAAGGTGTAGTCACCGAAATTTATGTAGCCCGATGGCAGTATTTTCTTTTGTATCTTTTGAGCAAGCTTGAGCTCCCTCCTGCTATTTTTGTTCTGCTCTAGTATTATCTTTTTCTCCTCGTTTATTATGGCGTTCTTTTCAAGCATTACCTGTTTTTCGCTCATGACCTCTTCGAGGAGTATCTGGTTTTTCATTACCAGCCCGCATATTGGACCGTAGCGCTTGAGTATTTCTATCTTATGGGGTTCGAGCTCATCAAGGCTGTCAAGCTCGAATCTCATACCGGCTATGTTTTCTCCTATGTACTTTATAGGCATTACAATGCTGGCAGGAGTCTCATTTATTACGTAGACCTTCTCCACATATAGGAAAAAATAGTCCTTTCCAAGCTCGGTGCGCATGAGGTTTATCTTTTTTGTCTCCCCGTCCTCATAGATATACCTCGCATAAAGCCCCTCCATTGATTCCTTCCTTATAAGCATAGTTCTCTTTGCCCCGAGAAGTTCAGAAAGGTGTTTTATTACAAGCCTAGTGACCTTCTCTATGCCCTTGGTCTTAAGCAGCAGCTCCAAGAACTCTATGAGAAGCAGAACAGTATCGTTTTCCATATGGAGTTTTTCTACAGCACCTTTCAGATATTTGTTCTCCTCTAAAATGAATTGCGAATACTGCTCGTTCAACCCGAATCACATCCCAAAACTATTTTTGTGTATAACGGATAATAATCTCAATAAATCCCCATGTTTTTATTTTTATCTATGTATAATTACTATTCTACCAGACTTTTGGGCAATGCCCAATAACAATATCGCTGTTATTTCGAATTAACCGGAAAAATTTTATATATCCTTGATGCTGAATTTATTCTGATTTTGGAGTATCATATTATAGTGGCTAGTGATGGCTCAAGTTCACAAGCATAACATTTTAAGAAAAGAAGGTATATTTCATGAAAAAAGGCTATATCTATATTATATTGTGCGCTTTCATATTCAGCACAATGGAGCTTGCCGGCAAGCTCGTAGCCGGCTCACTGAGTCCCATACAGGTTACGTTTATGAGGTTTTTGATAGGTGCTGTAATGCTGCTTCCCCTTGCTGCCACTGATTTGCGAAGGAAAAGCATAAAGCTTGAACTGGGCGATTACGTTTATTTTTTTGTTCTCGGTTCGCTTTGCATACCCATATCAATGGTGCTCCACCAGCTGTCAGTAGTCCATACTCAGGCCTCAACGGCTGCTATAGTTTTCAGCATAAATCCGCTGTTTACGCTGCCGTTTGCTTTTTTCATACTGGGTGAAAAGATAGAAAAAAAAATGGTAACGGCACTTTCTGTAAGCCTTGCGGGCGTAGTTTGCATATTCAATCCCTTTGCCGTAAGCTATGACATACGGGGTATACTTCTCGCTCTGGCATCCGCTCTGACATTCGCGCTCTACACAGTGCTGAGCAAATCGAGGCTCTCAAAATACGGCGGCTTCATATTCAATTTCTTCACTTTTGCAGCCGGTGAGATAGTTCTTTTTGCAGTACTCTTTGCAAACGGCACTCCTGTTTTTTCGAGCATCACACCAGAGAGCCTTCCCGTTATCATATACATGGGGATTGTGATAACCGGCCTTGGATACATATTCTTCTTGGAGGCCATAAAGCTGACCTCCCCAGTTACGGCATCCTCTGTGTTTTTTATAAAACCTGCGCTTGCTCCGTTGCTTTCCATGGCTTTCCTGGGCGAGCGCATATCGCTCAACGTGGCCATCGGAATGCTTCTCATAGTATCAGGCTCTGTTATGAGCTACAGGGCCAGGGCCAGATAGAGCTCTTTAGGCTGTATATTCATTTATATTCATGTGTCAACATGTGAAATAACGCCTTTTGGGTGTTAATCTATAAAAATAAACATAGAGGGGGTTGATTGTTTTGTATTTTTCCGACTATCACGTGCATTCTCATTTTTCAGATGACTGCAGCGAAAGCATGGAAGCGATGGTGAAAAAAGCCATAGAACTGGGTCTTAGGGAGTTGGCTTTTACCGATCATGTCGATTTTGACTACCCTGATCCCAACTTTCCATTCCTTATAGACTACGACAGGTATACCGAGGAATTCAATGCCATGAAGGAGAGGTACAAGGGCAGCATCGAGCTTCTGCTTGGGGTTGAAATAGGCATGCAGCCTCATGTTTACAGCGACATAGAAGCTCTCGTCTCGAAGTACCCTTTCGATTTTATAATAGGCTCTGTGCATGCTGCAGACAGGATGGATTTTTGTTCTCCCGACTTTTTTATAGGCAAGACGCAGTATGAAGCCTACATGAGGTATTTCGAGAACGTGCTCGAAAACGTAAAGCTGTATTCTGCGATGTTTGACGTGCTCGGCCACAAGGACCTTATAGTGAGATACGGAGGCTTCGACTCTACGGATGTAGACTGGCTGTATTTCGACGAAATAATAGACGAAATCCTCAAGGTTCTCATCAAGAACGGAAGGGGTATTGAGCTGAACACCTCGGGCTTCAGATACGGTCTTGAGCGTCCGCATCCGCATCCATATATACTGGAGCGCTACAAAAATCTGGGTGGGGAGATAATAACTCTGGGCTCTGACGCCCACACCGCAGGGCATATATGCGCCGATTTCGACTTTGCCTACAGCATGCTTAAGGATTACGGCTTCAAAAGCATATGCAGCTTCAAATCGAGAAAGCACAGCTTCATAGAAATCCCTTAGCACAGCTCTTGTTGATGCTATAATGCTGCCGCCTGTTTATCGCGGCAGTTTTTTTGTTTTTTTCATATTGTTATGGAGATATATATAATATGACTAAAGCTCGAGGAGGCCATTTTATGAAATGCGAAGTTGATTTGATAGGCGATTATCTGGACAAACTGCTCCACAAGCTGGATTCAGAGCTCAATAAATGCAAGGCTCATCCATCCGAAAAATCAGTGCATGACACGCGTGTTTGTCTAAGGCGCATAATGTCAGCAGTCGAGATTCTGGACACGGTTTCTCAGACTGATGAATCCATATCGCAAAAGCACCTCAAGCGCCTAAAGGAGATTCACAAACTGTTTAGCCCCATCCGGGACACTCAAATTTCAATGCTTTATGCACATGAAATGATAAATGATTTTCCTTCCATTGGTATTTTCGAGGAGTATCTGGAATCGCGCGAGAAGAGGCTATCCTTCAAACTTCAAAAGAAACTCTCCGATATGGATATCTATCCTCTGCATAAGGTCGCAAAAGCTGTAAAACTTGAGGTGGCCGAACGCTTTGGAGAAAACGGGCTGCTCGGCAACCTCCGGTCGACTACGGACAGAGCCTTCATCAAAGTGGTAGAGCTTATAGACCATGTGGACACGGATGATCTTAAATCCGTCCACACGGTCAGGATAGCCTTTAAGCGCTTCCGGTACATGGTGGAATTGCTCAATGAGCTGCAGCCCGTCGAAGAGTATCTGCTAAATGGAATGAAAGCCATACAGGATGAGCTCGGAGCCATTCAGGATATTACCGTCGTAGAGGAGCTTTTGCAGCGCTTCATAGAGAAGAAATCGCCTGGTGGGCGACTTCTTTCGCTTGAATACCATGAGTTGCTCAGCAGGCGGAAAAAGCTGGCTGAAAGCTTTGCAGCGAGTGCGAATGATATTACGAATATGTGGAGTGTGCTTAGATGATGGTCTCGCCATTCTATTTCGTTTTGTGATTTCCTCTTGGCTCATGAAAAAGCGCAATATCTGCAATTTCGAAAACTCGCTACGCTCAGACAATTCGAAATTGCTATGATATTGCGCTTTTCATTCTCCGGGAAATCATTCAAGCGGTTCTACTCGCTTGCCATCTGCAAGGCCTGTTGCCTTGCGGTCGAGTATTATTATTTCTCCTTCCTCGAGTCCGCTTGATATCACGGACATGTCTTCTGTTTCAGCACCAATTGTAACGTTTCTTAGCTGTGCTTTGCCGCTTTTTATGACAAATAGGGAATCCTTGTCCTGGTACTTGAAGAGGGCTCTTTTGGGAACGGCTATTGCGCCCTCGCTTTTGCTTATTATGAAGTCCAAATCAACCTTGTAGCCGGGCCTTAGCATGGATGTGTCACCCGATAGCTGCACTATCGTCTTGACTCTCTGCTCGACAAGGCCTATGGCCGAAACAGTCTCTTCCGCCGAGGGGTCTATCCTCGAGACCGTTCCGTCAAATACGAAGTCCTGGGGCTTGTGCTCGAATGTGATTCTAACGCCCATGCCCTCTTTAAGGTCAACGGAGTTCTCGGTCAGCACCATGGACTCTATCTCGATTTGCGTACCCTCTATAGTGGTCATAAGCTTTTCTCCATACTGGACGTACTGGCCTTCCTTTGCATCCACAGTCCTAACCACTCCGTCGGACTCAGCCCTTATTACGCCCTTGGACGTGTTGCTCCTCAGCAGGTCTATCTGGGCCTGTATTGATTTTTTCAGGCCTGCAAAGTACTGCTTTGTGGCATTGGGGTCGCCGTAACTGTTCTTGATGATCTCTAAAGCCACCTTCTGGTCATCCAGCACGCCCTTTAGCTTTTCCATGTACAGCCTGGCATCATCGAGCTGCTGCTTTGATACGGCATCCTGCTCGTATAGCGCTGAGGCCTTGCTGTATTTGTCAATAGCATCCTGGTAGTCCCTTTGCGCATTTTCAACCTGCATGGTCTGCCTCTTGATTTCCAGATCCCGATTGAGAGTGAGTTCTCCGCGCTCCTGTCCTTGGATGCTCTGGAGCTGTCCTTCCAGCTGCCTGATGCTGTATTCATTGTCGCTTATGTCAAGCTGTGCTATGATGTCTCCCTTTTGTACAGACATTCCTTCCTTTGCATTTAGTGATTTCACCTTTGCAGCAAGCGGCGAATAGTAGTCCTGCTCCCCCTTTGAAAGGACTGTGCCCTCGTCCTGGAAGCTGTCCTCTATGCTCGTTTTCTGAACCTTGTATGCTTCAAGGCTGAGCGGCGCCAGGTAACTGCTTATGGAGGCATATATTATAGCTGCTGCTGTTAGTCCTATTATTCCCCGCTTTATCCATTTTTTTGCGTTGTTGTTCTTCATAATTTTCACCTCCAACTGATTATTCCCTTTCCTTTAGAACCTCCACCATGTCGAGCCTTGAAATCTTTCTGTATACTGAAATCTGAGCAGCTATTACAGATACAATGGCAACTGCCAGACCAGCCTCAAACGACCTTAGGTCTATTGAGTATGGAATAGTGAAAAGGTCCGTGCTCATACCCTGGGCTATTACCCATCTCAAGCCGAATGTTACAGGTATGCCTATTATCCATGAAGCCATTGCTATAAGCCACTGCTCGAGAGCTATTATCTTGAACACCTCCGGCCTTGTCATTCCAATCACCCGCAGCGAAGAGAGCTCACGCTCCCTTTCTGAGAATATTATTGTCGAAGAGGTATATACAACCGCAAAGCCGGATATAACTCCGAACACTACAAATACCCACTGCATGTATTTGTAGCTTTCCATAAGGCTGTTGAACATCTCAATTACGCTCTCTTTCCGGTCTAGGGATGACACATTCTTTCCCTCTATATAGTCGTTGTTAAGACTGTCAAACGAGCCGTCCTTTATATTCATCAGTATGGAGCTTGCCATTGTTTTATGGCCTAGCATATCGCACAGGGCGCCAAGTTCCATATAGGCGCTTACTCCGAAGTACTGCGGTACGACTCCCGATACCGTTGTGCTCACCGTATCTCTTGTGGCCCATGGACTTTCAATCTCAACCTTATCACCTTCCTTTAGCCTGAGCGAATTTGCCAGCCTTTCGGAGAGTATCATCCCGTTGCCTTTTATATCGACTCTGCTTCCCTTGTTGTCCAATATGTGGTACAGCCTGCTTCCCTCTTTTATGCCTATGCAAAGAGCATCCTTTTCAAGCCAAGCGTTTTTGAGCCTAACCGGTGCTTCAAGCAAAGGCTCCGCCTCGACCACGTTTTCATTATTGATTATCTCCGAATAAAGCTTGCCTGCATCGAGGGGGTAGTAAAAGCTCATCTTGGCATCGTATTTCTGAATATCGGTGAACTGCTCGTCCATCATTATCTCTACTGTAGTCATGAATGAAGACATTGTGGCTACTATGCTGAAAACAAAAATCATGCCCAGCATAGTGAAAAGGCTTCTAGCTCTGTTCCTGAACAAGTTTCTAACCGCCATTTTGGAAAGAGAGTTCAAATTTCTCCAGACAATCTTGAGCCTTTCCAAAAATATAGTGTGCGTCTTGATTTCGACCTCTGTCCTTAGCGCCTGGGCAGGCGTTAGCACGAGTATCCGCTTTGTACCGCTGTAGCCTGCAAAGAGGCTGAATATCAAGGCAATCAGATTTGCCTGGAAAAAATATTCTATGGGGTATGTGGCGCGCAGATTCGGAAATGTAAAAAATTCCCTGTACATTTCAACGAAATAGTTTTCAAGCCAAAATCCCAGAATCCCTCCAAATATGCCGCTCAGCACACCTACTACCAAGCTGTAGCCCATGTAGTGCATGAATATTTCCTTCTGATTGTATCCGAATGCCTTTAGAATCCCTATCTGACCCTTTTGCTGCTCGACAATCCTCCTGAGCATCATGTAGAGCACAAAGCTTGCTACTGAAATAAATATAAACGGGAAGGTCTTGGCGGTATTCTCCAGCTGCACTATCTCGTTGTTGAGTATGGAATGGCTGACCTGGTCCTTTCTCTCGTATATACCCTTGAGTCCGTAATGCTTGAGCCTTTGCTTCAAAATGCTCTCCACATCATCATATGTGTACCCTTCCTTGACAGTAAAGGCAAGCTCGTTGTAGATGCCCTTTTCTCTGAAAAGCCCCTCCATGTTGGAGTAGTCTATGTAGGCTACTCCAAACAGGAGCGGATCTGGGTATATCTGTTCTATGCTCCTTATTGCATATACATAGTCCGGGCTCACTGCCCCTCCCAGCACCTTGAGCCTTGTCTTTTTGCCTTCGGCTATTACCTCTATTATGTCTCCAGACTTTATATTATTTGCATTGTAATACTTTATATCTGTCCATACTCCGTCTCTCGAAGAGCTTATCTGCTCGCCCTCCATTGCCACCGGCTTGTTAAGCATATTGGGGTTGTCTGAATCTATTGAGACCATTCTGATGTATTTTGCCTGTTTTGATTCGCTGTCATATACCCGGACGTCTTTTACAAGCTTCCCCTGTATTCGCTCTATTCCCTCAATATTAGCAAGTGAATCCACCGCATTTACGGGAATCCCCGTGACCTGGGCGAAGCCGTCTCCGAAGCTGGAGCTTTCATAAAAGTCGTCAAGTGCGCCCTTGAGGTCGACCATTACCATGAACATTGAAGTGTATACGCTAAGACCCATCATCATTACAATCGCGCAGGAAATATAAACCAACTTGTGTCCCATTATGTCTCTTATAAGCTTTTTGCGAAGTATCACCAGGACACCTCCTCCGGTTTCATAGGCTTCTCGTTCACCGCGATTCTTTCTATGCTTCCGTCTCTTATATAGAACACCCTGTCTGCCATCTTGCCGATATCCGAGTTGTGCGTTATTATGACTACCGTCTTGCCGAGTTCCTCATTGAATAGCTTGAGAAACTTGAGGACCTCCACTCCTGTTGAAACGTCAAGCGCTCCGGTGGGCTCATCGCAAAGTAAAAGTTCCGGGTTCTTTGCAATCGCCCGGCCTATGGCCACTCTCTGCTGCTCACCGCCGGAGAGCTGGGCCGGGAAGTGGTTCTTCCTGTCGCGCAGGCCTATTTTTTCCAGCACGTAGTCTATCTCGAGGGGATCCTTTGCTATCTCCACAGAAAGGCTTATGTTCTCGCCCGCCGTGAGATTCGGCATCAGGTTATAGAACTGGAATACGAAGCCCACGCTGTTTCTTCGGTATCTGGTTAGCGCACCTTCGTCGTATTCAGATATGAGCTCATCCTTGTAGTAGAGCTCACCGCCTGTTGGGGTGTCCATTCCGCCTATGATATTTAGCAGCGTACTCTTTCCGGAGCCGCTGGGCCCCAGGACTACCACAAACTCGCCCTCGTATATTTCAAAATCGACCCCACGCAGAGCAGTCACTACGACTTCTCCCATCTGGTAGTCCTTCCTTATCCCATTGCCTTTTATAAGTGTATTCATAATATCGCCCCTGTTTTTAGAAAAGCTTTTTGCGTATCATTCTCTTATTACCCTCTGCGCCTTGCTTTGCTACATTTTTTGGCAAAAAAACTCAAATATTATAAACTACAAGGCACATCTGATAGCCTCTGATTCTACCTACACCTGTTTTATTTTGCATTTTAGCGCATAAAAAAAGCTCCGGATAATTATCCGGGGCTCCTGTCTTTTAATCACTAAATTCTATACTGCCGCTTTATTATTTATTATACTAGGGTATGACTCTATTGTTTCAAACCTTCCTTCAACAAGTGCAGCTGGATGCGTACGGCCTGACTTTACCGCATCTATGAAATCCCTCGTATCTCTTATTCTTCCATCAAAAATTGTGGCATACCTGCCTATTGCATCTACTGTATGTGCATCACTTGCACCCAAAGACGGAATATTAAGCTCTGCTGCAAGGCCGTATGCGTCCAGGTTGTCGCTATGCCTTGTACTTCCATTGAACGCCTCTATTCCTGAAAGTCCCTTCACTCTTCGTATCAAATTGCCCATTCCTCTATTGTTCTTTCTGAACGGATGAGCGCTCATAGCCACTCCACCGGCTTTTAAAGTCATATCTATTAGCTGCTGAGCATGGAGCTTTTCGGTCGGAAGGCGATCGAGGCCAAATACGGTTATGTCTCCTTCATGGGTGAGTATCTCAGCTCCCACTATTATGAGGAATCCGGTCTCTTTTGAATACTCGTGTGCCTTTTCCATTATCTCATTGCTCTCATGGTCTGTTATGCAAACGCCGTCAAGACCGATCTCCCTTGCCCTTTTTACTATGTCCTCAAGCGAGAGTTTGCTGTCTAGCGAATATGTCTTTTCATGCATGTGCGTATCTATGATCATGGCCTATTCACCTCTGTCTGTTATGTAAAACAAAATCGACATTTAATTGAATTGTGTTTTCATGTTCTATTTTAATTATATCTAAAATTTGGCTACACTTAAAATTGAATTTGCTTATTGCATTATATTCTTCTATTGAAACTATCTATAACTAAACAGGGCAAGAACTTTCGGACAAAAAAAATGGAAAAGGCCATCAAAAGTTTGCTTTTGGCTGGTCTTCCCCATTTCGTTTATATATCTGCAGGTTACGGCACACATATTTTCAGTGCTTTGGAAAGTATTCCGAATTCAGCGGGGAATCCTCCCCCATCCTCACCGTCTACATCTATACGCAAGTCTGTTTTTAGCGTCTCCACGCGGAGGCTGTCCGTCTTGAAATACTTGACTGCATTGTTTGTCACATGCTCCCCTCTCAATATACCCAAAAACAGGTTTGCAAAGTCAAGTATGTCTGTCTTTTCTATTATCACAACATCGAAGAGCCCGTCATCAATTGTTGCATCAGGGGCGAATTTTTTAAAACCACCTGCAAATGTAGTATTCGATACGGCAAATAGAGAAATTTCACTTTCAAAACTCTCTCCATTAACTGTGAATCTTAGCGGAAACGACTGGAATATCTGCTTGGGAATCTCCTTTAGTCCTTCGGCATAATATGCAAATCTTCCCAGTATCGTCTTTGATTCAACCTTTGTAGTCAGCGCTATGTCGGTGAAAAGCCCGCAAGCAGCGACATTCACGAAATATTTGTCATTCAATGTGCATACGTCTACTGCTCTGGTCTTCATGCCCCTTATCATGCGGCATATTTCGTCTATTTCAGAGGGCATATTGAAAAATCCCGCAAAGTCGTTGACCGTTCCTGCAGGTATTATGACAAGCGGCACATTGGCGCCAGACTTCATCATGCCGTTGACAACGTGATTTATGGTTCCATCCCCGCCAAGGGCTATTATGACATCAACGCCAGACTTCATTCCATCTCTTACAGCTTTTTCATAGTCAAAATTCACGCTTGTGTCAAATTTTTTAACGCTGCTGAGCGTGCCGTCGAGCACAAGCCTGCCGACAATGCTCTCAAGATTCTTTTGAAGGAATGTTCTTCCAGAAGAGGGGTTGTTTATTATGAGCGTTTTCATGGTTTCCTCCGTGATTATATTATGCTATATGATTTATTTGACATATTGTTATATTTATACCATCGGCGCATGACTTCTAAAAGCTTTTCAGGTAATCTTATTATACAACCTTCGCTCTCTCCAATATTTATTGATACTATTTGCCTGTACAAGGGTATCAGTATCATATCAACATAAGAGTAAGCGAGGTGATGTTATGAATCAAGATGACTTCATACAAAAAGTTCTTTCCAAAACATTCTGGGGCAGCTTCCTGTTTCTTAACGGAGAGGTGCTCGGCAGCAACAACTTTGAAGGCGTCTTCTACAACGGCGAATACGTTGATGACGAAGATGAACTTGCAATACTCAGGGAGTGGATAGTTGCCGCCATGAACAGTAAATCGACCGAAACAATCGATGACACCGAAGCGATATGGAAAAAATACCCTATCGAAGTGCTCGAAGACGGCAGGGTTCTTGATTTTTCAAAAATTGAAACCGAGCCTACTCATGATATTTTTTTCGTCATATTCATGAAGGACAACACATGGGAGATACAAATAGAGGAGACCGAAATAGAATTCGAAGATTCAGAACTCCTAGGCTCTGATGAAGACTGGACTGATGAGGATATTTTTGAAGGCGAAGATGGAGTAGACATATATGTCAATCCCGATGAACTCATAGACGAGTAAAAGCCCTGCATTTGCAGGGCTTTTCTTATATGTTCATCTTTTTTGCTATGAGACCTTCCAGATTGTCATATTCGCTTACGGCCATTCTGTCAAAGCATATCATTCTGAGTATTATCTCGAGTATGCCGACTCCCGCAGTTATGATGTCGGCTCTTTGTGGCTGTAACCCTTTTATCATCCGCTTCTCACTCAGCCTCATGTTCTTGAGGCTGCCAAGAAGCTGGCTGATTTCACTGTACCTAATCACGCTGCCGTGTATCTTTTCCATGTCGTAAGGCTCCATTTCCTGGAGCATTGCAGCTACAGACGTTATTGTTCCGCCTATGCCCACAACCTTTTTGATGTTGAGCTTGCACACCTTGTCTATGGTATCGTCAAGCTCTTCCGATATATAGCTCTCCATGAGCCCGTATTCAAGCATGTCAACCGGATCCTGCCTTAGAAATTTTTCAGTCATCCTGAGAGCGCCTATGTTCTCGCTCTTTATGAACTTTATACCGTCCTTGTTGCCCACTATGAACTCTGTTGAGCCGCCGCCTATGTCAACAACCAATATGTTCTCATCCTTGCGGTCGAGCCCCTGCAGCACTCCTATAAAGCCCATGTCCGCTTCCGCAGCGCCGCTTATTATCTCTACTGCTATACCTGATTTTTCTGCCGCCCTTTTTACAAATTCGTCCGAATTTTTACTATCACGAAGAGCTGACGTTCCAATGGCCCATATCTCTTCACAGCCCTCATGCCTTGCCAGGCTGCCAAATTCGTCGAGAGAATCCAAATTCCTCTGTATGGCTCCTTCGCCTATTATGCCATCCCTGTCCACATCAAGCCCCAGCCTTGTTACATTTATATGCTTTTCCCTGTTTTTGAAATCGCCGTCTTCATAGTCAGCTATGAGCAGTCTCATTGAATTGGTTCCCACATCTATTGCAGCAACTTTCATATATATTCCCTCCAAACCTATGCTGCTATTTTGTGCCTTGCGAGTCTATATACATTATCTCCCCGGGCTTTACCATCTTGAGTCGTTCTCGAGCTATCCGCTCTATGCTTTCAAGGCTTCCTACGCTCTCCATCCTTTTGCGAAGCCCCTTGATTTCAGCCTCTTCATTTTTTATGTTGCGCTCTATGCTTGCTATCTGCGACTTGTACTTCCTTATTGTGATTTCCTGCTTCACAAGCGTCACGCAGACATATGCAAATATTAATATTACAACTACATTGACAGCAAGCCTCTCATAATTCATCTTTCTTCTGGGGCTCTGCTCGCCCTTTCCTTCATACATGGGGCTACAGCTCCATGTCCTGCTGCATGACTTCATACATTTCACAGGCTTCCTTTTTGAGAACATGCTCCCTTATTTCAGTGACCTTCACCTTTGTGAGCTTTTCACCGAATCTTATCTCGATTATATCTCCAATCGAAATCTCTGTTGAAGCCTTTGCTGTTTTTCCATTTATGCTTATTATCCCACTATTGCAGGCCTCTTTAGCTATTGTCCTTCGCTTTATAAGTCTTGATACCTTCAAAAATTTGTCCAGCCTCATCTGCCATTCCTCCAAAGCCACATTATTAATTAAAATCATTATAGTTTTTATTATACCACAAGAAAAAGCTATTTACACTTTCGTGAATCAGCGCATATAAATCCGTACCCGCAAAAAAATAAAAAGCACGGATAACATCCGTACTTTTATCTTTTATGTATAATTATATTATTTGTTAACTATTTCCTTAAGTCCTTTTCCAGCCTTGAACACTGGAGCTTTAGATGCTGGTATTTCTATTTCCTGCTCAGGATTTCTTGGGTTTCTTCCTGTTCTAGCTGCTCTTTCTCTAACCTCGAAAGTTCCAAAACCAACTAGTTGAACTTTGTCATTGCTTATAAGAGCTTCTTCAACTGTCTTCATGAACGCGTTTAGAGCTGCCTCTGCATCCTTTTTAGTTAGGTTACTCTTTTCAGCCATTTTAGCCACTAATTCAGCTTTGTTCACAATAACTACCTCCTCATAAAATATATTAAGAATTTATTTAGTAACACTTTTGGAGTGTCTTGGACAAACCAAGTTTAACCCAGCACTTTCTTAGCCGCTTCCCAGAGTATGTCCATCTCTTCCAATGTCATTTCCTGAATATTCTTACCCATTTTTGCGGCCTCTATCTCTATAAATTTGAATCTTCTTATAAATTTTTCAGTTGTACCGTTGAGCGACTCTTCCGGATCGACTTTCAAGAACCGGGCTAGGTTGACTATTGAAAACAGCAAATCGCCTAACTCTTCCTGTATGTATTGTATATCGCCGGCTGCATGCGCGTCAACAACTTCTTTGTATTCTTCCCGAACTTTTTTATACACATCCTCGATCTCTTCCCAGTCAAAACCAACATATGCGGCCTTGGTCTGGACCTTGTGAGCCCTTATGAGAGCCGGAAGATGCCTCGGAATTCTCTCCAGCCCTTCCGCCACAGTCTCTTCGCCCTTTTCAGCCTTCTTCATGTCCTCCCACTTCTTCATGAAAGTGGATTCTTCGTACTTGTCTTCCCCGAATACGTGAGGATGCCTGTATATAAGTTTATTGCATATGCTGTCCGCCACCTCGTCAAGGTTGAACATGCCCTCTTCCTTTCCAATCTGTGAATGGAATACAACCTGCAGGAGCACATCGCCAAGCTCCTCTATCATACCTTCCACATCATCATTTTCGATTGCGTCTGCAAGCTCGTAGGCTTCCTCAATCAGACACTTTTTGATGGACTTGTGGGTCTGCTTTATATCCCAGGGACAGCCATCCTTGGATCTTAGCTTCTCCATTATGTCCTCCAGGTCTGATACGCCCTTGAATTTTCTGCTTGCACCTCCCGGCACGTACACGCTCGTCAGATGGTCGAAGCCTTTGTAGTGATCAAGCTCACAAAGCGGCATGCCTACTATGCTTTCGCTGTCCTTTATCCCTGCGTGCCCAACTACGTATATGCCCTGGTCATCGTCATAATGCTCCATTAATTTTAATTTTGTATCCGAAGCCACCAGTTTGCTGTAAACCTGCGTTATAATTACTGCCTTGTCGCTGCTGAGCTCCCTGCTCTTGAAGCTTAGCGCGTCAAGCAGCACGAAACCATCTGAAGGGTCGAAGCCAAGAGAATTGAACATTGCGTCTACAAAGCTCATCGACGGTATTATTTCAAGCTCTATGCCCTTCTCGCAGGCCAGCTTTTCTATCAGCGAAACGGTGTTCTCCGCCACCCTAGGGTGCCCAGGAACAGCGTATACGACGCCTCCTTGCGCCATGGACACTATGTGCTCTGCAATACCCTTGTAGACCTCCTCAAAGCTGCATTCGGTTTCATAGTACCTGTCTAGAGAATCAAATTCCACCCCTTCTCTTATCAGCCTTTCAACTACCGGATGCTCCTTTGTCCTTAGCACCGCGTGCTTTGAATTCTTCAGGGCATCAAGCGCCCCTTTGCTTATCAGGTCAATGTCTCCCGGCCCGAGGCCGACTATAGTTATCTTGCTCATTAAAAATCACTCCCTATAAATGCCTCTTTGGCATGTCTATCACCATGACGCTTTTATTTTCATCCGTACCTACACCGTTTACCTGCATTCCCATCCCCAGTGCCTCTGTTACATATTCAATTACGTCATCTCTAATGAGCTCTCCAGGCGCAATCAGCGGTATACCTGGCGGATACGGGATTATGTAGTCCCCGCTTATGCAGCCCCTGGATTCTTCCAGGGAAACCGCCCTCTTTTTCATGTAAAAAGCGCTGGATATGCTCGCCAACGCTTTGGGCATGGCAGTGGGATACTTTGGAATCTCCTGATGGTTGCCATGGCGCTTCAGCCTGTCTATTTCGCAAAGCGCAGACCTGACCGCATCGAAATCACTCCCGTCATTGCCTATGCTGCTTACAAAAAGTACACCATAGGGCGTTGAAAACTCCGGCTGTATGTTATAACGCTCCCTAAGCAGCTCCTCGATTTCATACCCGCTGGCGCCAGTAGCCGTTGTAAGCACAAACAGCTTGGTTCTGTCAAATATGCCCGCATTTCCCTCATACAGCTTTATATTTTCAAAGCACTCAAATTCCTTGGCTATGTCATCTATATGTCCTTGCAGTTCTTCCATAAGCCTTTCCCCGTGCTTTTCATATACGAATGCAGCCATCTCAAGCGAGCTCATGAGCAGATATGACGGACTCGACGACTGCAGCATACGCAGTAAGCTCCGAAGTCTTTCTCTGTCCGCCATTTCCCCATTAACGTGCAGCATGGAGGACTGCGTAAAAGAGCCCAGAGTCTTGTGCAGACTACATATGGCAATGTCCGCACCCAATCTTATGGCAGGCGATGGCAAACGGCTGCTAAGGCCCAGATGCGAGCCGTGCGCCGCATCCACAATAAGCGCCATGCCATGCCTATGTGCCGCCTTGCTTATGCGTTCTATATCAATGCAGTCTCCGTAATAAGTCGGACTTGTTAAAAACACGGCCTTGGCATCCGGATTTTCTTGTATGGCCTCTTCTATAGTCTCCTCAGATGCCGGCAGCGGTATGCCCCTTTGAGCATCTATACTCGGTTTGAGATAAACCGCATCGATTCTTCCAAGCATGCAGGCATTGTACGCGCTCATATGGCTGTTCCTGTCCATGATAAGCTTATCCCCCGGTGAGGTGCAGCTCATTATCGCGGCATGAATGCCTCCCGTAGTTCCGTTGACAAGAAAAAAGGACTCCTCACTTCCAAAAATTCTGCTCGCTGCCTGCTGAGCCTCCATTATTACATCCTGGGGATTATGGAGATTGTCAGTATCGGGAAGTTCTGTCGTATCAATTCCCAAAATCCCGTCCTCATAATCGATTATTCCAAGCCTTTTAAAAAGCTTTCCCCCATTATGGGCCGGCACATGGAACGACACAGTACTCTTCCCCGCTATTTCACGCAGCCTTCTATTTAAAAAAAGCTCTTCCATGCCATGCTCCTTTTTATTATATGATAAAACCTTTAACACATTGCAACCATGCCATTTATATTAACAGCGTGCTATACAGATAGTATATCACAGCCATTCGCACAATATGCAAAATACCGCCTCTCTCACAAAAAAAAGAAGCCAAAGTCAAAGCTTCGGCTCCCTGATCCTATATTTATCACTGTTTACTCTCCGTCTCCTTCTTGAATACAAAATAAGAATATATAAATATATATAGAGTGAATCCTATAGTACCTCCAACTATTATAATAAACTTAAGCATTGAGCTTTTTAAAAACGCACTCAGGATGAATGCCGCTCCAATGGCTATGAAACCGTACCCGCCAACCCTGTGAGTCTTCTTCCATACATTTTCATTGGCAAGAGTCCAGGGGGTTCTTATTCCGAAAAAATAGTTCTGTCTTATCTGGCTCATGAAATTCCCTATCACAATGAACATCACGCCAATGCCCATAGAAACAACAGTTGACACATCCAGATTAAGCCCAAGGCTCACAAGAATAGTCACCCAGTGTATTACAATTAGGAATACTAATATTAAGCCAACAGTTATGCTGTATGCTTTCTTATGCTTTTCATACGACTTCTTCTTTGGATCTATCTTTGGAAACAGCATCATCAGCATATAGAGCACCAGCGGAAGCAGTGCAGTTATAAAAACGTTGTTTTTGCCTCCCACCCGGTCCACCTCGCCCTGTATGTTCCAGTGAAGAGGTATGGTATCAGGCAGATAGCCATATACAAAAATAGTTCCGATTATGGATATAATTATAAGCTCTAATATGAATTTATTTGTTTTCATTGTCCTGGTCACTCCCTTCAGCAAAATCAAATATCCACTTTACTATTTCCTGCATTGCCGTTGTGTTTATGGCGTATATTATATTCTGGCCGTCCTTCTCCCAAAGCACCAGGTTCGCATTCTTTAGTATATTCAGATGGTGGCTTATAGAGGGTTTGCTTATGTTGAAGTAATCGGCTATCTCTCCCGCGCTCATATCCTTCTCCTTCAAAAGCTCAAGTATCTTGCGTCTTGTAGGGTCTGAGAGCGCTTTAAACAGATCATTCAAGCTATCCACCTCCATTCGATGTATTCTTTTGGATTGTTTAGATATTTAGGTAATCATCTAAATATATTATACTGCTTTTTCATATTTTGTGCAATATCTCTGTCAAAAAAGCTACTTTGACTGTTCTTATTCTTTTGAAGCTGCGTTGCTGCTTAGGCTTTCTGGCTTTGCTACTGACTCTGCATGATAAATTGAGCGCCGGTTTCCCTCCCACACCGCTCTTGCGTGAATCTTTTATTTTTTTTGCAGCACTTTGAATAGCTTGATTTGCTTAGTCATTCATCCAAATAAAAAAAGCCGGGCTATATAAGCCGGCTAATCGATGTTTATACAAATGGGCCATTGGACAGATCTCTCGTGGCAAGAATCCAAACGGAATAAAAGAGGCTTGATTTAATGAGTTGCGATGCATCTAGATATATGCGTACTTTGCAGCGTAAATCCGATGAAAGAATGCCAGGTCTTTTTGAGGCTTGTTTTGATGAGGCTGCAGGCGAAGCATATGCCCAAAGCCGCAGAATTTTGAGTGTCTGAGCAGCGCAGCGCGAGTTCTCAAAATTCAAGAGCTTTGAAATATGCGAGCCTTTGCAGCCTCCAAAACGAGACATAAGACCGGCTTTTTCATCGGATTATAGCTGGCAGCTGCAGCATCGTATGAGCCGCCTGGAAATCCAAAAGCGGAGTCTAAGACCGCCTGTTTCTTGTATTGATGCAAAAAATAAAAAGATTACGCAGCCACGACCTACTCTCCCAGGACCCTTCGATCCAAGTACCATCGGCGCTAAGGAGCTTAACTTCTGTGTTCGGCATGGGAACAGGTGTATCCTCCTTGCTATAGTG
>NZ_WXFG01000011.1 GCF_009881055.1 Peptoclostridium sp.
CTGATTTGGTCTTTACTTAAAATTCCCATAGAAAAAGTGCGTACCTCCTTGAATGATAGTTTGATTATATCAATTCTAAGGAAGATACACACTTTATTTTACACACTCGAACTTCATGAAAAAAGGACTTTTCTCTTTTAATTCAGTTTTTTAGTATACTGACATTAAAAGATAAGTCCTTTTTCATTTGATGACAAATTCTCAAACATATTGGGAATCTGCTCCTTTCAGGATATAGCATCCCTTTATAATATTTTATATAAAAATTAAATATAGTATTTTCTTTAGTATAATCAATATTAGGATTTATTAAAGATATTTTTGTTATCTTCCATCATCTTACTTAAATTAAAATGACGACTGATTTTATATCTTTACTTGATATCCTTTTATGATTATATTGAGATAAATAGTATATTTAATTGATATTAAATAAATACCCGGCAAACAGCAGTTTAAACACGAAATAAAATTAAATAATAAATATGCTTATATAAAAATCTTGAAAGGATGATATTAATATGTATTATGAATCAATTGGTAAGGCAAATACAAAATCCACGGTAGCGCTTGCGATAAAGGCGGCTAAAGAGAAAAATATAGAAACTATTGTAGTGGCTTCCTCCGGCGGTGACACTGCGAGGCTTTTCAAAGTTAGGGATGAAATTAATGTGATATGTGTGACTTATGTAAATGGGTTCTCAGAACCGGGCAAAGCTTCAATGCCTCAGGAAGTTAGGGATGAGCTCGAAGGCTCAGGGATAAAAGTACTGTCTACTACCCATGTGCTAAGCGGCGCCGAAAGGGGCATAAGCAGGGCATTTGGAGGGGCTTATCCTGTTGAGATAATGGCCAATACCTTGAGGATGCTTGGCCAAGGCGTCAAGGTATGCGTGGAGGTGTCCGTAATGGCGCTGGATGCCGGACTAATACCCTATGGAGAACCTGTTGTCGTTGTTGGTGGCTCAAGCAAAGGGGCGGACACGGCAGTTGTAATCACACCTGCACATGCAAGCAACATATTCGAAACAAAAATACACGAGATAATATGCAAGCCTTCATACTATCCTAAGGAATAGGAAATAAAGTCGTACAGCTTGACAAATAAGCTGTCGCAGCAGAACGGGTGATGTTTCAAATAATTAATATTAGCGTAAGGGGGACATCATGCTAAAAGAGGGAATCTACGAAGAGATTATAAGCGAAAAGCTAAAGCGCGATCTTAAGGCACTTGAAATTGGGGATTTCGAGGTTGGCAGAGAGGATATCGACGTGGAGGAGGCCAGGAAGGTGCTGTCCTCATATGTTTCTGCGGTCACCAGGAAGGCACTTGAATATGTAAGGGACAGCTGTTCAGACGATAAAGAGGCGCTGTTTTCCCAGATAGAAACGTGCAATGACGTGATTACGGCTCTCGGGGAAAGGCTGGATGAGGAGGAGTTCAAAGCCCTTAGGATATCGGAGGAAGGGGAGGTTTTAACTTCAATTTACTCCAGGCTCAACAGTGTTAGAGGCATAAGAAGTGCGAAGGCAGTAAGGCCTGCTACACCCATTTCACAAAGCTCTCTGTTTACAGGGTCACACTGCGAGCCCAGCATGCTTGAGGAGCTCAAAAAGGAGATAGCCACCTCCGATTCCATCGATATGCTAGTCTCGTTCATAAAATGGAGCGGCCTCAGATGCATAATAGAGGAGCTTAAAGATTTCACAGAAAACAGGCATGGTAGGCTCAGGGTCATAACAACCTCGTACATGGAGGCCACCGATTACAAAGCCGTACTCGAGCTTAGCCGCCTCAAAAATACAGAAGTCAAAATATCGTATGATGTGGACAGGACGCGTCTGCATGCTAAGGCCTATCTGTTCAAACGGGAGACCGGATTTTCTACTGCCTACATAGGCTCGTCAAACATATCTAATCCAGCTCTAACCTCGGGGCTCGAGTGGAACATAAAGGTCACTGAAAAGGACTCCTTCGACATACTCAAAAAATTCGAGGCTACATTCGAGAGCTATTGGAACGACAGTGAATTCGTGCACTTTTGCGGGGAGAGCGAGCAGGATGCAGAGAGACTGAGAGCAGCGCTAAGCAGAAGTCGCCAAGGCCGCGACGATTCATATGTTGAGTTCGACATACAGCCATACCACTACCAGAAGGAGATGCTTGAAAAGCTCAGGGTTGAGCGCGAGGTGTTCGGCAGGCACAAAAACCTGCTTGTGGCGGCAACGTGCCGGGAGCCATAGACAACCTCTTCATAAGCATACAGAGCTTCAACAGCACAAGGCTCTACGAGAAGACATCCGAGGATTTCTATGACTACATAATAGTAGACGAGTTCCACCACGCGGCGGCAGGATCCTATCAGAGGCTCTTGAGCCACTATAAGCCCAAAATTCTCCTTGGCCTTACTGCAACGCCTGAGCGTATGGATGGCAAGAATGTACTCGAGTATTTCGAGGATACTATAGCAGGGGAGATGAGGCTGACGGAGGCCATTGACAGGAAGCTACTCTGCCCTTTTCAGTATTTTTGCGTCTCTGACGATATAGACCTTTCAAGGCTCAAATGGGGCAGAAGAGGCTATGACATCAAGGAGCTTGAAAATGTGTACACATCAAACAAGCTCAGAAGCAAACAGGTCATAAGCAGCCTGCAGCGCTATGTGGCTGATATAAACGATGTCAAGGGACTTGGATTCTGCGTGAGCATAGAGCATGCCACATATATGGCCGATTTTTTCTGCAAAGCAGGCATACCTTCAGTCGCCCTTTATTCGGGAGTCGAAGGAAAGCTCAGGACAGACGCAAGGCATATGCTCTCTAAGGGGGAAATAAAGCTCATATTCGTAGTGGACCTCTACAACGAGGGTGTCGACATACCCGAGATAAACACTGTGCTTTTCCTAAGGCCAACAGAGAGCCTTACTGTATTCGTGCAGCAGCTTGGAAGGGGCCTCAGGCTGTGCGAGGGCAAGGATTGTCTCACTGTACTCGACTTTGTGGGACAAGCTCACAGAAACTACAGCTTCGAAGAGAAGTTCAAAGCCTTAATAGGTAGAACTAAGCACTCCGTCAAGCACTATGTCCAGAATGGATTTTTCAACCTGCCAAAGGGCTGCTACATACAGCTAGAAAAACAGGCAAGGGAATACATACTTAGAAACATAAAGGAAAGCTCAAGCAGCCGCAGGAATCTTGTAGAAAAAATAAGGTGTTTTTGCGCTGATACCGGCTTGGAGCTTACCTTGGCCAACTTCCTTAAGCACCATCATCTGTCAATATATGATTTTTACGGCAAAAACGGAGACAGGACATTTAGAAGGATGATGGTCGAGGCGGGAGTCAAAGAAGATTTCAATTATGAAGCTGAGGCTGTCATAACAAAGAGGCTTCCAAATCTTTTCCATCTGAATTCGAGACGACTTTTGGAATTCCTTATAGCCTATATGGGAGGAAGGTCTGCAGACGGGGAAGAGAAGAGTCTTATGCTCTCAATGCTTTACTATTCCTTCTACAATTCACATCCGAAGGCGGAAGGTCTCGGCAGCATGGAGGAGGGGATAAGAAGAATACTTGAATGCTCCGAAATGATGGAGGAAATCCTAGACATTCTCCATTACAACTATGAAAACATGGATCTTATTGAAATAGAAAGCGATCTTGGATTTCCATGTCCTCTCGGAGTCCACAGCAGTTATTCGACTTCCCAGGTGCTTGCGGCTCTTGGGTATTACAATGAGGAGAGCAGTCCGGCCTTCAGAGAAGGCGTAAAGCACTTTGCCAAGCGGAAGCTCGACATATTCTTCATAACTCTCAACAAGTCTGAAAAGGATTTTTCGCCATCAACGCTGTATGAGGACTACGCTATAAACGACAGGCTCTTCCATTGGCAGACACAAAGCAGGACCGCAGAGGGAAGCTCCACTGCAAAAAGGTATGTAAACCACAAATCCACAGGAAATAAAATAGCCTTGTTTGTAAGGGAATACAAGGTTGAAAACGGATATACGTCGCCATTTATATTCCTAGGCGAGTGTGACTATGTTCGCCACTCGGGAAGCAAGCCGATGAGCTTTGTTTGGAGGCTGAAGAACGAAATGCCGCCTATGCTAGTGCCTAGGGCGAACAAGAGCATACTATAGCTGGTCTATATAAGGGGGCAGAGGCGTGAGGGAAATTATAATGCTGCTAATGGTTTCGGCGGTGCTTTTATCAGGATGCAGCTTGGGAGTCCGCCCACATAGCTGTCTTTGACTTGGATGTGGGAAGTGGCAATTTGCAACAGTGCGCTGACTCAGTGATGCGAATATACGGGGAATACTATTGGTCCCTTGGCGAGTTTGAAAGTATTGCATTTCACCTGACAAACGGTTTTCTGATGGAATATTCCAAGTGGCGGGGCGGCAACAGGCTAGAGGTTAGTGGAAACACCGTGCGCTGGGTAAAAAGAGCCGGCTATGACGACACTTATGAAGGCTTTAGGAAATATATTGAGCAGGTGTATGTCTACGCAGGCACGTTGTCCCTTTACAATGAAAGCCATGCTATAGCTTTGGAGGACATTCAAGCGGGGGATATGTTCATAAGAGGAGGAAGCTCGGGGCACGTGGTTTTGGTGCTTGATATTGCAGAGGATGCGAGCGGCAAGAAGTGCTTTCTGCTAGGCCAGGGCTATATGCCGGCGGAGGATTTCCATGTGCTGAAAAATCCGCTTCATCCTGATGATCCATGGTACTATTCATCGGAGATAAAATACCCTCTAAGGACGCCGGAGTATTCATTTGGTGATGGGAGCATCAGGAG
Organism: Peptoclostridium sp.; assembly: GCF_009881055.1. Classification (GTDB taxonomy): domain Bacteria; phylum Bacillota; class Clostridia; order Peptostreptococcales; family Peptostreptococcaceae; genus Peptoclostridium_A. Next base: position 4,804 of record NZ_WXFG01000011.1, read on the forward strand.
CTGGAATGGCCTAAATACAAGTGATTATAAATGATTACAACTATATAACGATGACTGCTTATCGGTAAAATAGCAAGGTAAATGCAAGGAGTAGGGGAAGTCATAAACTGACAACCCCTGCTCCTTGTTAGCACAAACACAGAGCACAGTAGATTAATTTACTCCAGCTCTGACTTTTTTTTCTTGAATTCCTCATCATCGATTTCGCCTTTGGCATACCTTTCGCGGAGTATGGCCATAGCAGAATCTTCCTTAGACTTGGAAGCATCGACTCTATTAAGATAGTTGTTGAGCAGTTTTACAGCGATAAAAATTACTACACCCCAGAAAATAAGATTGATAATCATAGGTGTGAATCCCATCCACCAGAAGTCATGTCCATAAAATCCTCGCATCATTTTTATCTCCCCTTTCGTCAAATATGTTCAGCAAGTATAGTGAAATACTAATTAGTTTATCTACTTTTATTATAGGCAAGAAATATGTCAATTCTGTGAATAAATTGTGATGGACTATGCTATATTTTACAGATACGCCTATTTTCTCAGATAGCATATAAGCTGATTCAATAGCATACATGTTTTTATGAATTTTCCAGATTAATAGTATATAATCATACTAGAAGCAAAAAAACTCTACACTTTTCAATGTCTTATTTAAGAGTTTAAATCAGGATTAGTGCCTTAATATATGAGGCAAAAGGGAGGGAATATTATGAGGTTTGAACAGCTTAATCCTCACTCCTGCAAAACTTATCTTATAGTAAATGAGCAGGACGGCGCAGCTGTTATTGTTGATCCGGTAATTGAACATTTCAAATATTATATCGAGCTTTTGAAAGACAGGAACCTGAAGCTGACCCATGTTATTGACACCCACACCCATGCAGACCACATATCGGCAGGCTCCGCACTTAAGGACGCCACAGGCTGCGAGTACGTAATGCATGAAAACGCACCGTCCAAATGCGTGAGCATACGAGTAAAGGACGGGGATATCTTAAAAATAAACGACGTTGAATTCAAATTCATCTACACGCCTGGACATACTAAGGACGCACTAAGCATTATAGTCGGTGACAAGTTGATGACTGGGGATTTCCTTTTCCTCGACGACGGTGGCGCCGGGCGAGATGATCTGCCGGGAGGGGACCCGGCAGATCACTGGGAAAGCCTTAAAAGGCTGGACGAGCTGCCTGACGAGCTTGTGGTTTATCCAGCTCATGAGTACCGAGGCAGACAGCCATCAACCCTTGGAACTCAGCGCAGGACTAATCCCCATCTGCAAAAGCGCAGCAAGGAAGAATTTATAAGATATATCGAGGATTTGCGCCTCGGACCTGCCGAGTGGATGAAGGACGTATTAAAGGCGAACTACGCTTGCTCACAGGACCCCAACGCAGCCTGGATCCCTGTGGATGTCGCTGCCTGTGAGATAAAGGGGACCATGGATGAGGGCGTCAATGAAATTCAGGTGGGCTATATAACTGTGCAAGAATTGAGCGATAGGCTTCGCAATGGCATGGAGACTTTGCTGCTCATAGATGTCCGTGAGGAAGAAGAGCTTGAAGGGCCACTGGGTCATATAGACGGAGTTTTCAACATTCCAATAGGCGAGCTTGCAATAAAGCAACGGGAAGTGCACAGTCATAAACAGGATGTTGTTGTAACTGTATGTCGCTCTGGAGCCAGGGCTACAACAGGGGCACAGATACTAAAAAAGGCCGGGTTCGAGAATGTGCTTGTACTCGAGGGCGGCATGAAGGCCTGGAGAGAAAACGGACTGTAGAATTAACACATTAAAAATGAAGGGAGAAAAAAATGCTAAGCATTACATCACGCATAGACAGACTACCGACTACACCAATGCTCAAAAAAATACTCTTCTGGACAGGCATAGGCTGGATGTTCGACGCTATGGACCAAGGGATGGTTGCCGGGGTAATGGCTGCTATAGGAAAGGATTGGGAGCTAACAACCGGGCAGCTTGGGCTTCTTGGAAGCTCGGGTATGCTTGGAATGGCGCTGGGAGCTGCTCTTTCCGGCATGGCTGCTGACAGGTGGGGAAGAAGAAAGGTAATAATGTGGACTCTTATCATTTACGGCGTGGCCAGCGGGCTTTCAGGCTTTTCCACGAGCTATCCGATGCTTCTGGCACTGAGATTCCTTACGGGCTTTGGACTTGGCGGTGAGCTGCCTGCCGCGTCCACGCTGGTCAGCGAATACTCGCCCACAAAGGACAGGGGACGAAACGTTATAATACTCGAGAGCTTCTGGGCATGGGGCTGGATAGCTGCCGCGCTTGTTGCGTATCTTATGATTCCTGTTTACGGCTGGAGGACGGCATTCTGGGTAGGCGCTCTGCCTGCGCTGTTTGCCGCTTATTTCAGGAAGATTGTCCCCGAGTCGCCAAGATATCTTGAAATGGCAGGAAGGATAAAGGAGGCGGACCAGCTTGTTGGCATAATGGAAAAGCAGGCCGGCATAAGCTATGAGCCAGGAATGGCGACAAGCGAGAATTCAAAGCACCAGGTTAACGGCAGGGTGACCTTTGGAGACTTGTGGTCGAAAAAATATGTAAGGAGTACTGTCGTTCTTTGGGTTATATGGTTTGGAATAAATTTCGGTTACTACGGCTTTGTGCTCTGGACGCCTTCCCTGCTGGTTGACAAAGGCTTTGACCTTGTAAGGAGCTTTGAGTTTACTCTTATAATGTGTCTTGCCCAGCTGCCCGGATATTTCAGCGCGGCCTATCTGGTTGAAAAGGTGGGAAGGAAGATGGTGCTTGCCTTATATTTTGCCGGAACTGCTGTGGCAGCGTGGCTGTTCGGACATGCGGGGAGTACAACTGAGGTCATAATATATGGAAGCCTGCTGTACTTTTTCAGTCTTGGAGCCTGGGGCTGTGTATACGCCTACACCCCAGAGGTTTATCCCACGGTTGCAAGGGCAAGCGGAACAGGCTGGGCCTCGGCCTTTGGACGTTTGGGGGCCTTCATGGCGCCTTTTGTAGTGCCCGTAGTATACAAGGCATTCGGCACACAGGCTGGCTTTGGGTATGTGTTTTTAATGCTGACTGCCGTATTTGCCGCTGTTGCGGTGGTCGTTGCGGTCCTTGGAAAAGAGACTATGGGCAAGTCCCTCGAGGAGATCAGCACCCATATGTAAATTGAAAATTGGGTAATTAAAGAAAGAGTCCTGGATATTTCGGGACTCTTTTGTGCAGGTTTGGATTTTGTTGCTACCCAGCAATGCCAAGCAAAGACAGGCCAGCGTGAGGCGACCAATGTTGAAATGTCTGAATATTTACAAAACTTTACACAAGCACTAATGTATGTTAAAATCGTGTCATAATAAGACGCTCGATTTAATTGTATTGTCTGTCTGAAAAAGGAAGGCATGTGTAGGCCCTTGGGGCGAGTAGAAGAGTGTCTTATGAACGGCAACTATTCAAAAATTTCAAATCTCAGGAGGATGGTAGTATGGTCAGGAAACTCGTATCTATTTTTTGTGCTTCAATTCTTTTGTCAACGTCTTTATTGTCGGGCTGCTCAAAGGCTCCGGACACTTCTTCATCTTCAGAAACCAAAACGTACAAAATTGGAATTTCACAGATTGTGGAACACCCTGCGCTTGATGATGCAAGAAAAGGCATTATTGATGCGCTAAAGGAAGAGGGCTTTGTTGAAGGTGAGAACCTCGAAATAGACTTCCAAAATGCCCAGGGCGACATGCCTACAGCCCAGACTATAGCTGACGGCTTTGTATCATCAAAAAAAGACTTGATTGTTGCTATAGCTACGCCTTCAGCGCAGGCTGCAGCCAACGCGACAAAGGACATCCCGATAGTATTTACGGCAGTAACTGATCCGGTAGCGGCTGGTCTTGCGGCTTCACTTGAAAAGCCAGGCGGTAACATAACAGGCTCAAGTGATGCGGCTCCCATGGAAAAGCAGTTCGAGCTTGTGAAAACACTGGTACCGGGAGCTAAACAGATTGGCATGATATACAATACAAGCGAGGCCAATTCGATTGTCCAGGTGGAAAAGGCCAAGGCGCTTTCAGGCAAGTTCGGATTCAAAATAGTTGAGATAGGCATTACAACTGTAAACGACATAGACCAGGCTCTCAATTCTGCAAAGGGCAAAATAGATGTACTCTATACTCCTACTGACAATGTGGTTGCATCCGCAATGCCTCTAATAGCCAACAAATGCATTGAAAACAAGCTTGCCCTTATAGGGGCAGAGGACGCCCATGTCAAAAGCGGGGCGCTTGCAACTGAGGGCATAAGCTACTACAATCTTGGACTTCAAACTGGCAAGATGGCAGCTAGGGTTCTGAAAGGGGAAGCTCCAGGAGAAATATCTGTAGGCTTTCTTGAGAACACAGACCTTGTAATAAACAATGAGACGGCAAAGAGCATTGGAATAAAAATTCCCGAAAGCTTAAAAACAAAATAATGCTGCAGGCTAATTCTATAATAAGCTTTGCATAATATAAAAAACGGCTCTCTTTAGGCATATGTGATGTGACCCCAATAAGTTAGACTTTTTAGCGTAGCAGTTTTATGGCTGCTACGCCATTTTTATGCCGCCAAGAGGTTAAGCCTGTATTCCACAGGGC
>NZ_WXFG01000006.1 GCF_009881055.1 Peptoclostridium sp.
AAAGAGCATGCACAAGGCTTGGAATCAAGCTCTTATTCGCAAAGCCCTACCACCCGGAGGGGAAAGGCAAAATCGAGGCCTTCAACCGCAGAGTGGATTCGTTTCTTTCGGAAGTAGCCTTGATGAACATAACCTCACTTGATGAGCTCAACCATTATCTTCAGCTATGGATTTCAAGCCACTACCACAAAACAGAGCATTACGGACTCGGAGGAATCTCACCGGATACGGCTTTCAAAACCGACTCTCGGCCCCTTAAGTTCATAGACATGGCGGCTTGCACCGAGGCTTTCCTGCATACCAATGAAAGGCTTGTCGACAAGACCGGTTGCGTCAGCTTCGCTGGCAAAAAGTATGAAGTCGGACTGCAGCTCATTGGCAGAAAAGTACAGGTCCGCTATGATCCGTCATGGTCGCACGAAGTTGAAATTCACCATAAGGATTTTGAGTCCTTCAAAGCAAAAGAGCTTGAAATAGGAGAAAACTGCGGCGCTAGAGCCTTTCTGCCTCAGGAGCTTGCTCCCGTAAAAGCCGATGGGTCAAGGCTTTTGGAAGCACTAAACAAAGCCAACATCACCAACCGGACTAAGAAAGACATCGCTGTCGTCTTTAGAAAGAATCGGGAGGTGAAAGAAAATGTATGAAGCCTTCTTCGAGATGCAGCATACGCCATTTGTAAACAGCGTACCTGTGGGTAATCTCTACATGTCGCCAATGCTTGATGAAACTCTCGGAAGACTTGAGTTTGTCGCAGAAAAACGCCTGTTTGCCCTGGTTACGGCAGATGTAGGCTGCGGCAAAACAACTGCCATTAGAAAATTCACAGCCTCGCTTCCCTCAGACCGCTACCAGGTGCTGTACCTTTCAGATTCAAAACTGACTCCAAGATGGTTCTATAAGGGCCTTCTTGATCAGCTCGGAGTAGAATCCAAGTTCTACCGTGGTGACTCGAAACGACAGCTTCATCAACATCTGGAGGTTATCCGCGGTGTTCACAGCAAGACAGTTGTTACAATAGTCGACGAAGCGCATCTTCTCGACCGGGAAACACTTGAAGAAATCCGATTTCTGCTCAACTATAAGATGGACTCCTTAAACCCGATGGCTCTTATCCTTGTTGGTCAAAATGAGCTATGGGACAAGCTCAAGCTTCAAAGATACGCGGCGATTCGCCAAAGAATCGACATCAAGTGCGAAATACCGCAGTATGACCGAGCTCAGACCCAAGAATACATAGCTGCGCACCTTGCATACGCAAAGGGTGCACAGGAAGTTTTCACCGACAAGGCAATTGACGAGGTCTACAAGTACTCGGCCGGCTCAGCTAGAGCCATCAACAAAGTATGTACTCATGCGCTTATGTATGCCTCACAGCGAGCAAAGAAGCTGGTCGACGACCACATGATCAGAACAGTAATCGATGGAAAACTCCCTTAAAGTACGGCCATGACAATCTTGTCATGGCCAAAATAGAACCTAATCACGGCAAGATAAGCGAGCAGTTTGAGGCAACATCGATGGTCAACTCGTAGACAAAGTTGGTGATTTATAACATATTACCATTCAAGCCAGTCTAGATTGTTAATTGCGTCTATTCTGATTTGTTCTGGAACACCAGATGTTACACTTAAAAGTTGATAGTAGCTATTAGCTTTCTCCTTGTCACCCTCGTGATAAGCATAATACGCCGCGTCTGCCAATTCTTTAGCAGCTTCAGCCATTACGTAACTTCCCTCCTCATATCCACTGTCTATAGCCATTCCTGCGTATACAACCGCATTATAATAGTCGCCAATTCCCATAAGGCACTTTGCATAATCCAAGCTGCTTAAAGAAAAATCTCTCCATATATACCAAATATTCTCATAATATCCGAACACAGGGCTATAATCGGTTATTTGATTGCCGGAAAGATACAAGCTGCGGAGGTTAATCAAATTTGACAAAGGCGAAATATCACTTATTTGATTTCTTGCAATATCTAAGCCACCTAAATTTGTCAAGTTAGCCAAAGGTGATATATCACTTATTTGATTGGCATAAAGATATAAGCCACCTAAATTTGTCAGATTGGCCAAAGGCGATATGTCACTTATTTGATTGCACGCGAGTTGCAACTCCTGCAAATTATTTAAATTTGCTAGAGGCGATATATCGCTTATTTGATTTCCCCCAAAATTTAAATATTGTAAATTATTCAATTCAGCCTTGGCCAACGCAGAAATGTCGCTTATTTGATTGCTATCTAAGTACACATATTGCAATTTTGATAAATTTGCCAATGCGGAAATATCGCTTATTTGGTTGTTAGTAAGATCCAACCAAAACAAATTATTCAATTTGGCTATAGGTGATATATCGCTTATTCGATTATTATTAAGTCCCAACATTTCTAATTTGGTTAAATTCACTAAAGGGGATATGTCGCTTATTTGATTACGAGACATGTGCAATTCTCTTAAATTAGTCAAATTTGCTAAAGGTGTTATATCACTAAGTTGATTTCCGTTATAGTATAAACATTCCAAATTAGTTAGATACTGAATGCCTTCCAGATTAGTTGCATCGTCAAGATGTAATTCTGTAATTTTTTCCACGTCTGATTTGAAAATATCCCCCTCGTACTTGTTGATTGCTCTTCTCACTGCCGCTTCCAAATAAGGATCCGGGAAGTCAACTCTTTTCCCCTCTTGAAATTCCTTATGGAAAAAAGTATTTTCATAGAGCTTCTTTGAATACTCAAAAGTAATCTTATCAGTCAGCCACGAATCTCCTGCGAATTTGAGTCTTGCCAAAATGCTGGACTCGAAACCAACATCCACACTCCCTGACGCCTCATTGAAAATTCCATCATCTTCAATCGAGAAACTTCCGGTCACATTTGTCTTTGTGATGAACTGGTTTTCTATCATAGCCGGAATAATGTTGGCCACGTACAACGCAACATCCGTCCCAATCTTTGCGCTTATTGACTTTTCGCCATTTCCTGCAATCGACCAATCCACATCGGGAATCGTGCTTTTTTCCTCTTCCGTAGGCTCGGCTCCTATGACATTCCTGCTAGGGCAGTCGCCGTCTGCAAATACGTTGTACTCCTTCTCAAGATAATATGCCAATCCGTCTCTTCGGAAGTCAAAGCCCCTATCCAGATAGCAGTCCCAGTTGAATGCCGATGTTATCTGAGCAGAAATGGTGCCCTCCAAGCTGCAAGTAAACAGTATCGCAGCTGTAAGCTGGGTCGATATGGGTTCGGGTTCGCCTAATTTACATACAGGTGTTAGCGTTCCTAGATTTACCGCAATGCTTCCAAGAACAACCTTGTCGTTTATATCCACTCCCTCCGCAAACTTACTGCCGACAGCGGGCTTAAGGTTTTGCTCCTTGCACTGACTCTTAAAGTCTTCAAGGCTTACAGTCTCACTCAGTTTCCCGCTTAAAGCAATGTTTACATCGGGCGTCGCAGTGAACCTTGCATAAAGCCTATCCTGCATGAAATTTTTTCCTGAGCAGTCAAAGTCTATCGACGCATCATTGAGCTCTATGCTCCCGTTAATCACCAGCTGGTCATCTTCAGTTTCCGAGTCGCCGTCCCCATCGTATATTACCGCATTGTCTATGCCAAGGGAAATGTCAGGTGCCTCATCGTGGCTGAATAAAAGCAGGAACTTCTTGTACAGCTGATCAAAATTGAATCCTTGTTTTAAAGTGGACTCAAAAGACGAGAGATTCCCGGAGTCTTCTAGGCTGACTCCATTTATGAAGCGGGATGATACGATATCCGACGAGGATATCCTTTGGGATACTGAAATGTCGAAATCCGAAAACACCTCTTCGAGCCTCGGAGCCGATGCCACTATGCTGGCTCCCACCTCTTCCTGCTCTATTGATTTGACCTTTCCTATGAACACCTCTCCTGAGCCGCCGGGATTTACTATGAATATGTCTCCAGTTTCCAGCTCTTCGGCTGATTCTGGCATGCTTTCAAGCGCAAAGGACGTCTCCCCACTCTCATTTACCTGAACATCCACCACGCTAGACACAAAATCTTCTGATTCTTCCTGTGAAAACACTTTGGCACTTTCAGAAACCTCCACGCTGTTTTCATCCGTATCCTCGGCATGCACCCATTCCGCAACATTCACATCATGCCTTGCAAGACCCGAATCGGCTGAAGCAATCGCTTGCTCGACTTGTGGCATGTTGCTTTTCAGATAGTCTTCCACTGCCTGCTTGTCGCCTAAGTCCAAGCCGCTGTCGGCAAGCAGCTGCGCAAGGGCGCTTTTTCTTGCCTGGTATCTTTCAAAAGGGTTTATGTATTGCCCATTGTCTTGCTCCTGCAAGAAGTTGTCTGAGATGCCCTCAATGGGAAAGAGGTTTCCCTCCTCCCCGTTGTTTAGGTCGCTTACGAGCTCCTCAACCGCTTTGGCATCAGTTGTTATATTATATACCGAGCGATTTGAAGTGTTTATGACGTCTCCCGGTGCTGCAAAAGATGTGCTCATGCTTACAAGCATCATTAGCATAGTCAGCATTAGGGATATTATTCTTTTGGTATGTCTATTATTCATAAATAACCCGCTTTCCTGTTAAGATGTTATAAACCACTAATTTTTTCTATGAATTGACCATCGAATTTGCCTGAAACTACTCACTTGGTGATTTGCTCATAGACTTAAAAAGCATCTTCAAATATATTGTTTTTTAGATTTTCACGATATCCATCGATAGGAGAATAATCGCTTATATTATTATATCCTAGCCAAAGATATTTCAGATTTGTCAAACTTGACAACGCCGATATGTCACTTATGCCATTGTTGAAAAGATGTAACATCTCTAATTTCGTCAAATTAGAAAGAGGCGATATGTCGCTTATATCGTTGTGGTTATAACTTGTTGCTTTACCATTGTGGAGGTCTAAATATTTCAAGTTTTTCAAGTTAGATAAGCAAGATATATCGCTTATATTGTTATTCCCTAGATAAAGCCTTTCCAAATTCGTCAAATTTGCCAGAGGAGATAAATCTTCTATATTGTTGTTACCAAGCTGCAAACTTTTCAAATTAGACAAGTTTGACAGCGCAGATATATCGCTAATATTGTCATTATAGAAAAGACCTAAATGTTCAAGATTAGACAAGTACTGAACACCTTCTATATTTTTTATATCACTAAGATCAGCATATAATTCCGTTATATTCTGAACGTCTGACCTATAGATTTCACCCGTGGGTTTTCCAATGGTTCCTCTAACTACAGCTTCAAGGTTTGGATCCGCAAAGTGAATCACCTCGTCATACTCTTCTTCGTATACAAACGGCATCCTGATGCCACTTTGCAAACTCTCCCCATCACCCGACTGTATGTCTTTTGATATGTACAAATAATAGCTTTCACCTGCAACATATGCATGTTCAGGTTTGATATTGATTTTATTCTCCGAAATGGATATTTCCGCAGGAATATTGTTTCCAGTGCTGTCGGTTATGAATATTTTGCTGCTGTTAACTGTATCGCTGCTCACGTATTTGCTGAATTCAACGGTCCAGTCTTTATATGGATTGTCAGTCGTCTTTGTGCTCCAGGTTTCCCATGATTCAGCTGCATAGCAGCTGGCGAGTGCTGAAAATAGAAAGAAAATTGTAATAAATAGTGCAGCTAATCTTTTGTTCATAAGTGCGATCTCTCCCCAATAAATTTTTGTTAGTATTTTAACACTACTCCCTGTGAAATGTCCTCTGGATAAGAAATGGACGCGTACAAAATCCCGCATCCATATTTCATAGCCTTGTCGCTTTTTTATAATAAGTCCCAATGATCTTTTAGCCATCACTAGCAAATAGCTTACCCGAATATGAGTTTCAGTCTCCTGTTTACCTTTTCAATGTCAAAGCCTTCATAACCCATTCCCTTTGACCAAAGCACATATTCGTCATGTTCAGGGTCATTTTCATCCGCCATCGCCCTTACAAATTGCTCATATCCCGATTCTCCGCCCACATCCTCAGGAGGAGTATCCCCTCTTCCTTCCAAGCATACTGGATAATTACTTCTAAAATCGTCTATCACTTCTTCTATTTCTATATAATGCTGCCAGTCGTCCCCCAGATCATACACGTACTTGGCTGATTTGCAGCCAATATCAAAGTAGTCCGAAAGCCTTACCTCATTTTCCATGCGCATAGGCACATCGCTAGGGTATGCAAAGGCTTCTTCGTCGCAGACAATATTCATCAACGGCTTGTAGCCATCCTTGTGAAAACCCGGATGGTTGACGTACTCAATATCCACCGGCGCCTTTTCCCTGTATAGGTAGAACTCGTGCAAATGATAGTCCTTCCATCCAAAAGCCGCCTGCAAAGTCTTGTGGAGCATCTCGAATGTATAATTTAGCGGAACAGTGATCCTTCTCCAAACGTCAAAGCTCTCCAGGTCTAGCTTTACCTTCATCACAGCAGCCCTGCACTTCAGCGCTGGCTTTTTGCAGAGCTCTTCCAGGTCAGCATAAAGCTCCTCATTCGGATACTTGTATTCCTTAGAGCCTTTTCCCGCACCTACCAGAATTCTGCTTATCCTCACACTCAAAGGGCTTTGAATTATTGAATCCGCCAGAACATAATCATAATAAGCATCCACAAATCCAGCCGCCTTGTTGACCCTTGCAAGCGAAGACCTGTCCTCTGCCTTTGCGAATAAAACCTCTCCCGCATTGCTTATATAGTGTGCCGCCACCGCGTCATCTATGCATTCTTCACTGAATGCGTCCTTAATCGCCGACAAAACAAGTTTCCCCAGGTTTTGAAAATCCCTCTTTTTGAGTCCGAACAAAACTACAGCGTACCTACTACTGTCATTGACCATAACCACGGCCTTTTTTCTGTCTATGGTTATAACGTTGGAATGCCATGAAAACAAAGGACTTTCCTCTTTCTGAAGCGTCGGCTTCAACACCAATTCGTCCATCAGCTTTTTTGTGCATCTTATAATCATGCTTCCTCCCGCAAGGCTTGTCTTTAAACCCACATTCTTTTCAATAAATCCAATTATTGCTATAATCGGAAACATATTGATTAAACTTCAAAAGGAGACCAATCATTATGTTTCTAAAAACCGCCATAAGCAGTCTTGAAGATTTACTCTATTATTTTAAGACACATCCAGTCTACACAGCAAAATCTATTCGCTTTTCAATAATAAAAAAATTCTGCACTAAAATATCAATTGTAAAACTGTGCAGATTTCTCGAGGTTTCCAGAAGCGGATACTACAAGTGGCTTAACCGAATGGAAAATGAGAACTGCGATGAAATAATTTTAAATAGAATCATTGAAATTCAAAATAAGCATCATGATACACTTGGATACAGAAGGATGCAAAGAGAGCTTGCAAAATCCGGTATATGCATAGGTGAAAGCAAAACCTACCGGATAATGAGGAAATACGGGAGATTATCAAAAGCTCTGTATACCAAGAAAAATGTAATTATAAATCATGCAATCCATACATACCGAAATCAACTCAAGGGAAACTTTAGCGCATTCATGCCCAATCTCAAATGGTGCATAGACATTTCAAAAATAGATACTAACGAAGGCAGACTGTATCTTTATGTTATTATCGACCTTTATGACAGATATGTAGTAAAACACAGACTCTATAAATCTCAAAAAACTCATCTGGTCAAAAGAATAATACAGGATGCATTAAATAAAGAAAGAATAGATGACAACATCCCCATACTCATACATAGCGATCAGGGAGTTCAATTTTCAAACAATCATTATAATAACTTCATAAAAAAGAACAATATAAATGCTTCTATGTCTGCCAAAGGAACTCCTACAGACAACGCCGTGATTGAAAGCTTTTTTGCAACACTCAAGCTTGAGTGTATATACAGAAATACTCTGGATACTCAAAAGACAGCCGAAAAATTAATAAACGAATTTATCCACTATTACAACAATATAAGAATTCAATCAAAGACTTCCTTGACGCCATCTGAAATAAGACGGCTTGCTTAGAAGGTTCATTTGATTCAACAACTAGGGGTATGTTTCAGATTTTGTGTAAACTCTAAAAACTGATGCAGTTTTATTGTATAAGTTAAGGGATAGGTGCTTAAAACAAGCATCTGTCCCTTAAATGCATTATACACCCGATTTTGGGCGAGTC
>NZ_WXFG01000009.1 GCF_009881055.1 Peptoclostridium sp.
CTTAAATTCTTTTGTATACGATTTTTTAGTACTCATTTGCAACACGCTCCTTACATATATTTTATCCCACTCAGGATGCATGTCCACTTTTTATGCTAACATCATAAACGACTACATGATTCAGTCTATCAGAAAGTCTAGGGACGGAGCCAAAAGAGCCGGCAGGAGGAAGTCGTGATAACGATAGAGACAAGAAGGGTGAAGAGATTGAAGAAATATATGCAATTGAGAATAGGGTTAGTGATTACAGCGGCGATGTTGATTTTTATGATGATGAAGTAGGTGATTAGATGGCTCAACGTAGGATGTTTAGCATGAAAATAATAGACACAGACCATTTTCTTGATATGCCAACAAGTACACAATTGTTATATTTTCATCTGTCGATGAGGGCTGATGACGATGGATTCATAGCATCACCTAAAAAGATTATGAAGATAGCAGGGTGTTCAGACGACGACATGAAACTGCTAATAGCTAAAGGGTTTGTAATACCATTTGAAAGCGGAGTGTGCGTGATTAAGCATTGGCGTATACACAATTACATCCAAACTGATAGATACAACGAAACCATGTACAAAGCAGAGAAGGCAAAGCTAATAAGCGATAACGGAGCCTACCACATGCAAGAAGATTGCGATTTGGATACAAAATGTATACATGATGGATACGACGTGGATACACAGGTTAGGTTAGGTAAGGTTAGGTTAGAGTTAGGTAAGGATAGGTTAGATAATCATAGGTCAGACTCTGACGAGTCTTCCGTCAATTCTGACGAATCGACCCCCATAATAACCGCCTGGAATGAACTCGGACTACAAAAGTTAGTGAGCATAAAAAACAATAGAGCCACGCTCCTAAAGGCACGGCTGAAGGAGTACGGGCAGGATAGCATATATCAGTGCATTGAGCATATCAAGGAATCAAGCTTTTTAAGAGGGCAAAACAATAGAAGTTGGATAATCAGCTTTGACTGGCTTATTAAGCCAAACAACTACATCAAGGTGTTAGAGCGCAACTATGTAGACAAGGAGGTAAACGGCAATGGAGCTGCAGGAACTTCTGAGACAGGCGAAAGAAAACTTGCTGACTGGGAAATACGACAACTTGAGTCAGCTAAGCAAATCGACATCGAAAAAGCCGAGCGAGAAATGCAAGACATCGACTTCTAGCTGCCCTTACGGGGCATGCAACGGCTCAGGAATGATACATTACATGCAGGACGGGCTCGACTATGCTAAACCTTGCAAGTGCAGAGAAAAGCAGATACTTCAAAACAAATATAGATTTGCTGAAATGCCTGAGCAGCTAAAGGATCTTAAGCTTAGAGACTATAAGACTGACATATACGAATCAGGGAGCAACAAGACACTATCATCCCAGGCGAAGAAGATAGCTGTCAACTATGTTAAAGCTTTTGAGCAGATGCAGGAAAAGTCCACTGGCCTATATTTCTATTCAAACACCAAAGGTTCCGGGAAGAGCAGGCTTGCCGTAGGCATCGGGAATGCGCTCATAGACACATATGGAACCAGAGTGAAATTTACGACTACAACAAAGCTGCTGGATGAAATCAAGCATACGTATGGAGGATATGACATTGAAGGTATGAATACTAGCCAGTATCTTGAAGCAATCAAGACGGTGCAGGTCCTCATACTTGATGATATTGGAACCGAAAGAATCACAGGTTGGGTGAATGAAACCTTCTACGAGATAATCAACCAAAGAATGCTAAGTAAGCTTGTAACGATATACACCAGCAACTGCGAGATAGATGAGCTTAAGCATGACGACAGAATCAAGTCTAGGATAAAAGGAATGGTGTTTCCGGTGAAGTGCCCTGAAGAGGACATAAGGACCAAGCTTAGACAGAGCGACAACGTTGAAATAGAAAAGCTGTTATTGAGGTGATACCGTGGCGAATGGCAAGGCGTGGCAACAGCATGAAATAGATTATATCACCATGAAGGTGGGGCATGCATCTTATGATTACATGGCCAAGAAGCTCGGGAGATCCAAGAATGCCATAGAGTTGAAGCTGAAAAGGCTGGGCATGGGATGCACGAGAGAACAGACAGGGCTCCTGACGGCTCTGGACTTATCAAGACTTGTCGGCGTAGATAACAAGACGGTCCTTCGATGGATTGATAAAAAAGGCCTGAAGGCAACAAGGCGAAGAACGCGAGGAGTGCGAGCTTTCATCATGATAGCCCCAGCAGATTGGTGGAAATGGGCGAATAAGCATAAGCACAGGATTGACTTTTCAAGGATAGAACCGGGAACAATACTGCCTGAGCCTGATTGGGTGGACGACGCCAGGAAGGAAAAGAAGATTATGCAAAAGCGCTGGAGCGAGAAGGAGACGCAGCAGCTCAAGGCATATATAATAGCCGGATTATCGCACGAGAAGATAGGTGAAAGGCTAGGCAGGAGCAGAGCTTCAATAGAGCACAAGCTTTCGAGAATGAGGAAAGCAGGAATAAATATCTGGGAATAAGGAGGCGGATGAAGTGGAGAAGCGAATACCAATAGAGCCGCAATCAGCCACATATGACATTGAGAAGGAAGCGGCTGCCATGGCGCAACTGTATGGGGTGTTAGACGGGGCTAAGAGGAAAGAGGAATCGAAAGTCGAAAAGTCTAAATGTGGGAAACAGGCAATACCGATGCCGCCGAAAGAGAAGATAGAGGAGCTGTATTTAGAGCGGGGATTGACTCTGCACTATGCCGCCAAGGAGCTGGGAGCATCATCGGCAACTCTGATTAAATGGATGGACAAATATGGAATACCACGCAGAGACGGAGGCAGAGCGAAGGAGGAGAAGGCAGTGGAAACAGCGAGAGTGATTGAAGAAGTAACAGCAACACAGCTGCAAGATGAGATTGTCCCTGGCCCAGAATACCCGATTGAGGATGAAGCGGTGTTGGACTCGCTATATATCACTTGCGGAAGAGCAAGCGTGGGAGTGTTCAGAGACAAGTACGAGATAGACACGGAAGAGTATAGCAGAGAAGATGCGCAGAACCTGCTCAAGGCTTTGACAAAAGCACTGGCAGTTGACATAGATAAAATAAACCTATAAGAGAGTGATAATGATGAACCAAATTGTAAAGAACCTAATTGAGAATTCAGAAGAATATAGAGAGGTAATAGAGGAAATGATCGCTGGAAGTAAGTGCGAGGATTGTGATGGGAATTATAAAGCTTGCAGGTTTTGCAGGCTGGAAATACTTGAAGATTTAAGCGAAAACTTATTAAAGCTTGAAATGGAGGCGGAATAGAATGCGAGAGTTTAAATTTAGATTTTGGGATAAACAAAACAAAGAAATGTGCAAGGTGGATGCTATAGGTGAAAATGTCATACATATAGAGAATGCAGAATGGGAGAATAGAGAAGATTTTGTGGCTATGCAGTATACGGACCTTAAGGACAAGAATGGCAATGATATATTCGAGGGCGACATACTTGAAGACGAAGAACATATGCTGTGGGAAGTATGCTGGAACAAAGAAGAGGCATCGTTTAAATTGGTGAACCTAGAAATGCCAGGAGCCATGATTATAACTCAAACTAAGAACATGGGAATGAAGGGCAATAGATACGAAAATCCAGAACTTTTGGAGGTGGAATAATGAACAGTGTGGTGTTAATCGGAAGACTCACGAAGGATCCAGACCTTTCATACCTAACTAGCGGAAAAGCGGTATGCAAATTTGATATAGCAGTAAACAGGACCTTCAAAAATCAAGAAGGCAAATACGATGCAGACTTTTTTAAGATTCAAGCTTGGGACAAGACGGCAGAGGCCGCAGCCAACAATCTCATCAAAGGCAGGCTTGTAGCTATAGAGGGTGAACTCAGAAACAACAACTACGAAAAAGACGGAGTCAAGCACTACGGAACAGTTATCAATGCAACCAGAGTTGAGTTTCTGGAGTGGGGCGACAAGAAAAGTGACGGAAGTCAATCGGCAGGCCAAGGCAAGTACACGGGACTAGATCCAGAAGGATTTGAGGCGCTGGACGACGATGATTTCATACCATTTTAAGGAGTGATTGCTATATGGGCTATACTCACGGAATTAGATGGACTGATGAAAAAATAGAATATGAAATAAGAAACGTCATGAAAATCCTAAACATAGACAGAATGCCAAGCTGCGCGGAGATAAAGGTTATAACCGGTGATGATGCCTTGACTAATAAAATAGCTAAAACCGGGGGATTCTATCAATGGGCTGATAGATTGCAAATTGAAGTTAAGAAAAGCGAAACACAGCTTGGGGTGAGGTACGAACTTAAGGCAAAAGACATGTTGGAGAGCTTAGGGTATGCTGTAGAAAAAATGAGCACTAGGCATCCGTATGATTTGCTTGTAAATGGAGCTGTCAAAGTTGATGTGAAAGTGGCAAAGCCATACGAATATGAAAAAGCGAAATTTTTCCATAGTTTCAATTTGGAAAACATGTACCATTCTTGTGATATATTCATGGCATTTGCAGTTAGTCATAGCGAAGCCATAGAAAAAATATTAATAATTCCAAGTAAGGACCTGAAGGTCAAGCAGCTATCAATCGGATCTAATAGCCGATACGACAAATACATGAACAGATGGGATTATTTTGAGAAATATTCAAAATTCATGAACGGCTTAAATTAATCTAGGGAGGTGTGAAGAATGAAAGTTATAAGCGTAGAGCGCAGCGATGGACCACTAAAATGTAAATGGTGCGGAAAAGAGCTAACGCCAGACATGGAAATAGAATATAGTGCTTTAGAATGTGAATACTTTTGTGGTTCGGAGTGCGCAACTGATTATTATTTCGAGTTTATGAAAAGCATGGTTATATATCTGGACGAGAGTGAAGATCTTGAAGTTGTCGATGGGAAAGTGTACGAGAAAAGGAGTGAGTGGAAATGAAACTAACACCAGTATTAGAACAAGGGCTTGAGGTGCTCAGAAACAACAAAGTATTGTATAGAAGAAAAGATATAGGAGTGCCTTACGTGTATGTACCTGAGAAATATCGCGAACCTGGAACAAAAGTGCCATGGTACGAGCCTATTAATGCTCAGACGATAAATAGATTAGTAATGCTAGGATATGCCGAATTTGAAAACAAAAAAGAGGTTGTGAAGTACATCGACAAGGTAGAAGCGGCCATAAAATTTCTAGAAGCTGAAGGATACAAGGTGACAAGGTAATTACGTAATCTGAATAAATAGCGACAAATTTGCATTTATAACAAAGGAGGAATAAAAAATGGCAGGATGGGGAATTTCAAATGCGGCGTCTTTGAAAGAAAAGTTAAAATCGGAAATGGCAGACTATTTACATGGGCTCAACGCAGTAGGCGAAATTAGTTATAGCACATATTCTGAAATGTTCGATTTTGGACTAGAGTTACTGGATAGAATGTATGAGTTAGGGAAAATGGAAGAATCAAAGACTGACAAGTAATTCGCAATCCAAGCAAATAGCGCAATAAGGAGTTATTTCAAAAAAAACGCAAAAATTGAAATAAGGGAGGTGCAGGAGTGAATATCGGATGCTATCTAGTATCAAATAGCAAATTTGAAAAAGCTGCTTTGCCGGAAAACCTATTAATTGACCTAGCTAAAAGCCTCAGGCAAAGCGGAAAAGAGATAGTACACTTTGCAAATAGAAGCATTGAGGTTGAAGGAATTTATATTCCAGCAAAAAACACTAAAGCGTCAATAATGATGATTTTGGAGGAGTAAGGGAGGTGCTAGGCTATGGGAATACTGTATGATGCGATAGCTAAAAAGGCTGCCAAGATTGCCGTCGAGAAATACTTCGACGGCATGGATCCTCACGAAGCGATTGAAGAGGCAGCCAAGGAATGCAATTTGAAACTCGGAAAGCAAAAGGAAGTGCGAAATGAAGATAATCATAAATGATATACCACCAAGCAACAATAAGTATATGGGAAATTCGAACTCTTTTCATGCCTACAGCGAAGAAAAGAAGCGATGGGAGTGGTTGGTCAGAGGAAGCGTAAAAAAGCCTAAGAAGCCCTTCCAAATCGCTCAGGTGAGGATAACGTACTTCTTTAGAGATAAAAGAAGGCGAGACCCGGATAATTACTCCGGGAAGTTCCTTCTGGATGGGCTTGTGAAGGCAGGAGTGATTGAGGACGACAGCTTCAGCAACATAGAGCTAAGGCTCCAAGGGAAGGTGGACAGAAAGAACCCAAGGACTGAAATTGAGGTGATGGAGATTGAACAGGCAGCAGAGTAGGCAATCATCCAGAGAGATGCAAAAGCGGCTATCCAAGATGAGTACGGCTGAGTTCGAAGGCACTATCAACAACATCATATTCAGAGCGCAGGAAGAAGTGATGGAGGCTTACAGAGAGGCATTGCATGAGCGGTTTGGGTTTGGCCCTGGAAGAATGGAAAAACTGATGGTTGGAGTCATGAAGAGATTGGAGGAGAGATAATGAGAATAGTGATGGATGTAGACGATGAGACAGGCAAAGTTACAAAGGTGGCTGAAAAATACATAGAGGACGGATACGAAAAGCAAAAACCCATCGAAAGGGTGATGATGGGGACTATAGGGATAGATCTTATCAACCAAGCGTGGGCAGGTGGAAATATAGAATAAGGAGAGTGTTGAAGTGTATCTATGTCAATAAAATGGACACAAATTAAGAGTGGTTTTTAAGCAACCCTTAATCGACTTTCAAAATAAAGATTTTCAAATGTTTCGGGGCTAAGGTACCCAAGTTTTCCATGACTGCGATTACGATTAGAGACCGTTTCATAGTTTGTGTAAACCTTCAAACTGATGTAGAATAAAATCAGTTTGGAGGTTTTTTATTATGGGAAGAAGAAACGAGAGTCCAGAAAAGAAAAGAAGAAGAGCGCTTATAGGGGA
>NZ_WXFG01000025.1 GCF_009881055.1 Peptoclostridium sp.
TTTGTCCGAAGACTCCCTCCCGTTTTGTTCGCTCGACTTGCATGTGTTAAGCACGCCGCCAGCGTTCATCCTGAGCCAGGATCAAACTCTTAAAAAGAAATCCTTAGGACATTGTCCTTTTAGCTCACTTTGACATCTTTCGATGCCTCACTGACTTTAAATAATTTTGATGGCTTAGCCATCTTTAAAAAATAAACCTGCTGTTTAGTTTTCAAGGTTCAATTTGCGACTTGATTATCTTATCACTTCAAGCTCTCCAAGTCAACATCTTTTTTCGTTTCTTTTTTTATTTCTTTGCATCTGCCTCTGCAGCCATGTTTCATGTTTCTTTCGGCTGCCCGAAGCGACAACATAGACTACTATATCAGCTTTCAAAATAAGTGTCAACAGATTATTCGAATTTTTCATCTTTATATTTTTCATATATCACAGCGCAGCCCTGCTCAAGTGATTTTCTGACGTCTATTATCCTCTGATTTGAAGAGCCTCTGAATTTAAGAAGCAGGCTTTTCTTATCCTTATCGAACCTTCCGTCAACGAGCACATCAATCTCAGATAGCAGACTCGCCCACTCTTGATGCATTTTGCTGTCCCTGTCAGTTAGCTCCTCGAATGTATATCCTGTATAGGCCCATATATCCAGCCCTGCTTTTTTAGCCTCTCTGCATACGTGCGCCAGGGCAAGGGGCTGCTCAAAAGGGTCTCCTCCCGAAAGCGTAATGCCCTTGTGGAGCCTTAAGCCTTTTATCTGCTCTATCAGCTCATCTGCTTCAATTTCGAAGCCGCCTGTAAATGAATGTGTCTGCGGATTGTGGCAATCATCGCAGGCATGCCTGCAGCCCTGGGCCCATACAACAGCCCTTATGCCATCACCGTCTACTATGCTGTCAATAGTCATTGGTCCTGAAAGTCTTAGTTTCACCACGTGCACCTCCCCATCAATTCTAGCAGCGATAATTCGAGGGCAACCAGAAAGGCCGCCCCCGCATCTTGTGTCATATATAATTATAATATAATGGTTTTAACTAAACGTGCTTTACCCTATCCTTGACTTCTGATTTCTTGGCGTCATTGAATCTGTCCACAGTACCCACAAGATATCCTGTTATCCTTCTTATCCTCTCGAAGCGGACGCCGTTTTGTCCCTCTATTATTCCGCATTCAGGACACATATCTCTTATTATGCCCGTATATCCGCACGAAGGACATCTGTCCACAGGGTGGTTTATTGAGCCATAGCCTATTCCACTTGTCGCCATGTGTTTTACAATGCTCTCAAAAGCCTCTACATTGTCGCTTGGATCGCCATCAAGCTCCACGTATGATATGTGGCCTCCATTTGTAAATTCATGGTATGGAGCCTCCTTGCCTATCTTGTCATAAGCGCTTAGCTTGTAGCCTACAGGTATGTGGAACGAGTTGGTGTAGTACTGCTTGTCAGTCACGCCTTCTATTACTCCATACTGCTTCTTGTCTATGTTCAGGAACCTTCCCGAAAGTCCTTCAGCCGGAGTTGCTATGAGCGCAAAGTTGAGACTGTGCTTCTGGCTGGCTTCGTCAGCTCTTTTTCTCATGTGCTCAACTATCTCAATCCCAAGTTTTTGGGCTCTCTCACTCTCACCATGATGCTCCCCTATGAGGGCTTTCAGTGTTTCCGCAAGACCTATAAAGCCTATTGTAAGGCTGCCGTGCTTTATTACATCTCTTATCTTGTCATCAGGTCCAAGCTCGTCAGAATGTATCCATGCTCCCTGGCCCATAAGGAACGGGAAGTTCTTTACTCTCTTGCTGCCTTGTATCTCAAATCTTTCAATCAGCTGATTCACAATAATCTGTATTTTTTCATCCAGATCCCTGTAGAAGCCTTCCATGTCAGGCTCGGTTCTTTCACCCAATATGATTCCATGGTTGATTCCTATTCTTGGAAGGTTAAGTGATGAAAAAGATATGTTTCCTCTGCCCGGTGCAACCTCTTCACCGAATATGTTTCCCATCACCCTTGTCCTGCAGCCCATGTATGTCACTTCTGTTTCAGGCTTGCCTTCCTTGTAGTAGTTCTTGTTGAAAGGAGCATCCAGGAATGCGAAGTTAGGGAAAAGCCTCTTTGCTGAAACCTTGCATGCAAGCTTAAAAAGATCATAGTTAGGGTCAGACTCGTTGAGGTTTATTCCGCCCTTTACCTTGAATATAAGTATTGGGAATATTGGAGTCTCGCCGTTGCCAAGTCCGTGCTCCTGTGCCAGCATGAGATTTTTTGAAACCATACGTCCTTCCGGAGTAATATCAGTTCCGAAATTTATGCTAGAGAACGGAACCTGAGCTCCTGCTCTTGAATGCATAGTATTGAGGTTGTGTACAAAAGCCTCCATAGCCTGATATGTCTGTTTGTCGACTTCCTTGAGCGATCTTCCAAGCGCAAACTCAACCATTTTCTTCGAAACGGATTTTGCTTCATCGGTGCAAGCCAAAGATTTTCCGGCAATGGCTTTCTCTATGCACTCCGAAAGCCTTTCTTTTTCGTCACCTGAAAATTCAATAGATCTGACTGCTCCGTAATCCGCAAGAACAGAATCCACGAATTCGTCAAGCTCCCCATCCGAAAGCTCAAGCTCTATTTCTGCGAACTTGGAGATATTTTCTTTAAGTCTCTTTTTGAAGGACTTCATTACTCCTTTTGCCATATCGTAGTCGAACTTCGGTATACTCTGTCCGCCGTGCTGGTCATTCTGGTTTGCCTGTATTGCTATGGCTGCAAGTGCGGCATAGCTTAGTACGTCGTTTGGCTCTCTAAGGTATCCGTGACCTGTCGAGAAGCCTCCGTCAAACAGCTTAGATATGTCTATCTGGCAGCATGTAGTTGTTCCCATGTTCAGGAAATCCATATCGTGTATATGTATATCCCCTCTTTCGTGGGCCAGCGCATGCTCCGGCTTTATGACGAACTTTTTGCAGAACTCCTTGGACACGGCACTTCCGTACTGGAGCATTATGCCCATAGGCGTGTTACCATCTATATTTGCATTCTCTCTCTTTATGTCAGCATCCTCTGAATCCAGGAAGGTTATGTTGTGTATGTCCTGCATCAGCCTGTTCTTCGAGTCTCTTATCCTTGTTCTTTCTGCCCTGTATAGTATGTAGATCTCACTAGTCTTGGCGTGACCTGTCTTTATGAGCGTTCTTACTACTGCATCCTGCACTTCCTCAACGGTAGGCACCTGACCGGCGAATTTTTTATTTATAAAAGCTATGGCATCATCCGTAAGCGCTTCAGCAACGCTGTAGTCTGCAGTTCTTCCCTCTTTTTTTGCAGCCTCGCTTGCAGCAAGAAATATTGCCCTTGTTATTTTTTCACTGTTAAACGGAATGACTCTTCCATCCCTTTTTCTTATCATATCAATCATGTTCGCAGCTCCCTTCACGATTCTAAACAATAACATTATATCCACATCATCCACAATTAATCCACACTATGTTGTGTGTACATCTTATATATACACTATATGTAGATGTGTCTAACAAAAAAAATCGCCTTTTTTTATTTATGCACATCACACCCGCATAAAGAAAGGCTTGTCTTAGTATTTATATTATCAGTTTTTCTGAGATATGGCAAATCGCCGTACATATTGGAAATACAGCTTCAAAAATATGAAAGCCAGCAAATCTAGACTCTGCAGAAGCCATATAAAATTTTTTCAGCAAAAATCTCACTAAAGAAAAAGTTTAATAAGTAATTAAGACCAATCGGGAGATTTATTTGAAATACACCTTGAAAGCCATGTAGAAAGCCAGCAATGAGAATGTCAGAAACAGAGTTCTTTCTCCTGAGCCGCCCGATTTAAATGCTTTAAGCAGCGTTATTCTCTTTACTGCCGGATAAAAAAGCTGGACTCCACCTGAGGTGAAAATGTCGGATGCTATATGCAGCACATACCCTATTGCAAATGGAAAAACAAGGCTCTCCTTTCCGGTTTCAACTCCTATTTTGTATGCCGCATATACGAAAACCAATGTCCCGAGTATACTGTGCGTCACTCCCCTATGCTTTGAAAATGCCACAATCAAAAAAATAGGAACTGTATATAGCATCGAGCCCATGCCTGAATCTTTAACGTAGAGGTAGCCCGCCAAAAAAGCCAGTATTAAATATACTGCCATCTTGTCTATTCCGTTCGACGAGGGAAGTATCTTCTTGTTAAGTTTGCCGCTGGGATGGTCTATGTCAGGAAGCAGGCTTCCAACAGCCGCAGCTAGGATGTATTCGGCCCCCGGCATTATCGCCAGCGCGTCTGCTGCACAAAAAGCAGCTGCTATGCCAATAGATACGTGTGTTTTGCCTGTCATGTCAAAATCCTCCATGCATATTTTTTCGGCCTTGCCGCATTCGTTCGCTATGAATAATCTACTCCATTATGCCGTGCAGCGTCAACTGGATTTTGAGCTATTACCTGTTAATAATAAAACACCTCAAAAGGGCTGATATTAGCCTTTTCAAAACCATTTTTTTGCTTTATAATTTACTCTATACTTTATCGTATTGAAATCCGATTTATGCTCGCCTGCATAATCGGCACATCAAAAGGAGGAAATATCATATGCTTTCACAAAGAGCCCTGAACATAACACCGTCGGTTACGATAGGCATCAACAGCAAGGTTACACAGCTCAGAGAACAAAAAATCGAGATAATCAACCTTAGCGTGGGAGAGCCTGACTTTCCTACTCCCGAAAAAGCAAAGCTTGCTGCCATAGAGGCCATAGTCCACAACAAGACCAGGTACGACATGGTTTCGGGACTTAAGCAGCTCAAAGCTTCTATAGTCGAAAAGCTCAAAAAGGAAAACAAGGTTTCATACTCGCCTGACCAGATTGTAGTATCAAGTGGCGCCAAGCATGCCATAACAAACGCTCTTATGGCTGTGATAAATCCAGGCGAGGAAGTCCTTATACCAATACCTTACTGGGTGAGCTATCCAGAAACAGTAAAACTAGTGGGCGGAATTCCTGTGTTTGTGGATGCAGACAAGTCAAACAGCTTTAAAGTCACAGTTGCTGACATCGAAAAGCACATGAGCGAAAAAACCAGAGTGATAATAATGTCAAACCCTTCCAATCCAACCGGAGCTATTTACTCGAAGGAAGAGCTTGAAGTTATAGTCGACTACTGCATAGAAAAGAATATAATAATACTTGCCGACGAGATATACGAAAAGATAAACTACGAAGGAGAATTCACAAGCATAGCGTCACTTTCGGAAAAGGCAAAGGACATTACCATAACTATAAACGGATTTTCAAAATCAGCATCAATGACAGGCTGGAGGGTAGGCTACACAGCTTCAAATACCGCTATAGCCAAAGCCATAACATCTATACAGGGCCACCTTGTGTCGCACCCGAGCACAATAGCCCAGTGGGCAGCCTATGCAGCTCTAGACAAATGCGAAGCCGATATGGACAATATGGTAGCTGTGTTTAAGAAAAGAAGAGACCTAGCAGCCTCACTGCTCGACAATATAAGCGAAATATCTTACGTATATCCTCAGGGAGCGTTCTATTTATACGTGGACATATCCAGCCTAAGGGACAAGCTGCCTCACGGCGAGAGCCTATCCATGGCGTTTTGCGAGAGCCTGCTTGAGAAGGAAAGAGTAGCCGTGGTTCCTGGAATAGCCTTTGGAACTGACGATTTCATAAGAATGTGTTACGCATGCTCGGACGAAGAAATAACTGAAGGTATAACAAGAATAGGGAACTTCATAAAGGCGCTTTAGCCTAAAACCTAAAAAAGAAGAAGCATCTACATGCTTCTTCTTTTTTCTATGTAAGGATTTGTTGTATATCCGCCGTTTCCATATGTACCAGTTGCTGCGTATGTATAGCCCATTGCTGTCTGCACTGCCTTCCTCTTTGCCTTTCGTCCGGCAGGCTTGCTTTCATACAGTTCCGAGAGAGTGCTCATCGACAAAAACCACATGACCTTGAAAACCAGCACCACTATGCAGATCAAGCATATCCACGTAAACATTTTTAAAAATTCCTCCTCTCCTGTATGAAAAAGTCAACAGCTATGGTATTTATTTCAAATATACCAAAATTTTCACCAAAAATAAAGTGTTTTATGAAAAAATTCAAGAAAATATTTTAAAAAAGAAAAACCCCGCAAGTCAGTGACTCACGGAGTAATTGATACCCTTTTATTGTTTTTTTAAACTAATATTTGAATTAAGTGCTGCTTTTTTTTATTTTGATTCGCTTATTATCGGCTTCATAGTCGGGAAGAGTATTACATCTCTTATGGAAGACGAGTCTGTAAGCAGCATCATCACCCTGTCTATTCCTATGCCGAGTCCGCCTGTAGGAGGTAAGCCTACCTCTATTGCATTGATGAAATCCTCATCAAGCATCTGGGCCTCGTCGTCGCCAAGCTCCCTTTGCTTTAGCTGATCCATGAATCTGCCCCTTTGGTCTATAGGGTCGTTAAGCTCTGAGAATGCATTCGCTATCTCCCATGTGTTCACGAAGGCCTCAAATCTGTTTGTTATTGTAGGATCGTCCGGATTCCTCTTTGCCAGCGGAGAAATCTCCACGGGGTGGTGAGTTATGAACGTAGGCTGAACAAGATGCTCCTCACAGAATTCTTCGAATATCTCGCTGAGTATATGTCCTTTTGTAAGGCCTGCTCTGAGCTCTAGTCCTTTCTTGTTCGCTATTTCATATGCCTCTTCGTCGGTTTTTATATCGTCAAAGTCTATTCCTGTATATTTCTTTACGGCTTCCTTCATGCTCATCCTGTTCCACGGCGGAGTAAGATCTATCTCTTTGCCCTGATATGTAACCTTGGTTGAGCCTACTGCCTTCTCTGCCATATACGCTACTATGTTTTCAGTTATGTTCATCATCTCTTCGTAGTCTGCATAAGCCTGATAAAGCTCTATTGCAGTATACTCCGGATTGTGCTTTATGGACATGCCCTCGTTCCTGAACATTCTGCCCATCTCGTATACCTTGTCGAAGCCGCCAACTATAAGCCTTTTCAGGTAAAGCTCGTTTGCTATCCTAAGGTACATGTCTATGTCCAGAGTGTTGTGGTGCGTGATGAAAGGTCTTGCAGATGCTCCACCGGCAATTGTATTGAGTATAGGCGTATCAACCTCAAGAAAACCCTTCTCGTCCAGGAATTCCCTTACCGCCTTTACAGCCTTGCTTCTTGTAAGGAACTTCTCCTTGACCTCCGGATTCACTATAAGATCCACGTATCTTTGCCTGTATCTTAGATCCGGGTCCTTGAGTCCGTGGAATTTTTCAGGCAGTATCTGGAGCGACTTGGAGAGCAGCGTAACCTTTGAAGCTTTGACGGAAATTTCTCCCTTTTGAGTTATAAAAACCTCGCCTTCCACGCCCACAATGTCGCCTATGTCATATGTCTTGAACACTTCATATTCAGCTTCGCCTAGTCCGTCCACCTTCACATATGACTGTATTCTGCCCATGCTGTCCTGCACATCCATGAACGTAGTCTTGCCGTGGCCTCTTTTGCTCATTACACGGCCTGCAATCCTGACCTGCTGTCCCTGCATGGAGTCTATATTCTCCTTAATGTCAGCAGAATATGCACTCACATCGTATTTTTCTATTTTAAAAGGGTCATTTCCGCTTTCCTGAAGTTTCTTGAGCTTGTCCCTTCTGATCTGCAGCATCTCATTCAAATTCAATTCTTCTGACAACTAAAGCACCTCCGATTATCTTCTTATATCCAGTATTTTAAATCTCGCTGTTCCGTCAGGAACGCTGACTTCGATTTCATCGCCTTTTTTCATTCCGATGAGTGCGCTTCCTACTGGAGATTCATTAGATATCTTGTTGTCATAAGGATCCGCCTCCGCAGAACCCACTATAGTGTACTCCATTTCTTCATCGAAATCAAAGTCCATAACCTTGACTATAGAGCCTACAGTAACCACATCGGCTTCTATGTCTTCTTCCTTTATTATCTTGGCCTTCCTGAGCATGTTCTCAAGCTTTAAGATTCTCTCCTCCACTTTAGCCTGCTCATTTTTCGCCTCGTCATACTCTGCATTCTCTGATATATCTCCAAAAGATATTGCTTCCTTTATTCTCTCGGCAACCTCTTTTCTTGTCACCGTCTTTAGCAGTTCAAGTTCGTCTTCTATCTTTTTATAGCCTTCCTTCGTTAGAAGTATTTCCTTTGAGTTTGGATCCATTTGCATTCCCCTCTCTCCTGATTTTAATCTAAAACAAAAAAACTGATAGAATCCAATAGGATTATATCAATATGTCAACAAGTATTGGAATTCAAATACAGAAGGGCTACTATACACCCTTGCGCATTATAATGTATTATAAATTAGTATTTTTTATGTGTCAAGCAGCACATTCAGCTCTTCCTTGTAGCAAAGCAGCCTGTCCTTGATTTCTTCGAATACATACAGCGTATTTATTTCATTCTTAATTTTTGCCGAGCCCTTCATTCCCTTGAGATACCATCCGATGTGCTTTCTCATCTCCACTATGCCCGTGTGCATTCCTTTAATCTGTACCGCAAGCTCAAGATGCCTTAGCACAGTCTCTATCTTTTGAGCCGCGGAAGGTTCCCTTACCTGCTCACCGTATTCCAGATATCTGTACACCTCGTTGAATATCCATGGATTGCCCTGCGCGCCTCTGCCTATCATCACAGCATCGCAGCCTGTCTTTTCAAGCATATTAAGCGCGTCTTGCGCACACTGAACATCGCCGTTGCCTATTACCGGAATAGAAACCGAATCCTTTACGGCCTTTATTACCGACCAGTCTGCACTCCCCGAATAGTACTGCTCGGTCGTCCTTGCATGTACTGCTATGGCACTTATGCCGCAGCTCTGCGCAATCTTTGCCATTTCAACGGCATTTATACTGTCCTTGTCCCAGCCTGCCCTTATTTTTACGGTCACAGGCTTTTTAGAGGCCTTTACCGCCGCTTCCATTATCCTGCCCGCAAGCTCCGGATTTTTCATCAGCGCGCTTCCGTCGCCGTTTTTGACAACCTTCGGCGCCGGACAGCCCATATTTATGTCGAGTATTTCGTTTTCATGGTCGTTGAGAATGCTCGCCGCCTCAGCCATGAATTCGGGTTCGTGCCCGAATATCTGAAGCGCCACTGGATGCTCCTGCTTTTCTATCCTTGTCATGGACCTCGTCTTTTCGTCTTCATAGCACAGCGCCTTGGCATTTATCATCTCCGTGTACAAAAGCTCGCTGCCAAGCTCCTTGCATATGAGTCGAAACGGCAAATCCGTGACGCCGGCCATTGGCGCCAGAAAAACATTGTGCCTTAACTCAAGGCCTCCGATTTTCAAACCAGCTTTCAATATATCTCCTCCAAAACTCTTGATGCCATAGGCCTTTCTACTCGGCCTTGTTCCTGTGGTATATTATTTTGAGCCCCTCTAGCGTCAGGAATCGATCGACATGGTCCACGTTCCTGGCTTCGGATGCTATAAGCGTTGCAAGTCCTCCGGTTGCTATCACCTTTGCATTGACGTCTCCAAGCTCAGCCTTTATAAGGTCTACAACTCTGTCTACAAGGCCTGCGTAGCCGTATATTATGCCGGATTGCATTGCTCCCACTGTATTTTTACTGATGGCCCTGCCTGGCTTTACAAGCTCAACCCTTGGAAGCTTTGAAGCCATCTGGAAAAGTGCCTCGCTTGATATTTGTATGCCCGGCGCTATGCTTCCGCCCAGATACTCCCCGGTCTTGGATATAGCACAAAATGTAGTCGCAGTTCCAAAGTCAACTATTACAAGTGGTCCGCCATACTTCTGATACGCGGCTACGGCGTTGACTATTCTGTCAGCTCCCACCTGCTTCGGGTTGTCGTATTTTATATTCATGCCCGTCTTTACACCGGGACCTATCACCATTGGCTTCTTGCCGCAATATTTCACGGAGAAATTTTCCAGCGAATGCATGACATTGGGAACTACAGACGATATTATGACATCCTCTATCTGCGAAAAATCAAGTCCTTCATATGCGAAAAACTGGTGAATCAGCATTCCATACTCATCCGATGTTTTTTGCTTGTCAGTTTTCATTCTCCAGTAATTCATAAGCTTGTCGCCTTTGTATACTCCAAGCACAGTGTTTGTGTTGCCAACGTCGCACACTAAAAGCATATATCATCTTCTCCCTGATGGTTTATTCTTTACGAATTGCTTGCAGATTTTATTTTAACAGTGTTTTTTTCCCATTTCAACAACAAAATAATCTACCTGTTTCGCACGGACACTTCTCCGGATATAACCTTTTCTATTCTCCCATCTTCGTACTCAACTATAAGATCGCCTTCGTCGCTTATATCGAGCGCTTTGGCAGGTTCTTTTCCTCCCCAGCTTATCACGTATATTTCCCTGCCTATGAGGCTCGACTTTTCCCTGCATATGCTTATGGCTTCAGAGGCATCGCCTGTTTTGACATATGATGTGTACATGCGTTCGAACTCGTTCAGAACAGAGGCTATTACATCCTTTCTGGATAGATAATGCCCCTCGCTTTTCAAGGAAGTCGCAATGCCCTTTATCTCTTCGGAAAATTCCGTCGTACTCACGTTGATGCCAATGCCCAGAACTATATAGTCAATTCTCTCCATCTGGGCGCCCATCTCAGTGAGTATGCCGCACAGCTTCTTGCCGCCAATTAGTATGTCGTTGGGCCACTTCACCTGCACATTTGCGCCAAGTCCTTCAAGCGCCTTGGCTACGGCCGCCCCTGCAATAAGGGTTATTAGCGAAGCCCTATGCGGCGCAATTCTCGGCTTTAGGACCATGCTCATCCATATGCCTTCTCCCCTTTTGGAACTCCAGGCCCTGTCCATCCTGCCCTTGCCCTTTGTCTGCTCATCGGCTATCACAAGGGTTCCATCGGGCGATTCGGCTGCGATTTTTTTTGCATAATCATTTGTGGAATCTATTGATTCAAGAAAAACTATGTGCCTTCCTATTAACTCCGTATCGAGCATAGCTTCTATTTCGGACGGGATTATAACGTCTGATGCAAGCGGCAGCATGTAGCCTCTTCTGCTCGAGGACTCGATAATGTACCCCTCCTCTCTGAGCGACTTTATATGTTTCCACACGGCTGCCCTTGATATTCCAAGCTCTTCGGATATATGCTCGCCCGAAACATAGCTTCCCTTGCTCTGTGCAAGGAACTCAAGAATTTTCTCTTTCACATTTTCACCCCCTGAACGTCATCGT
Source organism: Peptoclostridium sp. (assembly GCF_009881055.1). Lineage (GTDB taxonomy): Bacteria > Bacillota > Clostridia > Peptostreptococcales > Peptostreptococcaceae > Peptoclostridium_A. The sequence goes on from NZ_WXFG01000025.1 coordinate 11,263, forward strand.
CTGTATAATAAAATCGGCCTGGGCTACAGCTTCTTGGATATGGCGCCTTCCAGGAACCTTTCCATTTTTATAACCGCCATGCTTATTGTGCCTTCGCCTATTTTCTCCATATCGTCTAGCACCTCCACATGGAATTTGAACTTTATGCCACTTGTTTCAACAAGCTCAGAGCTTGCCACGACATTCATGCCTACGGGTGTAGGCGCCATATGCCTTATATCAAAAGCTATCCCGACTGTGCGCTCGTCTTCCTCCAGGTATGGCGTCAACACCTTGGCGCTGGCCAGCTCCATAAGCAGTATCATAGCCGGGCTCGAGAGCACCTTTATCCCTTCGTTTCCAAGGGCGGCAGCCGAGTCCTCAAATTCCACCTGCTTTTGAACGCTGGCCTTCACGCCCGGTTTTACATCCTTCATTCATTTTCCTCCATCCGCAAATCAACTTATACATCAAAAAGCCGGGAAATCCCCGGCTTTTGCTTGTTAGTTTTCTGAATCCATTGTAGTTGATGTCTGTATAGCCTCTTTGGCCTTTTCAACATGAGCAGCCTTTTTTCTGTCATCTTTTTCATGAACGGCCTGCTCCGCCTTTTCAACCTTTATCATTTCGAGGTCTTCCTCTGTAACCACAAGAGTACCCTCGAACGCCATCTTGAACTGTTCTGAATCAAGAGTTTCGAATTTCAAAAGCGCTCTGGCAACATTGTCAAGCGTCGCCATGTTTTCCTCAAGCAGTCTGACCGTCTTGTCGTAGGCCTCATCTACTATCCTTCTTATCTCCCTGTCTATCTCCGAAGCAATCTCTTCAGAATAGTTCTTCCTTGTTGTAAAGTCCTTGCCAAGGAACACCTCATCTGAAGCCTCTCCGAAAGTCATGGAGCCAAGCTTTTCGCTCATACCGTACTTGGTTACCATAGCCCTTGCTATGTGGCTTACCCTTTCAAGGTCGTTTTGCGCTCCTGTGGATATATCCTTGAGCACAAGCTTTTCAGCGACTCTTCCTCCAAGCAGGTGTATTAGCTGCTCTTCCATCTCGCGCTTTGTAGCGTAGTATTTCTCTTCTTTCGGAAGTATCATGGTAAAACCGCCGGCCCTGCCTCTTGGGATTATAGTAACCTGGTGCACGGGGTCCGTATCAGGAAGCAGCGTCGCGACCACAGCGTGTCCAGCCTCGTGGTAAGCTGTGAGCTTTCTCTCCCTCTCGCTTATTACTCTCGACCTCTTGGCCGGTCCTGCTATGACCTTGGTTATGGCCTCTTCTATTGTATCCATCTTGATGTACTTTTCCTTCTTCCTTGCAGTAAGCAGCGCAGCCTCGTTCATGAGGTTCTCTATGTCTGCAGGCGTAAATCCAGGCGTTCTTCTTGCAAGCACCTTCAGGTCCACATCGTCCGCAAGCGGCTTGTGCCTTGAATGAACCTTGAGTATGGCCTCTCTTCCCTTTATGTCAGGAACTCCTACTACCACCTGCCTGTCAAATCTGCCCGGACGAAGCAGCGCAGGGTCGAGTATGTCAGGCCTGTTTGTGGCCGCCATTATTATTATACCCTCATTTATTCCAAAGCCGTCCATTTCAACAAGAAGCTGGTTGAGAGTCTGCTCCCTCTCATCATGGCCTCCGCCAAGGCCCGCTCCCCTTCTTCTTCCCACAGCGTCAATCTCGTCTATGAAAACTATGCATGGAGCGCTCTTTTTTGCCTGCTCGAAAAGGTCTCTAACACGCGATGCTCCCACTCCGACAAACATCTCAACAAAGTCCGAGCCGCTTATGCTGAAAAACGGAACTCCCGCCTCTCCTGCCACAGCCTTTGTAAGATAAGTCTTTCCTGTTCCCGGAGGTCCTACAAGAAGAAGCCCCTTAGGTATCCTCGCTCCCAGCTCAGTATATTTTTTGGGATTCTTCAGGAAGTCTACAACCTCCTGGAGCTCTTCCTTTTCCTCATCTAGCCCTGCAACATCATTAAATGTGACCTTGCTCTTTTCATTCTCCTTGTGAAGCTTGGCTCTTGATTTTCCAAAGTTCATGACCCTGTTGCCGCCGCCCTGCGACTGCTGCATGAACACAAACCAGAAAACCACAAATATCAGTATCATGAATACCGACGGCAGAATCTCAAAGAACCACGGCGTGCCCGGTTCAGGTTCCCCGCTCACAACAAGCTTGCCTTCCGAAGCCTGCTTGAGTATTATCTGCGAAATCTGCTCCCTGCTCACTGGGTACGGAATGTACGATGTGAACTTCTGACCCGTCGACTTTACAGTTCCCTGTATCTGCTCGTTGGTGAATGTTATTTCACCGATTTGCTCTTTTTCAAGCATTTGATATACTTTGGAAAACTTCATGTCTACAACTTCCTGAGTAGGCTTTCCAAAAAACTGGACTATAGAAACTATTATTATAAATATGAGCAAATAGAAACTTGCTCCCTTAAAAAATTTCTGCAAAATGGGTCCTCCTCCCTAAATATACACCTGTAATTGTATCACAAAATATTTTTTAATTCAATATTTTCCAATTCCAGACTAGAGTTCTGTGAATGTAACCTTAAGCAGCCTCTTTGTATGTGCATCTACCCTGTAGTCCTCGCTCAGCCTGTATCCCACAACCCACATGACTCCGCTTTCGTCTCTTAGCACAGGTATATAGTCTCGCTGTTCCCTTGCTATTTTAAGGTCTATAAAGAGGTCCTTGAGCTTCTTGGTTCCTCCAAGCCCTATAGGCCTTATCCTGTCGCCTTCCATTCTGCTTGTCACAGACAGCTTGCCGCTCACCTTGTCCAGATCAAAGTAGGCCGTATGTCTATCCCTCTCAATATGCCATGAAGGATCTTTATCGAGTATTGCTGTTTGAACCATTACTCCGGCTTCCTCAATTCTCATGCTGCCTTCGCCTTCAAGTTCATAAGCAAAGCCCACATTCTCAGCATGCGTACTCTCCATTTGATTTTTCTTTATGACTATATGGCCGTTTTCCTTTATGACCATAAGGCCTCTTGGTATGTCAATACGGGAGCCCTCCTTGCCGTTGCGGGCAAGTTCCATCACATATTCTATGTGTACCTGCTGTATCCCCTTGATATCACCTGCTATGGATGCTATTGCCATACGCACGGCCCTGCTTGAGATGGCGTCGTGAAGAGCCGTAAGCTTCGCGACCTCGATTCTGGCCCGGCACTCGTCATCAAGGGTGCAAACCCTGTCGAATTCAGCCTTGGCGCATGAGTTTATATAGTCGGCATCGTCGCTCAGAAGCGAGCCCATTCTAGAAAGCGCCTTTTTTATATCGACATTGAAGTTTTCATCTATATAAGGTATCAGCTTAAGCCTTATCTTGTTTCTTGTGTATATGTCCTCCAGGTTCGTGCTGTCAATTCTGAATTCAAGCCCTCTTTGCGAGATGTACGCTTCAATTTCTTCCCTGGTCACATCCAGAAGAGGCCTTATTATTCCGTCTCCCCTTGAATACTCCATTCCCTTGAGGCCTTCAAGCCCCGTACCGCGCATCATCCTCATTATCAGGGTCTCCGCCTGGTCGTCAAGGTTGTGGGCTACTGCAATTTTGCCGGCACTGAGCTTCTTTTGAAGCTCGAAAAACATCCCGTAGCGCAGCTCTCTGGCCCCTTCTTCAATTGAGAGCCCTTTTTCCCTGGAGTAAGCGGGCACATCGTAAGCCTTTATAAAACACATTATACCCTCTTCCTCGCAACGCTTCATGCAAAACATTGCATCCTTTTGGGCATCGATGCCTCTTATCTGGTGGTTCAAATGCGCCGCATAAAGCCTTATTCCGTATTCATCCTTAAGCCTTGCAAGCACGTCCATGAGGCATACCGAATCCGGCCCGCCCGAGAGCGCTATTATAACCTTGTCGCCTTCTTTTAGCATGGAATGTTTCTCAATAGTATTTTTTACCTTCTCAAGAATCATATGGCTACCTCGTTTTCAGCTGTAATATTTTCAACGTTTAGGTTTATACCCAATTTGACATTCATTAATTTATTAAGTTAGATGAAAGGTAAATAAATAGAGGCAGCTGGAAACCCTCTGCCTCTATTATAGTCAGCTTATTCTTATGTTCATCTTATTTTTGCCTTCGAACACGCCTGATATGTTTATATCGTAAGCTATGTCTACATCCACTTTGCACTGCTTCTTGTCCACATTGACATCCACCGCCGTCGTAAGCAGCTCCATTGATATATCACCATGAAACGTCTTGTATTTCGTCTTGAATCTTTTTCCCTTTTCAAAAATCATGTCCGAAGTGTTCTGACCAAGCCTTTTTAGCACAACCTGATTGTCGAATATCTTGAGGGTTGTTGTTGTCCCCTCCATGCCTGAAAGCTCCGTCTCCTCATACACCACGTATATGACTCCGTCCTCTTCATAGATATCCCCTCGGGTTACAAGCTCAATATCATCACTGTTCCCCTTGGAATCAGTCTGAATTGTTTTTATATTTATAGTTACTTCCCTGCTCAAAAAACCACCTCATTGCAAAATGGGACCCTATTAGTTACTGACATTGCAATAACCATTTTAGCATTAATATTTTTGTATTTCAACAAGTTTTATGCCATCAATTTCTCTATTGAGGAACTTCTCTCCAACCTGCGTGAATTTTTCCGGATTGTCTGAGACGTAATACTCATATGAGGGCTGTTTTCCGCTTTCATTGAGCAGATTATGCTTTTGAAGTACGTCTATTAAATCCATGGCCGTCTCCTTTGCAGGATTGACTATTTTTATATCTTCCCCAACTACCTTTTGTATGGTGTCTGTAAGCAGCGGGTAGTGAGTGCATCCGAGCACAAGCGAATCTATGCCGCTCGCCCTTAGCTCATCGAGATACCTATGGGCTATCATCTCGGCAACATCCGTATCATGCCAGCCTTCCTCAACTATTGGCACAAATAGCGGGCAGGCCTTTCCTTTAACCTGCACGCTGCTCGATATGCTGTTCATTTCAAGCTCGTAGGCTCTTGAGCCTACAGTTCCTTCCGTTCCTATGACTCCCACAATGTTGCTGCTCGTAAGCTCCATTGCAGTTCTGACGCCAGCCTTTATAACTCCAATTATAGGTATGTCGTATTTTTGCTGAACTATCGAAAGGCTTCTGGCTGTTGCCGTGTTACAGGCTATAACTATGGCCTTTACGCCCTTTTCAAGCAGAAAATTTATGGACTGGAATGCATACTTTGTAACAGTTTCGGCAGACCTCGAGCCGTATGGAACTCTGGCTGTATCTCCAAAATAGACTATGTTCTCAGATGGCAGAACCTTCATTATCTCCTTGAGTACAGTTAGTCCACCAATACCTGAATCAAAAACTCCTATCGGACTTTCTTTCACTATCTACACCTCTCAAATCTATTTCAAATCTAGTTCTCCATCGCCAACTGTATAAGCTTGTCTATAAGCTCCTTGTAGCTTACTCCGCTTGCTTCCCAGAGCTTTGGATACATACTTATCTTTGTGAAGCCCGGCATTGTATTTATCTCATTCAAATACACAGTGCCGCTTCCATGCTCGACGAAAAAGTCAATTCTCGATATTCCGCTGCCGTCTATGGCCTTGAAAGCCTTAACAGCCATTTCCCTTATCCTGTCTTCAAGCTCCTTGTCTATGCCGGCAGGTATGAGGGTCTTTGACTCATTAGCAAGGTATTTGGCCTCATAGTCATAAAAGTCCTTGCACGGAATTATCTCGCCTGCCACAGAAGCTTCAACCCTGCTGTTGCCAAGCACGGCAACCTCAATCTCCCTCGCACTTATGCCCTGCTCCACAACCACCTTAGAGTCGAACTCGAGCGCCTTTCCCACGCCTTCTATGAGCTCCGCCCTGCTGCTTACCTTAGATATTCCCACGCTCGAGCCCATGTTTGCAGGCTTTGTGAACATCGGATATTCAAGCCTCTCTTCGGCAATGTCGGCAAAACCCTGAGGATCCGCCGTGAATTCAAATCTGGTAGTATATACATAGTCGACCTGCGGGACGCCTTCAAAATCCATTATCTTCTTGAACATTATCTTGTCCATCGCCAGGCTAGAGGCAAGCACCTTGCAGCCTACATAAGGAATTTCAGCCATTTCAAAGAGACCCTGTATTGTGCCGTCCTCTCCGCGCGGTCCGTGAAGCACCGGAAAGCAAACATCAACAGGCACCGTTCTCCCATCATTCAATTCTATACCTATAGAACCTTTTTGAGAAGGTATGAAATTTATTTTCGAACCTTTTACCTCATGCTCCATCCATCTGCCGCTTTGTATCTCATCTGGTCCGCAGCTGCAGTAAGACCACTTGCCATTTTTTGCAATTCCTATCGTATGAATATTGTATTTATCCTTGTCTATAGCTCTGTATACGGATGCCGCAGATTCGAGTGAAACGTCGTGTTCTCCTGACTTTCCGCCAAACAGTATAACCACATTAAGCTTCTCCATACCGTCAATCCCCCTGTTTTGTGCAGGAATCCATAACCCGCTCGTCATTTCTATAAATAAATATAATTATATTTTACACATTATAGGCATTCAAGTAAAATACATATTTGAATTTAAGCCAAAAAGAAAAACCAAAACGATCGCATTTTGGTTTTTTCTTTTGTTTTTAATATTTGCTTTTCTTCGCCTTTGTCTGCTCCACTATGAATTCCTGCTGAAGCTTTATGTGCTTCATGGCCTTGTGCATAGCAAGCTCGCTGTCTCTTTTTTCTATAGCTTCAATTATATCTTCGTGCTCTTTTATAAGATTCTCTGACTTATGGTACTCGACTATATACATCCTTCTGAATCTGTATATCTGCTCTCTGAGCGAATTGTTCATCTGCATCAGCTTCTTGTTTGTAGTCGCTTTGAATATGACCTCGTGGAAGGCTATGTCTGACTCAACCATCTTTTCCGGATTGTTCTCCTCGTATGCCTTCTTGAATATCTCGAGTATCCTCTTTAGCTCTCCAAGGTCCTCCTTCATCATCCTCTGGGCTGCCAGCATTGATGCAAACCCTTCAAGACCCGTCCTTATCTCGAGCACCTCTTCGACATCCTTTACCGACACATCGGCCACATATGCGCCTTTCCTTGGTATCATCTCCACAAGCCCTTCAAGTTCAAGCTTCCTTATAGCCTCTCTCACAGGGGTTCTGCTTACGCCAAGCTCGTCTGCAAGCTGCACCTCCATGAGCCTTGTCGAAGGCTCAAGCTTTCCAATAAGTATTGCCTCCCTCAAATGTTCGAAAACTATGTCCCTTAGAGGCTTATAGTTTTCAAGCTTAAGATTTCCTATTTTACCCTTCATTGAATTCAACACCCCTGTTTTCAGTTTTTACTAAATAAGTCTGTTCCCACATCGCCTTTAGTTTTGATTCAGCCTTGTGGGCATCCTCAAAATTTTTAAATATTCCAAAAACTGTCGGTCCACTGCCTGTCATGATGCTTCCAAGCGCCCTTTGATGCATCATTTTGTCCTTTATATGAGCTATTACAGAGTAGCGGCTCTGTGTTACGCCTTCAAGCACATTGGCCATGCCGCCGGCAAGCGCCTTTATGTCGTTTTTTTCCATATATCCCAAAAGTCTTCCAGTGTCCGGTCTTGTGCCCACGCTGTCCAATTTCAGACTTTTATATACTTCCGCTGTCGAAACCGAAAAATTCGGCTTGCATACTACTATCCAAACATCCTTGACGTCCTTTAGCGCAGTTAGCTTTTCACCTATCCCTTGCGCAAGAGCAGTCCCTCCCTCTATGCAAAACGGAACATCAGCTCCCAGCTCAAGGCCCAACTGCTTAAGCTCCTCAACCGAAAGCCCCAGATTCCAAAGCCTGTTTAAACCCACAAGCACACCAGCCGCGTTACAGCTTCCGCCAGCCATGCCGGCACCTACAGGAATCCGCTTTTCTATGTCGATTTTTACGCCTTTTTCAACCCCGCATCTTTTTATGATGAGGTCTGCTGCTTTGTAGGCTATATTTCTAGAGTCGCTTGGCACTATGCCGCTGCTGCACTTTATCGATATGCCCTTTTCTGGTGTGTCACACAGCGTTATCACGTCGTACAGATCTATAGTCTGCATTATCATCTCGACAAGATGATATCCGTCTTCCCTTTTTCCTACCACATCTATTGAAAAATTAACTTTAGCTCTTGTTTTCAGCTTGACTTCCATTATATCTCCTCCGAAACTGCAGCGTATATTATTATATACTGTATATATTATACTATAAAATACAAAAGAAATACAAAGGCATTTATATCTATTGTTAAAATAAAAAAGCCGCCTCTATTTATTGGATAAATAAAGACAGCCCTTCTTCAACAAGTTTTTATTTTATTAATTCGGCATTCCGGAAATTATCTGCCTCTTGCCTTCTGCAGGCTTTACTTCAAGTCTGACTGTGGATGTCAGCACATCGGAATAACTGTAGGACACTCTTGTAGTGTTGTTATATTCATCGTCGATTTTTACAACAAATATGCTAGGATAGGTGTTCTCGATTACTCCTTCTTTGACTACTATTTTCTTCCTGCCCTTGTTAGCCCTAAGGACTATTTTTTTTCCGAGGTGCTTTTCAATGTTTTTTCTGATCGCATCTAACGTATTTTTATTGGCCAAAAAAAATCACCCGCCTCTTATTTTTATGTTTACATATGATATGTTTCTTCTTTCGCTATGTTTACATAATAACACATTTAGAGCCGGATGTCAAACAGTTAACTTTATATTTTACATAGATTTAAATTGAGTGTCAATACATTTTTTTAAATAATTTCCCCACTATTTTCAACAACTGCAGAGTTTTTTATCATTTTTAAGATACAAAAAAACATCGCGATTACTCAAAAAATATATTGATTTTTTTAATATTCTCTCATGATTTTGCAAAAGGCTTTCATTATGCCCACCCCAGGCATACGTTTTCCGGCAAATACGAATTATATGGCGATTTTAGAGTTTAAAATTCTCCATATCGAATTTTATGACTTCGCCTTCAATCCTCTCAACTCTGCCCAGCATCATCTGGAGCGCTCTGGCTATCATTATGGACGCCGCGTGCGATGCTGTGAAATATGTCATACTCCCCTTTTCAAGAAGCTCTTTGGCATAAGCAGAGTATTCCCGCTCAAATACGTCGCATTCCGGAGAGCATATGCAAACGACTCCTTTCCATCCGCCTATGCTTGCGCTCACAAGCGGAGTGCGCGTCTCTTTTGAGAGCTCTCTTAGGAAAAGCTTCGTGTCCATGTTGCTGCTACAGTCGAATATTAGGTCCACGCCTTCTATTTTCACACTTCTTATATCATCGTTTATCCCGCTAAAGAGTACGTCCGAATTGATCTCCTTCACTCTCTCCCTCGCTACATATACCTTCTCCTTGCCTATGTTCTTCTCGGTTGAAAACGGCTGCCTGTTGAGGTTTGACATCACAAAGGCCTCGTTGTCGACCGCCATCATCCTGCCCACACCGAGCCTTGCAAAGCCCTCTATTACAAATCCGCCAACAGAACCGCACCCAGCTACAAGAATCTTCTTGTTTCTTATGATTTCGTGCTCCTGCATGCTTATTGCCCCTATATCTTTAGAATACCTCATAGGCTCCACCTCCCCGTTTAGTTGATTGATACCCCGTTCATAAGCGTTTCAACGCCCAATACAATAAAAGCGAGAATCCGCAAATTATATATACGTTCGCACATACAATTTATAGATTCCCGCTTTGCATTTTAGATTACACTATTCAATTATCCTCTTAATAAGCTCTATAGCCCTCGCCTGATCTATGAAATAGGGACTTGTAGCTATGGTGACTACGCTTGCCTGCGAGTAGAGCTCCCTTATCCTCTCAAGCCTCATGTCAAAGCTGATATAGGCCATGTCGTCCGAGAATATGTCCATGTCTATATCGAGCACTATGTCTTCATCTATGTCTTCTCTGAATGCACTGCTGCTGTCAATGATAAACACATCCTTGAACATGTCAAGCCTCAGGGCAGGCTTTATGAAATTGCCCACATTGAGCACATAGTTCGTATAACGAAAAACCTCCGCTTCGTTTTCCAGCGAGCCAATATACTCCTCCGGCTCCCTCATGTCCTTGTGCTGGTCCACGTGCACAAGCAGCGCGCCTTTTGAAAACAGTCCTTCGCGTATAGCCTTGCTCCAGAAATAAAAAGCGTGATTGTGGTTGTCGAATATATACACCCTCTTGCCTGAGACTTCAAGCTCCAGGAAGCTTTTCAGTCCATAGCAGCACCGCTCCTTGCCTTCGTCCAGTTCGCAAAAGGCCACTTTGCTAGATACCGCAAGACAGCTTAAGCTTTCGAGCCCCCCCTTTTCAAGTGGCGCCACGTATATGCTTTTTTGGCTGCGCTCATCATACGAAAACGCATTGTTGCCCAATGGTACGTCTATATAAAATCCTCTATAGCGCTCCATGATTTCTCACCTTCACAGCTTCAATGTCAAACATGTTCCAGGGGTATTCACAAGGGGGATAAGCGAAAAATTCCATCCGCTCCTTGAGCGTAGGGTGCATGAAGCTTAAATGGTAAGACCACAGTGCTATCTGTTCGCCCTTTACATTCACGTTCGCGCCGTACCTTTGGTCCCCATAGAGCGGGCAGCCCCTGCTGGCAAACTGCACCCTTATCTGATGCGGCCTTCCAGTCTCAAGCTCAATTCTCACAAGACACAGGCCCTCGGCTCTGCCCTCTACGCTGTACGAAAGCGAAGCTTTCTTGGCACCCTCCTCGTTTTCTCTTGCGACCCTGACCTGATTTTTTCTGCTGTCCTTTACCAGATAGTCCTCCAGCCTTGCGCTCTGCTTTTGCGGGCAGCCGCGCAGAACTGCCATATATCCTTTTTTGAGGCTCCTGCTCCTGATCTCCTCCGAAAGCCTAGATGCTGCCTTTGACGTTCTGGCAAACACCATCACCCCGCCCACCGGCCGGTCCAGCCTGTGTACAAGCCCGATATAGACGTTGCCGGGTTTGTTGTACTTTTCCTTTACGTACTCCTTGCAAAGAGTAAGCATGTCCGCGTCTCCCGTGTCATCCTCCTGGGATAGCACATTGGGAGGCTTTACAACTACCAGTATGTGGTTGTCCTCATAGAGTACCTGCAGCTTCATTACTCCGCTTCCCATCTTCCGAATATTCCGCAAGGGAGTATGAGGTCGTTTCTTGAAGCCGGTATTCCGACTTCTCCCGAGTATATCCTGCCCGCGTATTTTTGACCCATGGAGAGCTTGAGTATGTTCTCAACCACGTATGGCGAGAAACCAGAGGTGTAAGAGTTTATGAGGAAGAAAAGAGGCCTGTCAGAAAGCACTTGCATACAAAGCTCTACAAGCGGGAACAACTCGTCTTCTATCTTCCATATCTCTCCCTTTGGTCCCCTTCCGTACGAAGGCGGATCCATTATTATGGCATCATACTTGTTGCCCCTTCTTATCTCTCTTTTTACAAACTTTATTACATCGTCAACTATATATCTGACCTTCCTCTGCGAAAGTCCCGAAAGCTCTATGTTCTCCTTGGCCCATGCTATCATGCCCTTTGCTGCATCTACATGGACAACCTCCTCCGCTCCCGCATAGGCGCTTGCAACAGTCGCCCCACCTGTGTAGGCAAACAAATTGAGGACTCTTACAGGCCTATTGGCCGATGATATCTTGTCTATTATCCAGTCCCAGTTTGAAGACTGCTCCGGGAAAAGGCCCGTGTGCTTAAAGCCTGTAGGCTTTATGTGGAACGAAAGCCCCTTGTAGCTGATCATCCATCTTTCGGGTGTCCTCTTGTAGAACTCCCAGTTTCCGCCTCCCTTGCTGCTCCTGTGGTAGTGTCCATGCGGCTTCTTCCACATCTCCCACTCCTGCACAAGAGGCCAGATAGCCTGAGGATCCGGCCTTCTGAGTATATAGTCGCCCCATCTTTCGAGCTTTTCTCCTCCACCCGAATCTATGAGTTCATATTCATTCCATTCATCAGCTAAAAGCAGCATTAAAAATACCTCCAATTATAATAAAGACTAACTATTTATTATACCTTAAGCGCAGCAATAAAAAAAGAGCAGGAATGTAACTCCCTGCCCTACTTCTTTTTGAATTCAGATATGTCAGCTTCCTGGCTAACCGCCTCTATAAGCTTGGGATAGGACGACGCGTCTCCTATCAGTATGCCTCCTATGAGCTTTCCGTCCTTGAATATGAGCTTTTTGAACTTTTCACCAGAATCATCGTGTGTCACTATGTTTTCAGTTGCAGCTTCCGATAGTGTCTGGCCTATGCAGTTGACGCTGGTTCCGAACGAATTCATAACTACCGACGAAACGCTGTCGCGGAATTCCACCTGCCCTCCAAGTGCATTCATAGCTGCAACTTTTCCCATCTGCATGGCGTATATCCAGTTGCCAAAGCCCCTGCCTTCAAGCTCCACCACATCTCCGCATGCAAAAACGCCTTCCGCGCTTGTCCTCATCATTCTGTCTACAACAATACCCCTGTTGCATTCTATGCCTGCTTCTCTGGCTATTCCAAGATTTGGCCTTATCCCTACGGAAAATAGCACTATGTCAGCTTCCATAGTCATCCCGCTCTCGAACTCAACCGATTCGACTCTGCCGTCTCCCACCAGCCTTGTCACCCTGTCCCGGAGCACCACATCGACGCCTTTATGCCTTACCACATTTTCCAGGAATAGTCCACTTTCAAGGCAAAGCTGGTTTGAAAGCAGCCTGTCGGAGGTGTTGTTTATTGTAACATCAAGTCCTGTCTGCTTCATCCCCCATGCCGCCTCTATGCCAAGAAGTCCGCCTCCTATCACAAGCGCCTTCTGGCAGTCACCCATCCATTCCTTTATCGCATACGCATCATCAAGCGTCTTTAGTGTGAATACGCCTTTCAGGTCCGCGCCTTCAGTAGGCGGCAGGAAGCTGTTGCCTCCGTGGGATAGTATTAGCCTGTCATATTCTATAGTCTCATCAGAATCTGTTTTTATGTTCTTCAAAGCAGTGTCAATGCTAGTTACCTTTGTATCCAGCATCAGCCTGATCCCGCTGTTGGCATACCACTCCTCTTTCTTTAAAAAGAAACTCTTTCCCAGCTCCTTCTCGCCAAGGAAGTGTGAAAGTCTTGGCCTGAAATAAGATACGTATTTTTCTTCGGCTATTAGGGTAATCTCGCACTCGTCTCCGTGGCTTACAAGCGTTTCCGCCGCATAATACCCCGCTGCACCATTCCCTACAATTACAACTCTATTTTTTCCATTTCCCAATATGCTCACCCCCGCATTTGTGTTGTTTCTGCGCGTTTTCACAATATTTTATACCCTTTGGGATTATTTGCAAACCAAACTTTGACGTGTTTATATGTACTCTCACGGGGTATATAATATTTGTCTGCCAATACAAAATATTAATCATACTATGCGGGAGGTTATCAGAATGGCTAGCGAAAAAATGCTTCAGGCATTGAATGAACAAATCCAAAAGGAATTCAGCTCTTCATATATCTATATGGCAATGGAGGCTTGGTTTGCCGAAAAGAATCTTGATGGATTCTCAAACTATTTTAGAATTCAGGCAATGGAAGAGAAGGACCACGCTTACAAGATATTCGACTATGTAAACAAGCTTGGCGGAAAGGTAACGCTAGAGGCTATACCAAAGCCAAAGTCAGACTATTCAAACGTAGAGGAAGTTGTCGAAGAGGCTCTTGCACATGAAGAGTTCATAACTGCTTCTATAAACAGCCTTATGGACATGGCTGTAAACGAAAAGGACCACGCAACAGTATCGTTCCTTAACTGGTTCATAGACGAGCAGATGGAAGAAGAAGAGAACGCCCAAAAGGTTCTCAACTACGTCAAAATGCTTGGCGGAGACAGCAGGGGGCTCTTCATGATAGACATGGAGCTTGGAAAGAGGAAATATACTCCTCCAGCGGCTTCTGCAGAATAATCCAAAATACTTTAAGCTAATTACATTTAAAGGCACCCATAGGGTGCCTTTAGTTTTGCATTCATTCAATTAAAAATCCGCATACAGGCTTCCAATGTCAAGCCTGCCGAGTTTTGCATTCTCGTATTCCGACCTTATCGAAAGCGCGGCCTTCCTGAAATCCATGCTCACACAGCCATTTTGTATTGCCGTATAAGCTTCTATGAACGCCGCAAGCCTGTCAGCTGCCCTGACAACCCTTCCATCCCTTGGACTGTAACCGTCGCTGTTGAACTCCCTGTCGATTTCCTCAATAGTCTTTTGTATTCTCCTGCCGCCGAGCATTATCTCATCATCAAACTCGTTCTGGGTGAACCTTTCTATATCTTCACAGTGCCTCTCGGGAAGCAGCGGATATATAACCTTTTCCATGTTTTCGCGCTCAATGTCCTTTATGAGTTCATCGAGGCCTTCTATAGACCTTTTTACAGGGGATATTATGTCCCGGGTGAAAACCTCCGGCAAGTCATGGAACAGTCCCGTGAAGAAGTTGTTCACGCATCTTCTCGGGCATGCCCCCATCTCAAGCGAGAAAATATACGAGAGCATGGCCACGTATGCAGAGTGGGCAAGCACGGATGTTCTGGGGATTCTGTGAAGCTGGGCCCATCTATTTTGGTATCTGAGCCTTCCGCATATGTCAATGAAGCTCCTGCTTTTTTTGTCGTCAAGTATAAGCCTCATACCCTCAAGGAATCTGTAGTTTTCTATTTTGAGTAAAAAGTCATCTCGTATTAGCTCGAGCTCGAACGCATCCGGATTCATCCGCTCTATTATTCCAAACTCCCAGTACGATGCATAGCTGTGGGCAGCTTCAAGCACGTCGGCCGAAGCTCTGCTGATGCCGCCCGAAAGGTGACTTTCAAATCTCTCCTTGAAATCTGCTCCCATGCTTGATAATACTGTGTCCAGTTCCGCAAGCACGAAGCTGTTGAGCCTTTTATACTTCTCCTCGTCCTGCTTTATCCTGTAGAACACTGGCGGCTTTATGTCAGTTATGACAATCCTTTGAAGCAGATCGAATATGGCCCCTTCTATTACCTGTATCCAGTCAAAACCTTCTCTGTCCTCTTCGTGCTTGCCTATGAAATATGCCAGAATCATCTTGTGACCCTGCTTGTCGAGCTCAATAAGATCAAACGGCCTGAGATGGTCATTCCACCTTTGCATGTATGCCGCATCAAACAGCTTCAGTATCAGCCCCTTTCTAATCGGAATCACCGCCCCCGTATTCTGATGATATGACCTTATTTCTGCCTGTATTTTTCGCAGTATACAGGTTTTTGTCTGCAGCAGCTATTAGCTTTTCCATTCCCAAGCTTTTATTCAGCGTGCACACTCCAAAGCTTGATGTGAATCTTATAGTTCTTTCCTCGTAAACAACAACTATGCCTTCCGTCGCCTTCCTCATTCTTTCAGCTACTTCCTGCGCCTTTTCATAGCCGGCACCTTTAAGAAATACAATAAATTCCTCTCCTCCGTACCTTGCCACCCAATCCAACTCTTTTCTTATACAGCCTTCAAGCACACCTGCAAAAGCCTCGAGCACCTTGTCTCCAGCTATGTGACCGTAGGTATCGTTTACATTTTTGAACTTATCTATATCAGCCATTATTATGGACATTTCCTCGCCTTTTAGTGACGCCTGCATTATTTCATACGGCAGCCTCTCATTTATATATCTTCTGTTGAATATTTTTGTAAGCTCATCCCTCACAAGCATCATATTCTTTCTCTCGAGCATTTCATATATCTCCGACTGACCTTTGCCGAGGAACTCTTCCACAAGATTGCTGTCACTCGCCTCCTTAAGCAGCTCGGCTACAAATACCCGGCCCCCCACTTGCACAGGCACAACAGTGACCATATACACCTTTTCACCGTTGTATTCTATCTTTATGAAAGTCTTGTTCTCTTTTATAGCCCTCATGGATACGCAGTTTTTGCACACCTGACCCGTATTCCAGAATTCATAACAGCTGGACTTGCATTCACGAAGGCTCTCATCCATTTCATAAACCTTCTTAGTCACAGGATCTACCAGCCTTACAGCATCGTATATATACCTTAGAAAGCCTATGCCCTCCATTATATTGTCCATTTTAAATTTTTCAGCGTCACCAAGCACAGCAACTCCTCCATTCCTTCAAATATATGTAAAACAATATATGTGAAAGGCCGCAAAAATGCGGCCTATAAATCTTCAATTAATATCTCATTAGGTCTCCAAAGGTTGTCGTTGTCGTATCTTGGGATTATATGGAAATGAAAGTGGAATACAGTCTGCCCTGCCGCCTTGCCCACATTAGCTCCCACATTATAGCCGTCAGGTGAGAATTTCTCATCTATTATGAGCTTGACTTCATCAGCAAGCCTTCTTATAGCAGACATCTCTTCGTGTGGTATGTGGAAAAAATCCATGTAGTGCTTTTTTGTAATAACAAGCGCATGCCCCATATTGACCGGGTACTTATCCCACACCGCATACGCCAGCTCGTTCTCAGCTATATAATCTTCAGCAGAAACATTGCAAAATACACAGTCGTCGATGCAGTTCATAATGCCCTCCCGTCTAAAAAAAGGCCTGCAAAAGCTTGCAGACCTTTTGATGCTCATTATTCTTTTATTGAATCTTCTACAGTGTTTACAGGAGTTTCGTCGCTGTAGCCTTCTGCAGCTTCTTCTCCGCCCTGAGCTTCTTTTATGCTTAGGCTTATTTTCTTTTCTTCAGGCTTTATTTCTATTATCTTCGCACTAACCTTTTGTCCTTCGCTTAAAACGTCAGATGGCTTAGCTATGTGCTTTTGGTCTATCTGCGATATGTGGCAGAATCCGTCAAGGCCCGGCTCAAGCTCTATGAAAGCTCCAAAGTTAGGGAGTCTAAGCACAGTACCTTCAACTATATCTCCTACATTGTATTTTGAAGAAACAAGAGACCAAGGGTCTGGAGTAACCTGCTTAAGACTTAGAGATATTCTCTCTTTGTCTCTGTCAAAATCAATCACATAAACCTCTACCATATCACCTTCAGAAACAACTTCTGCAGGGCTGTTTACTCTCTTCCAAGAAAGCTCAGATACGTGTATCAGGCCGTCTATTCCGCCAAGGTCTACAAATGCGCCAAAGTCAGTAAGTCTCTTAACCTGGCCTTTTCTTACCTCGCCTTTTTGTATAGAATCAAGGACAGCTGCCTTTTTAGACTCTATATCTTTCTTCTCTACTTCTTTTCTTGAGAATACAAGCTTCTTCTTGCTCTTGTCAACTTCTATGACCTTCACTTCAAGAGTCTTTCCTACAAATTCGGCAAGATCCTTAGTAAAGCCCATAGATATGTGAGACGCCGGAATGAAGCCTTTGATTCCCTTGTAAAGAGCCATAGCTCCTCCCTTTACAACTTCTACAACTCTAACAGGGAACACTTCACCCGTTTCATTCATAGCAACAAAATCGTCCCATACCTTCATACCCTCAAGCCTTTTTCTTGAAAGCAGAACGTTTCCTTCGCCATCATTAAGCTTGATTACATAAACTTCGATTTCGTCGTTCTCCTTAACAGCCTCAGTAAGTACAACGTCGGAATCGCTTGAAAATTCACTTTTAGTTATGATACCGTCTGACTTGTATCCTATGTTAACCATAACCTCATTATCATTTACAAGGATTACTGTTCCCTTAACAATATCACCAGTTTTTATTCTCTTCATTTCCTGTTCTTCGTTGTCTAGCAGTTCTTGCATCGTAAGCATGTTTTCAGAATTATTCACTTAACTACGCCCTCCTTGACTATCCTTTTTGCAGCCCCGGCTCGACTGCAACGGATTATATCTTTATATTGTCCTCTTTGCAGGTTTATTAATTTCAATTGCCACAAGAGTCCTTACTAAATTATAACATAAATTTAGCAAGGGACTAATTATTTTAATAAATTATTCGCTGTATACGGACATTTTTTTCATTTGCAGCCGGAAACATCTTTTTTGTGCCATATAAATATTCATTAATCATACTGTGTATGATATAATTATCTGCGAAATAACTTGACTAAGGAGACCAAACAATATGAAACTATATGAATCTTGGAAAGAAAGCTACGAAAATCTTGACAATGCTGGATATGAGTCATTCTGGAGAGAATACCTTCCTAAGGAAATGGAGAACTACAAGTACATACTTTCTCACATGGATGAGACGGTAAGCGGCAAGCTAAGCGACATAGCAGATAAATTCAGCATGGATCCTGTTACATTCGCCGGCTTCCTTGACGGAATAAACGACAGCCTTAAAGAAGGCATAGACCTTGAAACTCTGACAGAGGACAGCGACATAGCGCTTCCTGTTGACTTCGAGAAGCTATACTACAACATGCTTGATGCCAAGGCCGACTGGCTGTACAATCTTGACGAATGGAACGGAGTGCTTCCTGCAGACAAGAGAAAACAAATCAAGAAGGAATACGACAAGACAAAAACAGTAGTAAAAGAGCAGGAGCCTGGCAGAAATGAGCCTTGCCCTTGCGGAAGCGGCAAGAAATACAAAAAATGCTGCGGCGCCAACAAGTAGTAAATTCAAAGCCCCTTGGTTCGAGGGGCTTATTTAATATCATTTTCAATTCTTCGTTCTCTTTCTTCTTCCATGTCTATGACCTTGTAGCTTGAAGACTGCACAACAAGCACAGGAATCTGCGATTTCGCAATAATCCTTTTGATTGTAATGTCCATCGTGAATTTTCTTATGAATGAATCTTCGCAGTTACACATTATTACTACATCGTATTTGCCGCTATCAGCATACTCAAGTATCGTCTGCACGGGTTCGCTGTATACTACTATGACTTCAGCTTTAATCCCGTGAGCTCCAAAGTAGGCTTTTGCACTGTTTGCTATATCAAGCTTACCCCTTTTCCTTACAGCCTGCTTAAATTCGGATACGTTCCCCTTCTTGGGCGTTTTCGCCTTAATCGGCTCTGCCGGAACATATGAAGGTTTTGTGTCCATATGCAATATAGTAACATATGCTCCATACTTTTGCGCAATATCAAGGGCTATCTTGTACGCCCTCTTGCTGAATTCTATGCCTTCCACCGGAAGCAATATACTTTGTATCATGCCCATACACCCCCGCTACCAAACGAAAAATCAAAAGTTGAACTTCAATATATAATATACCTATCCCAAACAGGTTTTAATCTCTTCAAAATCCTTTCATAAATAAAACCTGCGCATGCAAAGCAGGGCAGGTTCTATAGTATGGTTTATAGATTTATAATTGAAATTATTACGGACACCATAAATATCATAATGAAAATCCATAGAGTCTGCTCCGGGTCCTTACTGGCAGCGACATCTGCATCGATAATTTTTGTATCTGCACTTTTTGTGTCCGCGATTCTTTTTGACTCCCTGTTTCTCTTCCACTGCTCCAAATCCACCACATTGCGGTTAATCATCTGCTCCATTAAGGTCCACTCCCCCGGGCGCAATATTTCAATGCCTTATGAAATCGTTTTCATACTGACATTATACAATATTTCTTACCCATTCTGAAGAGGAAAACTCATTTTTGTGATTTTTTTTGAAACTTCATACACTATATGGGCACACAGAGTACCCGTTACAATCCCGCCGATTATATCGCTGGGATAATGCACAAAAAAATACATGCGGGAAAATGCTATGAGAGCAGCCGGAAGATAAGCAAGCGCCCCCTTTTTACCGAAATATCTAGTCAGCATATACGCCGCTGCAAACGATGATGTAGTGTGACCCGAAGGAAACGAGTAGGAAAAGGATATTCCCAGTATATTCTTTATCCCCTCAAGCTCCATAAAGGGTCTTGGCCTGGCAATCAACGGCTTCATCACAAGATTTCCGACAATTGCGCCCACCGCTAGAGCCACAAGCAGTAACACACCCTCCCTCCTGTATTTGGATGTAAAAGCCAGCATGAGTCCTGCTGCAATCCATACAAGGCCAAAATCCCCCATTCTGGTGAAAAAAAGCATTAGATGGTCCATGCTATTTGACTTGAAAGTGCTTTCAATCATATATAGCAGTTTTACATCAAACGGTAAAATCGCTGTCAACTCCATTTGCACACTCCTGTATTCTAGTAGTATTGCTGTTTCTTCAGCCTTGTTTTCTAAATATAGTATATCCATTTTCACACACGCATTCATCAAAATATTTAAGATTGAATTTCCATTATTCTCAAAATATACAGTCCATACGTCATTTTTATTACTTAATGCGGTTATTTATAAATTAATTTAACTGAATATCATTATAAATATGCATACAAAGAGTGCAATAGGGTATACTAAATAAGTAGACTATAATCGAAAGGAAGTGTTTTAATTGATTAAGAAGCTTTACGTTCCATTTGCTCTGCTCATCTCTTTAATGATGGCCTCTTTTTCTTTTGCACAGGAGGAGGGCGTTACCAGGCTCGAATTTGCAAAGAAAGTTCTGGACATGACAAAGTACGAGCTGTCCAGCGAATCTGCTTCAATGTTTGGCGATATCAAAAATCCTTCGGATATACCTTATGCCAACACAGCAAGCAGTTATGGCCTCATAAAGGGCTATGAGAACAACTTCTTTCCCGACTCAAAGCTGACAAAGGAGCAGTCAATTGTAATACTCGTAAGGGCAATGGGCGAGGAACCTTTTGCGCAGCAGATGAGCCAGGACAAGATAGAATCACTCCTAAAATTCACTGATGGCAGCGCAATCTCGAGCTGGGCAAGGCCTGCAGTTGCATATCTTGTTGAAAACGGCCTTCTGACAGCCACAGGAGCGCTTGAGCCTCAGAGCATAGCTTCATCCTCTTACGCTGACGGGCTATACTCGAAATGCAAAACTTTTTTTGACTCGAAACTTTCCAAGGAAGGCTATTCTGCAGCTCTGCTTCTTGACAAGGCTTCGAAAAGCATAGAAAAATACAACACTTACAAGTTCAAGGGCGACATGGACATGGATACCACAGTTACCGCACCTGATGAAAATAACAAAACAGTTACAGAAAACACCAAAATGAAGATGGTGCAGGAAGGCATATTTGAAAAACCTGAAAAAATTTATGTCAAATCAACAGTCACAATGATACCTATGAATGAAAAACAGAAAGAAGAGCTTGGCGACATGCTTGAGCAGTCAAGTGAACTCTACTTCGATGGACAAAGATATCTCATGAAAACGAGCCTGGAAGATTCATGGCTGGAGCTTGACATAACGCCTCTGATAAAGCAGCTGCAAAGCATGACAGGCTCAAGCAGTATGAACAGTCAGGGAATCACAAGAGAGCAGCTTGAACTCTACGGAATGTATGCACAATACGGAACAGATGAGACGGTAGACGGCAGGGACTGCTATATAGTGAATGTAGAGCTAGACAGTGCTACATTCAACAAGCTTATGAAACAGATAATGGATCAGACTATGGATTTCTACAAGAATTCAAACCTCCAGCAGCTTGACCAGGAGCAATCCGAAATGAGTGCACAGGAGATGGAGGAGTTCAAGACCACGTTAAGCGCCATGTTCTCTAATATGAATGTTAACGTGAGCTACAAGTTCATGGTTGACAAGGATACTCTTGAATACCGAGCATTCGATATGGAACAAAAGATGGACATGTCTATAGGTGACATTAAAACATCAACTGCTGCTTCCGGCTCATACGAGTATTACGATTTCAATAAGCCGGTTGAATTTCCTCAGATAAAAGAGTCTGATATCAAGACTGTGGAACAGCTTGACACTCCGGAACAGGCAAATTAGATTCTCAACCGGCCTTAACTAAGATACAAAAGTAAGAGAAGCCTTGAATACCTCATAAGAAGAGTGTGTAAAATAAAGTGTGTATCTTCCTTAGAATTGATATAATCAAACTATCATTCAAGGAGGTACGCACTTTTTCTATGGGAATTTTAAGTAAAGACCAAATCAGACAAATGATAAAGCATTAC
>NZ_WXFG01000001.1 GCF_009881055.1 Peptoclostridium sp.
AAAGGACAATCTGGTTGCAATAGCGAGGAGGCTACACCTGTTCCCATGCCGAACACAGAAGTTAAGCTCCTCAGCGCCGATGGTACTTGGATCGAAGGGTCCCGGGAGAGTAGGTCGCAGCCAGTTTTCAAGGCCCTATGGTCAAGCGGTTAAGACACCGCCCTTTCACGGCGGTAACCCGGGTTCGAACCCCGGTAGGGTCACCATTAGAGTGGGAGCATAGCTCAGCTGGGAGAGCATCTGCCTTACAAGCAGGGGGTCACAGGTTCGAGCCCTGTTGCTCCCACCATATATTTGGTCCGGTAGTTCAGTTGGTTAGAATGCCAGCCTGTCACGCTGGAGGTCGAGGGTTCGAGCCCCTTCCGGATCGCCATAATGAGCTGGTGTAGCTCAATTGGCAGAGCAACTGACTTGTAATCAGTAGGTTGCGGGTTCAAGTCCCATCACCAGCTCCATTAATTTTATCAGGAGGAATTCCCGAGCGGCCAAAGGGGGCAGACTGTAAATCTGTTGTCACCGACTTCGCTGGTTCGAATCCAGCTTCCTCCACCAAAAAAACTTGACAAGCAAGTTAAAAAGTTGTAAAATGTTTAATGTAAAAGCAACAAATACAGTATGCAGTATTCAATATGCGGGTGTGGCGGAATTGGCAGACGCGCTAGACTTAGGATCTAGTGTCCAGTACGTGGGGGTTCAAGTCCCTCCACCCGCACCACAAAAAACTTAAAATTTTGGAAAATGCGGAAGTGGCTCAGTGGTAGAGCATCGCCTTGCCAAGGCGAGGGTCGCGGGTTCAAATCCCGTCTTCCGCTCCAAACACGCGGGTGTAGCTCAGTGGTAGAGCCCCGGCCTTCCAAGCCGGTTGCGAGGGTTCGATCCCCTTCACCCGCTCCATTAACAAAGAAGAGAGTTCTATTTTAGATAGTGCTCTTTTTTTTATTTCCTCCATATTTCCCTGAGTTGTTTACAAATTTGAATACAACAATTAATATAATAAGTGTGGATAATAATAAGCCAGAGGGACGGTTCTCTTGGCTAAAAAGCCAAGAGAACCGTCCCTCTGGCTTATGGCGATTAGAGCTTTTGAAAGGGAGAAGATTGCTTTGTGGGAACTTAAGGACATAATAATGAACATTGGTTTTTTGGATATTTTAGATATATTGATAGTGGCCTATATTTCATATAGGCTCTACATGCTTATAAAGGAGACCAGGGCTGAGCAGCTGATAAAGGGCATACTAGTGCTTGTGGTTGCGACAAAGCTGAGCGAACTGCTGCAGTTGCATGTGCTAAGCTGGATATTAAAGAACACTATGACAGTGGGAGTAATCGCTCTGCTTATAGTTTTCCAACCCGAGCTCAGACGCGCCCTTGAATACATAGGAAGGACCAAGTTCATAGACAAGTCCTTCATTGGGCTCGAAAATGAACAGGACGTGGGTGCTGCCATAGAAGAAATCGGGGAGGCCGCATTCTCGCTCTCCAGGCAGAAGATAGGAGCCCTTATCGTAATAGAAAGAGAGACTGGTCTCAATGAAATAATACAGACTGGAACCAGAATAGACTCGGTAATCTCAAGGCAGCTGCTAATCAACATATTCATACCCAACACACCGCTTCACGACGGTGCGCTTGTCATAAGGGGCAGCAGAATAACGGCTGCCGGATGCTTCCTGCCTCTTTCGGACAACAAGAACATAAGCAAGGAGCTGGGTACAAGACACAGAGCCGGCATGGGCATAAGCGAGATGTCAGATGCTATAGCTGTGATTGTGTCAGAAGAAAATGGAGCCGTGTCGGTGGCAAGGGAAGGCAAGCTTAGAAGAAATCTCAATATGGATCAGCTTGTTAATATTCTTGAAAAAGACTTGAAACCCGAGACCGAGGCAAAAAAAATATTTAAAAAAGGAGAATCTGGCATAGAAAAGATTCTGAACAAAGGAAGGTCCTTGTAATGATGGATTTGCTGCGGAGCAACATGAAGATAAAGCTGGTTTCACTGGCTTTTGCATTTTTGATGTGGATCTATGTAATGGCGGAGGTTGATCCTATAATCACTCGCGATTTTTCTGACGTGACGCCTGCCATATCGAATGCACAGGACATAAAAAAACAGGAACTGATAATTTCCCCGGAGAGCAGTCTTGATATGAAACTGGTGTTAAGAGGAAGGAGATCTCTGCTAAAGGATATAGATAATGGGGATGTATATGTTTTGGGGTATGTGAAGAGCCCGCATGTGGGTAAGAATGTGGTTGAAATAAGCGCGCAGCTTCCAAGTGGTGTTACGGCAACTATAATACCGGACAAACTAGTTGTAGACATGGAAGAGCTCAGTGTTCAAAAGAAAAATGTCGAGATAATAATAGACAAGGGTGCTGAAGACGGCGTAGTTGTTTCCGAAATGCAGGTAGATCCGGGATATACTTTTGTAGAGGGGCCGAAATCGCTAGTTTCAAAAGTCAAACGCGTGGTCTGCAATGTTGATATAAAGGGCAAAAAGACTAATTTCAGCTCGAAATACACACTTGTGCCTGTGGACAGCCAGGGCAGGGAGGTTGAGCATGTTCAGCTTGCCAACAAGACGGCATATGTGAGTTTGGGGATAAAGGCCGAGAAAAAGGTACCAATAGAAATAGTGACAAAAGGAGAAGCCCCGGAGAGCTACAGGATAAAAAGCCTCAATTCGGAACCTGAATTTGTGACGATATCGGGAGAAAGTGAGGCTGTGGGTAAAATCAATAAGATACTAACAAAGCCTGTAAGCTTATCGGACGTATATGCGGACAAGAATATCGAAGTTGAGCTTGCGCTGCCTGAAAATATTAATTCAGACATTCAAAAAATTAAAATCGGTATAGATATTTCGAAAGTCGTTGTCGAAAATTTGTATATTTCCAAAGAAAGAATCAGCTTCCTGAACAACATACAAAATTTAGACATTTCCAAAAATAATATTCCTGAAAAGGTGAAAGTGAAAGTATTGTATTTAGAGGAGTACAAAAAAAATTTCAAACAAGAAGACATAAAGCTCTTTGTGAATTTGCAGGATTACAATCAGAAACTTGCAAAGATGGAAATACAAGCAGAGGCTCCTGAGGGGGTTGAAATACTTGAAATAGAGCCAAAAAATGCAATATTGGGCTCCGGGAATTAATGTTCCGGAATCCCAATATTGCATTTTTTTCTTTTTCAATATATCATGTTAGTATATCAAAAAACCACAATCAAATTCATACGAGCTTTTGATTTTTTTATATCAGATTTTTGAAAACGTTTTTTCTGGAATAGACCGTAAAAATTCTAAATATTTGCACATTGTTAAAAAACGTTATAAAGTTATTGTTTAAGGTATAAAGATTAATAAAGGCAGCTAAAACTTAATTATATGGGGTGGTTTTGTGGCGAGAGAATATATTTTGGCTATTAATCCTGGTTCTACTTCAACTAAGGTTGCACTTTTCAAAGGAGAAGAAAATGTTGTTCAGAAGAATCTGGACCATGCTCCTGGTGAGATTGAAAAGTATGAACACATAGCGGACCAGTTTGAAATGAGAAAAGAAATAATACTCTCATGGCTTGAGAGCGAAGGCTATTCTACCGGCGATTTGGTTGCCGTGGTAGGAAGAGGCGGCTTGCTGGCTCCGATTACAGGAGGCACATATAAGGTGACTGAAGCTATGCTCAAGGACCTTCGAGCGGGAAAAAGGGGCGAGCACGCGTCTAATCTCGGAGGAATAATAGCCAAGGCCATAGCTGACATGGAGAATATACAAAGCTTCATTGTAGACCCTGTATCTGTAGATGAATTTGACGATGTGGCTAGAATATCGGGAATTCCAGAGATAGAAAGAATATCTTTGGGACATGCGCTTAACATAAAGGCCGTAGGCAGAAAGGTTGCCGAGAGCCTTGGAAAAGAATTTGACGAGGTTAATCTTGTTGTGGCCCACCTGGGGGGCGGCATAAGCGTGGCGCCTGTACGAAAAGGCAATAATATAGATTACAACAACGCTAATGAGATGGGACCTTTTTCTCCAGAAAGAACAGGCGGATTGCCTGTGGGCGATCTTGTGAAGATGTGCTTTTCGGGAAAGTATACCGAAAAAGAGATGAAGGCCAAAATCAAGGGGAAGGGCGGCTTGGTGGCCTACCTTGGAACTAATGATGCAAGAGATGTAATAAAGATGATAGAAGCCGGAGACGATAAGGCCAAGCTTATATTCGAGGCTATGGGTTATCAGATAGGCAAGGAAATCGGCGCCATGGCGACGGCTCTTATGGGTGATGTTCAGGCTATAGTGATAACGGGAGGCCTTGCATACTCGAATCTTCTAGTGGATTATATAAAAGATATGGTGAGTTTTATAGCCCCTGTTGTTGTGGTTCCCGGCGAGGACGAAATGGGTGCTCTCAACGGAGGAGCTCTCAGAGTTGTAAATGGAAGCGAACAAGCTAAAATATACGAAGATGAGGTGAAGTAAGTGAAAGATTTCAAAGAAATGCTAGAGCTTGCAAAACAAAAAGGACCAAAGATAATATCTGTAGCGTGCGCTCAGGACAAGGAGGTTCTTGTTGCTGTTGAGGGAGCAAGGAAACTAGGCATAGCAAACGCCATACTTGTTGGAGACGCCGAAAAGATTGAGCAGATTGCAAAGGCTGAGGGAATAGACACTGCAAACTACGAAATAATAGACATAAAAGATCTTGCTGAAGCTTCGCTGAAGGCTGTTGAAATGGTTTCAAGCGGCAAGGCTCACATAGTTATGAAAGGCCTTGTTGATACCTCGATAGTTCTAAAGGCTGTGCTCAACAAGGAGATCGGACTTAGAACAGGCAGCGTGCTAAGCCACGTGGCACTGTTTGCAATACCGGGTTATGACAGAATGTTCATAGTTACGGACGCGGCGATGAACATAGCTCCCGATGTTGCCACCAAGAAGCAGATAATAGAAAATGCGGTATCTGTTGCACATTCCATGGGAATAGAAGTGCCTAAGGTCGCAGCTCTTTGCGCCAAGGAAAAAGCAGATCCTAAGATGCCAGCTACTATGGAGGCAAAAGAGCTCGAGGATATGTACAATGCAGGAGAGTTTGAAGGCTGCATGGTGGGCGGACCGTTCGCCCTTGACAACGCTGTTTCTGAAGAGGCTGCAAAGCACAAGGGAATGGATCACCCGATGGCTGGCAAGGCTGACATACTGCTTGTGCCTGACATAGAGGCTGGAAATGTCCTCTACAAATCAATGGTGTTCTTTGCAAGATCTGAAAATGCAGGTCTTATAGTAGGAGCGAAGGCTCCAATAGTTCTTACTTCAAGAGCTGACAGCGATATCACAAAACTAAATTCGATAGCGCTTGCAGTGCTTGCGGCTTCGAAATAATATTGCGACACATTGTTAAAAACACGAAAAAATTTTCAACTTCAAACAAACATGAAGATACTCATTTTAAAATAAACTGTCAAATTGGGCATTATAAACGGGAGGAAGCGTATGGAAAAATTAAGAGTTTTAGCGATAAATCCAGGTTCTACATCTACTAAGATAGCCGTATTCGACAATGAAGAGCAGATATTCGAAAAGACGCTCAGACACTCTACTGATGAGATATGCAAATACGAAAAGATTGCAGACCAGTTCGAGTTCAGAAAGGCGGTAATAGAGGAGGCTCTTGCTGAGGGCGGCATAGAGATTAAATCTCTAAGCGCTGTTGTAGGAAGAGGCGGACTTCTAAAGCCTATAGCAGGAGGAACTTACAAGGTATCTCCTGAGATGATGGAAGACCTTAGAGTCGGAGTGCTGGGAGAGCACGCATCAAATCTTGGCGGTCTCATAGCCAATGAAATAGCAGCGGCAGCAGGCGTTGAAGCTTTCATAGTAGACCCTGTAGTTGTTGACGAGATGAACGACGTTGCAAGAATATCAGGAATGCCTGAGATAGACAGAAAATCCATATTCCACGCCCTCAACCAAAAGGCGGTTGCTAGAAGAGCGGCTGCTGAAATGGGCAAGAAATACGACGAAGTAAATGTTGTAGTTGCCCACCTTGGAGGAGGAGTTTCTGTAGGAGCCCATGAAAAGGGAAGAGTAATAGACGTAAACAATGCCCTTGATGGAGAAGGACCATTCTCGCCGGAAAGAGCGGGCGGTCTGCCAGTTGGAGACGTTGTAAAGCTTTGCTTCTCTGGCAAGGTGACGCTGGATGAGATGAAAAAGAAGATAAAGGGCAACGGCGGCCTCGTGGCTTACCTTGGAACTAATGACGCCAGAGACGTTGAAAAGATGATAGAAGAAGGCAATGAAAAAGCGAAGGTTATATATGAAGCAATGGCATACCAGACTGCCAAGGAAATAGGCGCCTGCGCGGCAGTTCTAAAGGGCGATGTTGATGCCGTAGTCCTTACTGGCGGGATAGCATACTCAAAGTTCATAACCAGCTATATATCTGAAAGAGTCTCTTTCATATCTCCTGTAAAGATTTATCCTGGAGAAGATGAAATGATAGCTCTTGCAGAAGGCGGCCTGAGGGTCCTCAGAGGCGAAGAGGCTGCGAAGACTTACTAAAACAGCGAGAGAGATGGTGGGCTGAAAGTGATAAAAGAAGACAAGAGAGTCAGAATAATAACAGGGCATTATGGAAGCGGCAAAACCGAGTGTGCTGTAAACTATGTCATTAAGCTCAGAGAAATGATAGAAGGACCAATCGCTATAGGAGATCTTGACGTTGTGAATCCCTATTTCCGAACCAGGGAAAAAAAGGAGCTGCTTGAGGCTAGGGGCATACAGGTAATAGACAGCTCTATCAATGGAAGATGCGTAGACGTGCCTGCACTTTCGCCGGCAATAGTGGCGCCTCTTAAGAACTCTGACTACAACTATGTTGTGGATCTTGGCGGAGACCATGTGGGCTCAAGGGCGTTTGCAAGATTTATAGGCGATCTTGACAAGGACGACTACGACATGTTTTTCGTTATAAATGCGAACAGGGAAGAGACGACTACTGCAGAAGGTGTAATAGAGCACATAGGCAAGATAGAATATACCACAGGAATAAAGGTTACAGGGCTTATAAACAACACTCACATGGTAAGAGAGACTACTGTTGAAGACGTGCTAAAGGGCCAGGAGATTGCAAAAGAGGTATCGAGGGTGAAGGGCATACCTATAAGATATATAGCCTGTACTGGGGACATAGCCGGGAGGCTTCCGGAGGGTCTTGACGGAGAAGTGCTGGAAATAGAAATGATAATGAGAGAAGACTGGATGTAATCAAATCAGCTGAGGAAGTTTGGTCCGCCCACAGGCTGGCCGGATTTTATAATAAATATATTTAAAATTTTCCAAAGAAATTTTCATAATATAAGGAGGGTCCAAATGGCTAAGGGTAAAGTTACTTTTGATGTAGACCGCTGCAAGGGATGTGCGCTGTGCACAACAGTTTGTCCGGTAAATATCGTGGCTATTGACAAGACAAAGATTAATGCAAAAGGATACAACCCGGCTTCGGTTACTGAGCCGGAAAAATGCATAGGCTGCGCTAACTGTGCTACTATGTGTCCAGACTGTGTTATTACTGTTGAAAGAGACTAATAAAAAAAAGGAGGAAACCGGAACATGGCTAAGATTTTGATGAAAGGCAACGAGGCTGTAGCTAAAGCGGCTATAGAGGCGGGCTGCAGATATTTCTTCGGATATCCAATAACTCCGCAAAACGAAATACCAGAATACATGTCAAAAGAGCTTCCTAAGATAGGTGGAGTTTATCTTCAGGCTGAGTCGGAAGTTTCTGCAATAAACATGATATACGGTGGAGCAGGTACAGGAACAAGAGTAATGACATCTTCTTCATCTCCAGGAATCGCTCTTAAGCAGGAAGGTATAACTTATATAGCGGGAGCTGAGCTTCCTTGCGTTATAGTTAACATGATGAGAGGCGGCCCAGGACTAGGCGGAATACAGCCATCACAAGCAGACTACTTCATGTCTACTAGAGGAGGCGGAAACGGAGACTACAGAACTCCAGTATTCGCTCCGGCTTCTATACAAGAGGCTGTTGATATGACTATGGAAGCTTTCGATGTAGCTGATTACTACAGAACTCCTGTCATGGTAGTTGCAGACGGTATGATAGGTCAGATGATGGAGCCGGTTGAATTCAAAGCTCCTAAAAAGAGAGAGCTTCCTGCCAAGGATTGGGCTACAACAGGAACTAAGGGCGAAAGAAAGCCTAACATAATAAACTCGCTATTCCTTGACCCTCAAGAGCTGGAAGACCACAACTTCAAACTTGCAGAAAAATATGCCAAAATAGAGGCAAATGAAGTTCAATACGAAATGTACAAGACTGAGGATGCTGAGCTTGTATTCGTAGCTTATGGAACTACTTCAAGAATAGTTAAAAACGTCGTTGAAGAGCTAAGAGCAGAAGGCGTTAAGGCTGGACTTATAAGGCCTAAGACTATATGGCCGTTCCCGTTCAAAGCATTCGACGAAATACCTGCAGCGAAGAACCTGCTTACAGTTGAAATGTCTATGGGACAAATGCTAGAAGACGTTCAGATGGCTTCTAACGGAAGATGGCCAGTGTCATTCTATGGAAGAGTGGGCGGCATGATACCTACTCCTCAGGGAATCAAAGGCAAAGCGCTTGAAGTAATAGGAGGTGCGAAATAATGGCAGTTGTATTCAAAAAAACACAGGGACTTACTGATGCTCAAACTCACTACTGTCCTGGATGTACTCACGGCATAATACACAGAATAACAGCTGAAGTGCTTGAAGAGCTAGGAGTGCTTGGAGAAACTATAGGTGTTGCTCCTGTTGGCTGCGCAGTTCTTGCATATAACTACTTCAACTGTGATATGCACGAGGCGGCTCACGGTAGAGCCCCTGCCGTTGCTACAGGCGTTAAGAGAATATTCCCTGACAAGGTAGTATTCACATATCAGGGAGACGGAGACCTTGCATCGATTGGTGCGGCTGAAATAGTTCATGCTGCTGCAAGGGGCGAGAAGATAACTACAATATTCGTAAACAACGCAATATACGGAATGACTGGCGGACAGATGGCTCCGACTACTCTTCCGGGACAAAAGGCCACGACTGCTCCTTACGGAAGAGATGTTGACCACTGCGGTTACCCGATAAGAGTTTCTGAAATGCTTTCAACTCTTACAGGTGCTGCTTTTGTTGAGAGGGTTTCAGTAAACACTCCGGCTAACGTAAGAAAAGCCAAGGCTGCCATAAAGAAAGCTTTCCAAACTCAGCTTGAAGGAAAAGGCTTCAGCATAGTAGAAGTTCTTTCTACTTGTCCAACTAACTGGGGACTTCATCCGTTAGACTCTCTAAAGTGGCTTGAAGAAAACATGATGCCATATTATCCACTTGGGAACTTTAGAGATCCAGCTAAAGAAGGGGAGGTAAAATAATATGGCTACAGAAAAAATAATATCTGCAGGATTCGGCGGACAGGGCGTAATGTCACTTGGAATGCTTATAACTTATGCGGGAATGCTTGAAAACAAAGAGGTTTCATGGCTTCCTTCATACGGACCAGAAATGCGTGGAGGTACAGCAAACTGCTCGGTTGTAGTTTCAGACCAGCCGGTTGGCTCTCCTATAATAAATGACGATGCCACTAGCGCAATAATAATGAACCTTCCTTCGCTAGTGAAATTCGAAAACAGTGTAGTTCCTGGAGGAAAGCTGTTCATAAACTCTTCTCTAATAACTAAGAAGATAGAAAGAGACGATGTTCAGGTATACTACGTGCCTTGCAACGACCTGGCACTTGAGCTTGGAAACCCTAAGGTTGCCAACATGGTTATGCTTGGAGCGTTCCTTGAGGCTACAGGGCTTGTTGAAATGGAATCTGTAATAGAAGCCTTCAAGAAGGTTTTCGGACCAAGCAAAGAAAAGCTTATACCTCTTAACACAGAGGCGATCAAAAAAGGTCAGGAAGCTATAAAATAATCCTCTATAAAATATAAAAAAAGAAAGGCAGTCTGAAAGAAAGTGGGCTGCCTTTCTTTTTTTATTTCATGTCCTGAAGCAATTGCTTAAAAATATTTCATTTTTCTGAATCATATATATTTATTCAGCTGTAGTGTTGTTCTTACAACACTAAGGTAGGAAGTAGATGAGTTTGATTATGATATAACTATTAAAAATAATTCATGGGATGAACGGAGAATAAAAAAATTGTCATTGATGAAATAAAAGTTGCATATCAACATGTGAAGGGTATATAATCAATATGTGAAATACATAGTATTTGCAACACACAAAAAGTGTGCCATGCGACACGGCAGAAAACACCCAAAACAATGTACTTTTATAAATACACCAAAATGCAGGAAAATTTGCAATTGCATGCTTTGTCTTATATCAAAAGGAGATGAATCTAATGGTATCCCCCATGAGGATATTAGGAATGATACTCGGAAACATTTTTTGCGCGCTGGCCATTAACGGTTTTCTGGCGCCGCACAAGCTTCTCAGTGGAGGAGTAGGTGGTATAGCCATACTTCTCAACGCCACAACAGGAATCCAAATTGGTCTTACGGTATTCTTAATGAACCTTCCACTATTTCTAGTCTCATACAGGAAGCTCGACAGAGAATTCACGCTCTACAGCTTTATAAATATGATGCTGTTCTCATTTACTCTGCTATTCACATCAAACCTATTCAGACAATTTACCGTAGATGATATATTGTTAAGTGCTGTATTTGGAGGAATATTCAATGGTCTAGGGATGGGCTTGACATTTAAAAGCAGATCCTCCCAGGGAGGAACCGACATAATAGCCGCTTTTATAAAGAAAAAGTGGAACATAAAGATAACCAATGTGCTTATGGGAGCTAATCTTATTATAGTATCCATAGGAGGAGCCGCATTTGGAGCGGAAAGGGCAATGTATACGCTCATAGCCATGTATGTCGCATATCAGGTGGTTGACAAGGTGCAGCTCATGTTCAACAACAAGCTTTCAGTAATGATAATTTCTCAAAAATCAGAGGAGCTCTCAAGCGAGATAATGGACGAAATAGGGCGCGGGGTTACATTCTTCAAGGCAGAAGGCGCATATTCAGGAAGCGACCAGAAGGTGGTATACAGCATAGTAAACTCAAGTGAGCTGCAAAAACTAAGAACCATAGTTAGCAGGGTAGACCCGAATGCGTTCATGAGTGTCAACGAGGCAACTGAAGTGAGAGGCAGAGGCTTCAAAGAGAGTCTCATATAGTGTGCAAGTCCATAAAACGTGAATCGTGAATTCATCGTTAAAATAAAGTCTAAAAATGATATTATAATCAGTGCTTGATGTGGAAATAAAAGTGGATATATGCTAAAATAAATAAAGGGATTTGATTCCCTTTATTTATTTTTTGTAGTTAGTTTTGAAGGGAGAAGTTCAAAATGAGAAAGTATTTTGGGACTGACGGAGTAAGGGGAATAGCCAACAAGGAGCTTACCTGCGAGCTGGCATACAGCCTTGGCAAGGCTGGCGCATATGTGCTTGGCAAAGGCAAGGAAAAGCTAAAGGTGCTTGTTGGAAAGGACACTAGAATATCAGGAGACATGCTCGAGTCTGCGCTCTGTGCAGGGCTTATGTCTGCAGGCGCCGAGGTGGTATGCCTTGGAGTTGTCCCAACACCCGCGGTTGCATATCTTAACAGGAAATACTCTGCTGATTGCGGCGTTGTGATATCTGCATCGCACAATCCCATGGAATATAACGGCATTAAATTTTTCAACAGCGAAGGCTACAAGCTTTCTGACGAAATAGAGCATGAAATAGAAGCGCTTATGGAAAAAATGGAGGATATAGAGTTTGTTCCGCTTGGTGAAAAGATAGGCTATAGGACCATAGAGGACAATTCTATAAGGGATTACGCGAGCTATCTTGAATCAATAGCTGAAAGCAGACTGGACGGCCTAAAGGTCGTGCTTGACTGTGCCAACGGCGCGGCATACCAGGTGGCTCCGCTTGTATTCAAGGAGCTTGGAGCCAGCGTTGAGCTGATTAACGCGAGCCCTGACGGCACTAACATTAATGTGGAGTGTGGTTCTACTCATCCCTTTGGCCTTTCAAAGCGAGTTGTGGAAACCGGCGCCGATATGGGTTTTGCATATGACGGTGATGCAGACAGGCTTATAGCGGTTGACAGCTGTGGAAACATAGTAAACGGAGACCATATAATGGCTATATGTGGCAGGCATCTCAAGGAAGAGGGCAAGCTTAAGGGCGATACGATTGTAGTTACAGTTATGAGCAACATAGGTCTTCATAAGGCGGCAAAAAATTCTGAAATAAAACTTGTCCAGACAAACGTCGGAGACAGGTATGTGCTTGAAGAAATGCTCAGAAGCGGTTATAATCTAGGTGGAGAGCAGTCTGGTCATCTTATATTCCTTGATTACAATACAACAGGTGACGGAGTGTTAAGCTCATTGCTCCTCGCGTCAATAGTAAAGCAGGAAGGCAAATCTATTTCGGAGCTTGCGTCTGCAATGACTGTGTATCCGCAAGTGCTTGTGAATGCGAAGGTTAAGAATGAAAACAAGTCAAGTTTTATGGAAGATGACGTGATTAAAGGTGAAATTCAAAAAATTGAAAACTTGATGAGCGGAAATGGAAGGGTGCTTATAAGGCCTTCCGGAACAGAGCCGCTTGTGAGGGTAATGCTTGAAGGAAGTGAAGAAGGTCAGCTTATGGATTTGGCTAAGGGGCTTGCAAGTATAATAGAGTCCAGAATGGCATAGTCCAAATATATAAAATGCAGCCTTACGGCTGCATAGCGCCTGGACTTGGCTATGCCAAGTTGACGAGGATCGGGATTATCGAATTATCGGCGGATGTCCCGGCGGCTTTTCACGGCCGAAAAAGGTCCAGCAAATAGCCAGAGTGATCTGGCGGACAAAACGGACTGGGTGATGCTGACTTTCTCCTTAAATATATTAACCATAATATCTAAATTTTAAGGAGGAGTTTTTTATGTGTGGAATAGTAGGTTATGTTGGAAGCAAGAAGGCGACGGATGTAATACTCAGCGGGCTTAGCAAGCTTGAGTATAGAGGCTATGACTCAGCAGGCGTTGCCATAAACACAGGATCAGAGCTTGTTATAAGAAAATATGCGGGAAGGCTTTCGGTGCTTGAGCAGGAGCTTGAGAAAGAGCCCGTTGAAGGCAGCCTTGGTATAGGCCATATAAGGTGGGCTACTCACGGCGTGCCAACAGTTGTCAACTCGCACCCCCATACAAACATGAATGACACTATAGCCGTAGTACACAACGGCATAATAGAAAACTACATGCAGCTTAAAGATGATTTAATAGAAAAAGGCTATGTGTTCAAGTCTGAAACAGATACAGAAGTGCTTGCGCATCTGATAGACTACTACTACAAGGGCGACCTTTTTGATGCGGTCCACAAGGTCCTTGGAGTTGTCAGAGGATCATATGCAATAGGTGCAATCATAAAGGATGAGCCAGGAAAGCTTGTCGCTGCAAGGAAGGACAGCCCTCTCATAGTAGGGCTGGGAGATGGAGAAAACTTCATAGCGTCAGACATACCTGCGCTGCTAAACTATACAAGAGACGTGTACCTCATAGCTGATGGCGAGATGGTGGAGCTTACAAAGGAAGGCGTCAAGGTTTACGATTCGGCCAAAAACTTGGTAGCCAAAGAGGTTATGCACGTTGAGTGGGATGTAGAGGCGGCTTCAAAAGGCGGCTACGAGCACTTCATGCTAAAGGAGATACACGAGCAGCCAAAGAGCATAACAGAGACACTCACTAAGAGGCTGGACGACAAAGGCTTTATAAAGCTGGACGACATTCGCCTTACAAGAGAGCAGCTTGAAGACATAAGCAAGATATATATAGTGGCTTGCGGCACAGCATATCATGCAGGCCTTGTGGGAAGATACGCGATTGAAAAGTTCGTCAAGATACCAGTCGAGGTGGACATAGCATCGGAATTCAGATACAGAGATCCTTTTGTTGACGACAAGACTCTGGTTATAATAGTAAGCCAGTCAGGGGAGACTCTAGACACGCTAGCGGCTCTAAAGCACGCAAAGAAGAAGGGCGCGAGGATACTTTCAATAACAAACGTGCTTGGCTCTTCAATTGCAAGGGAGTCTGACGATGTGTTCTACACATGGGCTGGTCCTGAAATAGCAGTTGCCTCTACAAAGGCGTACATTACACAGCTTGTTTCGTTCTACATGATAGCTCTTGATATGGCGTTAAAGCTTGGAAGAATGGACGAGAAGGAATACAAGAGGATAATAGAAGAGATAAAGCTGACATCAGGCAAGGTGCAGCAGATAATAGAGCAGGATTCAAAGCTGGAAGAGATAGCAAAGGCAATAATGGACAAGCAGCACGGATTTTTCCTTGGAAGAGGTCTTGACTACAATACTGCAATGGAAGGCTCGCTAAAGATGAAAGAGGTTTCCTACATGCATACTGAGGCTTTCGCGGGAGGCGAACTCAAGCACGGCTCAATAGCGCTTATAGAGGAGGGAACTCCTGTAATAGGGATAGCAAGCCAGGAGAATCTGTTCGAAAAGATAGTATCCAACATGAAGGAAGTAAAGGCAAGAGGAGCGTTCGTAGTGGCAATAGTTCAGGAAGGCAACACAGAGGTTGAAAAGGTTGCTGACATGACATTCTACATCCCTAAGGTGGACAGCTTGCTTGCAAGCATACTCACAGTAGTGCCGCTTCAGC
The DNA here is from genome assembly GCF_009881055.1 of Peptoclostridium sp. Classification (GTDB taxonomy): domain Bacteria; phylum Bacillota; class Clostridia; order Peptostreptococcales; family Peptostreptococcaceae; genus Peptoclostridium_A. Next base: position 14,744 of record NZ_WXFG01000001.1, read on the forward strand.
TTATAGCATACCATGTGTCAGTGCTAAGAGGCTGCGATGTAGATAAGCCAAGGAACTTGGCCAAATCAGTTACAGTTGAATAATTTAAATCCCAAGAACCAGGCATATTCGCCTGGTTCTTTTTTGTTTTCAGGCGAAAATGGGTATAGGTGTATTGTTGAAGTTGCATAATATACTGCAGCATGTAAGTTTTCGACTAGCTTATGAAATAATGTGGATATGGAGGGAGAGGCATATGGAGACTATGAAAAGAAATCTAGGGCCTGTAATCGGGCTCTATCCAACACCCGTGACAGTTGTTGGCACTGAAAGCGGAGGCAGGGCCAACTGGATGGTAATTGCACACATAGGACTCATAGGGCGCGACAGCATAATGCTCAGCGTCAGAAAGACACACTATTCCAACGAAGCTATAATGGAGAACAAGGCGGCATCCGTAAATCTCATAAGGAGTGACATGATAAAGGCGGCTGATTATGCAGGTATGGTTTCGGGAAAAGATGAGGACAAGTCGGATATTTTCGAATATTATCATGGGACACTAAAGGGCGCGCCGCTTATAAACAACTCTCCTCTTTCAATGGAGTGTGAGGTAATCGACATATACGACACAGATACTCACAGCAATTATGTTCTCAGGGTGGTCAACACTTATGCCGATGAGGATGTGCTTGACGAGGCGGGAAACATAGATTATGAGAAGGTGGCTCCGGTGCTTTTTGAAATGCCGCAGGGAACTTACATGTCGTCAGGCAGAAGCATAGGCAAATGCTGGGATGAGGGCAAGGGATACGAGATTAAAAACAGATAGCAGATAAAGCGAAATGTCCAGAAAATAGGCGATTTATTTTCCGGGCATTTTTGATTTTATTCATTATTTGCAAGCATTTCATCCGGGAATGTACTATAATATGAGATGATGGAGGTGGTTGTGCCAAATGTTTTCGAATAGTACAATGACAATTGTCATGCTTAGCATATACGCTTTGCTGACACTGAATGCGGCGATTTTCTTCGCTACAATAGCCTTGGCCATTAAAGACAAGTTTGCCAGGAAAAAGTATGAGCATGCATGTGCAAGACTAAAAGCCCATTTAGAGGCGTACATAGAAGATGAGGGCCGCGCTGAAGAGCTCATATGTCAAATGGACGGAGTTCACAGCAGACGCGTAGTGCTGGATATGCTGCTTGAGCATGCACGAAATTCAAATAGCTCACAAAGCGACAAGTTTGAAAGGCTAGGGTATGTTGATGCCGCTATAGACCATGCAAAAAAAAGCCTGAATTTTGACATCATAAAGCAAATATGCATAATGAAATCTCCAAAGGCATTCGATGTGCTTATGGAAGGTTCGAACTCCGAAGATTTTGAGCTGAAATACATGTGCTATTATGCACTGTCGCTTATTCCGCTTTCGCAGGCACAGACGGACATGTTTGTCCAAAAGCTTGTGGCTTCAAGCATATTAAGGGACAGGATAATTGAGATGATAGACAATCTTGACCTGGACATGGAGAGGTATTTGAATCTGCTGGAGATGCAATCCTCCGAAATCGGCAAGACTGTTTTCATAAGAGTTCTGAAAGGCAAGCAGGGGATGGAGAATGAGTCAAATTCAGACAGGCTCCTTAAATATCTAGGCGATACGAAAGAAGTCAGGCTTGCTGCCGTACTTGCACTTGCGGCTACGGGAAGTGCCAAATATTTCGACAATCTTATGGAACTGTACAGGAGAGAAGGCGAATGGGAGGTGAGAGCAGCCATTGCCAAATCCATGCACGACTTTTCAAGATGCGGAGCAGATGTCGTTGAGGCGCTGAAGGTTATGACTTACGACGAGGCATGGTGGGTCAGATACAATGCAGTCGATGTGCTTGCAAAGCTTGGAGTCGATGGCATAAGTGCTCTTGTGGACATATCTCTGAGCAAGCGCGATGCTGCTGTATCGGCTCTGGCGTACGGAGCTCTCAATTCAAACCAGGCAGTTTATTATACTGTAAAGGAATACGGGGTGGTAAGCGATGACTGATGCGATTAAAGCTTTAATAGACGGCTTTAGCAGTTTGATATTCGCCTATTTCATAATAGTCAATCTGTTCTATATGATATTAATTGCGATATCATGGGACCGACTCATGGAATTTATAAGGATTGTAAATTCCGACATAACTCTAACGAGCAGCTACACAAAGCCAATATCCATAATAGTTCCGGCATACAACGAGCAGGAGACAATAATTGACAATATCAAATCATTGCTTGAGCTTGATTACCCACTGCTGGAGGTCATAGTAGTCAATGACGGCTCCTGCGATGAAACGCTGAGCAGGATGCTCTCACATTTCAAGCTCAGGAAGATAGATTTGGAGCTCAACATGCAGATATACTGCAATGAGATAAGAGGTGTCTACTCGTCATTTGAAATGCCTAATCTAGTGGTTGTGGACAAGGTGAACGGCGGCAAGGCGGATGCGCTGAATGCAGGAATAAACGTGTCTAAATATCCGCTTGTGTGCGCCATAGATGCCGATTGTGTAATAGAAAAAGACGCGCTGCTGAGGATAGTTAAGCCTTTCCTCAAATATGACGAGACAATAGCTGTCGGAGGAATAGTCAGGATTGCAAACGGCTGCGAGATAAGGGAGGGGAAGCTTATCAGGGCGAAAATCCCCAAAAGATCGATAGAAATATTCCAGATAGTAGAATATTTCAGGGCATTCCTTACAAGTCGCGTTGGGTGGGAGGCGATGAACGCGCTTCTCATAATATCAGGGGCTTTCGGGCTTTTCAAAAAATCGGCGGTGGTGGCTGTAGGCGGCTATCAAAAGACAATAGGTGAGGACATGGAACTCACTCTCAGGATGCATGAGCACTACAGAAAAAACGACATACCCTACAAGATCGAATTTGCATCTGATGCCGTATGCTGGACCCAGGCTCCTGATACGCTCAAGGGACTCAAGAGTCAGCGGATAAGATGGCACAGGGGTCTTGCAGACGGTTTGCTCAAACACAAGAAGATGCTCTTTAATCTGGACTACGGCAAGGTGGGGATGCTTTCGATGCCTTACTTCTTTTTTGTCGAGCTTCTTGGACCTGTCATTGAAGCACTGGGCTATATAATGCTTGTCATATCGCTTTACATGGGATTTTTGTCAGAAAAATTCATATACATATTTCTTATGGCGTTCCTCTTCGGGATTTTATTTTCTTTTTCAGCCATATTCTTTGAACAGATATCATACAAGAGGTACAATGGAGTAAGAGAGATTCTAATGCTGTTTGCATTCAGCCTGCTTGAGCAGTTTATATACAGACAACTCACGGTATGGTGGAGAGTAAAGGCATTCTGGAATTACAGAAAAGGTAGAAAGCAGTGGGGTACAATACAGAGAAAATCATTTGAACAGGGGTGATGAGATGAATCTTTATGAATGGTTGCAGACTGCTATAGGCAATGAAGAGGGTGCCGCAGAGGTATATGAGAGGATAGCTCAAAAAAGCGCCCCTGACATAGCGAGCATAGCCAGGGTTTTCAAGGCGGAGGAGCTGAGCCATGCCGAGAGGATATCGGTGATTGTAAACGGCATAAAAGAGTCTGACTTGGCGCTTTCGACTGATATGCCTAATGAGGCGGCTATTAAGACCAAGAATGAGAGGTTAAGCGACGATGAGCTCAATTTCATGAACAGGAAAGAACTTTTCCTATTTGCACTCAAGGGAGAAAAGGAGTCAATAGAGCTCTACAGCGAGCTGGAAAAGCTTTTTGGTAAGGGTTCAAAAGAGCGGGAACTGTTTGGAAAGCTGGCGGCCGAGGAGAAAAACCACATGTTTTTTGTGCTTCAGCAACTGCATGAGCTATAGAAAAAGGAGAAAATAATATGGTCATGACCAGGTTCAGGCTGGAATGCCGCGACGGAGAGTGTCTAGAGGCTTCAAAATGGCATGATGAGACGGCGGCTCCGATAGGGACGGTTGTAATTGTTCACGGTTTGGGCGAACACTTCGGCAGATTTGAGCATTTAGCTCTTGAGTTTGTAAAAAAGGGATTTTGTGTATATTCATTTGATCAAAGGGGGCATGGTCGGAATTCCGGAAAATACGGCCATGTGCAGGATTATTCCCTGCTGATGGATGATATTGGCAGTATGCTGGAGACTGCGCGATTGGAAAGCGGGGGTATGCCCTGCATATTATACGGTCACAGCCTTGGGGGAAACGAAGTCTTGAATTATCTGCTGGACCATCCGGACTGTGTAAGCGCAGCGATAGTATCGAGTCCCTGGATAAGGCTTTATGTACAGCCTTCAGAGAGGCTTACAAGAATCATTAGAATAATCGAAAGACTAAAGCCTGATTTCACGTTCTCAAACGGCATAAAACTCAAATTGACCACAAACAACAACAAGATAATCATAAAGACGGAAACAGACAAGCTTTTCCACAAAAGAATAAGCGCAAGACTGGCTATACAGGCATTCGAGGCTGGAGAGCGCGCGCTTGAGCATGCAGAGGACATAAGGATACCTGTGCTGCTGATGCATGGAACTGACGACAAGATTACATCCTTCGACGCAAGCAGGGAGCTGAGTATTCGGGCGAATGACAATATACACTTCAAGTCATGGAAGGGCATGTATCACGAACTACACAACGATACAGACTCGGAAACAGTAATCAACTACATGTGTGAATGGGCAATAGGTATATTGGGAAACAGGTAGTCAAAATATTTGCAGCTGAACGTTGTTTGTGCGAGATTTTGGGGTATAAATGAGCTGACTATTCAAATCGAACGGCGGAGAATATGATGCTAAAAAAACTCGAAGTATTTACTGCAAAAATAAACACAGTTAACATAAAAGCATGGGGCAGCGATAAAAAATCAATAAAAAAACTGATGGGTTCCAGAGATTCTGTGAGCCCTATTTTTGATGCTGCAAAGATTGCGCTTATTTATGGAGTTTTGGGCGGACTATGGATTTCCTTCTCAGACAGGATTCTGTCTTCAGCAATTGAAGATACTCAAAAATATGCCATGATGCAGACCTACAAGGGTTGGATTTTTGTTGGCATAACTATGGTAATTCTTTTCCTGCTGATTGGAAAGAGGATGTGCCTTTTCAAATATGCACTGGACATGGCAGCCGAAGAAAACATGAAGCTGGCCGAAACAAACAAAAAACTTGGAAATGCGGAAGAAGAGCTTAGGGTGAAGATGGAAAAGCTCCGAACAAAAAGGCAGGCTCTTGTAGAGATTATTGATATGTATCGCAAGGAGAGGCAGCTGGCGGACAACATAATCAACAATGTCGCTGTGCTTGTGGCAATCTGGGATAAGAATGGAAGGGTAAAGCGTATCAATCCATACGCTGAAAAGCTGCTGGGCTATACGCAGGATGAGATTGCAGGCAGGAATTGGGTCGACGTAGTGGTTTCAAGCGAAGACCAGGAGTTTATGAGGGGAGTTTTTGAAAAGGTAAGGAGCGGGCAAACTCTCAAAAATCACGAGAGCCGCATTATGGACAGAAACGGAAATTACGTGGATATTCTGTGGAACAGCAGCGTACTTCACAACAATGATGGAGCACCGACCGAGATAATTTCTCTTGGAACAGATATTACACAGAGAAAGGCCCTCGAAAAAAAACTGCATTCGCTTGCCTACTACGACGAGCTCACAGGACTCTCAAACAGGGTAATGTTTGAAAACTACATGAGAGACCTGCTTGAGATAAATGGGGATTCCAAGGAAAGCTTTGCACTTGTGTACATGGATACAGACAATTTCAAGCATATAAATGATACATACGGTCATTTTGCTGGAGACATACTCCTAAAGCACATAGCGGGCGTGCTGAAGGAGCAGGTAGTATCCCCCGACCGGGCGGTACGCCTTGGCGGAGATGAGTTTGCAATAATTTTAACTGGAATATCAAGCAAGGTTCAGATACAGGCCAAGCTGGACTCGCTTGTCAGCAGCCTTAGAAAACCCTGGATAATAGGCGAGCACGAGTTCCTTATATCTTTTAGCATGGGTATTGCCGTATACCCCGAGCATGGAGAGGATATGACGACCCTGCTTAAAAATGCGGATACGGCGATGTTCAGCGTAAAGGAAAAGGGCAAGGACAGCTATGCCTTCTATTCGCAGCAGATGCAGGAAAAGAATCTAAAGCACATAGACATGATAAATCAGCTCAGGCGTGCGATTGAAAACGAGGAATTCCTGCTGCACTATCAGCCGAAAATACATCTGGAAAGCGGCAGAATTATAGGGGCTGAGGCCCTAATAAGATGGCTTCATCCCGAAAAAGGCTTCATACCGCCGAACGAATTTATACCTCTAGCAGAGCAAACCGGCCAGATAAAAGAGATTGGAGCCTGGGTGCTAAAAAATGCATTGGAGCAGAAAAAAGTTTGGAATAAAATGGGGTATGAAAACTTGAAGCTGTCGATAAATCTTTCTGGCAGGCAGCTTTCCGAGGAGAGTATGGCGGAGGATATAGGGGAGCTGCTCAAGGGCATTGATATGGACTGCAATGGAGTGGAGCTCGAGATTACGGAAACAGCTGTAATGACGGACCTGGAAGCGGCCGTTGAAACTCTGGGCAAGCTCAGGGAGCTTGGATTCAGGATTGCGCTTGATGATTTCGGAACAGGCTATTCCTCGCTTACCTACCTCAAGAAGCTACCGATGGACACTGTAAAGATGGACAGGAGATTCATCAAAAACATTGAAAGTGACGATGCAGACAAGGCTATAATAGAGGCTGTAATTCAAATGGCCAATTCGCTTAAGAAACATGTGGTGGCCGAGGGCATTGAAACAATATCGCAGCTTGAATTCCTAAGAAAAGTAGGCTGCGGATTTGGACAAGGCTTCCTTTTCAGCAAGCCTGTGACAGCTCGGGAGTTTGAAGGAATGATGCTCAGAGTTGAAGAAAATATGAAACTCGTCAATATGTAACATTAGTTACATGAATTGATGTCTTCTCCTGATATACTCGTAGTATAGCAAATCAGAGAAAATAAATATCAAATATACAGGAGGGATTTATAATGAGTCAGCATTTCATAAAAAACATGGATTTTTCAAAGGTAATCGAAATGAAATCTTTGGTTGAATACCAGGAGGGACAGGTTGTAAGCAGGACTCTCGCGCAGGGCAAGCCGCTCAGCCTTACACTTTTTGCATTCGACAAGGGTGAAGAGATAAGCTCACATTCGTCGGGTGGAGATGCGCTTGTCTACATTCTCGATGGTCAGGCAGAAATAACAGTGGGTGACGAGGTATTCAGCCTCAAGGAAGGCGAAACAATAGTAATGCCAGCCGGTATACCACACGCGCTGCTGGCTCAGGAAAAATTCAAGATGCTGCTTGTAGTCGTGTTCAGCCTTTAAGCCAAGCTTAACATACGCCTAAAGGCAATTTAGAGCTGCTTCATTTTATTGAGGCGGCTTTTTATTTGAGAATTTGCTGGTGAATTTCAAAAAAAATGCTATAGATTATGAAATATTGAGGATTAGTAGTATAATTATTACATTGAAAAATAATTTTCCATATAATATATTTCCATATGAATGAAAGGGATGAGATTCAGATGAAAGCTTACGAAAAGATAAGCCGCATAAGAGAGCAGATGAAAAAAAGGGGATTGGACGCATACATAATCCCAAGCTCCGATCCTCATGCCAGCGAATATGTGGCTCCAAGATGGAGGTCAAGGGCATGGGCATCAGGATTTACCGGATCGGCCGGAACGCTCGTTGTAACAGCAGGTGAGAGCGGATTATGGACTGACGGAAGATATTTCATACAGGCGGAAAAGGAGCTTGAAGGAAGCGGCATTAAACTTTTCAGGATGAGGCAGCCGGGGGTGCCATCCTACGAGGGCTGGCTCTTTGAAAAGCTGGGTGAAGGCATGTGCGTAGGATTTGACGGCAGCGTTATATCAGCTCTGGAGGCAGGGTCGCTAGAAAAGTCATTTTCAAAAAAAGGCATCAGGATAAGTGGAGAATACGACATAATAGAGCAGCTTTGGAAGGACAGGCCACAGGCGCCTTCAGGCAAGGTTTATGTCCATGAACTCAAGTATGCTGGCAAAAGCAGCCTTCAAAAACAGGAACTAGTCAGGGAAAGGCTCAGAGAGGAAGGGGCCAAGTACTACATAATAAGCACGCTCGACGATATTGCATGGCTGTTCAATCTCAGAGGGTCGGACGTGAAAAACAACCCTGTTTTCATGGCCTATGCAATCGTATCACTAAATGAAAGCTTGATATTTGTCGACAGAAAGAAGCTCACCAAAGAGGCCAGGGAAAGCCTTGAGAAAAGCGGCGTTCAAATAAAGCCTTATAATGCGGTAGGGAAGGCCATCAAAAGATTTGAAAAAAAATCGAGCGTATACCTGGATCCGTCAAAGCTCAGCTACAGCCTTTCTAGACTCATTCACAAAAGCTGCACCAGGATTGAAAAGGCAGACATAGTTGAAAGGCTAAAGGCCGTGAAGAACAAAACCGAGATAGAAAATATCAGAGTATGCCAGGTAAGAGATGGAATAGCCATGGCAAGATTCCTGTGCTGGCTCGACAAGAATATTGGAAAAATCTACATCGACGAGATGTCTGCCGCCAATATGCTAGAAAGCCTCAGGAGAGAGCAGCCGGGCTATGCGGGGCCAAGCTTCGACACTATATGCGCATATATGGCCAATGCCGCGATGATGCACTACAGCGCATCTGATGAGAGCTGCAGCAAGCTTGAACCTAAGGGATTTTTGCTTGTCGATTCGGGAGGGCAGTATCCAGACGGCACTACTGACATAACAAGGACAATAGTGCTCGGCGGGCTCACGAAAGAGCAAAAGAGGGATTTTACTCTTGTGCTCAAGGGACACATTGCGCTTGCCAGGCTGAAATTCCTGCATGGGGCGACAGGAACGAACCTTGACATCATAGCAAGACAACCTATGTGGAATGAAGGCATAGACTACAAGTGCGGAACGGGGCACGGGCTTGGCTACTTTCTGAGCGTGCACGAGGGGCCGCAAAGGATCAGCCAGAATCCAAATTCTACAGTGCTTGAAGAGGGCATGCTGCTGACAAATGAGCCCGGCATATACAGAGAGGGCGAGCATGGCATAAGGATTGAAAACACACTGCTCGTAAAAAAGGCGCAGCATACGGAGTTCGGGCAATTCATGGATTTTGAGACAATATCCTACTGCCCCATCGACATAAGGGGAGTAGAGACTTCCATGCTTGACGAGGGAGAGAGGAACTGGCTCAACTACTACCATGGCAGGGTATGTAAATATATAGCGCCGCATTTAAGCGAGGAAGAAAGAAGCTGGCTTCAGGATATGACAAGGAGCATATAGCCGCGAAAGGAACATATTATGATTAGCGCATTTGAAAGCATAGGGAGCATATTCATAATAATAGCAATCGGGTATGGTCTCATTAAATACAAGCTGCTGCCCGAGAATGCATCAGGAGTATTAAACAGGATTGTATTTGACGTTTCCATACCAATGCTAATGGTTACGAGCGTATATGAAAAGTTCACACGCGAGATGATTATAGACTCGCTCGGCGGTGTGCTGACAAGCATAATTTCGGTTGCGGCGTGCTATGCTCTTGCAAGGGTCATATTCGGATTCTTGGATAAAGGAGAAGGCGGAAGCAGCGTTTTTGCTGTGCTGTTTTCATTTTCGAATACAATATTCATGGGACTGCCTATATGTGTTGCAATACTAGGGCAGGAGGCTGCAACGTATGCGCTCATTTACTATTTTGCCAACACAACTTTGTTTTGGACAATGGGGCTTTATTTCATAAAGAAAGAGGCGAAAGCCAGCGTGGGCGGGTATTCGTTCTTTGGAGGACTTGCGAATCTGTTTTCAGCTCCGTTTATAGGCTTCATGGCAGGCCTGGTGCTTGTATTTGCGGATGCGAGACTGCCTGAATTCATATTCAGCACACTAAAGAGCGTTGGCGGCATGGCTACGCCAATGTCGCTTATAATAATAGGAATGATGATAAGCCGCGTGGAGTTTTCAAAGGGGCTAATAGACAGCAAAAGTGTAATAGCGCTCTCGGGCAAATTTATTGTGCTTCCACTTCTGACAGCGCTGCTTTTGAATTACAGCAGCGTGCCGCTTCTTATGAAGAAGACATTCATACTGCAAGCCGCAATGCCGATAATGGCTCAAAGCGCAATAACTGCAAAGAAATTCGGATTGCAGGAGGAGAAGGCTTCATTCCTGGTTGGAATGAGCACAGTGCTTAGCATATTCGTAATACCGGTTTATGTGGTTTTGATACAGCTTTTTTACGTATAATTATTTTTGTTTGACACTTGCAATTGTAATAGGTACAATTAATTTTACAGGAAACCTCAAAAAAAATGAATAATTATTTATTTTTATATCGAAATTATGAATGAGATAATTAATTTTGGGTAGACATACCTTTGTGGGTTTTCGGAACAATATACGCAGGAGGAGATTAACATGTCAGGCAGAAACGTCCAAGAAAAAAAGGCAGATGAGAAAAAGAAATTTTCGCTCAACAGACACGATATCAGAACGAGGCTAATAGTGCTCATTATGATTTCAATAATAACGCCGCTGGCGGTGTTCGGTTTCTTTTCGTACAAGAAATCATACGAGCTGCTTGAAAACAAGCTCCTTGTGACATCCCAGCAGACGATTGACGCAACTCAGTATTATGTAAATCAGTTTATAAATGCAATGGAAAGCCAGCTTTTGGCTATTGGCGACAACAAAAACATAAAATCTGCGTTATCATCTGATCTTGCAGTAGAAGGCAATGCCAGGGAAGTGCTCGATGCTACGCAAAAGAGCAATCCTGACGCGCTCGGAGTATACATTGGGCTTGCAGACGGCAGGACCTACCTGTATCCGCAGCAAGAGCTCCCTGATGGATACGATCCAAGGGAGAGGCAGTGGTACAAGGCTGCGCTTGAGAATTCAGGAGAGGTTGTAGTCTCGGAGCCATACATAGATGCATTTACACAGAAGATGGTAATAACAATTTCAAAGACGGTTAGTGACGCTGCAGGTAATCTTACGGGCGTAGTAGCCATGGACATAGACACTTCGAGCATAGCGGCGAAGGTTGCAAAGCTGTCGATAGGCAAGAACGGCTATGTGTCGCTTGTGTCGAATGACGGAATTACAATAGTTCATCCGGATGAGTCTATAATAGGAACAGAAAAGGTTAAAGAGCTCGGCTTCTGGCAGGCTGTAAGTTCGAGCGAAAAAGGCACTCAAAAATATGAGTACGAAGGCAAACAAAGATTCATGGCTTTCTCTACGGACGCTGACACAGGCTGGAAGATTATAGCGTCGATGGACGTGGACGAACTGCTTGCCGACACTAATGTGATCAAAAAATTTGCTGTAGGAGCTGTCATATTCGGTCTTGTTGCTGCAGTTGCAATAGCGCTGCTTATTGCAAATAATGTAGCTAAGCCTCTGGCAGAAGGCGTTGCGTATCTTAGAAGGATGGCAGACGGTGATTTTACATCTGAAATATCAAGAGAAAGCCTGGAAAGACAAGACGAGCTGGGCGAGATTGCAAAGGCTATAGACAAGCTTCAGGAGGATCTCAAGTCGCTCCTTGGAAATATAATTCAATCGACATACACAGTTGGTGATTCTGCAGCTGCGCTTGCGGATATTTCAAATCAGTCAACTCGTGCCGCAGAGGAAGTGGCAAGGACTGTTGAAGAGATTTCAAGAGGAGCGGAGGAGCAGGCCGGCGATACAGAGCGGGGATCTACAAAGATGCTCCACATTTCGCACATGATGGAGGAGATATCGAGCAAGGCTGCTGAAATGACCCAGATTTCGAGATCGACAGGAGAACTTGCTGAAAAGGGTATAGAGATAGTAAAAGACCTTACAGACAAAAATGAGCAAAGCAGCAAGGCTTCAGGTGAGGTTGACAGCATAGTAAACAGGGTGGCAAAGGATGTTGCAGGAATTGGTGCAATACTTGAAACAATAGTGTCGATAGCAGAGCAGACAAATCTGCTTGCCCTGAATGCCAACATAGAAGCTGCAAGAGCAGGTGAGCACGGAAAAGGCTTTGCGGTAGTTGCCGAAGAGGTAAGAAAGCTCTCGGAAGAATCATCCAAGTCAGCTGAAGAGATAAGGGGCATAATACAGCAGATACAGGGCAGCACTGCCGAGGCTATAGTTGCCATGGAAAAAGCAGACAGCGCATCTAAGCAGCAGAGCTCGTCGGTTGGCCAGACTAATGAAGTTTTCGCGACTATTTCGAAGGCTCTTGGAAATCTGGCGGGTTATATAAATGAGATGCAAAAGGACATTGCGGGTATGAACGTACAAAAGGAAGAGATGGAAGGCCTTATGCAGAACATAGCTTCTTCTGCGCAGCAGTCTTCTGCAGCCACCGAAGAAGTTTCGGCGGCCATGGAGGAGCAGCTTGCTTCAATGGAGGAGCTTTCCAGCAATGCCCAGAATCTTGAAGCACTTTCAGACGATTTGAAGACACAGGTTCAGCGATTCAGAATATAAGACAATTTGATTGAAAATACTAATAATGAAAAAGGATCAGCCTTAGCGGCTGGTCCTTTTGTTGTTTCATAATACCCTCTCTGCATTTCATAATACCCATACCGTCCATGGGATTAGGCTTGAATGGAATTGGAATGGAACGGATGAGGAGAACTAACTTAATCGGATTAAATTTACATATTTTTCATATAAAAACAGTAAATCAAGGAACGGATATTGATTAAAAAAATCAATTTTACTTCAAACGTCTTACATTATAGAATTTAATATGCAAAACATTGCTGATTAAAATGTTTGAAAGTGGATACCATAAATAAAATTAAGCGGAGGCGGAGAAAATATGAAATTTATTGATTTGACTAAAAAGCTCAAAAAAGCTGCTGTACTCACTCTTGTAGCAACCGTGCTTGTTACTTCTGTTGTGGGATGCGCTCCTAAGGAGAAGGCTGCAACTGAGTCGGCTGAGAAGGTTGACGATTATACTGTCAAGCTTGGCTACTATAACTGCGACCACATGGTGGCAGCCTGTGTTGGTGAAGCCGCGGGAATATACAAGGAGCTTGGACTTAACGTTGAAATAACAGGAAACGGAAAAGTGCCTGAAGCAATGGCTGCAGGACAAATGGACGTTGGCTACATAGGAGCAACGGGACTTTCAGAGGCTTCTACAAAGGGTGCTCCTATAATGATAGCGGCGACTAACCACCTTGGAGGCTCGATGTATCTTGTTGTTGCAAACGACATCAAAAAGCCTGAAGATCTTTACGGACAGCCTGTTGCACTGAGCTCAGACCTTTCAACAGACGAAGCCTGGCTGCTTGCATACGGCCCTCAGACTGGACTCCCTGCTGATTCCAGCAAGTTCCAGTGCCTTGAGTTCGGTTCACAGGCAGACAAGTATCTTGCTTTAAAGACAGGACAGATAAAGGCTTTCACTTGCTGTGACCCTTGGGGCTCTATGGCTGAATTCGAAGGTACAGGCAAGATAATGGGTACATATCTTGAAATGGACGGACAGCTTGGAGTTTGCTGCGTATACGCAATGAACAAGAATTTCCAAAAGGAGCATCCGGAGCTAGCTAAGAAGATGGTTCTGGCGCATACAAAATCAATGGAGTACATATATACACACCCTTTAGAAGCCGCCAAGATATTTGCTGAATACTACAAGGTTCCAGTAGAGGTTGCTGAAATGACAATATACAAAAAGACAGTAGGCGAAGGAAGAACCCTTAGCTGGAAGATGGACGAACAGGCTCATAAGCATGCGCTTGAAGTTTACAAGAAGTTCAACATAATGGAAAATGTTCCGAACTATGACGATATAGCAATGAAGGACATACTCAAGGAATCAGGAGCTGATGACTTTGACCAATTCATAAAGGAGAAGGTAGACCCTGTATTCCCAATGGGAATGAGCTTCGAGGATTGGAAAGCCAAGGCTTTAGAAATAGACCCTCAATAATCGGCATAAGCAGGCTAATAAAATCTTAGAGGTGTCCTTGTGGCACCTCTGGTTTTATGTTGGATTATATGCTTCCACTGATTATCTTCTATGTATTTTCTACGTAAGGAGAGTGACGATATGGAGAACAATAGAGCTGTCGTTTATAACGGTAGTTTCAAATATGCGGAGATAAAAAAACAGAACATAGTCGAAATGCTCTACAAGCTGATTATGGCAGCGCTCCTGTTTGGAATATGGCAGATAGCGGCCATGAGAATAGACAGCCAGCTGCTGTTGCCTTATCCTGCAGTTACAATGAAGGCGCTTCTTGAGTGTGTTACAGATCCAGAGACTGTCAAAAACATATTGATAACTCTTGGCAGGGTAATGAAAGGTTTTGTTTTTGCCATGCTTTTCGGACTTCCGCTCGGATTTCTTATGGGTTTTTCAAAGCTTGCGGACAAGCTACTCGGAGGCTTTATAGACTCTATAAGACAGGTTCCCATAATGGCGTGGGTTCCTCTTACGATTGTATGGTTTGGGATAGGCGATGGGCCGACAATATTCCTTATAGCCTTTTCGGGAATATTCCCTGTAATACTCAACACAATACAGGGGGTAAAAGGCATATCTAAGGACTACTACAATGCGGCCAGGAGCATGGGCGCAGGAAGAATCAGCGTATTTTTCAACATAATACTGCCAGCTTCACTGCCTGACATACTAACTGCTGCAAGGATTGCTATAGGCGCCGGATGGATGAGCGTTATCTGAGCGGAGTTCATTGCTACGAGTGCCGGTCTCGGCTACTCCATGGTTGAAGCGCAAACGAGAATGCAGACTGAAAGGCTGGTTGCGCTGATGTTTTTTGCGGCTATAGTAGGTTTCTTGATAGACAGGGTAATACAGTATCTCAACAAGGCTATCACCAAATGGAGGTATGCTGAATAATGAATCTTGAAATTCGCGACATAAATAAGACTTTCAAAAATGAAAAAACATTCAATCACGTGCTCGAAGACATAAGCCTCACGGTTGAAAAGGGACAGTTCGTATCGCTGCTTGGGCCATCAGGCTGCGGCAAGACGACTCTGCTTACAATTATTGCAGGCTTTCAGCAGGCGGACTCGGGGGATATTCTTGTAGAGGGTAAAAGGGTCACAAAGCCCGGCCCTGACAGAGGCTTTGTATTCCAAAACTACGCACTCTTCCCATGGATGAACGTAAGAGACAACATAATGTTTCCTATGAAGCAGCAGGGCATGAAAAAAGAAGAAAGGGAAAAAAAGCTTGCGGAGTTACTTAAGCTTGCTCACCTTGAAGGCAATGAAAAGCTGTTTCCGCACCAGATATCGGGCGGAATGAAGCAAAGGACTGCTGTGGTTAGGGCGCTTGCATGCCAGCCTGAGCTGCTCCTTATGGACGAGCCGCTAGGGGCAGTGGACTTCCAGATGAGGCAGCTGCTCCAGGAGGAGCTGGAGGACCTGGTGATAAACGCCAAGACAACGGCTGTAATGGTAACTCACGATGTCGAGGAAGCCATATACATGAGCGACAGGGTAATAGTCATGTCGAGAGACAAGGGCAAAATACTCGAGGACATGAGCATAGACATGGAAAGGCCCAGGGACAGAAAGAGCGAACGCTACAATGAATACAAGGAAATGCTAACAGACGCTCTAAAAGAGGCCCTCGCAGGCAAATAGAAAATTCACCAATTAAAAAACTATAAGGGGAGATTTAAATGAAGGTGGCATACGTAATAAGCTCGGACAACTCAAGAAAAATACTTAGGGACATGATAATACCTCAGCTTGAGCAGGGAATACACGGAGCTGAAGTTGTGGGAATGTTTTTTGTATTTGACAACACATTCATGTTGCTAGAGGGCACTGAAATAGGAGAAAGACTGTCGGCGCTTCACGAAAAGACTGGTATGGTGCTGCTGGCATGCGATCAGTGCGCAATTGAAAGGGAAATACAGGACAGACTAGTGCCTGGAGCTGCTATAGGATGTTTCCCTATACTTTATCCGACCCTGGGATCGGCGGGAGCTGAACAAATTATAACGCTATAGGCAAGAGTGCATATGAAAATGGGCGGCTCGAAGGCAAAAAAAAGGAAACTGTTGGGGCAGTTTCCTGAATCGCCCTATAAACTTTTCGTTTATAGAGTTCTCCATAAACAATTATACCTATAAATTTTATAAATGGGAAGTGGTTTTTGCATGGAGAGTTTCAATATCAAAGGCAATGATGCCATAAAGCGGCATGTAAGCGAAATGGAGTTCAAGTATCATAAGGCTGAAAGGCTGCTTATAGACAGTATGGATTCAAGGCTTGAAGCAGACGAGAGAAAAGTGAGAATGCACATTATAAACAGCATGATAGAGAGCGCTGCTCCTTATAACTTCAGATACATTCAGGCAGATGCCCAGGAAAAGCTTGGAATGAGCGAAGAAAATATAAAGGCCGCAATCGGAAGAATAATAGAGAAAAAAGCTGCAGTTGCTGACGAAGAAGAGAACATAAATTTTATATACCCTGTCTCCGGCTTTCCTACAAATCACCAGATAACTCTTGAGGACGGTAGGAGCTTTAGTGCGATGTGCGCAGTGGACGGTATGGGCTGCGCCTTTACTTTCAAACAGAACATAAAGGTCAATTCAAAATGCAGCGAGTGCGGAGCTGACGTGGCTGTGGAGATAAGGGACGGCAAGATAGTAAGCCTTTCGCCTGAAGCGGCGCACGTGCTTCACGTGGATCTCAACAGCAGCCAGAACTGGTCTGGCAGCTGCTGAAATATAATGAACTTCTTCTGTACGAAGGAGCATTATGATTCATGGGTCAAGAGCATGGAGCTTCCGGAAAATGAGATATTCTGCCTTGAGACTAAAGAAGCCATATGGGTTTCCAAGATGCTTTTCAGCTTGGAAGACTAGTCAAATCAACTAATTTATGAGGAGGAAAGCTTTTGAAAGAGTTGCCGGAAATATTCGAAGACTTCAGTGAAGCCAGAAAGGAAGGCTTCTTGAAAATGAAAGACATAAAAGAAAGCGGCAGGAAGGTTGTTGGCATATTCTGCACATACACCCCGAAGGAGATAATAATGGCAGCTGATGCCGTTGCCGTAGGTCTTTGCGGCACGAGCGAGGAACCTATACCTGATGCGGAAAAAGATCTGCCAAGGAACCTGTGTCCACTCATAAAGTCAAGCTACGGCTTTGCTGTGACGGACAAGTGTCCGTACTTTTATTTCTCAGATCTGCTGGTAGGCGAGACTACATGCGACGGCAAAAAGAAGATGTTTGAATTGCTTGGCGATATAAAGCCTGTGCATGTTATGCAACTTCCGCAGACATATGACTGCAGCGAGGCTCTTAAACTTTGGAAAAACGAGATTATAAAGCTGAAGGAAAGGCTTGAGAAGGATCTTGGCGTTGAAATAACTGATGAAAAACTTAAGGCGGCAATAAAGCTCAGAAATCAGGAAAGAAGAGTTCTAAGAGAGTTCTACAATCTGTCGATGGCGTGTCCTCCGCCTATGAGCGGCTATGAAATGCACCAGCTGCTGTATGGTTCTGAGTTCAAGTTCGACAGGCTGGAGTTTATTGAGAACATGAAGGGCATAATCGACAAGATAAGGTCGGACTACGAAGCCGGCAGCAGGCCTATTTCAGACAAGGCCCCAAGGATAATGGTTACAGGCTGCCCAACAGGAGGCGTTGCCGACAAGGTCATAAAGGCCATAGAAGACAGCGGTGGGGTTGTCGTATGCTATGAAAACTGCGGCGGTGCCAAGGAGAAGGAGACGCTTGTGGACGAAAGCAAGGACTGTTACGATGCGCTTGCTGAAAAGTACCTTAACATTGCATGCTCAGTAATGTCTCCGAACCAGGCAAGATACGAGTTGCTGTCGGAGCTGGCAGACAGATTCAAGGTCGATGGAGTCGTGGAAATAGTCCTTCAGGCCTGTCACACATATAACGTCGAATCTTTCCAGGTCAAAAAGCACGTTACCGGAAAGCTGGGACTTCCATATCTGTATCTTGAAACAGATTATTCGAAATCGGATTCTGGCCAGATACTGACTCGTGTTGGGGCGTTCCTTGAGATGATAGACAAATAATAAACGCAACAAGCAGATGAATTATATGTTGAAAAAGAAAAGAGCCTTGAGTACCTCATTCTTATGGAGTCTGTCAATAATTATGTGTATGATTCCTTAAAAAAGATATATTGTTCTATTGGATGCTTGCCTGGAAAGCTTTTAAACATGAGCCTTCCAGGCTTTTTATTACTTAAATTAAATATTTTGCC
>NZ_WXFG01000033.1 GCF_009881055.1 Peptoclostridium sp.
CTGATTTGGTCTTTACTTAAAATTCCCATAGAAAAAGTGCGTACCTCCTTGAATGATAGTTTGATTATATCAATTCTAAGGAAGATACACACTTTATTTTACACACTCTGATATCGGTTTGATGCGAGCAGTCGCATAAGCTGATATCATGGGCTTTTCACTTTTTACTCCGGTTTGTTATTCATGGAGTTTCTTTTATCGCTCTCCAGCCTTGAAAATACGCAGCCGCAGTAGTCCTGCCTGTACAGTCCATACTCTGAGCTTAGCTCCGATGACCTTTTGTAGCCGTTTTTCTTCTTGAAGTCGGAATGGAGGTATTCAACGCCCTTTTCTTTTTCTATTTCTTCACCCAGCTCGTTGAGCAGAGTGGCGTCCTTGTGCGGGCTTATTGAAAGGGTAGTTGTAAAGTAGTCGAAGCCGTGCTCGAAAGCATATTGCGCCGCTTTTTCAAGTCTCATTTTAAAGCAAACAGTGCATCTTTCGCCCTTCTCAGGCTCATTCTCAAGTCCTCTGGAGAGCTCAAAAAATCTTTCTGCGTCGTATTCCCCTTCGGCAAATAGTACGCTCTGCGCAGGTGGGAATCTTTCTATGAACTCCTTCTGCTCTATGGCCCTTTTACCGTACTCATCCTCTGGATGTATGTTGGGATTGTAGAAGTACACCGTTATATCGAAATAACTTGAAAGGTATTCAATTACATGGCTGCTGCAAGGGGCGCAGCAGCTGTGGAGCAGAAGCCTGGGCCTTGCTCCCGTTTCTTTTATTTTTGAGAGCTTCTCATCAAGAAGCCTCTGGTAGTTCAATTTCAAATTATCATCTCCGTATATCATTGGTATTAGGCGGAATAAAAGCCTTGGAGTATATGCTTATTAGCAACATTACTTCACATAGTTTGTGAGAGTCCCTATCTCCTCAATACACAGCCTGACCACATCGCCTTTTGTTAGGAATCTCTGTGGCTTAAAGCCTGCGCCTACGCCGCTAGGAGTCCCGGTACAGATTATGTCACCCTCTATCAGAGTGAACCCCCTGGATATGTCGCTTATAATCTCAGGGATTCCGAATATCATGTTAGCTGTGCGCGACGATTGCCGCCTCTCACCGTTGACATGAGACTCTATAGATAGGTCTGGCGGGAAGGGTATGCTGTCTCTGTGGAGTATGCATGGGCCCATCGGTGTGAACGTATCGAGACTTTTTCCCTTGAACCACTGCCTTCTTGAGGATTGCAGGTCTCTTGCGGATATGTCATTTACAATGGTGTAGCCGAATATGTGCTTGTGCGCATTTTCGGCCGGTATGTCCCTGCCCCCTTTGCCTATTATAACTGCCAGCTCCGCCTCGTAGTCAAGCTGGCTTGTAAGCTCCTCATGCGAGCATATTTCATCGCCGTCACCAATAGCTGGACATGCCGATTTGGTAAAGTATACGGGGCTTTCTGGACTGTCGGCGCCTATTGCTGTCGGTCCGCTTTCCATTTCCTTTACATGGTCGAAGTAGTTCTTGCCTATGCATATTACATTTCTACGTGGATAGGGGATTGGCGCGCATATTCTGACATCATCCAGGCCGATTTGCCTCAGCTCAAGCGAATTTAAAGTGCGCGAAATATCAGCCAGAAGGCTTTCGCTGCACATGCCTATAAAGCCGTTCATGTCCTTTGGATATTCATCTTTTCCGAGTGCTTCGAATATGTCAATCGTCGCCACAACTCCATATTCAGTCAACACTCCGACATGCTGCTTTTCTTTGAATTCGAATGTTACAAATTTCATAGCTGCCTCCAATATTCAATAAATCCAAAAATAACGACCTGCTTTTATAGTATATATTATACTATAAAAGCAAGCCGCCTGGTATTTTGCGTTCGCTTATCTTCTGCTGTATGTACCGTATATTTCCGATTCGGCAATGACGTGGCCTTTTATCTTGTCCAGAAGCGATTTCTTTGAAAGCCCGCTCTTGAGGCCGGGCTTTTCATCCAAGGCGTATAGCTTGAAAAAGTATCTGTGGACACCTTTAGGCGGGCAGGGTCCGCCATATCCTATCTCCTTGAAGTCGTTCAGTCCCTGCCTTGCGCCATTTGGCAGAATCTCATCATCCAGAACACCCTCGTGAAGCTCTGTGACATTCTCAGGAATGTCGTATAATACCCAGTGAACCCATGTCCCAGATGGAGCATCGGGATCTTCAGCTATTAGGGCAAAGCTCTTTGTCCCTTCGGGAAAGTCACTCCAGCTCAGCCCTGGAGATATATTTTCACCGTCGCATGTGTATCTTGAAGGTATCGGTCCTTTGTCTTCAAACGCTTTGCTTTTTATAATCATGCCGCTCAACCCCTATACTTAATATTCACAGAGTGAAGACTTAAATTTGACCTTAATTTACTCCGCTGATTTTTTGATACCCATAGGATAAGCCATATAATCCGACGCTTGAAAATCAGCCTCCATACGTGCTTACGAAATTCATAATGTCTATGTTGTATTGGTATATGCTCTGGTAGTATGAAAGCATCTTCTCCTGAAGGCTCAGGTACTGCTCCTGAAGCTCGTTAAGGCTGGCATGTCCCAGCTCGAATTCCTTACTCTTGGCTTCAAACCTCTTTTTCTGGTTATCTATGCTTTCCTTTTGCAGTGCAAGCTGCTGCCTGGAATTCTTAAGGCTTGCAACGCTTTCAACGACATCCTTTTCTATCTCTTTTTTAGCCTGCTCGAGGCTTTCAAGGTTCTTGTCGTAGGTGGCCTTAAGTATTTTTGCATTAAGGTTTATTTCTGTATAGTATGCTACCTGTTTTTCGTATTCGAGCCTCGATGTCTCGGCCGAGCTTTCAAGATTTGCAATGCTCGAATCTGCTCTTTGAGCCCTTGCTGTTACAGCTGCGGCATCTATTGCGTCAATATCATAATTGCTTATAGCAAAGCCTTCAACAGCTGAAATCTGGGTATCCAGAGAATTCCCCAGGATAATGTTGAGCTCATGCATCGCACTGTCAAAGCTTATTTGAGCATCTGCAAGCTCGCTGACCTTCTGGCTGTGGCTTAGCAGCACATCTGAGTAGTCAAGCCTTGAGACATATCCAAGCTCGAGTTTTTTTCTTGCCTCTTCCGAAAGCCTTGAATAGTACTCGCTTGCCTCCCGCTTTAGAGCAAGCATCTGTCCGCTGTACGCATAGTCGTATATAGCCTTGCTAAGCTTAATCTTCTCGGACTTTACCGAATCCTCATATGCAAGCCCAGCGAGCAGCTCGCTGTAGTATATCTGTTTTTCAAGAATTTCAATGTCGCGCTCGTCGGACTCGTCAGCATCCTTTAACTTTTTCAGCTCCCTCTTTTTCTTTTCCAGCTCTAACTTGCTCTTTTCCAGCTCGAGGTGTGCGAGTATAATGCTGGGGTTGTCGGATAGAGATTTATCCAAAGCGGCATCATCACTTGATACCGTTACAGACTGAACGGCTTCCTGCGCATGCGCAGGGCTTATTGCAGTAATGAGGGATACAATTGTCAATGCCAGAAGGCCTACTATAGCTTTTTTTATATCAATTCTTCTTAATATCATAGATTTGCACTCCCTGTTGATTTATTTTGGTGTGAAACAGTATATACCTAAAATATTACTGTTCATGTATTATTGAAATGTGCCGTAAATGTGAGGTTTTTGTGAATGATGGGCTTTTTCGTTTAAAGCGGCCGTCATTTGTGCTATATTTGCCTTATAAGATTATTCTAATAGACCATTACGAATCAAACGGAGGCATTTGCATGGATAAGCTTAAAATACTTGTTGTGGAGGACGAAGATCTTTTAAGAGCAGCGGTCAAGAAATATCTTGAAAAGGAAGGCTATGAGGTATACGAGGCCTCTGATGGGGAGCAGGCCATCGATATGTTCAATAATTGTGATTTTAACTTTGTGCTGCTTGACATAATGCTGCCCAGGGTGGATGGCTGGTCTGTGATGCGCAACATAAGGAGCACCTCCATGGTTCCAGTCATAATGCTTTCTGCAAGAGGCGAAGAATACGACAAGCTTTTCGGTTTTGAGCTTGGAGTCGACGACTACATGGTTAAGCCTTTCAGACCCAAGGAGCTTATTGCCAGAATAAAGGCTGTGCTCAGCAGAGTATCTCCTGCAGGCTCCAAAGGAATGCTGGCTTTCGAGGAGCTTGAAATCAATGAGCTCTCCAATGATGTGATTCTGCGCGGTGAGGAACTGCGCCTGACTCCAAAGGAGTACGATCTGCTGCTTTTCCTTTGCAAGAACAAGGATGTTGTGTTCTCAAGACAGCAGCTGCTCAGCCAGGTCTGGGGCTATGACTTCTACGGAGACCTTCGCACTGTAGATACGCATATCAAGCAGCTGCGCGACAAGCTGGGCGAGAGTAAGGACCTGATAAAGACAGTCTGGGGCAAGGGCTACAAGTTCAAGGTGGGTGATTAACTTGAAAAACATCCTGGCAAAGCTGTGGCTTTGGATTACGACTCTTGTAGTGGTTATACTGATAACCTTCTGGTTTTTCAACATATATCTGCTCGACAGGTTCTACTTGGATAGCAGGGTGCAGTCTCTTTATGAAAAGGGCGAGGCAATATCCAAGGTTCTGGAATCGCAAGATCTTGAAAGTCTCAATCTCAGCCAGGACATACTGCTTGAGATCCGGCCTGATCCTAATATCGATGAAGATTCGTCCTCAGAGGAAAAGCGTGAAGACATCAGGAACGAAGGCAGAGACCGCATGGAACGTCACCCGCCGGAAATGCTCTATTATATCTCTCTCCAGGACATATCAGCCATTTCCCGGAATAACAAGGATAGCAAGATCCCTGGCTTTATCGCACAGAACATCGCAGCTATAGAGGAGAGCATGCTAGGAGGCGATAGATTCAGCCGTCTCATAACCTTTAGGGAAAACGGACAGGACAAGGTTAGCACACTGCTTGTAGGTGTTCCTGTAGAAAAGAACGGTAAGCCGGCAGGCTTCTTGCTGCTGCATTCCCTTTCTTCCAGCATATCGATGACTACGCTGGTGCTCAAGAAGCAGTTTGGGATAATTACGCTTATATCTATTCTAGCCTCCTCACTGTTCGCGTTTTTTCTGGCCAAGTACTTCACAAAACCAATACTTGGCATAAAGGCGGCCTCTGACGAGATAGCCCGGGGTAAGTACGGAGTTACTGTGGATGTGAGCAACAAGGACGAAATAGGACTGCTAGCCGGCAGCATAAACAGGATGTCTGCCGAGCTTTCAAAGATTGAGGG
This sequence comes from Peptoclostridium sp., assembly GCF_009881055.1. GTDB lineage: Bacteria > Bacillota > Clostridia > Peptostreptococcales > Peptostreptococcaceae > Peptoclostridium_A. The sequence goes on from NZ_WXFG01000033.1 coordinate 5,259, forward strand.
ACTAAGAAAGGACCTAATTGCCAACGTAACTCATGAGTTCAAGACGCCGCTTAGCGTAATAAAGACGTATGCCGAGATGATAAACGACGTGGACATTGACGATAAAGATGCAATCATACAGGACACTAATGTCATACTCGATGAAACCGACAGGCTCAGCTCTATGGTAGGCGAGATCATATATCTTTCCCGCATACAGTCCGAAAGCGGAATGCTCAGCCTGGAACCTGTTAGAGTAGCAGACCTCTTCGAGGGCATCAAAAGCAGGGTTTCGCACCTTGTAAACAGCAAGGGCGTCAAGATTGAAACCCAGTGCGGCGAAGATATCGGAATACTGGCAGACACCGAAAAGATATTCAGATGCATTCTCAATTTCGTTGTCAACAGCATAAACTACACTCCGCCTGGCAAAAGCGTGTATCTTTTAGCCTCCTCCGATTCGGCGACAGTCACAATAAGCATAAAAGACGAGGGAAGCGGCATCTCCCCAGAGGACCTATCGCACGTATGGGAGCGCTTCTACAAGGCCGATAGGTCAAGGACGAAGGGAGTCCAGGGCACAGGCCTGGGTATGACTATTGCCAAGGACATACTCGATATGCACGGCTTTGAGTATGAGATAGACAGCGAGATGGGAAAAGGGACGCTTGTGTATATAAAGGCTCCTCTGCGCAAACCTTAAAGCATTTGCAGTCCCGCCATTATATGTATATGGCGGGATTTTTTATTGCCTTTTTACTCCTTTTTCCATCACAGTTACATCACATTTCTTCCTTAAAATTGACTCATGAGTATTATAATGATATGCAGCCACAGGAGGGAGAAATGCCATGAACGAGCAGTTTGATAAACTAATGAAAAGGATAAAGTTGGGCAGGAAGGGCGTCGTTGTTATGCTTGCATTTATAGCTGTAGCATCAGTCGTCACTTTAATGAAGTTTGGCGGAGAGGGCAAAGACAATACAGAATCGGAAACATTCACCAAGGACTTTGCTGTCGAAACCGGAGACATAAAGGATTCTTTCACTTCGGATGGTTGCGTCGAGCTCTCGACCTATGACATATCCTTTGAAAGGGCAGGGATAGTGGAAAAGCTTAACGTAAAGGAAGGAGACTACATTGAAGCTGGAACTCTCATAGCCTCACTCACTGACGACGAATATGAAAGCTCGGTCATAAATCAGGAAAACAATCTAAGACAGGCTCGTCTGAGTGCTTCTAAAAACGCACAGACAAGAGCTCAGAACATAGAAAGCCTCGAAAGCCAGCTGCAATCGGCCAAGAACACCTTATCTAACGCGAAGTCTGAATACGAGCTTGTTTCAACTCTGCCAGATACATATTCTCAAAATGAAATTGAGCAGAAGCGGCAAGCGCTCGAAAAAGCCCAATCGGACTACAATCTAGCCTTAAGCAGTTACAAGCAAAACAGCAGCTCTATTGACAGCCAGCTAGATTCCCTTTCGGTTGAAAAAGCCCAGGAGAGCCTTAAGCAGGCCCGGGACGACCTGAAAAAATCGACTATGTATTCGCCTGTATCCGGAACGATAGTCGAGATAGCCTTCAAGGAAGGGGAAAGGGTCTCAGAGGAGACAACCTTCATCAGAATAGCAAGCGAAAAGGGCCTCAAGGTCACAACGGACGTTTCGGAGCTTGATGTCACAAAAGTCAAGGTGGGCATGAATGCCCAGATAACATTCAGCTCCATAGACGGCAAGACATACGAGGGTACCGTCGAGTACATTGACGCAATTGCAACGACCACAAACAGCGGCTCAGTGACATATCCTGTCACCATTTTGCTTGACACGGACGATCCGATGATAAAAGACAGCATGAGTTGCACTGTCGAGTTTGTAAGCAACCAGAAGGAGAACGTGCTTGTAGTTCCCAAAAAGGCGCTTGCCAAATCCAATGAAAGCGGCTCCTACTCGGTAATAGTCGTCAGCGACAGCGGCGAGAAACAGCAGCAGGTCGATGTTGGGCTCATGGACAGCCTTAATGCAGAAATAATAAGCGGCCTGGAGCAGGGTGACAAAGTAAAGGTGAAAATCACACTTGAAGACTCCAATCAGGATAAAATGATGATGGGGCCTGGCATGGGCGGAGGAGCACCTCCTGCGGGAGCAGGAGGCCCGCCGCAATAACAAGGGAAGGAGCGCACAATATGAGAATAAGTGAAATCCTAAGAAGCGTGCTCATAAACATCTTTCAAAACAAGACAAGAGTCATCCTGACTACGCTTGGAATAATAGTCGGCTGTGCCACTATAATACTTGTTATAGGCATAGGCAACCAGTCAAAGCAGGATGTCGCAGACAGGTTCAAGGAACTGAACGCGCAGTGCGTCACAGTCAGCAGTAGCCGGAATTCCACGACAAATCTGACTCTTGATGATGTAGAGTTCCTGAAGAAATATTCAGAATTGTCCAGCGGCATAACTCTCAGCAACTCATCAAGCGGCACTGCTTCATACAAGACAGAATCCTCAACTGCCATGATAAGGGGCGTATACGAGGATTACTTTTCAATAAACAACCTTACAGTAGAATCGGGCCGTCTGCTTTCAAGCCTGGACATAAGTGGCAAGGTCAAGAATGTTGTAGTCGGAAACGACATTGCCACAGAACTGTTTGCAACAGGGAGCGCACTTGGGAGCGATATCCTGATAAACGGCTCCAAATTTACAATTGTGGGAATACTCGAGCGCAACGGAAACAGCAACGTTGACCTAGGACTTTACATTCCATATGACGTTGTGAAATTCTATCTGGGCGGCTCAAGCGCATCAAATCAGATAACGGCGCTAGCTAAATCTACTGATGAAGTCAGCGAATTGCAAACGGAAATGAAAGGCCTCCTTTCAATGAAATACGATTCAGACTCATTCCAAATAAGGGATGTTGGCAGCATACTCGATGCCGCTCAGGATTCAGCCAATACAATTGCCATACTGCTTGCTTCCATAGGAGCCATAGTACTAGTTGTCGGTGGCATAGGGATAATGAACGTACTGTTCGTATCTGTGAGGGAGAGGACAAAGGAGATAGGCACGCTCAAGGCCCTTGGGGCTACCAAGCGCGATATACTGCTTCAATTCCTCTTTGAGTCTCTTATCATAAGCTTCATAGGGGGAGTTATAGGATCCCTAGCCACTGTGCTGATTGCGCCCGTTCTCGAGGTGTTTGAAATGGAGCTGCTGCTTGACGCCAGCGCTTATATAAAGGCCTTGGCATTCTCGCTAATAACAGGCACGCTGTTCGGCTACTATCCGGCTTTGCAGGCTGCACAGCTTGATACAATTGACGCGCTCAGGTATGAATAGGAGGATGCAATGAAAACAGACGCACTAATACGGCTTGATAACTTACGAAAAAGCTATTACGTAGGCAAGCATGAACTTGAAATATTACAGGGCATAAGTCTCGAAATACATGAAGGCGAATTCCTTGCAATCCTTGGCCCGTCCGGAAGCGGCAAGTCTACGCTGATGAACATACTCGGAATGATAGACAGGCCCACCTCCGGGACGTACACATTCAATGGGAAAATGATAAGCTTCGAGGACGACTTCAAACTGGCTGGATTAAGAAACAAGGCAATCGGCTTCATATTCCAAAAATTCAACCTGCTGCCAAAGTTCAATGCCCTCGAAAACGTTGAGATGCCATTGCTCATAAGAGGCTATGCCCGTAATGAGGCAAGGCCTCATGCCGTAGAGCAGCTGGAGGCCGTTGGGCTTGCAGACAGAATGAAGCACAAGCCAATGGAGCTCTCGGGGGGACAGCAGCAAAGAGTAGCAATAGCAAGAGCGCTCGTAGGCAAACCCGCTGTGCTGCTTGCAGACGAACCAACAGGCAATCTCGACTCAAAATCAGAGGCGGATGTAATGAAGCTTTTTAAGGAGCTCAACTCAAAAGGTATTACAATAATCCTTATAACACACTCAGAGGATGTTGCAAGAGAGGCCGACAGAATAGTAGTCATACGCGACGGTAAAATTTGCGACACACATTCTCCTCACCATTTTTAAACAGCGGCATCACAAAATGCTCACTTAATGACTGTATCATTTATATTGACGGTATAACGTATTTAAGAGTTCATTTACAAGGAGAGATAATTATGCAATTCAAAACTATTGATTTTAAGACCAAAGCGGTGCTAGGAACTGTGATTGCAGGGCTAATGCTTTCATCAGGAGCCATGGCTTTCGCAGCAAGTGATTCAACTTCAACGGATACAAAAGCTTCTACCACGGTTGCGGCTGCCCACGTTCAAAAATCTGACGGAATGCCTGGAATGGGATATGGTAGAGGAGGGCATGAAGCAGATATGGGACTATTTGGTCCTAATGCTAAAGCCTCGCTGGATGCGCTTGTTTCAAATGAGATTATAAGCCAGTCAACAGCCGACAAGATAACCAGCTTCATCGAAGCGCAAAGGACAGAAAGGCAATCAGAGTTGGAAAAGTTCAAGAACATGACAGCTGACGAAAGAAAGGCTTATTTTGAGGAGAAAAATAACAACGGTGAGAAGCCTGACAGTATACTTGAACAGCTTGTTTCAGAGGGCATACTTACTCAAGCTCAGGTTGATAAGATAAAAGACTCCAATGAGCAAGCTATGCTTGATAAGCAAAAAGAACAGTTACAAGCATTAGTTGACAAGGGTACGCTCACATCAGGAGATGTAGACAAGATAATTGAGTATATGAGTGCTCAAAGGGAAGAAAGAGAAGCCGAGATGGATAAGATTAAGAACATGAGCGAAGATGAGAGAAAGGCTTATTTTGAAGATAAGAGAAGCAGCAGTGAAAAACCTGTTGGCATGCTTGAGCAGATGGTTGAAGACGACATACTGACTCAAGAAAAGGCTGACGCGGTAAAATCAGTGTTTGGCAACGTAGGGAGAGCGCATGAAGACTTTTGAAATCATTATGATTCTGACAAAAGCAGCACTGAAAATACAAACGAAAAGCCAAAATAATTGCAAAGTATACACTGCAATATCACGGAAACCTCATGATTGCAAAATATAAATAATGCCCACCAACCGGACTTTCAACACATTGATATTTCGATTTTTCTTTTTTTCGAAATATATGTTGAAAGTCCGTCTTTTTATGTGAGATACTACTTCAAAGATTGCAGTACTGATTAATATAAAAAGGAGAGGTATAGTTATGTTTATGAAGGCAGATTTTAGCGATATAAATCAAATAATGGAAATAGTCAGGCTCACTGTGCCAGAGATGAATGCATACGGCAACTACCAATGGACTGATAGTTATCCCCAAGCATCTGATTTTACAAGGGACATAGAAAACGGAGACCTCTATGTGTACAAAAATGGCGATCACATGCTTGGTTTCATATGCATAAACAGCGTTGAAGCCCCTGAGTACTCAAAATTGAAATGGGCATCTGATGAAAAATCCATAGTCGTGCACAGACTTGCTGTCAATCCTGAATTTAGAAAGCAGGGGATAGCAACCAGACTGCTGGATTTTGCCGAGACGTTTGCGCTTGAAAGACGACTAAACCATATTAAGACGGACACTAATTCGCTGAACGTCAAGATGGATTCGCTTTTCAAAAAGCGTGGCTATAATGTTACTGGAGAAGTGCATTTCCCTGGCACTGAAGCCCCATTTGTATGCTACGAAAAACTGCTCTGTAATTAATATAATGGATATTGGGGTGGAACACATTGGAATACATTATTAAAACCATATCAAAGAATATCGCATCCATAAGAGAGTTTTACATTCCTGTAAAACTGAAATTTTACATAGGGCATGCTGTGGCATCTTTATGGGTTATATTTTCAGTATTGATTTCGTTGCCATGGCTTGTTGACTTGGCAGGGGTGGTCACAATGCCTTTTGCATTGTTGATAATCGCAGGCATAGCGTATATCCCTGGATATTTGAATGCGATGCTTGTCAGCAGCCTTCTAATGGACAGGCAGCCCAAATTCAAGGTCGAATATCCAAGAAACGAAGTTACAGTGATGATTGCCGCATGGAACGAGGAGGCCATCATCGAAAGCACCCTAAGATACATTTTCACTGAAAAGAAAATGGAAGTGATATTATATGATTATAATTAATATTGACTTGAGAGGTCGCAATAAAGTGGCCTCTCAAAATTCCGCTACCACTATTCCTTAAACATACATTTAAAGAATAGTCAAACTTGAATTAAAAGAGCAAATTCCAAGAACCTGCTCTCTTAAATAATATTAAACGGCTCTTCACTCAATACATGAGCGATATCACTTCAACATGCAAAATGTGAGTCTCACGCAGCTCCACGACTTTTATGCCAAGACCTCGGCAATTTGCATCGCAAGCTATCAAATCATCGAGGATTTATGTTTCTTCGGGTATCAATGCATTGTAAGGTTTTGATTTTTGGTTCATATTTTTGGTTCATCTTGTTATATTGGTTTACCATTACATATATTATTTTTTTTCTGCGGCCGGCACATTCGCTTCATTATCGTAGCCTCTGCTCTCCCAATAACCTTTATATTCAGGATTATCTGATAATTCAATTTCGCTTACCCACCTGGCCCATTTATAGCCAAGCTTATCTTCTGCGACTACGATGAAGGGATAACCCATTGCTGGCGGCAACTTTATCCCGTTTGAGGAATAGGCAAGGATCATATTTTTATCTATGATATCCTGCAACAGAATCGATGTTGAATAGCCGTCAACACAGTGGAAAATGACAGTGTCAGCCTTTTCATCTGCTCCGGCAATATCAATTATGTCTTTTAACAGGGCTCCTTTCCAGAGCACTGTCGCATCCCATCCCTCGACACAATGCAAAGTGATCACCTTTTCATAGGCAGTGAGAGCGAGGACGTTGTCATAGGTCAATGAAACTGGAGATTTCACAAGTCCTGATATTTTCAAAATATAATTGTTGATATCGACATTCTGAATACCTTTAATCGAATTATCTCTCGGTCCAACGGAAGGATCCAGCTTGATTCCCTTATAATCCCGTATCTCCAATTCGCTGAACCGATTTTCAGTCGCCTTGGATATGACGTCCACATCTCCTGGTACGTTTTCTCTCGATTTACTGTTGCACGAAACCACGGACAATATGAACAATAATAATGTGATTAACGAAAAAAATCTTTTCATAATCGCAACCTCCATAATCATCGCATTCCAGGACATCTGTTAACAAAATGCATCTCATACATTAATAATGCTCCTATTCCCAATAAGCAGGACAACCAGAGATTCACCATTTGAACACCTCTCAGCCCAAAAGAGTGAGGCTTTTAAAATTTAAATGAATTCCTTTATGAACTGTTCGATTTTTCCTATATCGAATTCCCTGTCAACCAAAGGCTTTCCATTTGCAAGTTTAGGAATTTTGTCAATATAAGTAGGCTCGTCAACTTGATAGAATATTCCAAGTGCAACCTTTTCACCCATCTCCCACTCAAAAGATTTCTCCAAAGCTGCAAGCTTGTTTGTCCTGTCATGATCCTCAGGAATCATATAAACTCTCTCGTTGAACCATTCATATGTGTTTATTTTGTTGAATGTCACACAAGGCTGCATTATATCCACCATGGCATAGCCCTTGTGCTGTATGGCTTCCTTCATTATGGATACAAGGTGATTCCTGTTTCCAGCATAGGCTCTAGCGACAAAAGTGGCTCCTGACACTATTGAAAGCGCTATGGGATTGAGGGGCTTGTTTATTACGCCCTCTACCTGGACTGAGGTTTTGTGCCCCTTTGATGTTGTCGGCGATGCCTGACCCTTTGTAAGGCCGTATATTTGGTTGTCATGCACAAAATGCGCAATATCTATGTTTCGCCTCATGTTGTGCATCACGTGGTTTCCGCCTTCGCCAAAGGTGTCCCCGTCACCCGTGCTGACTATCACCTTTAGATTCTTGTTTGCAACATGAATGCCAAATGCCGGAGGCAGAGCCCTTCCGTGCAATCCGTTAAAACCGTTGGTTCGTACATAATGCGGCATCTTGGCCGCCTGCCCTATACCTGACGTTATAACGACTTCATGAGGCAAAAGCCCCAGCTCAGCCAGCGCCTGTTTTAGTGCGGCCTGTATTGCGAAGTTTCCGCAGCCAGGGCACCATGCAGTTTCCACAGAGTCGAATATTTTAGCATCTACAACTTTGTCCGTACTCATTACAGCACCTCCTCATTCAGACGCTTTACTATTTCTTCCGCATTCAGCTGTCTGCCGTCATATTTTAAAATGCTGCGATCCATCAAAAATCCCGTTTCCTGCCTTATAAGCCTTCCCAGCTGGCCGGTGGCATTCTGCTCAACATTCACAACTATCTTTGCGTCTTTCGAATATTTTTCAAGCATACTAGTTGGCAGCGGCCATATGTCGCCAAATACCAGAGCTCCAGATTGTCCTCCCTGCCCATTTATAATCTCGACAGCCTCCCGCAAGGCTCCCTCTGTCGATCCCCAGCCAATCAGCAATATTTCTGGAGAATCTGTGCCGTAATAATTGGGCTCCATGACCTTTTTCTTCAGAAGGGCCATTTTCCCGAGTCTCTTGTTGACCATCTTAATCCTGGTATCGGCATCTTCCACTATGTGGCCCAGTTCATCATGCTCGTCACTGTCAACCAGCACAGTCTGATTTTCATATTTGCCCGGTATAATCCTTGGTGATACGCCAGTCTCCGTCAGCCTGTATCTTCTGTAATCGCCATATTCAGCCAGAACTGCAAAATCTGAAATGTGACGTTCTATTCTTACTCTGGACATATCGAATTTATCAACTGTCTGATTTGAATCGGCAAGATGCTGGTCAGTCAAAATTATTACAGGTATTTGGAACTCGTCTGCAAGGTTCAGCGCACGTACAGTCTGATAAAACGCATCCTCCGGATTTCTCACCGCTATTACCATCCGTGGAAACTCCCCATGGCCTGCATTCAAAACGAATGAGAGGTCACCCTGCTCTGTCCTGGTCGGAAACCCTGTAGCGGGCCCAGGCCGCTGAGAATCTACAATGACAATGGGAGTCTCTATCATTCCTGCAAGGCTTAGAGCCTCCACCATCAGCGCAAATCCTCCGCCTGATGTTCCCGTCATGGCTCTGACTCCTGCATACGAGGCTCCAAGCGCCATCTGGATGGCTGCAATCTCATCCTCTGCCTGCTCTACAATCAGATCTGTTTCCATCGTCTTTGCCGCAAGATATGTGAGTATTCCAGTCGACGGAGTCATGGGATATGCCGCATAAAACATGACTCCTCCGGCAAGCGCCCCAAGAGCAATGGCCTGATTGGAGTTTAACAGCATCTGATTCTTTTCAGGCGGCTCTTCAAGGTTGAACCTTTGCTGAAGCATGCCATAGCCTTCCTCGAATGCCTCTAGATTGACCTCTGCATATTCCTCGCCGAAGTTGGCACTTATTATGTCTTTTGCAATTTCAATATCGAGCCCAACCAATTTACAAACCGTGCCAAAAGCAACCGTATTGGCCACCATTGCATTACCGATTTGTTTTGCTATGCGGCGAAGCGGCAGTGGAACGACTGTAGCCTCTTCAGATGCAATGCCTTCATCACAAAGAATAATTCCGCCTTCTGAGAGTCTCTCTTTGTGGGTTTCTATTGCTTCCTCGTTCAATGCAACTAACATATCCAGATTGTCAGAATGTATATATAACGGCAAATTCCCGAACCTAATCTGCGTGAAATTATGCCCACCTCTAACGCGTGATTCATAATCCTTGTTGGAAAATATATAATAACCCATTTTGTGTAGTGTTTTTTCTATACTGCTTGAAAGCGTGTCTATTCCTTGCCCTGCAGAGCCGCCAATTAGAATGTTGAAGTGTCTCATATTGCTTGCCTCCTCTTTAATAAGACCGACTGTTTCATCCGACATCGCACTACTCTTGTCTGATTTTCTATTTTTACTATACCCATACCTTCAACTAATGACTCTTTTAAATGCACTGTATATTGGATAACATTCTACCGCTCAAAAAAATACATCTACTATGGCTGCCATCAAGTGCTATAATCTATATAATGTATATCACTATCTACGGAGGGATGATTATGAGGGAATATGAGGAAAAGCTTCGCAAGTACATTTTAGAAAACTCTATCGACGCAGAGCAATTTGTCTACGAAGACATCTGCCATTCAGCTGAGGATGCTGCAGTTGCTGCGGGCACTACGCTCGAAAACATAGTAAAGAACATATGTCTTGTTGACCCTGAAGGAAATCTTATAGTCGCAATACTAAAGGGCGATGACAAGTTTGACTTGAAAAAAATCACAGAATTTCTCAGCATTAAAAAACTAAAAACAGCAACTCCTGAACAGATACTCGAAAAGACTGGCTACATCTGCGGAGGCGTCCCCTCATTTAGCTACCCTGCCACATTCATCATAGATTCTAGAGTCATGGAAAGCGACTGCGTGTTCACTGGAGGCGGCTCACAGTTTTCGCTCGTAAAGATTTCGCCTAAAGTCCTTCAGGAAGCAAACAGTGGAAAGATAGTTGATATAAGAAAGTAGCTTTGAAAAAATTCAAAAATGCCCAATAGGCGCCATGTGTTTTTTATGCATGGCGCTTTTCCACGTGCCCAATCCGGTAATCACGATTATTTATCCAACACACGGGAAATCCTTTTTTCGATTCTTTACTTCTAGAAATTACCTATTTTGCGTCTCAACTCCTCAGACATCTCAATTTTTATTGCAATACAGCTTATTTTGTTAATATTTTATTAATTAAAGCAGGTTTTTGTGTGCATGTCTTAATAGTTGGTATATAATATACTAGACTAAATATACACCTATTCCACACCTAATGAGCAGCGCTTTGTTGCAGTATTAAGCACACGATTTGACATTAAAGCATCGACATAATATGAAAAAATCAAACTCCACCGTATACAGTATACTAAAAAATAATTTTTTCATGGAGGGATATTATGTCCGATAATGTCAGCTTTAAAAACAGGATAGGAACCAAAATAGTGGCAACATTCCTAGCTACCGTGCTCCTGGCTATAGGATCGATTTCATTCAGTATGTACAAGCAGAGTTATGATCTTTTCGTAAGCAGCCTCGGCAACAAAAGTCTTACGATTGCAAAGACAGGAGCTAATGAAATTGATATTGAAGATTTCAAAAAGCTTAATACTCCAGAGGATGAAAAAACGGAATCCTATAATACAATTAGGGAAAAGCTAAACGCCATCAGAGAAATTAGCGGTGCAAAATTTCTGTTCACAATGAAAAGGGACAGCAGCGGAAACTACGTATACATCGTTGACGGTCTCGACTACTCTTCAGAGGATATTTCGCATCTGGGCGACATCGCCGAAAATATAAACGGCAAATTCGATCTTGCATACTCAGGCTCTCCATACATAGCTGATAAAATCGAGGTTTCGGAGTGGGGCAAGCTCGTATCATCCCTCTACCCTCTTAAGGACAGCTCAGGCTCCATCGTGGGATTAATAGGAGCAGACTATGACGTAGCAGCTGAATATGACGCCCTCATTGAAATGCGCACAAAGATAATACTAATCGCCATGCTTTCAATGGCCATAGCTTCAGCAATAGCCATATTCATTTCGAGAAAAATATCAAAACCCATAGTTAAGACAACGAGCCTCATTAACAAAATAGCAGTACTCGACTTATCGTACGATGAAAGCTACAGCGAGCTTTCGAAAAACAGCGACGAGACAGGAGTTATGGCCAAATCGCTTACACAGATGAGAGACACGCTAAGCAATATGGTGCATATTATAAGAAGCTCTTCAGGCGAAATCGATAACCAGGCGGCAGGGCTCTCTGCTGTAGCTGGGCAGATGGCATCTGCAACAGCAACGATATCCGATGCTATACAGGAAGTGGCGGTCGGAACTGGCGCACAAGCTAATGATCTGACCAACATCACCGAGATACTCAATAGATTCAGCCGACACATTGAGGATATGGGGAATTCAATAGAAGATATCGGCTCCGGTTCAAAGAGTATACAATGCAATGCAAGCAAGGGCAGCATAGATATGCGTGAGCTCTCAAACTCAGTGGATTCCGTCGGGAAATCATTCAATGAATTCACTAGCAAGATATCCGTTCTTGGAGACAGACTCAGTCAGATAAACAAAATAACTGAAATAATCAATGGCATTGCAAGCCAGACCAGCCTCCTGGCTTTAAATGCATCAATAGAATCAGCGCGGGCCGGCGAAGCTGGAAGTGGCTTTGCTGTCGTTGCCGAAGAGATCCGAAAGCTTGCAGAGCAATCCAAGAATTCCGCAGAGAATATAAACTCCCTGATTGCAGGAGTCACTCTTGAGGCGTCGACAATGACAAAAATGACTGATACCATGAGCAACGAACTTGATGACCAGGTAAGGGTCATCAACACAGCCATGGATTCATTCAGCAGGATAATCTCCGGTGTGGATGATGCCGTTCCGCGTATTGAAGCCATTGGCTCCGTCACATCCGCCATACTGTGCGAAAAAAACTCCATAATCGAAAAAATAGAGTGCGCGTCCTCAGTCTCTCAGGAAGTTTCGGCTTCCTCGGAAGAGATTGCCTCATCCTCCGAGGAAATGAACGCATCCACAGAAGAAGTCTCATCATCTGCCAAAGTACTTGCACACATGACGCGAGAACTGGCTGCGCAGATGGGAAAATTCCAACTTTAACACCATAACCAAAGCATGCCTTGCGCCATTCGCAGAGGTATGCTTTTTACTTAATGGATAGCTTATATACAAAAAACGAGAAGCGCCGCATTTGCCTTATTGCAAGTGCGGCGCTTCAATTCAATATTATGGTTTGTTATAAATTGTAGTATAGGTTCTCTGACGGGTACTCAGCGTCTGATGTAACATCAATGTCAAGCTTCCTGTATATCTGCTCGTCGCTCAGGCTAAGTATTGTCGTTGAATGGGCCTTGCAGCCTTTTAGCATAGGCAGCTTTTCTATGGCAGCCTGCGCCATAGGATTGGTTGCAGCACATATGCTAAGCGCTATCAGTATCTCCTCGCAGTCAAGAACCGAGCTTCTATTGCCGAGTTTTTTGGTCTTAAGGTCAATTATCGGCTCTAGTATTACTGGAGAGATAAGGTGAATTTCATCAGCCATGTTGGCCATATGTTTTACTGCGTTGAGCAGCACGGCAGCTGTGGCATTCATAACATCAGATGTTCTTCCGGTTATGATAGTCCCGTCATCCAGCTCGATTGCCATTGCCGGACATGCGTCATTCTTGGCGGAATTTTGCTTTAGCCTTGCCGAATACTCCCTTGCAGGCATAACTACTTTCCTGTCCTGCTCCTTAAGATTGAGCTCCTCCATTATGAGCTTCATCCTCTGAGATGTCTCATAATCAATGTAGCCCTTCTTGTATTCGCAGACAGTCTTGAAGTATCTCCTTATGATCTCCTGCCTTGAAGCCTCTTTAACAACCTCGTCGTCTATTATCCCAAAGCCTACCCTGTTTACGCCCATATCTGTAGGAGACTTGTATACAGACTCCTGGCCTGTTATCTTCTCGATTATCCTCTTTAGGACAGGGAACATCTCTATGTCGCGGTTGTAGTTTACAGTTATTTCGTTGTAGGCATCAAAGTGGAAGGAGTCAATCATGTTGACATCCTTTAGGTCTACAGTCGCAGCCTCATATGCAATGTTAAGCGGGTGCTTTAGCGGCACGTTCCATACAGGGAATGTCTCGAACTTGGAGTACCCCGCTACCTTTCCGCGTCTATATTCGTGATAGAGCTGGCTAAGGCAAGTTGCGAGCTTTCCGCTTCCAGGTCCTGGCGCTGTTACTACTACTATCGGCTTAGTAGTCTCAATGTATGGATTCTGGCCGTAGCCCTCGTCGCTTACTATTGTGTCAACATCAGTTGGATATCCCTTTGTAGCCTTGTGCGTATATACCTTTATACCCCTGCGCTCAAGCTTGTTCATGAAGACAGTAGTGGCTGGCTGTCCTTCGTATCTTGTGATTACAACACTGTTGACATCAAGCTCATATGCGGCAAGATCGTCTATGAGTCTTAGCACGTCCATGTCATATGTAATTCCAAAGTCTCCTCTGATCTTGTTTCTTTCTATGTCTCCGGCATAAACGCAGATAATTATCTCAACCTTCTCCTTGAGCTTGTGAAGAAGCTTGATTTTAGCATTTTCGTCGAAACCTGGCAGAACCCTCTTTGCATGAAGGTCAAACAAGAGCTTTCCTCCAAATTCCAGATATAGCTTGTCATAGTTATGCACTCTTTCCAAAATGTACTTGGACTGCTCTTCAAGATATTTCTTTGGATCAAATCCCATCTTCATTTCGAACCCTCCGCTCACTCTATGTTATTTAATACACATTAATTAAATTTTATCACAACAAGGTATTATTATCACATAATTCGAGTCTAAAGTAAATATTATTTCATGTACATTTTTCATACTATGCGAAGCCTTTTTCATAGTCCTCATCCGGGCCCTAAAACAGGTTTCCAAGTACTTATTCGGCATTTTGGGATGCAAATTACCCGCCAAGCTGTATAATGTATATGTAGCCTTTATCAAGGCAGCTTAAGCAGCTTAATAAGACAGTATTTTAAGTATTTATACAAAGCGAAAGGACAGGATATCATGCCAGGCTTAATTACGCACTATCTATGCGGCCTTGAGGCCATTAAGCAAACAAAATCACAGTATGTCAAAGCGATTGCATCAAAGCGCCATAGCGTATTTAATCTTGGAACGCAGGGACCCGATTTCTTGTTCTACTACAGGGCCTGGCCTTTGGCAGACAGTGAAGATATCCCCTATATAGGAAAAAAGCTGCACAGAAAAAAAATCAAAGCCACATTTTCTCAAATGCTTGAATATGTTAAAAGCCAAAACGCCCCAGAAAGAGACATATTATCTGCATATATGCTTGGCTTCATATGTCACTACATTCTCGATGTACATGCACATCCATACGTTTATTATAAAACGGGGTTTGCCAGGAGTGAGAAGGATGACGCTCTTAAGTATGTCTATTACCATAGGCTATTTGAAACTACTATAGATATCTTAATGTTGAAAAAGATAATGAACCTGACTCCGCACCGACTGAATGTCCCGAAAATCATAAAAGTATCTGAATCCGAATCAAAAGTCATAGCCGGTATGTTCGAGCATGTAATAAGAAATGTACACGGCGACAATATCACAGTCTCGCAGATAGTTACAGCTATTAATGACATGCACTCTATTCAGCGAAGGCTTGATGATCCATCCGGGCTTAAGAGACTTCTGATTTCAAAACTCGAGCATATGAAAGGGAGCCATCCTCTGGTTTCAAGTATCATTTATCCTCAGGAAATAAGCGACAGCCTTGACTACCTCAATCTAAAAAAAGCGAGCTGGTGTCTTCCCTGGGACAATTCAGCTGAATTCACCTCTTCATTCGTCGAAATATTTGACGATGCAATCCGTGAAACTCTTAGTATATATGGAGAATTCACTTTGGGCGCAGAAGCGAGTCGAGGTCACAGGAGATTTCTTGAACTCCTCGGTAATAGATCATTTGCAACGGGAGAGGACTGTGAACTGGATATAGAGTTCGAGTACTTTGATTGCATATTTGAATCAAGTGCATCCAGTTATTCTTTGCGTTGACATATGATGATTATTTTGATAAAATTTTACTGTTAAAATTTTAATACGCAGGGATGGCGGAATTGGCAGACGCACTAGATTCAGGTTCTAGCGGTAGCAATATCGTGAGGGTTCGACTCCCTTTTCCTGCACCAGCAAAATCAAGGCTTTCAGGGGCCTTGATTTTTTTATGCTCATCACAAATGCAAACATTTTGCAAACATAAGAAAAAGCCGGGTTTCCCCGGCTTTTGTGTTCAAAGTGTCAGAGGATATTGTTAGCGCTTGTTCTTGCGCTTTACAAAATCACGCGCTTCCTTCATTGCCCCTTTTCCACCAAACATGTTCATTATCTTCTCATTCTCACGCTGTTTGCTGTCTAACTCCTGGTACTTGAGCTCCTTTTGCAGCTTCTTGAAGCTTTCAAGGCGCTTTTCATCAAGCCTTCCCAGCTCGATTGCCTCTCTAACGGCGCATCCGGGCTCCTCTTCATGGCGGCAGTCCTTGAAGCGGCAATTCTGTGCTAGGTCCTCTATGTCTGAAAACGTCCTGTCAAGGTCGGCTGCAGCCAGCTGAAGTTCCCTCATCCCAGGAGTGTCTATTACCACCCCTCCACTTGGAATCATCAACAGCTGCCTGAATGTGGTGGCATGCCTGCCCTTGTCATCATCCCGCAATCCCTTAGTCACAAGAAGCTCTTCGCCCATCAGCCTGTTTATAAGTGTCGACTTGCCGACGCCAGAGGACCCTATGAAAGCTACAGTCTTGCCCCTTGCAATATATTTTTTTACATCAAGATAGCCATCTTCGGACATGCTGGATGTAGTAATTATATCTACTCCTAGTGCAACGCTCTGCGCTTTAATTAGCATTCCTTGGACGTCGTCGCAAATGTCGGCCTTTGTCAAAACCACAACGGGTGTGGCCATGCTGTCCCAGGCTATTGAAATATAGCGTTCAAGTCGGCGCAGATTGAAATCTTTATTAAGAGACATGCAAATGAACACGGTATCTATATTGGAGGCCACTACCTGATAGTCCTTCGCTGTACCTGCCATCTTTCTCTCAAAGCAGCTTTTTCGCTTGAGTATGTGGTGGATTATAGCATGGCCATGCTCGTCGCTAGTGCGGTCCACAAGTACCCAGTCGCCTACTGCAGGATAGTCGCTAGAATACTCCGCATCGTAGTGCATCTTGCCTGATATCTCGGCGAAGCACTCACCGTCCTCTGTGATGACCTTGTAAATATCCTTGTGCTGCACGGATACTCTTGCTATGTGAAGGTTTACATCATACATTGAAGCTTCCTGAATATATTCCTCCGTTAGCCCTATATCTTTTAAATCTATACTTTTCATCTATATATCGCCCTCCAGATTCTTATAAATCCAAGTTTCAAGGGAGACTGCATAAGTTACTGCACATATATCTCCCTCTTAAGCACACTCTGCAGGTTCAAACATATATTCAACATAAATAATCATTCCTTTGTAATTTGATTTTTATAGTTATATTCTATCATATTGCAAGACAGCCTTAACCAATAAGTTTTCTAAAGTAAGAAGCAGTGACATGCATATGCAACTATTTATTTTCAAATTTGTATTCCTTTTTATTGGCATAGGTGGTAATATTATTACATATCGGTTTATGTTAAATATATCACATTATTATTTTATTTTAGTCCCTGTTTGTCCTTACGACTTTGCATGCATCTGTATATTTCAGGCGTTCCGATAATCAAAGCCGCTTTATTTTGGTTAATTTTCTGACATTTTATATTTGTTTGCAGGGTTGATTAAATTAAATTTATGGGAGGTAATCAAATGTCTCAGGCAGCAAAATCAGAACCTCAACATGAAGTGCAACATCTTACATCAAAACAGGCCTATTCACCAAGCAAAGCACTCCTGGCTTTTTTTCTGTTCATAATTATTGCCATTGCCGTTGCTTTTCTTCCGTCTTTCAATGAAAACCTTGTCCAGGAGGCAGTCGACATTAATGCCGCTGGCGCAAATGCATCCGACTCACCATCTGAATACGGAACGATACTTGACACATTGCAGTATGGGCGTTCAATCCACATTCTTGCAATGCTGTTGGTGGGCTTCGGTTTTCTTATGGCTTTCATACGCAAGCACGGCTACAGCTCAATCACAGCGACATTCCTTGCTGTAAGCGTTGCAATCCCTTCATATATGCTAATCAAAAGCTTCGGCGGCGAAGGCTTTGCTATGCCGACCGTGGACATAAAAACCTTTCTATTCGCTGAATTTGCTGCAGCCAGTCTTTTGATTGCAATGGGAGCTCCTCTTGGACGCCTCAGGATGGACCAATATATGTTGATGGGCCTGCTGTTCATACCGGCATACATATTCAACGAGTGGCTTATTCTTGAAAGTGGCTATTTCAAAGGATTTTTCGACACCGGTGGTTCAGTCGTAATCCATGCGTTCGGTGCATATTTTGGAATCGGCGTAATTGCAAATACAATACATAAATTCAAAAACGACCCCATTTGTGAAAATGATTCCACAAGCAACCAGTTCTGCCTTTTGGGTAGCATGATACTGTGGCTTTTCTGGCCGTCATTCACAAGCGCAATTGTCACTCCTGACAAAGTGGTTCTTACGGCAATCAACACGGTATTTGCGCTTTGCGGCTCAACATTGGCTACATATATATTCTCAACAATCATACGCGGCAAGGTTGTGATTGAAGACATCGCTAACGCTGCGCTGGCCGGCGGTGTGGCCATAGGATCACTCTGCGATATGACAACGCCGGGATACGCTATGCTTATAGGGATTGGAGCTGGCACACTCAGCACAGTCGGATACAGCATACTCTCTTTAAAGCTTGAAAAAATTATAAAAGGCACGGATACCTGCGGAATCAACAATCTTCACGGAATGCCGGGCATTTTGGGTGGCCTGACAGCTATTTTTGTTGCTGGAAGCCCTGGCATTCAAATAATCGGAATACTTACAACAGTTGTGATAGCGTTCATTGCAGGCAGAGCCACAGGTTTTGTGATAGGCTTGTTTGGGAAAAAAGCTATTGCATACAGCGACAAAGATGAATTTGTAACTGAGCATTCTGCTTAGAGCCTGACTTCTCAAATTCGATGAATCTAAATACAAAAATCAAAATGAGCAGCATCACTCCCAACAAAAGAGAGTGATGCTGCTCATTTTATTTATATCTGTCTCTTGCTGTAAATTTTACACCAATAAGTATCAGCATTTGTATTGCCAAGACGATCTCAAATGCCATTATAAAATACGGATAGGCTAGCAAGCTCTTGAAAAATCCACTGTTGATTATATACCACGTGACAAGTCCAATTACCATTGCAATGCCTGCTTGAATTTTTAAAAATCTACTTTTTTTTCGCCTGACAGCAAAGGCCAGAATTCCTGCAGCTAATACTGTAACAGCAATAATCGCTATGCTCTGCAGCCTGAGATTTGCCGGGGAGTATATCCCCTGGGCATACTTATCCTTCATGTAATACACATGATGCATTACACCGGCTTTCTTAGTCGTCAAGCTGTTTAACTGAACTACAGCCGCCACTAGAGCTAACTGTATTAAGGCAGCTATGGCATAGGCTGCTTTTATAACTTTGCTACTTTTCATGCTCTCACATCTTTCAATCTATTTTGCAGGCTCTCCTGTTTCTATTGGATTGCTTGGATTGTTGCTCCACTCTATCCAGCCGTTGCTGTATATTGAAACGTTATCTAGTCCCATTGTGTTCGCATATGCAAGTATTTCAGCAACACGCCAGCCGCTGCCGCAGTGGAACGAAAGGTGCTTGCTTGTATCTATGCCTGCATCCTTCCACATAGCCGCAATTTCATCGGCGTTTCTCATTGTATTGTCAATGTTGCGGTAGTACTGAAGCGAGTTTGAATCGCCTATGCCTGCATAGCCATAAACTGCTCCTGGTATACGGCCCATCTTGTCATGGTAGCTGTATCCAGAAGTCTTTCCTATGTGCTCTTCCCATGTTCTGTTGTCAACAAGCGTGAATTTGTCCGGAGTTGCAAGTCCAGCTTTTGTCTCATCCATAGTGTCTACAAGATCAGGATTAGCAGGTATCACAGCGCCAAAATCGCTCGCCGGAGTCGGCTTGTTGCTTGCAGTTTCAACATCATAGCCGGCAGAAGTCCAGGCTCCAAGTCCGCCATTGAGTACTCTTACATCCTCAACTCCCATGTAACGGAGCACAAGGGCCACGCGGTATGCTGCCATTTGAGCTTCGCTTGTAACTATGACTGTGTCGTTCTTTGTAAAGCCGTAGTCCTTCGCAAACTGAGTCAGCTGCTCGTCGCTTGCAAGCATCCATGCTGGAGGCGGCTCAATAAGGTCAGTGTTGATGTGGAATGCTGTAGGAACGTGTCCCTTGGCATAGGATGTATCCTCCTCGCCCCAGCTTGCTTCAACTATTTTGACTTTCTTGCCTTCCTCGAAGCTTTCAGGCGTCTTTCCATCAACTATATCCTTAACTACGCTTGCCGGAACTATCATCTGATAGTTGTCGTATTTAACCATAGGCAGGCTGTCATCCTTCGCCCACTCCTTGACATCGTAAGCATAAAGGTTCTTGTATCCCTTCTCACTCAGATAATTGGCAACGTCTAGAGCGTCCTTGCCGTTTGCATCGTAAAGTACTATGTTTTTGTCGGAGCTTATCCCTTTAGTCTTTAGAGCCTCATCAAGCACCTTGTCCTTGTCTTCGGCCTCAACCTTCAGCCAGTTTGCCGAAAAATCGACAGCGCCCTCTATGTGGCCGCCCCTGCTTACGCCGTCAAGCTTCCAGCCGTTGAAGGCGTCGTTTATACGAGTATCCACTATAACATACGAATCATCCTTCATTTTTTCCTTAAGATCTTCTGTCGATATAAGCTTTGCCGGACCATTTGTCTCCTGCTGCGGTTCTTCCTTGGCGCATGCTGCGAATGTCAGCATCCCAAGTATGATTGCGGCAAGCAAAAGAATGTGTCTTTTTGCTTTTTTCATTGTTTGCATTCTCCTCTGCTATGTATTTTGAAAACCTTGAAACAGTATACCTAGTATAGGGTATCAAAATCTTTACTTATAGTAAACAAGTTGCGCCAAGTATGATTTTATTCTATGGAATATTTTTATATCATAAAATATTTTTATATTTAAACACTTGCAGATATCAGCTCAGAGTCCTTGAGAGTCCCACGTTTCATCTCTATATAGCATATCTCTGAATTTTTATATCCAATTTCGATTATGTGTAGTACAATTTTTTTAAAGCAACACATACTTATCAACCACTATTGAGCTCTAAGGAGATATTATGGACACCAAAAATATGGGCATAGCCTCTGTTGCAATACTTTTTTTCGCTCACATGATGAACGACATGTACGCAAATTTCCTGCCCCAGCTTACAGCTGTGCTAATACTTGGCGACAAGCTGTCTGTGTCAGCAGGAACTCTTATAATAGCTGTGTTTACGATAAGCTCATCGATTGCGCAACCAATTTTCGGATATCTAATAGATCAAAAGGACCAACGCTGGTTCGTGCACGTTGGAACACTTTGGATGGCTGTGCTGCTGAGTATGACCGGCTACATATCCAGCGCGGCGCTATTAATGCTGATTGCCGCAGCAGCCGGAATGGGTACCGCAGCCTTCCATCCGCAGGCAGCCTCAATGGTAGGCATGTCGAGCAAAAAAAACAAGGGCCTTGTAATGTCTTCCTTCATTGCAATGGGCAATCTTGGCCTTGCCATCAGCCCAGTTCTGCTACTGCCTCTTTTCCGCAACTATGGCGTCGAGTATACCTGGGTAGCTATATTTCCAGGCTTGCTTGCGGCTTTGCTTCTATATTTTTATGCCCCGAGAATCAGTATACCTGCAAAACAGGATTCACCAAAGCTGAGTCAGCTTCTAAAAAGCATCGGAAACTCCTCTAATTCCGAGCTGTTCAAGCTCATTGTCATTGTGGTCCTTCGCTCAGTAGTCCATACAGGACTTATGACTTTGCTTCCAATATATTTTCTTTCCAGAGATTTTTCAGCGCAGTTCACAGGCTCCCTGATATTTGCAGCCCTTACCGCCGGCTCAGTGGGCGGTATTATAGGAGGCTATATATCAGACCGCTTCGGAAGCAAGCCACTTGTTTTCTGCTCCATGCTCCTGGCGTCTGCTTCATTTTATGGCTTTTTCACACTTTCAGGACCGGTTTCCTTTATACTGCTGGGTTTTGGCACGATGGCTCTATTGTCTTCATTTTCAGTAACTGTCATTCTGGCTCAAGAGCTCATCCCAGAGAACACAGCACTGGCCTCGGGCCTTAGCATGGGTTTTGCTGTCGGAATAGGCGGCCTTGGAGTATCTATCATTGGGCGATATGCTGACGCCTTTGGCATTGATGCAGCGATGCAGCTTTTGTTTTTAGTCCCCTTGCTGGCTGCAATGCTTGCAATTTTTCTGAAAAGTTCGACCGAGACCGGACTGCATGAACAGATAGCAGCCCCTACCTCTGATGAACAATAATATATGTAAAACGGCTCTCAATGACATTGAACCGACCCCCAAAAGTTAGACCTAAAAATCTAACAATTGGAGGTCGGTTTTTTATGGCAAAATATAATTATGAATTCAAGAAAAAAATTGTAGATGCATACATGAATGGTGAAGGCGGAAAAAAGTTTTAGCAAATAAATATGGTGTAAAATCTTCTAGCGATGTAATGAAATGGATAAATGCTTTTAAAGCGTTTGGTGCAGAAGGATTGATGCGTTCTAGAAAAAACGAAACATATACTTTTGAATTCAAACTTCATGTGGTAGAGTTATATTTATCAACAGAGGTCTCTTATCAGGATTTGGCTCTATCCGTCGGCGTAAACAATCCACCATTAATTACTAAGTGGGTAAATGATTTTAGGATTGCTGGCCCTGATGCTTTACGACCCAAACGAAAGGGGCGGTGTTCCAAAGTGTCTAAACCAAAGGAAAGCAAATCTACAAATATTGAAACTGTTAGCAATAATTCAGAGTATTTAAAACAACTTGAGGATGAAAATCTCAAGTTAAGAATAGAGAATGCCTATTTAAAAGAACTGAGGAGGCTGCGTTTAGAGGAGGAAACTCTTCTGAAAAAACAGCGAGAATCATCCACAGCCTCCGAGGAGACTTCAAACTAAAAGATATTCTCGCATTCACAGGTTTTCCTAAAGCAACATATATGTACTGGCAAAAACGCTTTGATAGACAAAATCCAAATGAGGATCTTGAGCAAAGAATCCTTGAAATTAGAAAAGAAAACAAAGATTTCGGCTATCGTCGAATTTATGGTGAATTAAGAAAACAAGGACTCGCTGTAAACAAGAAACGTGTTCAACGAATTGTTCAGAAGCTTGGTCTTCAAGTTACTTCGTTTACTAGAAAAAGTCGAAAGTATAGTTCCTATAAAGGCAAGGTAGGTAAGGTTGCTCCTAATAGAATTCACAGGAGGTTTAAAACTCATATCCCACACCAAAAGATTGCAACAGACACCTCTGAATTTAAGTATTATGATATAGATGACAAAGGACGAATGATTATCAAGAAACTTTATCTGGATCCATTTATGGATATGTGCAGTAGAGAAATAATTAGTTATGGTATTTCACAACGACCATCTGCTGAAAGTATAATAAATGCTTTAAATGAAGCCATAAAAATTACAAGCGATTGTAAATACAGGCGTACATTTCATTCAGATCAAGGATGGGCTTATCAGATGAAGGCTTATAGTTATAAGCTGAAAGAAAATAAAATCTTCCAAAGTATGTCCCGGAAAGGAAACTGCCATGATAATTCTGTAATGGAAAACTTCTTTGGAATTATGAAACAAGAGATGTATTATGGTGTGGTTTATTATAGCTATGAGCAGCTGAAAGAGGCAATAGACAAATACATAAAGTATTATAACGAGAAACGAATTAAAGAGAAACTAGGGTGGATGAGCCCTGTGGAATACAGGCTTAACCTCTTGGCGGCATAAAAATGGCGTAGCAGCCATAAAACTGCTACGCTAAAAAGTCTAACTTATTGGGGTCACATCAAATTCCGCAACAGTCGTTTTTTAGAGTGGTTTATTCGATATCTATTATTTTTTCTTCTTTTTTAATCTCGTCAGACTTTGGAAGGACAACGGTCAGAATGCCATTGTCAAATTTTGCCTTTATCTCACCTTCTCTAATGTTTTCAAGATAGAAGGAACGTCTCAAGCTGCCATAGCTTCTTTCCCTTCTTATAAAGTCTTCCGTTTTTTCCTCAACCTCTTCTTTTTTCTCTGCCGAAATAATCAGATAGTTTTCCTTGATATTTATCTTTATCTCTTCCTTTTTAAATCCGGGAAGCTCTGCTTCGAGTATATACTCCTTGTCGGTTTCTCTTATATCAGTTCTCATTCGGGTTTCAGGGAAAAAGTCCTTTGCCGGAAGTTTGAGGAAGTCATCGCCAAGCATCTCGTCAATATACTTTCTAAGGCTGTCCCTTCTCTTGTCTAATGGTGTAAGCCAGTTCATAAAATCAACCTCCTTGAATTAAATGAATGCTTCCTTTCACAGTTAATAGATACCCATTTCAAAGAAATTTAATAAACATATCATATAATAGTAGCGTCTGTGCACTTGACAAACCCCCAAATATTAAATATTATTTATAGGAATAGTATTTTTTTTATACCTAATATTCAAAAGGCTTCGATTAGGACAGTAGTGCATTAGATTTGCTTTTAGAGAGGTGGCCGCATGGTGGAAGGCTGCCAGCAAGAAGTGCATGAATATCACCTATGAGCCCGGAGGCTGAAATCCTTGTGAGAATAAGCCTTTGCGAGAGTGGATGCGTTAAATCCGCATAAAGTGTCAGAACAAGGTGCATTTGATTAAAGTGCATAGCTTGCTCTGTTCATTTGGGTGGTACCGCGAGAATATTCGTCCCAAGTCGTTATGACTTGGGATTTTTTATTTTAAAAATGAAATATAAAAAAGGAAAGGTGATTTTATGAGCAAGTTCGATTCGCTGTGCAATACGGTCAACGAGACCGAAAAGAAGATAACACAGTTTTGGAAAGAAGTTGACATACTAAACGAGAGCATAAAGGCAAGAGAGGGCAAGACTCCTTTCGTATTCTACGAGGGACCTCCTACTGCAAACGGAAACCCTGGAATACACCACGTAATGGCCAGGACTCTTAAAGACTCTGTGTGCAGATACAAGACAATGAGCGGCTACCAGGTTAAGAGAAAGGCTGGCTGGGACACTCACGGACTTCCTGTTGAGATCGAGGTTGAAAAGCAGCTCAACCTTTCAAGCAAGCAGGAGATAGAGGCGTACGGAATAAAAGAGTTCAACGAAAAATGCAGGGAGTCTGTATTCACTTACGAAAAACAGTGGAGAGAGATGACCGAGCGCATGGCCTACCTCATAGACCTTGACAATCCTTATATAACTCTCGACAACAACTATATAGAAAGCGAATGGCACATACTTGACAAGTTCTTCAAGGAAGGGCTTATATACGAAGGTCACAAAATACTTCCATACTGCTCAAGATGCGGAACAGGACTTGCATCGCACGAGGTTGCACAAGGCTACAGGGAAGTCAAGACTGACACAGTAATAGTTGCATTCAAGAGAAAGGACATGGACGAGTACTTCCTTGTGTGGACGACTACTCCTTGGACACTCCCTTCAAACGTGGCGCTTACAGTTAATCCTAACGAGACCTACCTGAAGGTGCTTGCTCAGGGCAACGTGTTCTACGTTGAAAAGAACCTTTCAAAGAAGGTTGTCGGAGAAGATTTTGAAGTGCTGCAGGAGCTTAAGGGAAAAGACCTTGAGTACATGGAGTATGAGCAGCTTATGCCTTTTGTGAAGGCTGACAAGAAGGCTTTCTTCGTTACATGCGGCGACTACGTAACTACTGAAGATGGTACTGGAATAGTCCATACTGCGCCGGCCTTTGGAGAGGACGACTACAACCTTGGAAGAGCCTATGACCTTCCGGTGCTTCAGCCTGTAGACGAGACAGGACAGTTCGTTGAGACTCCATGGAAGGGCATGTTCGTAATGGATGCCAACCTTGACATAATAAAATGGCTAAAGGCCGAGGGCAAGCTTTTCAAGAAGGAGAAGATGGAGCACAACTACCCTCACTGCTGGAGATGCGGAACGCCTCTGCTCTACTACGCAAAGCCAAGCTGGTATATAGAAATGACAAAGCTCAAGGACGACCTTGTGAGAAGCAACAACGAGGTCAACTGGTTCCCTGGCTATGTCGGAGAAAAGCGTTTTGGAAACTGGCTTGAAAACGTGAACGACTGGGCGCTTTCAAGAAGCAGATACTGGGGAACGCCTCTTAACATATGGAGATGCGAGTGCGGCGAGCTTGATACTATAGGCTCAAGGCAGGAGCTTGTAGAAAGAGCCGTGGAGGACATAGACATGTCCATAGAGCTCCACAGGCCGTATGTTGACGATGTGCACATAAAATGCGAAAAGTGCGGTGGCACAATGACAAGAGTTCCAGACGTTATAGACTGCTGGTTCGACTCTGGAGCAATGCCATATGCTCAGCACCACTATCCGTTTGAAAATGCCGAGAACTTCGACTCTGAGCTGTTCCCTGCGGACTTCATATGCGAGGGTATAGACCAGACAAGAGGCTGGTTCTACTCGCTGCTTGCTATATCTGTGTTCATGAAGGGCAGAGCGCCTTACAAGAATGTACTTGTAAACGACCTTATACTAGACAAGGAAGGCAAGAAGATGTCCAAGTCGAGAGGAAACACTGTAAATCCTTTCGAGCTTTTCGACGAGTACGGAGCTGACGCCCTAAGATGGTATCTGATGTACGTGTCTCCGGCTTGGCAGCCTACGAAGTTCGACCTGGACGGACTTAGAGAGGTTCAAAGCAAGTTCTTTGGAACCTTCAAGAACGTGTACAACTTCTTTACGCTGTACGCAAACACAGACGACATAGATGCAAGAGACTTCTTTGTAGAGTACAGCGAAAGACCTGAAATAGACAGATGGATACTTTCAAGATTCAACAGCCTCAAGAAGGAAGTAGAGGCAGAGTGGGAAGTATTCGACCTTACAAAGGTAGTAAGAAAGGTGCAGGATTTCATAAATGAGGACTTCTCGAACTGGTATATAAGAAGGTCGAGAAGAAGATTCTGGGAGACTGAACTGAACGAGGACAAGAAGGCTGTATACAACACAACTTACGAGATATTGGTAGAGCTTGCGCAGCTTATAGCTCCAATAGCTCCATACACATCAGAGGAGGCCTTCAAGAACCTCACGGGAGAGCTTTCGGTTCACACAAGCTACTATCCAAGAGGCAAGGAAGAATTGATAGACGCAAAGCTTGAAGAGAAGATGGAGATAGCAAGAGGACTTGTAACTCTGGGAAGAGCTTCTAGAGAGGCTGTAAGAATAAAGGTTCGTCAGCCTATACAGAAGGTTCTAATAGACGGAAAATACGAGAGCGTCATAGGGGACCTTGTGCCGCTTATAAGCGAAGAGCTTAACGTGAAGGAAGTCGTGTTCGAAAAGGATCTGAGCAGCTTCATGAACTTCAGCCTCAAGCCTAACTTCAAGGTTGTGGGCTCAGTGCTCGGAAACAAGGTCAAGACATTCGGAGGCGTGCTTGCAGGACTTGACGCTTCAGTAGTAGTTCCTAAGCTTGAAGCAGGAGAGAGCGTTGAAGTGGAGCTGGACGGAGAAAGCTTCAGCTTTGCCAAGGAGCACGTGCTGACT
The DNA here is from genome assembly GCF_009881055.1 of Peptoclostridium sp. Taxonomy (GTDB): domain Bacteria; phylum Bacillota; class Clostridia; order Peptostreptococcales; family Peptostreptococcaceae; genus Peptoclostridium_A. Next base: position 32,731 of record NZ_WXFG01000033.1, read on the forward strand.
ACAATATCAGCCAAGGAAGGCTTCAACGTGGCAATGGAAAACAATCTGTTTGTAATACTAGACACAAACCTTACTCAGGAGCTAATAGACGAGGGCTACGCGAGAGAGTTCATATCAAAGGTTCAGCAGATGAGAAAGTCAAACGGCTACGACATGCTGGACAAGATAAAGATATTCTACAAGGCCGGAGAAGAGATAACAAAGGCGGTTGGAGTACACAGCGATTACATCATGAGCGAGACTCTTGCTGAATCAATCGAGGTTGCAGAACTTGAAGGCATGGAGGTTCAGAATCTGAACGGCCACGATGCAAGCTTCAAGCTTGAGAGAATATAGCAATAGCAGCATAACAATATTTTACCAAGTAACATGAATAGAGATCTGTATCTACAGGAGCCGCCGGAAAACTCTGGCGGCTTTGTTTTACTTTTTTGGGGTATAAATAAAAAATGAGCTAAAATCCGATTCAAACAGGATTTCGCGAACAGGCGCCGGTCTTGCAGCTTGAGCTTCAAGCTGGCGAATATTGAGGTTAGCGTGGAGGTGACGCATGAGCATAATAGTTGTGTTCGGAGGGACTGGAGATCTTGGCAGGAAAAAGCTAATACCCGACATATACAATCTGTACGTTGACAACAACCTTCCGCCGGAGTGCAGGGTATTCACTGTAGGAAGGTCGATAAGGACACAGGAGGAATACAAGGAGTCGGTGAAGGACTCCATCTCCAAATATTCGAGATTCGGCTTTGACGAGGATGCCTGGCAGGGCTTTGAAAAGCTGGTTTCCTACAGGCAGTTTGATTTCAACGACATAGAAGGGTACAGGGCGCTCGAGGCGGAGCTTTCGGAAATGGAAAGGGAGTGCAAAAATCCCCTCGGAAGGCTCTTTTACCTTGCAACATCCCACGAATTCTTCAGCCCCATAGTCAAAAGGCTCAGGGCTTCGGGCATGGCCGATTCCAAGGGCGCCTTCAGAAGACTTGTCGTTGAAAAGCCCTTCGGCAGGAGCCTTGAAAGTGCCAGAAGGCTGAACGACGAAATAAGAGGCGTATTTGCGGAGGAGGACATATACAGGATTGACCACTATCTTGGAAATGAGATGATACAGAACATACTCAGCCTGAGGTTTTCAAACTCCATATTGGGGCCTGTATGGGACCGGGATTACATAGACAACATACAGATTTCCATACTGGAGGAGGCGGGAGTTGAAGGCAGGGAGGAGTACTACGAAAGCAGCGGGGTGCTCCGCGACATGGTTCAAAACCACATACTCCAGCTCATGTCCCTTGTAATGATGGAGCCTCCGGCCAGCCTTGCGCCAGGAGACATAAGAAAGGAGAAGCTCGAGGTCATAAGGAGCATACGCGACATCACCCCAGAGGACATAGGAGAAAATGTAGTCCTGGGCCAGTACGGGGAAGGCTTGATAAAGGGCGAAATGGCCAAGGGCTACAGGAGCGAAAAAGGCATTCTTTCGGACTCCACCACGGAAACATTCGCGGCGCTGAGGCTTTTTGTACCCAACTCCAGATGGAGCGGAGTGCCAGTATACATAAGAACGGGCAAGAGGCTTGACAGGAAGCTCCTGAACATTGCAATAGAGTTTAAAAATCCTTTGGCCACTTACGACAAGGATGCGTTCGCGGAAACCCAGCCGAGCGTACTCTTGATAAACATACTGCCCCAGGAGAGCATATCCCTTCAACTTAACATGAAGCAGCCGGGAAGGCTCGACAGGCTGGAGCCCTTCGGAATGTCCTTCTTCAAAAAAGCAGAGCTTAAGAACAAAAATCCTGAGACCTATGAAAGGCTCATATTCGACGCAATCAAGGGCGATTCCACACGTTATGCGGGGTGGGAGGAAATTGAAAACTCCTGGCGGATTGTAGAATCCATACTCGATTGCTGCAAAGAAAACAGCGATAGCCTGCATTTCTACAGCGCCGGCAGCGGCGGGCCTAAGGAGGCGGAAAGGCTGATTGAGAAGGATGGGAGGCGTTGGTGGGGTGATGGGAATCCGAGAAAATAATCGGCATGTACGTTTCGTTTTAGGATTTCCTAGTGGCTCCTACGTTTGCGAAATTAAGAATTTTGAGAACTCACTGCGCTCAGACACTCAAAATTCTATGAATTTCGCTGCACGACATCGCCAGGAAATCTAAAAAACTCACTTAAAACATGCCTTCTTATTTTCGTCGGATTCTTTGCGGGTAAGATTAAAAAGACTAAAGAGCTATGGAATCCGATGGAATAATCGGCTTGTAATATCTTCCCGTGTGCGGAGCACACATCACAATGACGCCGGACTCATGCACATGCGTTTCGAAATGTTCAATTGGGTAGTTGCACTAATAGGGATCCGAAGGAACTGGCGAAGCCTTAGTTAAATGAGTTTTGAATGATTTCCAGACGAAGAGCGTGAGTGAAATTGATGATATTTTGAATTGTTTGAGCGAAGCGAGTTTTCAGAATATCCAATTTCACAAATGCTCAAGTCAAAGGAAATCACAAAACGAAATGTTAAGGCGAGGCAATTCCACGGATTCCCCTACAAATAACAAAGAAGAATTCAAAGGAGCTGATCCCATGAAAATAGCAATATGCCAAATGAACGTAACAGAAGGAAAGGAACTCAACATAAAAACAGCCGAGCGCATGCTAAGGGAAGCGGCCTCAAATGGAGCCGACATAGTAGCACTCCCTGAGATGTTCAACTGTCCCTACGACAACAAATACTTCCCTGAATACGCGGAAGAATACCCCGGCATGACAACAGACTTCCTCTCGTCAATAGCGGCAGAACTCGGAATATACATAGTAGGTGGCTCGATACCGGAAAAGGACGGTGAGAGCATATATAACACAGCCTACATATTCGGAAGAAAAGGAGAACTTCTGGGAAGGCACAGGAAGATACACCTCTTCGACATAGATGTAAAGGGCAAGATAACCTTCAAGGAGTCGGACGTTCTCGGCAGGGGCGAAGACATTACCGTGTTCGACACGGAGTTTTGCAAAATTGGAGTGGCAATATGCTACGACATGAGATTCCCTGAACTTATTAGGCTAATGGCCGTTGAAGGCGGAGCCAGGGTTGTAGTAATACCTGCCGCCTTCAACATGACGACAGGTCCTGCCCACTGGGAGCTTACAGCCAGGGCAAGGGCACTCGACAACCAGGTATACTTTGTAGCCGCATCACCTGCAAGGAGCATGGAATCGAGCTATACAGCTTACGGCCATTCAATGGTTACAACGCCTTGGGGAGAGGTTGCCGTCCAGGCAGATGAGAAGGAGCAGATAATCTATTCAGAGCTGGACATGGATTTTGTGGATAAAGTAAGAAGCGAGCTGCCGCTGCTTATCCACAGAAGGACGGATCTTTACGCCATACATGACAAGAAGAATGGCGGAGAATACTAGGCCAGCAATCTTGGACTAGTCATAAAATATAGGGTATAATGTAATATGTGGAGTGCAAAAAGAGGCGAACACCTCTTTTTTGTTTTAGGAAGCCACAGCATTCTAAATATATTAGAAACAGGTGATTGATAGTGAACAATGACATAGAAAACAAGTATTCACATCTGAATGAGATGCAAAGAAAGGCAGTAATGACCGCGGAAGGGCCGCTGCTAATACTTGCAGGAGCGGGCTCTGGCAAGACAACTGTGCTGGTAAACAGGATACACTACATCCTTGCCACAAGGGACATTTTTCCTTCAAACATACTCGCCATAACGTTCACCAACAAGGCGGCAAGGGAGATGAAGGAAAGGGTTGAAAGGCTGCTTGGAGAGAGTGCAGAAGGAATATGGATAGGCACCTTCCACTCGTGCTGCGTGAGAATGCTAAGAAGGGACATAGACAAGCTCGGTTACACGAGCTCGTTTGTAATATACGACAGGGCCGACCAGCTCATACTACTTAAGGATACGATAAAGGAGCTCAACATAAACGAAAAGCTCTATGAGCCCAAGATGGTCATAAACCATATATCGGACGCCAAGGACAAGCTGATAACACCGGAGGAGTTTGACGGCATATATAGGGACGACTTCAAAATGTCCAAGATAGCCCAGATATACAAGGTGTATCAGAAAAAGCTCAGAGAAAACAACGCCTTGGACTTTGACGACATAATAGTCAAGACTGTCGAGCTCTTTGAAAGTCATCCGGATGTTTTGAATTTTTACCAGAGGAAGTTCAGGTATGTAATGGTGGACGAGTATCAGGACACCAACAAGGCGCAGTATAAGCTCATAAGCCTGCTTTCGGGACACCACAGGAATCTGTGCGCGGTGGGAGACGACGACCAGTCAATATACGGCTGGAGAGGCGCTGACATATCAAACATACTCAATTTCGAGGATGATTACGAGGATGCCTCCGTGGTAAAGCTTGAGCAAAACTACAGATCTACCTCGGTGATACTTGATTCGGCAAACCACGTAATAAAAAACAACATGGAAAGAAAGCTAAAGCGCCTGTGGACGCAAAAGGACGGCGGCGACAAGATTAAGCTTTTCAAGGCCAGCGACGAGAGGGAGGAAGGTGACTTCATCGCCCGCCAGATAAAAGACCTCGTGGCAAAAGGGGAAAGAAGCAACAGCGATTTTGCGGTGCTGTACAGGACCAATGCGCAGTCAAGGGCGATAGAGGAAGCCCTGATGAGGCAGAACGTATCCTACAAAATTTACGGCGGAATGAAGTTCTACGACAGGAAAGAGATAAGGGACATAATCGCGTACCTTAGGCTGATACAAAACCCGGTAGACAACATAAGCCTCAAGAGGATAATAAACGTTCCCAAAAGGGGAATAGGGGCTAAGACTGTAGAAAAGCTCGAGGATGTCTCGCTTGAGAGGGGAGACAGCGTATACTCGGTGCTGCTTGACATAGAGCATGCCGACTACGTATCTACAAGAAGCAAGTCAAAGCTAAGCGACTTTGTTTCGCAGCTTGGCACCTTCATGGCGATGAAAGAGGTCATGAAAGTATCCGAGCTTATAGAAAAGGTTCTTGAAAATACGGGTTATATAGCCGAGCTCAAGGCAGAAAACACTGTGGAGAGCCAGACAAGGATAGAAAACTTAAGAGAGTTCATATCAAGTGCCATCGAATTCGAGCAGATAAGCGAGGACAAGGATCTGGAGACATTCCTCGCGTCCATTTCGCTTGTGTCGGACATAGATGCAATGGACGAGGATGAGGAGTATGTTTCCCTCATGACGCTGCACAGCGCCAAGGGTCTTGAATTCAAGACTGTGTTCCTTGCAGGCATGGAGGAGGGCATTTTCCCTATAAACAGGGCCATACTCGACGAGACACAGCTCGAGGAGGAAAGAAGACTCTGCTATGTTGGAATAACAAGGGCCAAGGAGAACCTCTTCATGACATACGCGCATGAGAGGACTATATATGGCAGGAGAAACTACGGGGTTGCATCCAGGTTCATCAACGAAATACCTAAGGACCTGACTGAAAGCCTAAACGTGGCAGCCAGAAACGACAAGAGGCAGGCTCAGTCGAGCAGAAACAAGCTTGATGAGAGCATAAAGCAGAATTTTGCGCTTGATGCGGCAAGCTTTGGTGTTTACTCTTCCAAAAATGTCTCGGCGGAAGACACTAGAAGCGGCATAGACAACAGCGACATAGGCCTTGGAAGCAAGATAGTTCACCCTAGGTTTGGAGGCGGCACTGTAGTTGCCAAGGATGGCAGCAATGTAACTATAGCTTTTGAAAACAAGGGAGTAAAGATAATAAACCTGGATTATATAAAGCTGGAGCTCGCATAAGGCTCCAGGCAGAGCTTAATCAGTATAAAGAGCATACGGTTTGGAGATGAGACTTATGAACATTGGAAGCGAAGAAAAAGTCTTTGCACAGGAACTTATAGACTTCATATACGAAAGCCCTACGCCTTTCCACTGCGCGGCTGAATGTAGCAGGCTTCTTATTGAAAGCGGTTTTGAAAGGCTTGAGCTGAGCGGCAAGTGGAGTCTAAAAGAAGGCGGCAGATATTTCGTTGATAAAAATTCATCTGCAATCATAGCGTTTTGCATTAATTCAACCGACATAGAAAAAGAGGGCTTCAGAATAATAGCCTCGCACTCGGATTCTCCGGCAATAAAGCTAAAGCCGCAGCCCGAGATGTCAGAGCAAGGCTCTTATTACAGGCTCAACACGGAAATATACGGGGGGCCGATACTCAACACCTGGCTCGACAGACCGCTTGGAATGGCAGGAAGGGTCACGCTGATATCAGACAGCCCTTTCAGACCAGGTGAAGCGCTCGTAAATTTCAAAAGGCCTTTGGCCGTAATACCAAACCTGGCCATACACATGAACAGAGATGTCAATAAGGGCGTGGAGCTCAACAGACAGACAGAAATGGCGGCGCTCCTGTCAGTGCTTGAAGGGCAGCTTCCCAAGGAGCATAGTATAAAATCGCTCATAGCCGACGAGCTGTCTGCACAGCCAGAGGATATACTGGACTACGAGTTGTCGCTCTACGAGTATGAAAAGGGCTGCATAACAGGGCTCGACGGTGAGTTCATATCTTCGTCAAGACTCGACAATCTTTCGATGGTGCATGCTGGAATCAGGGCTCTTCTCGATTCAAGGGGCGGCAAGGGAATAAGCGTGAAGGTAGTCTTTGACAACGAGGAAGTGGGCTCGTCCACAAAGCAGGGAGCCGACAGTCCCATGCTTAGGAACGTGCTTGAGAGGATAGCCATTTCGCTTTCAAAGGACAGGGAGGATTTCATCAGGGCGATATACAGCTCGTTTCTGATATCTTCAGACCTGGCTCATGCGCTTCATCCTAACAGGCCTGAAAAGAGCGATCCGACAAATAAGCCGATAATCAATAAGGGTCCTGTCATTAAGGCTAGTGCAAACCAGAAATACACCTCGGACAGTCATTCGGTCGGCGTGTATGAGCAGATTTGCAGGGCTGCGGGCATAGAATTCCAAAGATTTGCAAACAGGTCAGATGAGCCGGGAGGTTCGACAATAGGGCCGATATCGGCGACTCAGCTTGACATTCCTTCGGTGGACGTTGGAAGCCCTGTGCTTGCAATGCATTCGCTGAGAGAGCTCGGCGGAGTGAAGGATCACCATATGATATACAAGAGCTTCGTTAAATTCTTTGAAATCGAATAGTTTTTTTAATCTAAAACCTGCGGCGATGCATATTTGCCGCAGGTTTTGGTATATATATGAATGCTGCGAATATTTGTGTTAAATTTTTTCGAGTTTGTATATTGAGTAATGTCATGTAGTAAAATATCAATATCTAATAATGTATCTACATATAAGGGAAGGCGGATGGAGCTATGAACAATAATGTCAGGCTCGGGGACATACTCTTGAAGTTTGGAAAGATAACAGCCGAAGAACTTGAAAATGCTCTGGATGTCCAAAAAAAGCTCAAGAAAAAACTCGGAGAAGTGCTAATAGAGCTTGGGTATGTCACTGACAAGGACATAATAGAGGTGCTTGAGCACCAGCTGGGAATACAGCACATCGAGCTGGATACCTGCTACATAGAACCTAGCGTACCAAAGCTTATAAGTGAAAGCTACGCGAGTGAAAATCAGATCATTCCTGTGAAGCTCCATGGAGGTGAGCTTACTGTTGCCATGAGCGACCCCTTCAATATAATAGTGATAAGCCAGATTGAGAGGATGCTCGGCTACAATGTAGTACCGGCAATCGCAAGCAGGGGAGAGATTGAAAGGGCCATACAGAGGTACTTCAGTACGCAGAAGGTAGAAAAAGCCGTGGCAGAATTCAAGCAGGAGTTCAATCTTATAGACAGGGAGCTTGAAGTCAGTTTGAATGATGATGTGACTAACGCTCCTATAGTTCGGCTTGTGGATTCAATAATAATGCAGGCTGTCCAAAACAGGGCAAGCGACATACATATAGAGCCGTCTCCGGAGAGCCTCAGGATAAGGTTTCGGATTGACGGCGAGCTTGTTGACGTAATGCACCCCGACATGAATGCTCACGGGTCAATAGTCACAAGGATAAAGATAATGTCAAAGCTGAACATAGCGGAAAAAAGAGTGCCGCAGGATGGGCGGATAGAGGTAAACGACAGCAGGGGTAATCTAGACCTGAGGATTTCAACAATACCGACCATATACGGCGAAAAGGTTGTAATAAGGGTCATGGACAACCAAAGTTTTCTAAAGACTAAAGATAATCTCGGTCTGTCGGGCGGCAACAGGAATAGATTCGATGAGCTGCTCAGGTTTAAAAATGGCATACTTCTGGTAACTGGACCGACGGGAAGTGGAAAGAGCACTACGCTCTATGCCGCTCTTGCAGACCTTAACGATTCGAGAAAAAACATAGTTACGGTTGAGGATCCCGTCGAGTACAGGATGAGCGGCATAAACCAGATTCAGGTGAATCCAAAGACCGGCCTTACATTTTCAACTGGCTTAAGGTCAATACTCAGGCAGGACCCAGACATAATAATGATAGGGGAGATAAGGGATACAGAAACTGCGGAGATTGCAATAAGAGCCGCCATAACCGGCCACCTTGTACTCTCGACGCTGCACACGAATGATGCTGTATCGTCAATAACAAGGCTTTTGGACATGGAGATAAAGCCGTATCTTGTTTCCTCGTCACTCAAGGGCATAGTTGCCCAAAGGCTTGTAAGAAAAGTCTGCCAGCACTGCATAGAGGATTACTTGCCGGTACAGGACGAGCTGTTGCTTATAGGCGCGGACACGGATGAATTTTCGGGAAAGACGCTGAAAAGGGGCAGAGGCTGCAAATACTGCAACAACACTGGCTACAAGGGAAGGGTTGCTGTGCACGAGATACTCCTGATAAACAATGAAATAAGGAAGATGATATTCGACGAGAGTAAGATAGAGGCTATTAAGGACTACGCGCTCAGAAACGGAATGGTTACACTACAGGACAGCTGCAAGGCTCTCATACTAGACGGAACCACAACTACGGAAGAATACATGAGGGTAATGTATCTTTAGACAAAACAGCAGACGATATAGGGGGCAAAATATGACATTGCGAGAATTGGCAAAACTGATTGTGGAGCTCAACGCTTCGGACCTTCACCTTAGTGTAGGAGTGCCGCCTATTGTGCGAATAGACGGAAAGCTTCAAAAGCTTGAGGGGCATGACCCATGCACTCCTTCATCCATTGAAGAGACGGCCATGGAGTTTCTAAGTGAAAGGCATATAGAAATGCTGCACGAAAAAGGCGAAACCGACCTGTCTTACTCTGAGGTCGGAGTAGGAAGGTTCAGGGTGAACGTATTCAAGCAAAGAGGCAGTTACTGCGTGGCCATGAGGGTGGTATCCCTCAAAGTTCCAACAATAGACGAACTGGGATTGCCCTTGGCAGTCAAGGAATTTGCAGACAAAAAAAGAGGCCTGGTGCTCGTCACCGGACCGACAGGTTCGGGCAAGACAACAACGCTAGCATCAATAGTAGATGAGATAAACAGGACAAGAAGCTGTCACATACTTACGCTTGAGGAACCTATAGAATATCTTCACAGGCATAAGATGAGCATAGTCAACCAACGAGAGATAGGCAGCGACAGCCATTCATACCAGGATGCGCTAAGGGCGGCGCTAAGGCAGGACCCTGACGTAATTCTGATTGGAGAGATGAGGGATCTCGAGACTATTGCGATAGCCCTTACGGCAGCCGAAACTGGACACTTGGTGCTTTCGACTCTCCATACAATGGATTCGATGTCGACTATAGAAAGGATAATAGACGTGTTCCCGCCATCCCAGCAAAACCAGATAAAGGTCCAGCTGGCCACTGTACTTCAGGGCGTAGTTTCCCAGCAGCTTGTAAACAGAGCTGACGGCGAGGGCCGGGTTGTCGCAACGGAAATTATGGCATGCAATTCGGCCATAAGAAATCACATAAGGGAAGGCAAAACTCACCAGATAGTGAGCGCAATACAAACAGGTGCCAAGCAGAATATGCACACTATGGACAGCTCCCTGGCAAGACTCTACAGGGAAGGGACAATAAGCTACGATGACGCACTCAGCTGCGCATTTGACAAGGAAGCCCTTACACGATACGTATAAGAAGGTGATTTTTTGGAAAACTACATATACGAAGCGCTTGGTGCCAATGGGAAGAAGCTTCGAGGAGTCATAGAGTCAAACAGTGAGTTCGAAGCAATAAGAAAACTTCGGGAAAAAGACATATACCCAATAAGCGTCAAGCCGCAGACACTGGCAAACAGGGACATAAAGCTGGAAATCAGGAGAAAGATAAGAATAAAGGACATTGCTATGATGTGCAGGCAGTTCCACGCCATGCTTGATTCGGGAATATCAATACTTGAATGCGTAGATGTCCTGCGGAGGCAGACAGAAAACAAAACTCTAGCAAAGTCGCTGGGCAATGTCTACCAGAAGCTCCAAAAGGGTCAGACTCTCTCCATAGCAATGAAGCTGGAGAAAAATACATACCCTGAAATACTTATAAATATGATAGAAGCGGGGGAAACATCAGGCCAGATGGATGTCGTGATGCAGAGGATGGCTGGGCACTTTGAAAAGGAAAATGCGCTGAGCAGGAAGATAAAGACAGCTATGACGTATCCGGCGATAATAGTGGCGGTATCCTTCATGGTGGTGTCTTTTCTCATGGTGTTCGTGCTTCCTACGTTCATTGACATGTTCGAGGGTTCTGGAGCGCAGCTTCCGTTGCTGACAAGGATGCTTCTAAAAGGCGGAGAAATAATGAGCAACTATTGGTACATGGTGTTTGCCTTGCTCATGCTTGCCATGTTCGGAGCCGGGAAATACATGACGAGCACGCGGGGCAGGCACAGGCTCGACATGCTTAAAATAGCAATCCCCGTTGTAAGGGAAATGAACATAAAGATAATGTCATCGCGGTTTTCAAGGACTCTTTCTACGCTTCTTGCAAGTGGAATTCCGATAATACAGGCCATGGGGATAGTCAAGAAGATAATGGGCAACACGGTCGTGGCCAAGGGCATGGATGCTGTAATGAGCGATATAAAAAGAGGCGAGGGTTTTGCACAGTCACTTTCGGAAGTCAAAATATTCCCGCCTATGCTAATATCCATGGTCAAGGTGGGAGAGGAATCCGGAACACTTAGCGAAATGCTTTCAAAATCTGCAGATTACTACGACATGGAAGTAGAGGATTCCATAACACGGATGACGGCATTGCTCGAACCTATACTCATAGTAGTAATGGCTGTGATAGTAGGGACGATAGTAATGGCAATAGTAATGCCAATGTTCGACATGTATCAGTATCTGGGAAGTTAATTTGATTGCACTATGATTATTTGTTCAGACCTAATGGAACAGATAGTCTTCTGCATATAGACTCATCATGTTTTTGTGGAAGGAGGTGAAAACGATGAAGACAATTAATAAAATCCTTAAAAGCAAGAAAGGTTTTACTCTTATTGAGCTTGTTGTTGTCATAGCAGTTCTTGGGATGATAGCTGTTGTGGCAATACCGAAAATTGGAGGCATAACAAAAGATGCAAAGGATGCTTCTGACAAGCAGACAATTGCTGTATTGAATGAGGCAGTTGAAAGATACAAAGCAGAAACAGGTGAAGAAGTTGAAGGTACTACAGCAGCAGAAGTAGCTGATTTTTTAGAGGATAATGATATGATTAAGGCAGGCAGTTATAAAGTCGACAACAAAAAGTTGGTACTTCCTTCTGGAGATGAGGCAAAATTTTCAGATGGAGTTTTTAGTGAATAACATTTATTACATAATCGGAGCGGCAATGTGCATGATTTTATGTTCTTTGCCGCTCCAAATACAACATAACGGAGAAAAAAATGTCTAACACAGATTTCATTTCATACAGTTTCATATTCATACTCGGACTTGTTATTGGAAGCTTTCTCAATGTATGCATATACAGGATTCCAAGGGATGAGTCCATAGTATTCCCTCCTTCGCGCTGCCCGAAATGCGGAAGGAAGCTTTCGGCGCTTGAAAACATGCCACTCTTGAGCTATATGCTGCAAAATGGCAAATGCAAAGGCTGCCAGGGCAGCATATCCATAAGGTATCCGATAGTGGAGCTGCTTACAGGTATATCTTTTGTATGGCTTTTTTCGATGCTCGGATTTTCGACAGTTTTCCTGAAGTATTCAGTGATGATGTGCATACTGCTTGCGATATCCTTCATAGACCTTGAGCACAAGATAATACCCGATGAGATAGTTGTTTTTTCAATAGGGGCGGGCATACTGCTCAATCTTATTGCAAGGGATGTGACACTTCTTTCGGCTCTCATAGGATTTTTCAGCGCCAGCGGAATACTCCTCTTGATGGCGGTAATAACAAAAGGAGCCATGGGAGGCGGAGACATAAAGCTTATGGCCGCAATGGGTATATTTATCGGCAACGGACCAATACTCCTCGCGCTTTTCATAGGTTTCATGATAGGCGGTTTCGTATCACTTTTACTTCTTATTTTCAAGATCAAGGGAAGGAAGGACTACATACCCTTCGGACCGTTTCTCGCGGCGGGGGTTCTCATTTCAGGACTTTTCTTCGATGAGATATTAAGGTGGTATCTGATGTAACGAATTATATTTTTTGAAGTCGATTTGAATGGGGGCATTGCGGTGAAGCGGATGAGTTTTTTAAAAGAAAAACAAGGATTTACACTCATAGAGCTGCTTTGCGTTGTTGCAGTAATAGGTGTCATAATGCTCCCGCTTGCAGGGACATTCAGCTCGGGATACAAGGTCTTCCACAAGGAGGACGAGAACATAAAGGCAATGCGGCTTGCAAGAGGCGCTATGGAGAAAATCGTTGACATTACAAGGATGGCTGAGCTGTCGCAGATTGATGCTGGACCTCACAATCAAAACTCAAATAAAGTGGAAGTTAATACGATAAAAATAGATGATAATACTATTTCGACAGATAATGAAGAATTGTTTGCTCCGGAATTAAGCAAGGACTTTGAAAAGGTCGAACTGAAAATACTTCTCAGCTTCGAAAACATAGTCGATGAGCCTGCGGAAGCGGGGGGGAATCCTGAAATAATCGGCAAAGAGCTGGAAAGCATAAAATATACAATATCAGTCAAAGGCAAGAGAATTAATGACTACGAGATTTCAACAATGGTTAATCTGAGAAAAGATTAAGGATTTAACGGAGGAAAACATGCGCAAAAAGCTTGTGGGAATTGACATAGGAAGCCGCAACATTAAGCTTGTGGCTGGCAGGATAAACAAGGGCAAGTTCGAAGCGGACGGATACGAGATAATAAAAACTCCAAATGGAGCTTTTCAAGAAGACGGAACTCTCAATATGGATGCCTTCTTTGGGAGCAACCCTTTCGAAGATGAGCTTTCAAAAGCTGTGGCAAAGCTGGGCTGCAAAAATAGCGAATGCTTTATAAGCCTTTCATCAAGTGCCCTCATAATAAGAGAAAGAAAATTTCCGCTGGCTGGCAACAAGGAGATTGGCAACATAGTGAAAATGGAAGCCCACAGCTTCCTGCTTGGTCAGGGAGAAGACTACATAATAGACTACAGAATAATCGATGAGGTTATCGAAGAAGGGATTCCGATGCTTAAATGCCTTGTGGCGGCCGTGCCTCAAAGGGTAGTGGAAAGCTACCTGAATCTTGCAGAAGAGTGCGGCCTCAGGGTTAATTCGGTTGACATCCACTCAAGCTGCATTTCGAACTATGCCAGAAGCGCTGTCCTGGAAGATGGGAGGAATACTCTATTTGTCGATATGGGCGGAAAACATACGCGGTTTGTCGTGTTCAGCGGAATGGATTATTTTGCAGAAATCGAAATTGCCTCAGTAAGTGTCGATTCCCGGGAATCGCTTGAAAGATTATCGCAGGAAGTAAGGCGTGTTATGGACTATTACAGGACAAGAAAATTCGGATCGAAAATAGACACCATCGTATTAACAGGCGGGGCTTCAAATGCTGAGGGAATAGAAAAATATCTTGAGGAGACAACCAATGCGGCGGTGAGAAAATTAAACGTGCCTCATGATTTTGAAAAACTTTCAGTTGAAAATGAAAAAAGGATTTCGGACTATTCGATGCTAATACCTGCAATAGGCGCAGTACTAAGGGGAGAATAAAGCATGTTATTGAAGAAGAAGGGGGACAAGAAACCCCACAACATAAAAAAACTAAAGAGCAAACAGATAAACCTTCTCCCCGAAGAGATATTAAGAAGAAGAAAATCTGGGAAGAATTATGTCGCAGCCGGGATTGCAGCAATAATAATCCTTGGATTTGCAAGCGGCGTGTATATAGGAATTGGAAGAGAGATAAGCCGTCTTGATAAGCTGAATGCGGATATGGAGGAGAGTTCCGGAACATTGGAGCTTGCTAGCGAGCATCAGGCATTCCTGGATTCGGTTGAAAAGCGTGTGGAAGAGAAACGAAAGATACTTCAGCGCATAGAGGAAGAAAACGAATCCTTCACGTCAATGTTTTCTTCACTTGAGGAAAACCTTCCGACTGATATAGGCTTTATAAATGTAACGAGCAGCTCGGAAGGCGAAATAGTAATAAAGGGTACAGCGGGCAGCGAGGTTTCAGTGGCAGAGTTTGTACACAACCTAAAGGACGACGGTTATTTTGAAAAGGTTTTTGTATCAAGCATAGAAAGGGATTCATCAGAAAATTCCGGCTGCAGCTTCACGCTGACATGCAGCTTCGGGAGGTAGATATATTGAAACTTTCCAGCAGAGAAAAAATAATGGTTGGCGGACTAGCTGCAATAGTAGCTGCATACGCAATATACAACTTCATATTCATGCCAAGGCTCATGGAGCTAAGAGAGCAAAAGGCGCGCTATGAATCAAACCTGAAGCTCAAAAGCAGCCTTAACAGCGAAATTGCGCAGAAGGACAGTCTTTCCAAAAGGGTGGAGGCTTTGAAGCTGGCGAACAGGGAGATACAACAGGCGATTCCTCAGCTGGCTCACCAGGAACAGATAATTGTGTACATAGAAAATATATTCAAGGATAGCAGCATAAAGACTAGCTCGATAAGCTTTTCGGATACGAGCGATGAAACCGAAAAACCGAGAGTCACGGAGGAGACTTATTCCGTCGAGCAGGTTATGGCTGAGTATGACAAGTTCCTCCAGGAAGGAAAGAAAATAGACATACAGGAGTATTCGCTTGACAAAAAAAGTGGAGAAGCTGACAATGTTAAAAACGATGACGATGAAAAATCGGAAAAAGAAGAGGATCGTTTTGTAGATGCGTTAAGTGCTAAAATATCATTTTCAGGAAACTACGCAGACCTAAAAAAAGCGCTTTTGGAGATGGAAAAGAGCACGAGGAAAATAATCATAAAGAGTGTAGCTATAAAAAATACGGAGCGAAACATTGAAGGTACGATAGAGCTTGAATTCCCATATTACTATGAAAACGGACAGCAGACTGAAATCGAATGGAACATAAAGTCAAACTACGGCAACAGCGACCCATTCATGACAGGAAGACTAAGCCTGCTGAATTATTCGCGTAGCTCCGGCTCGAACAATCAAAGCAGCAGGAGTTCATCAGAGGACAAGCTCCTTGAGGAGTCTGATTTTTAAGGGGCAGTTAAAGACGACAAGCCTTTCGGAGGTTCATTAAATGAAGTCAAACAGAGGATTTACTTTAGTGGAAGTGGTGGTGGCGGTATTTATAATAACACTCATGGGGGCAGCCACGCTAAGAGTATTTTCAACATCAGTAAAAAATGACAACGATACGAAAAGACATGTAAAGGCAAACTATGTAGCACAAAACGTAATGGAGTCTGAAAAAGCGAAGAGAGCAGAAAAGATTGATTTTCAAGAGGATGGAGAGGGAAAAAGCATACCAAAATATTTTGACGAATCTGGAGATGACGTAACATCCCAGGTTTCACAAATAAGCGACACCAGAGGCTACATTGCCAAGGTTGAATACTCCAAATATGAGTCAAACACAGAGCCAGAGGCTTACAAAGAAAATCCCGAAGAAAGCCCTGCGCTTGAAACGTTGCTTGAGATTAATGTCAGTGTATACTTCAACGAAGAAAAAGAAGCGGAGCTAAGTTCGCTTGCGAGAAAATCAAAAAAATAGGCCAAAACTATGCAAGGCAGGTGATATCATGGGCAGCATAAAAAAAATAATAAATAGTGAAAACGGCTCCATGCTTTTATACAGCTTGCTCATAGTATTTGTACTTACCATGCTAGGGGCGTCTATTATCGGACTTTCAATGAGCAACTTTAAGATGGGAAGGCTCGCCTCAGACAAGAACAAGGCATTCTACGCAGCAGACGCAGCAGTGGAGCACGCCATGTGGGTCATAGATGACGAAACTGCAAAAGCTGAAAAAAAGGCGAGAGAATGGGTTGATGGAAAATTTGTCGGCAAGCTTAGCGGAGAGGATATAAGCGAAGAGAAAGCAAATGCCATAGTAGAAGCCGAGTTCAAGAGGGTATACTTTGGAACTTTATTGGGACTCGACAATTTACTGGATGATAGCCTGCTTAAATACGAGCCTGTCTATAGCTTGGATGAAAACGGCAAAAGAGTAAAAACAGGCGAAAAGCTTGATCCTAGCAAGACACTTGAAGCGTATAAAAGCTTTGAAGAAGACGTATTAGAAGATGAATCCATATCTGTGGCTATATCGGATAGAATCCAGAATTTCAAATATGAATCGGAATTTGGCGAAGAAAGCGGCAAGCTAAGAAAAATATCCATGAAATCAGACTATGTTATTTCAGATAACAAGGATGAGAATGGCGGCAGCGTAGCTGTTTCGATAGAATCCGAAGGATCCTACAATAAGATTAGAAAAACACTTGAGGCATCACTCGATATAACCCTGCCGAAATATGAATATACAGGTAAAATCGTAAGCAAAAATGACATATATTCAAAAACCCTTTTGTCTCGGGGCGATATATTTGTGACTGGGGCTAATGTCCAAATACAGGAAGGAGACATATATACATATGGTACATCACAGGTAAGTGATGAAGCTGTAAAGGAATACATAGGAGGCATAGTTGTAGGCTATGACAAAGATAAACTAGAAAAGATTATAAAGCAAAATAAATATATAGCAGAAGATGAAATTAACACTGTGATGGAGTATCTTGAACTGCCTGCCAATAAAGGAAACAACGGAAACAATGGCAATGTATTGTTGCATGTAGTCAAAGGGAACATCTCAACACGTGCAGAGGGACCTGTTACAAATGGTGATGCAAAGATAAACGTGGGGGGAGAGATGCTCGTTGGCACAAGGGACAATGACATATTCAATCAATTTGACAATGAAAAAGTCAAGGAAACAGAATCAATAGTGTTCAGCAACGGTAAAGGACAGGGAAAAGTCACATATATAAAAGAAAATGATATATACATTTATGAGGGTGACAAGAATAAGTTGTATATAAGGGAAGGCGACTCTGCTGTGAGCAAAGAGCTTCCTAACAATATCGAAGGAACAATATTTACAACAGGGAACATCTTTGTAACGGGGAATTTTAGTTTTGATGGTAGCTTAATAGCAGGAGGAAACATATTTTTCTATGGTGAAGGCGTGAAGCATATAACGTATAAGAAGATGAATGAATACGAGAAACTGTCCGATTTCTATATTGTCAATGAAGACAATCAAGAGAACACAGATACTCCAGGCGAAGCAGTAAAAGATGAATCGTCGAAAGTAAAATCCTACAAAGTAAACTACTGGCGCGAAGCAAAATAGATACATTAAATAGCCTGTTTTATGTTAATATATAATGTGCGTAACTTATGGAAGAAAGTGAAAGGATGATGCAAGTGAGAAGCGACGGCAGGAAATTTGACCAGATAAGAAAAGTGAAAATAACGAGAAACTTTACAAAATACGCTGAAGGCTCGATTCTTATAGAAATAGGAGACACTAAAGTGCTTTGCACCGCTTCAATCGAGGAGAAAGTGCCGCCATTCCTCAAAAATTCAGGCACAGGCTGGATAACATCAGAATACTCCATGCTGCCAAGGGCTACAGGCCAAAGAAAGATAAGAGAATCTTCAAGAGGCAAGGTAGAGGGCAGGACCCAGGAGATACAAAGGCTGATAGGCAGATGCCTCAGATCAGTAGTCGACCTTTCAAAGCTCGGCGAAAGGACAGTATGGGTAGACTGCGACGTGCTTCAGGCGGACGGCGGTACGAGGACAGCCTCGATAACAGGCGCCTACGTAGCACTGGCAGACGCCTTCTACAAGCTGTACGCAGAAGGCATGATTCAGGAGATGCCCCTTAAGTCGTTCATAGCGGCGGTCAGCGTAGGCATAGTAGGAGAAAACGAAGTGCTCGATCTTTGCTACGAAGAGGATTCCTCGGCCCAGGTTGACATGAACATAATAATGACAGACAAGGGAGAATTTGTAGAGCTACAAGGTACTGCTGAAACTCACCCCTTCGAGAAAAAGCAACTCTTTGAAATGCTCAGCCTCGGCGAAAAAGGCGTGAGGGAGCTAATACACATTCAAAAGGAAATACTCGGCGAAGAGATAACAAACCTCATAATGAGAAAGAAAATGGAGGTTGTGATAGCCACCCAGAACAAGGGCAAGCTTTCAGAGTTTTCAAGGATACTCGAGGACTTCAATTTCGAGCTCCTTTCAATGGCAGATGCCGGTCTTGCAAATCTGGAGATAGAGGAGACAGGCGCTACCTTCGAGGAGAACGCCCTAATAAAGGCCAGAGAGGTTGCAAGGCGCACAGGAAAGATTGCTATTGCCGATGATTCGGGGCTTATGGTTGATTTTCTGGGAGGCCAGCCTGGAGTCTATTCTGCAAGGTTTGCAGGCGAAGACGCGACTGACGAAGATAACAACAGGAAGCTGTTGGAGCTGATGGCCAATGCAGGCGAAGACGAGAGAAGCGCCAAGTTCGTATCTGTGATTGCGGTTGTATACCCGGGCGGCGAAGAGTTCACGGTGAAAGGAAAATGCAACGGCAGGATAGTAACGAGCCCTCAGGGAGAAGGCGGCTTTGGATACGATCCGCTTTTTATAGCAACCGGACAGTCACAGACGTTCGCGCAGATAAAGCCTGAGCTCAAGAACAGGATAAGCCACAGGGCCAAGGCTCTTGACAACATGAAAAAGGAATTCAGAAAAAGGCTGGGTTAGTATGAAAATAGGAGTAGTAGGGGATACTCACGGCAGCGAAAGCTGGATTGAAAAGGCCTCGAAGATGCTCGAGGGCTGCGATATGATACTCCACACGGGCGACAATTTCAGGGATTCGGTGATTATTCACCGCGGAACGGGGATTGACGTATTAGCAGTCAAGGGCAACTGCGACCACGACGATGTCGAGGAGGAGATCATATTCGAAGCTTCAGGCAAGCGGATAATGCTCTGCCATGGCCACGCATACGGTGTCAAGTTCGGAATGAGAAGCCTTAAAGCAAGGGCGGTGGCAGAAAAAGCAGATGTTGTGGTGTTTGGGCACACCCACGTGGCTCTTTGCGAAACAGAGGGCGGCACTCTTTTTTTCAATCCAGGAAGCGCCGCGAGGCCAAGAATGGGCGACATGCATACAATAGGTTTTTTGGAGATACAAAACGAGGCAATAAATGCAACAATAACAGTGATATGAGGCAAAAAGCTGCCGTTAAGGCGGCTTTTTTGGTGCAAATGATTAATTAACTTGTTCTTTATGCTGCATTGTATGATATAATATTGAAATGGTTAGAAGATTACCAACTGCAAGTAATGGCGAATAACCGGCCAAATAGAATAAATGTAAGGAGGAATATCAATGAGTTCAGAACTAGTAAAAAAAGAAAAAAGCAACGTAGTAATAAAACTTGTGGTAGAGAGCAAAGATTTCCAAGCTGGAGTTGACAAGGCGTACAACAAGCTAAGGGGAAGATTCCACATACCAGGCTTCAGAAAGGGAAAGGCCCCTAAGCAGATAATAGAATTGAACTATGGCAAGGGTATATTCTATGAAGATGCCATAAACATAGTGTTCCCGGCTGCATACGATGCGGCAGTTAAGGAGCTTGGACTTGATCCGGTTGCAATGCCTGAAATAGACGAGGTTGAGCAAATAGGAGACGGACAGGATCTTGTAATGCTTGTTAACGTTACTGTTAAGCCAGAAGTTGAGCTTGGCGAGTACAAGGGAATAGAGGTTGAAAAGAAAGAGGCAGCTGTAGGAGATGAAGAGGTTCTTAAAGACCTTGAGATAAAAAGAGAAAACAACGCAAGATATGTAAATGTTTCTGACAGAGGAGTTCAGGACGGAGACATGCTTGCTATAGACTTCAAGGGCTTTGTAGACGGAGCTGAGTTCCAGGGAGGATCTGCCGAGAACTACAGCCTTGTTGTAGGCTCTAACACATTCATACCAGGCTTCGAGGAGCAGCTTATAGGAGCAGCTCTTGGTTCTGATGTTGACGTGAACGTGGAGTTCCCTGCTGACTACCAGTCAGAGGAGCTTGCAGGCAAGCCTGCGCTTTTCAAAGTAAAAATAAACGAAATCAAGTACAAGGAGCTTCCAGAGCTTGACGACGAGTTTGCAAAGGATGTAAGCGAATTCGACACTCTTGACGAGCTTAAAGCCGATATAAAAAGCAAGCTTCAGGAGGATGCAAACAAGAAGGTTGAATCCGAAATGAAGAATGCCATGGTTGAAAAGGTTGTGGAGGCTGCAACTGTTGAGGTTCCAGAGGTTATGGTTGATGCTGAAGCTGAGGCTATGATGAAGGATTTCGAAATGCAGCTTAGATACCAAGGCCTTGACATGGATACATATGTCAAGTTCGTAGGCAAAAATAGAGATGAGATGAAAGACGAAATGAAGGAGCAGGCTCTTAAGAACGTTAAGAGATCTCTAGTGCTTGAGAAGATATACAAGACTGAAGGGATAGAAATAAACGAAGAAGAGTTCGACAAGGAGCTCGAGGAAATGGCAAAGCTTTACAGCATGGATCTTGAAAAGGTTAAGAAGACTCTTAGACCTCAGGATATCACTAGCATAAAGGAAAGCATGCTTGTTAAAAAGACTGTAGAAATGCTTTATCAGAACGCCAAAATAGCATAGTGAACAATGACAGCGGCAGCACTGCCGCTGTTTTTTTTCAAATCTCTTGTTTATTGGCGCCCTTATTGGTATATAATAGATGTATGGCATTATACAAACAAAAGTCATAACAAGGGGGTATTTACAATGTCACTCGTACCAATAGTAGTAGAACAAACCGGAAGAGGAGAAAGAAGCTACGACATTTACTCGAGGCTTCTTAAGGACAGAATCATTTTCCTTGGAGAAGAGGTTAATGATACAACAGCATCGCTTATAGTGGCTCAGCTGCTGTTCCTGGAATCAGAAGATCCAGATAAGGACATATATCTTTATATAAATTCACCAGGAGGCAGCATAACTGCAGGCATGGCAATATTCGACACAATGCAGTTCATCAAGCCTGATGTTGCTACTGTATGCGTAGGAATGGCGGCTTCTATGGGAGCCTTCCTGCTTGGAGCCGGAGCCAAGGGCAAGAGAATGGCGCTGCCAAACAGTGAGATAATGATTCACCAGCCTCTAGGAGGAACAAGAGGCCAGGCTACAGATATACAAATACACGCTGAAAGAATAATCAAAATGAAGGAAAAGCTAAACCAGATACTCTCTGAGAGAACAGGCCAGAGCATCGATAAGATAAAAGCCGACACTGAGAGAGATTATTTCATGAGTGCGCAGGAAGCCAAGGAATATGGTATAATAGATGAAATACTGGAAAAGAGGGTATAAGGCGTAGCCAAATATATGAAGAGGTGAAAAAATGTCAAGATTTGATGACAAAAAGCATCTTAAATGCTCTTTTTGCGGAAAATCACAAGACCAGGTAAGAAGGCTCATAGCAGGTCCGAACGTATATATATGTGACGAGTGCGTAGAGCTTTGTCAGGAGATTATTAAGGAAGAGTTCGAGGATGCGGTTGAGAATGAAATAACCGGACTTCCAAAGCCAAAGGACATCAAGAAGATACTTGATGAGTATGTAATAGGCCAGGAGGTTGCGAAAAAGACGCTTGCGGTTGCCGTATACAATCATTACAAGAGAATATTCAATTCGGGCTCCGAGACAAAGGATGATGTGGAGCTCCAAAAGAGCAACATCCTTATGCTTGGACCTACGGGTTCTGGAAAGACTCTGCTTGCGCAGACTCTTGCAAGGATACTCAATGTGCCTTTTGCCATAGCTGATGCCACATCGCTTACAGAGGCTGGCTATGTGGGTGAAGACGTCGAGAACATACTGCTCAAGTTGATACAGGCGGCAGACTACGATATCGAAAAGGCCGAGAGAGGAATAATATACATCGACGAGATAGACAAGATAGCCAGAAAATCTGACAATCCATCTATTACAAGGGATGTAAGCGGTGAAGGAGTTCAGCAGGCGCTGCTAAAGATACTTGAAGGCACTACTGCGAATGTTCCGCCTCAGGGAGGAAGAAAGCACCCTCATCAGGAGTTCCTGCAGATTGACACAAGCAAGATACTCTTTGTAGTCGGAGGAGCATTCGACGGTATAGACAAGATAATCCAAAAGAGGACAGGACACAAGTCGATAGGCTTTGGAGCCGAGATAGAAAGCAACAAGGCTGAGGACATAAGCAGGCTCTATGAGCAGGTTGAGCCTGAGGATCTTCTCAAATTCGGACTCATACCTGAGTTCATAGGAAGGCTTCCTGCTATAGTGACACTTGACCTTCTTGACGAGGATGCGCTGATAAGGATACTCACAGAGCCTAAGAATGCGCTTGTGAAGCAGTATAAGAAGATATTCGCAATAGACAATGTGGAGCTTGAGATAGAAAAGGAAGCTCTAATCTATACTGCCAGAAAAGCCATTGAAAGAAAAACGGGCGCAAGGGGCCTTAGAAGCATACTTGAAAAGACTATGACAGACGTTATGTTTGAGATTCCGTCAAGGGACGATATTGAGAAAGTAATAATCACAAAGGAGTGCATATCTGAGGCAAAGGCTCCGCTTGTGATTTTCAAAAGCAGCAAAGGAAAAACAGATGAAAGCCAGGAACCTGGTGAAATAGCGTAACAAACAAAAGGGGCTATAGAGCCCCTTTTAATATTATCCCGACAATGCCGAAAACTCCTATGGCGGCTATGGAACTTAGCTTGCCGCTGTAGAGCAGCAGGAAGGATACGACAGTTATTACAATTGAAACTGGATCAAGGCTTCCCTTGAGTGATACCGAGAACACAGCTGATAAGATGAAACCTATCGTAAGGGGTCTAAGATTGCTAAAAAGAGCTCTTAGATACTTGGAATCCTTGTATTTTTCAATTATGGGTGAGAATAGACCAAGCGAAATTATTGAAAATGATGTGACGGCGACAGTGGCTACTATGCTGCCGGCGATGCCGTAGTATTTGAAGCCTATGAATGTGGCGCTGTTTGTGGCTATAGGACCGGGAGAGCTCTGTGAAAGCACCAGAAGATCCAGAAATTCTGTGCTTGTAAGCCACCCATGCCTGTCTATTATCTCCTTTTCAATGAGCGGCAGCATGGCATAGCCTCCCCCGAAAGTGAACATCCCAATCTTGAAGAAGGTTATGTAAAGAGATATCAGTTTGTCCATATGCTCATTACACCTCCTGCGATTATAATGAATATTGGATTGACATCAAGCAGAGTCACAAGCAAAAACGATATAGCGAGCAGTGCAATATTCTTGTGGGATCTGTTCATCTTTTTGAAAAGCGCAAGGAAGGAACATGCCAGCAGAGACACCATGACAGGTCTTACGCCATAAAAGAATCCATCAAGCACATCCAGGCTTTTGCCGATACTGTATATCCAGGCTAGCAGGAGTATCGATATGAACGAAGGAAAAACAGCGCCAAAGCAGCAGATGAGGCTTCCGATATGGCCGTAAAGCCTGTAGCCAATGAGGAGCGAAAGGTTGACTGCTATAGGTCCTGGAAAGCTCTGGGCCACTGAAATCATGTCGACGAAATCGTGTGAGTCGATTATGCCCTGTTTTGCCACAAGCTCCTCCTCTATGAGAGGAATCATGGCGTAGCCGCCGCCGAAGGTAAAGAAGCCTATTTTGAAAAACGACAATAAAAGCTTGAACACGGAAAAGCCTCCTTTCTTACGGCATTCGTATTAATTATAGATTATACCATACAATAGTATTTGCATATAAATGTTTAAAGATTGCGGCATATAGTGTATTATTAATAGGATATATAATTATTGAAAAATAAATTTACTAAATATATAATAGTAGGGGATTTACAGCTACGGCTATTATATGGCAGTTAGGAGTGATTAAATGAACGAAAATATTGTATTCAGAGAGCATACAATGACGCTAATACCCCTTCGGGGTCTGGCGATATTTCCATACATGGTTCTTCACTTTGATGTTGGAAGAGAAAAGTCTATAAATGCGCTTGAAGAGGCTATGGTAAGCGAGCAGCTTATTTTCCTGACATCCCAGAAGGAAGCCGAAATAGACATACCTACAGTTGATGACTTCTACCATGTGGGAACAATATGCAAGATAAAGCAGATGCTCAAGCTACCAGGGGACACTATAAGAGTGCTTGTAGAGGGTATAGCAAGGGCAAGAGTTAAGGAAGTCATACAGGAAGAGCCTTACTTCAAGGCGGTACTTGAAGAGGTTGATTACCTCGAGGAAGTCGAGCCTGACAAGGAAACAGAGGCTCTTATGAGAAGCGTAATGGACGCCTTCGAGGAGTATGTGAATGTGGGAAGCAAGGTGACTCCTGAAATTTTGCTTACAATTTCTGACATCGAAGAGCCGGACAGGTTCTGCGACACCGTTGCAGCCAACATGAATCTCAAGCCTAGGCAAAAACAGGACATACTTGAGATTTTCGATCCGAAGGAAAGGCTTGAAAAGCTCTATGAGATTCTGCTTGAGGAGATCGAGATACTCGAAATCGAAAAAAACATAAACATGAGAGTCAAAAAACAGGTTAACAGGCTGCAGAAGGAATACTATCTGCGCGAGCAGCTCAAGGCAATACAAAAGGAGCTTGGTGAAGACGAAGAAGCCCTTGACGAAATAGACGAATATAAGGAGAGACTCGTCAAGCTTAAGATTCCAAAGGAAGTAAAGGAAAAAATTGAAAAAGAGATCAAAAGGCTGACGAGCATGTCTTCATCTTCTGCAGAGGCGGCTGTAATCAGAAATTACGTTGATACGTTCTTCTCTCTGCCATGGGACAAGGAGACCAAGGACAAGCTTGAAATAAAGGAAGCCCAGAAGATACTTGATGAGGACCATTTCGGCCTTGAAAAGGTCAAAGAGAGGATACTCGAGTACCTTTCAATAAGAAAACTCGCCAAATCCATGAAGGGGCCGATACTTTGCTTTGTGGGACCTCCGGGAGTAGGCAAGACTTCTATAGCAAAGTCTATAGCCAGAGCCATGAACAGAAAGTTTGTAAGGGTTTCGCTTGGAGGCGTCAGAGACGAAGCCGAGATAAGGGGCCACAGAAGAACTTACGTGGGCGCAATACCTGGAAGAATAATAAATGCTATAAAGGAAGTCAAGACGAAGAATCCAGTTTTCCTTTTCGACGAGATAGACAAGATGGCGTCTGATTTCAGGGGCGACCCTGCTTCAGCTATGCTAGAAGTGCTAGATCCGGAGCAGAACAAGGAGTTTACAGACCACTATATGGAGATTCCTTTTGATCTTTCGAAAGTGCTCTTTATAACTACGGCCAACAGCCTGAGCACAATACCTGGACCACTAAGGGACAGAATGGAGATAATAGAGCTTTCTGGATACACTGAGATGGAAAAGCTGGAGATCGCCAAAAGGCACCTGCTTCCAAAGCAGATAAAGGAGCATAGCCTTGCTGATGGTTTTGTAAAGATACCTGACAAGACAATGCTTGATATAATAAACTACTACACAAGAGAGTCTGGTGTTAGAACGCTCGAGAGGACGCTCGGCAAGCTCTGCAGGAAGGCTGCCAAAAGCTATGTCGAGAATCCAAAGCTCAACATGGTCAAGGTGACAAGCGCAAATCTCGAAAAGTATCTTGGAAAACACAGATACAGCTACCAGACTGTTGCGGAAAAGCCACAGGTAGGCATCGTGACGGGCCTTGCATGGACTACGGTTGGAGGCGATACGCTTTCAATCGAGGTGGCGCTTATGCCGGGAACAGGCAAGCTCGTGCTCACAGGACAGCTTGGTGACGTCATGAAGGAATCTGCGCAGGCAGGACTTTCTTTCATAAGGTCAAAGGTTAAGGAACTCGGCATTGACGAGGAGTTCCACAAGAACATGGATATACACATACACATACCTGAAGGCGCCATACCAAAGGACGGACCTTCAGCCGGTATAACAATGGCCACTGCCGTTATATCCGCATTGACAGGAGTTCCCGCAAAAAGCGATGTTGCCATGACCGGAGAGATAACATTAAGAGGAAGAGTTCTTGAGATAGGCGGACTTAAGGAAAAGGCGCTTGCCGCTCACAGGGCAGGCATAAAAACAGTCATAATCCCTAAGGAAAACGAGAAGGATATCGATGAGATACCTCAGAATGTCAGAAGAGCCCTCAAGATAATTCCTGTTCAGACCATGGACGAGGTGCTAGAGAATATCCTTGTAGCAAAGGATGATAAGGAAGATAATAATGAAAATTAAGAACGCAGAGTTTATAACAAGCGCAGTTGAAAAACATCAGTATCCAGCCGAAGGACTGCCTGAGATAGCATTTGTCGGAAGGTCCAATGTTGGAAAGTCGTCTTCAATCAATACGCTGCTCAACAGAAGAAGCATTGCAAGAATCAGCCAGAATCCGGGCAAGACCAGGACAATCAACTTTTACAAGGTAAACGGAGAGTTTTATTTCGTGGACCTTCCAGGGTATGGCTATGCAAAGGTCTCAAAGGAGGAGCAGGGCAAGTGGGGAGGCATTATGGAAAAATACCTCGCCGACAGACAGGAGCTTTGCAGTATATTCCTGCTTGTTGACATAAGGCACGAGCCCAAGGAAGACGACAGGATAATGTACGAGTGGATAAAACATTTCGGCTATGACTGCACTGTAATAGCAACAAAATCAGACAAGATAACAAGAGGCCAGTATCAGAAGCACATGGCCATGATAAGAAAAAAGCTGGGACTAGCTGCGGACGAAAAGATAATACTCCTTTCTTCCCTTAAAAAAACCGGCGTTGATGAGGTGTGGGACGAAATAATCGACTCCTACGCGCGTAATGGATATGAGATAACAGTAGAATAACAAAAAAATTCCGGTTAACCCCGGAATTTTTTTGTTTACAATTATACCCCTGCAGGGTATAATGATATTACAAAAACAAATGCAAGGGGAGGAATTAATAATGATAGTTAATGTAAGCAACTCGGCAAGAGAACAGCTTGAATCGTATTACAGCAAAAACAGCAAGTCGAAGGACAAGGATTTTGTGAGAGTCTACATCTCGAGATTTGGCTGAGGCGGCCCAGTGCTCTCAATTGCTCTGGATGAGCAAAAAGAAGATGACGAAGCTGTAGAGGTTGCTGGTTTCAAAGTGTTAATAGACAACGACCTTGCAAGCAATCTGACTTCGGTAGATATAGATTATTCCAACAAGTGGTACAGCAAGGGATTCACAGTTGAATCCAACATATCGAGCAGCTGCTAGAAGATGGCAAATAGCCCTGGAGTCTTAACTGGATTCCGGGGCTTATTTTATGCCAAAAATGACATATTGTTCAGCATATTGCCGTGGTATTTGGTATAATCTAAATATCTGCAAAATTTAAAAAGCAAGGGGAATATACTATGTTTTTGCTTTTTCAGGGAATAAATATCATAATAGCCATGGTCATGCTTGCTTTGCCCGTAGTTGCATGCCTTTATGTTGTTAAAAGGCTCAACCTCAGAACATCTGAAAATGGCGAACTTTCAGGCAGAATTGCTGTGCTTGAAAAAAAGGTGGAGGAGCTTGAAAATTACATAAATGATTCTTTCAGATAGGCAAATCAAAAAGTAACTCACAAGGATGATGAATTATGAAGAATAGGATTAACCTTATGGTGCTCATGTTAGTGCTGCTGGGTATAATGATGGGGATACAATTCAAAGCGGGGTACAATGAAAGGTTTGAGTCGTCCTTCATAGACAGGGAGATTACGGCGCAGGTTAACCAGATAAGAAAAGAAAATACGCAGTTGGGCGACAGCATAAGGACTGCAAAGCACAGGGTGAGTCTCTATGAGAACTCGGCGCAGGATGAAAGCCCTGAGATAAAAAAGCTCAAAAAAGAGGTTGAAGACATGAAGCTGACGCTTGGATATCTTGAAGCCTCAGGAAGCGGTCTGTCGATAAAGATAGATACCAAGCGGGATGAGAATCTGGGATTCATTATGGAAGAGAAAAAATGGTTTCTTCTGCTAATTAACGATATAAGATATTATGGTGGAGAGGCTATATCCATAAATGGCCAGCGAATAAGTCCCTATACTGAAATTGTGCTTGCCGGAAATCACATTAACATTAATTCTGTGCCAATAGTGCAGCCCTATGATATAAGGGTGATTGGCGACATCGAACGACTAAATAAGTATATAAACGATGACAACATATTGATTGAGAGCATGAGAAAAGCATATGATATGGACATTTCAATAAAGAAATCAGGCAAAATAACTATTCCAAGGCTTGAGGATGAAAAAAAATTAAAATATGTCAGGAGATGATGGAGCTTTGAAGTTTTCGCATGTTGAGGAAGTTACGCCATATAAGAATACATGCTTTTACAGCCTATACAGGTTCGACTGCGAGGTAATGCTCGGAGACAGGGAATCGCACATATGCGATGTAAAGGTGGTTATCCTCGAGCCGGAGGAAGCTCTGAAGGCCAGAGGGCTTGAGATAGGCAGGGAAATTTGGGCTATTGTAAACAATGTAAATAAGGATGCGGCAGGCGACAAGGCGAAGCTGGCAGCTGACATAATAGAATTTGTAAAAACTGAAACCGCAGGCATTGAAGAAAATGACCAAATCCGCGTGGCTTTTGAATAGAGCCGGCGAGATTTGGTCTTCTACTGTCCAGGTAAGAAAGAGGTGTTTTATTTGATAAGAGTGTCAAACATAAAGCTGGGAATAGACGAAAAACTCGAAAGCATTGAAGGGAAGATACTTAGAAAGCTCAAGCTCAAAGCGGATGAGCTGCTAGAGTACAACATAGTAAGGGAATCTGTCGATGCCAGAAAAAAAAGCAAAATAAGCTTTGTATACACAGTCGATGCGAAAGTAAAAAATGAGGGAGCAGTGCTCAAAAGACTTGCGGGAGACAGGGATGTGTCACCGCTGAAACCGGATGCGGAAGCTGTAATTGCAAGGGGAAGCATGCCGCTTGAAAAAAGACCAGTTGTAATAGGCATGGGTCCTGCGGGACTGTTTGCGGCGCTCACCCTTGCACAAAACGGGTACAGGCCCGTGCTGCTCGAGAGGGGGCGGGATGTCGACAGGAGGACTGTTGATGTTGAGCATTTTTGGAGCACAGGAGAGCTTTGCGAGGATTCAAACGTACAGTTTGGGGAAGGCGGTGCGGGAGCTTTTTCAGATGGCAAGCTGACAACAAGAATAAAGGATACAAGATGCGGCAGGGTACTTAGTGAGCTTGTAAGAGCCGGTGCTCCGGAGGAAATAATATATTCACATACGCCGCATGTTGGTACGGACATACTAAAGGAAGTTGTTAAGAATATAAGGCTCAATATACTTGAACTGGGCGGAGAAATCAGATTCGGAGCGAGAGTCAGCGGCTTCAGTACTGAAAATGGAGCCATCAAGGCTCTTGAAATAAACGATGAAGAAGAGCTTGAATGTTCCTGCGCTGTACTTGCAATAGGGCACAGCGCCAGGGACACGTATGAGGCTCTTCATGCTGCCGGCGCAGAGCTCATGCAAAAGCCCTTTGCCATGGGTGTCAGGATTGAGCATCCGCAGATAGTCATAAACAAGGCCCAGTACGGCGAAAGCTACAATCATCCAAGACTAGGGGCGGCCGACTACAAGCTGACGCACAGCTGCGCAAACGGTAGGTCCGTGTATACCTTCTGCATGTGTCCGGGAGGTGAGGTGATAGCCTCAAGCTCAAGCAAGGGCGAGCTTGTTGTGAACGGAATGAGCTATCATGCCAGAAATGGAGAGAATTCAAACAGCGCGCTTATAGTCAATGTCGATCCTGCTGATTTTGGGAGCGCCCACCCACTTGCTGGAATGCATTTCCAGCAAAAATACGAAAGGCTTGCATTCGAGCTGGGCGGCTCAAACTACAATGCACCTGTGCAAAAAGCAGGTGATTTCATAAATAAAGTGAAATCAGGCTCGCTAGGCGGAGTCAGACCTACCTACAGGCCGGGAACAGAATATTCCGACCTGAGAAAGTGCCTGCCGGATTTTGCAGCCGAAGCAATAAGCGAAGGAATACAGGCAATGGGCAGAAAGCTGAGGGGCTTTTCAATGGAGGAAGCGGTGCTTACCGGCGTTGAGACAAGATCGTCTGCCCCTGTTAGGATTGTAAGGGACCAAGAAACGCTTGAGTCTTCTAAAGTAAAAGGACTCTACCCTGCAGGCGAAGGCGCAGGTTATGCGGGCGGGATTGTATCGGCTGCTGTCGATGGCATGAAAGTTGCAGAAAAAATAATAAATATGTATTCTCCAGAATAAAAATTAACAAAAAAATTACTGCGAGTTAACATGTTCTTAATCTTTTTAATATATTTAACATATTCTTAACATAAGGCGGGTATAATTTTGATAGAATGTTACGGGTGTGTTAAAAATATTGTTATGTTTAGGAGGATACATATGGCCTTAAAGATAATTTTTGGCGTAATAGGCGGTCTGGGGCTTTTCCTGTATGGAATGAATCTTATGGGAGCGGGATTACAGAAGGCTGCAGGTGACAGGCTGAAAAAAATTATTGAGCTGCTTACAAGCAACAAATATATGGGAGCTCTTGTGGGACTTTTTGTAACGGCTATAATTCAAAGCTCGAGTGCCACTACGGTAATGGTCGTAGGTTTTGTAAATGCGGGGATAATGAACCTTACACAGGCGGTTGGTGTCATAATGGGTGCCAACATAGGTACGACCGTGACGGCACAGCTAGTCTCATTCAGTCTCACCGATCTTGCGCCTATTGCAGTTGGTATAGGTATGATATTCTATCTGTTCTCAAGTAATGAAAAGACAAAGCAGATTGCAGAAATAATGATAGGCTTTGGTATACTCTTTATCGGTATGGAGTTCCTTAAGGATGCAGTAAAGCCCCTCAGGGATTACCCTGGCTTTACGGACATGATTGTAAGATTCTCAAACAATCCGCTGCTTGGAATACTAATAGGATTCGGGCTTACTGTAATAATACAAAGCTCAAGCGCATCTATGGGAATACTGCTTGCGCTTGCGTCAGAAGGCCTTGTGCCGCTTAGTGCAGCATTGCCAATACTCTACGGAGACAACATAGGAACATGTATAACTGCGATGCTCTCAAGCATCGGTGCGAGCAAGAATGCCAAAAGGGCGGCTATAATGCACCTTAGTTTCAACGTCATAGGAACATTGCTGTTCATATTCATATTCACAAAACCTATAACATACGTAGTCACTATGCTTGATCCGTCAAATGTGACAAGGCAGATTGCAAACGCACATACATTTTTTAACATAATAAACGTGGTCATACAGCTTCCGTTTGCCATGATGCTAGTGAAAATAGCCAATACAGTGATACCTGAAAAAGAGGGCGAAGAGGAATTCAAGGTTACAAAGTATATAGATTCGAGGATACTCGAAACCCCTAGCATTGCTCTGGCCAACACGATAAGAGAATGCCTTCACATGGGGAATGTTGCCAAGAAATCCTTCGAAGCATCTATGAATGGTTTTTTCAACAGGAATATAAGTGAAGTTAAAACCACATTCATAATCGAAAAGGAAGTAAACGAACTTGAAAAGGCGCTGGTAGACTATCTGGTCAAGCTATCCAACAAGGAGCTGGGAGACGAGAACAGGGAGTTGGTGGATGGACTTTTCAGTACTGTAAATGACATGGAAAGAGTAGGAGACCATGCAGAGAACATTGCAGAGCTTGCAATGGAAGTGCTTGAAAAGAATCTCGTGTTTTCAAATGAGGCAATAGGCGATCTCGAGTCCATCTACAAAAAGACAATGCATGCCTACGAGGCAGCCCTTGAGGCCATGAAGACTGCCAACAAGGATATAGCGATGACAGTTATAA
The DNA here is from genome assembly GCF_009881055.1 of Peptoclostridium sp. GTDB lineage: Bacteria > Bacillota > Clostridia > Peptostreptococcales > Peptostreptococcaceae > Peptoclostridium_A. The sequence goes on from NZ_WXFG01000033.1 coordinate 65,098, forward strand.
GCATGGAAGAGCAAGTAGATGTCATGGAAAGGTCATTCAGGATGAACCACATATACAGGCTCAACAAAGGTCTGTGCAATCCAGAGGCAGGGGTAATATTCCTCGACATGATAAGCAACCTCGAGAGGATTGCCGACCATGCATCAAACATTGCAAAGGCGGTGCTTGATTCAGTAGGTTCAAAGAGCGCATAAAGCAAGGGGCGGAATTTTCCGCCCTTTTTCTATTATAATAAACGTATATGATTATGCTGGGAGATGATTTTGTGGCATACAGGAGACTCGAAAGAGCTTTTTTTGAGGCAGAGCCGGTGCAGGTAGCTAAGGAACTGCTGGGCAAGCTGATAGTCCGAAATGACTCAGGGACTACAATGGTCGCAAAAATAGTAGAGTGCGAAGCCTATCTGGGAGATGGCGACAAGGCTGCCCATTTCAACGACAATAAGGTCACTCAAAGGACAAAGGTCGTATACGACCATGGAGGGCTTGCATATATATATCTTATATATGGAATGTACAACTGTTTCAACATAGTCACAGGTAAAAGCGGAGAAGCAGGGGCGGTGCTCATAAGAGCCGCCGAACCTATTGATGGGATTCAGTGCATGCACAGGAACAGGTTTGGCAGCTATGAGCTTGCATCCGGAAATTTAAGGAACCTGACGAACGGCCCAGGCAAGCTCTGCATGGCTATGAACATAGACAGGAGATTTTATGGTGAGGACCTGGTAGAAAGCAATGAGCTGTTCATAGCACAAGGGGAAAAAATCGAAAAAGAGAATATTATCGAGGCAAAAAGGGTAAACATAGATTATGCGCAGGAAGCCGCAGATTTTTTGTACAGATTCTATATAAGGGACAACAAATTCGTTTCGAAAAAATAGTATAGGCAGCTAGGAAGGGGACAAGGGATGGGCGAGTTAAAGCTTGACTGCAGGGGGATTGAAAGGTTTGTAACGGAATACGAGATTAGCTGCATGGAGCCTTTTGTAAGTGCGGCTCATGAGATGCTTCACGAAAAAAGCGGGCCCGGCTCGGAATTTCTTGGATGGCTTGATTTGCCTGGAAACATTGAAAAATCAGAGCTTGATAAAATAAAAGAGACGGCCAGGCACATATCAGGCAAGTGCGACATTTTTGTGGTCGTAGGAATAGGTGGATCTTATCTTGGCGCGAAAGCAGCCATTGAAATGCTAACCGGCTATTTCAGGAATTTCACTGACAAGGGAAATGGTAAATCACCAAGAGTCGTCTTTGCAGGCAACAACATAAGCTCTACTTATTTGAAGGAGCTTGCAGACCTGCTTGAGGAGAACGATTTTTGCATAAATGTAATTTCTAAATCCGGCACTACTACAGAGCCCGCTGTTGCCTTCAGGGTGCTCAAGGGAATGCTGGAAAGAAAATATGGCAAGGAAGAGGCTGCAAGCCGAATAATTGCAACGACCGACAGAGAAAAAGGAGCCCTTAGAAAGCTTGCTGATTCTAGCGGATACAAGACTTTTGTCATACCGGATGATGTTGGCGGTCGCTATTCGGTGCTGACTCCAGTAGGACTTTTGCCAATGTGCGTTGCGGGAATAGATATAGACAGGGTGATAGAAGGTGCAAGAACAGCCCAGGAGCTATTATCTGAAAAGGAGCTTTCCAGAAACGACGCCTACAGGTACGCTGCAATAAGGAACATACTCTACAACAAGGGGATGCTTGTGGAACTGCTTGTAAGCTATGAGCCGCATCTTACAAGCATAGCCGAGTGGTGGAAGCAGCTCTTTGGCGAGAGCGAAGGCAAAGACGGAAAAGGAATATATCCATCATCAGCAAGCTTTTCTACAGACCTTCATTCGCTAGGGCAGTACATACAGCAGGGGAGAAGGATGCTGTTTGAGACTGTGCTTAATGTAGAGTCTCCGCGCTATGACGTAAACGTAGCCTCTGATCCGGGCAACCTTGACGGACTTGATTATCTTGAGGGAGTAGGAGTAGACTACATAAACAAAAAGGCAATGGAGGGGACCATGCTGGCCCATATAGACGGCGGGGTGCCGAACATTGCAATAGACATTCCGGGCATGGATGAACATAGCTTTGGATACATGGTTTATTTTTTCGAAAAGGCATGTGCCATGAGTGCCTATCTTCTTGGAGTCAATCCGTTTGACCAGCCCGGCGTTGAAGAATACAAGCGCAACATGTTTGCACTCCTTGGAAAACCAGGCTATGAAGAGCAGAAGCGGAAAATGCTTGAAAGGCTTTCGGAATAAATGATTAAAAATTAGAGTCATAAAATCAATAAAGGGTTAAGTAGATCATATTATAGGAGGAATTGACATGCAGATCAAAAAAATACTTGTTCCAGTTGATGGTTCTGAAGCTAACAAGAAGGCCATAGAGCTTGCAGGCCAGATGGCCAAGAGTTTTCCGGCGCAAGTTTTACTGCTTCATGTGATCGAGCTCAACATGCCAAGCGCTCTTCAGGTGGAATACTCATATGTGCAGTACTCGTATACTGACGAGGACCTGAAAAATCTAAAGAACATATCTCAAAAGATACTCGACAACGCCAAGGAGCTGCTTGAGGGCTTAGAGGTTACTACGCTTAGCTTTGTGGGATATCCCGTGGATGAAATACTCAGAATTTCGGAGGAAGAAGAGGTCGACATGATAGTTATGGCGTCAAGGGGTATGACAGGCATTAAAAAATATCTCATGGGTTCGGTGACAAACAACGTTGTGCATCACGCCAAAAAGCCGGTGCTTGTAATTCCGTAACAGTGATGCTCTCCTGGGGATGGCTTGTTGACAAAGCAGCAGGCTTGGAATATTATTAAGCTGTAGCTGACGAACAAGGCCATTTTGGGGGAATGTATGAAACGTACAGACATTTATATAATAGCAGCAGTTCTTTTGCTTTCTGCAGCAGGGATATATGCTGTCAAATCAATGCAGCAGGACAAGCAAGCAAAGCACGTCATAATAAGCGTTGACGGGGAAATTCACAACGATATAATGGTTGAAAATGGAACCGTAAAAAAATTAGAAGTCAAAACCGAATATGGAAGCAACATTATATACATACATGACGGCGGGGCTGAGGTGATCGATGCCGACTGCAGAGATCTCATATGCAAAGAAACCGGCTTCATTTCGAAGACGGGGCAGACCATAGTATGTCTTCCGCACAAACTGGTTGTTACAATATCGGCTGAATCCGAAAGTGGCGGTGATGCAGATGCAGTTTCTCAGTAGGAGGCCTTTTGGTGCAAGAAGGCTTGTGTTTCTGGGTCTCCTTGTATCGCAATCACTAGTGCTTTATCTCGTTGAATCCTTGATACCACTCAGCTTTGCGGTTCCGGGGGCCAAGCTGGGGCTCTCCAACATAATAGGGCTTTCAACGCTCCTGCTCTTTGGAATCGGCGATGCTTTTCTGGTTACATTAATGAGAATCACGATATCCTCGCTTTTTTGGGGAGGCATGTCGGTGTTCCTATTTAGCATATGCGGAGGCATGCTGAGCCTATTTGCCATGCATGCATTAAAGAGCGCATTTAAAGAAAAAATAGGCATACCGGGCCTGAGTGTTGCGGGCGCAGTGTTTCATAACATCGGACAGCTTATGGCTGCGGCTGTTGTTATAGAAAATCTAAGGATAATATACTATCTGCCCATGCTTTTGCTGGCTGCTGTTCCAACAGGCATTCTGGTTGGGATTTGCACTCACTTCATGACTATGCATATTAGAAAGATATACGGAGGCAGACTTTCGGATAAATAATTATTTGTGAAGCGGTGATTTTTTTGATGACTGACGAAATCAAGGCTATAAAAAAAGAAATAGAGGAGTTAAGAGAGAGTATAAACAGATATATTGAATATCCTGACATATTTGAGAAGGAGCTGCTAAAAACGAGCAGGCAACTCGACAAGTATACAAATGAATACATGAGGAAAAGCATGCCGTCATAAGAATCTACGGCATGTTTTTATTTATATTCTTTCGATTTGATGCATTTATTCTCATTTGGTGAAATTGACCAATAAAAACTCATACGGGGTATCGGATGCGCAAGCCGCATGAATTCAATGATAACAAGATTTTTATGAAGTTGGAAAGTTGAGATATATATAAATAAAAAAATATGACTGGAAATGGCGAATATTTACTCGATTTGAACTTTTTTAGTTGGAAAAAGAGTATAATAAATAAAATACATACGACAATATCAAGAAATGACAGGAGGTAATGAATGAACATTTTTTCAAGCGTGAAGGGAAAGCTTTCGGCAGTACTTATAGTAGCAATAATCATACCCGTTCTGACACTGGGATTCTTGTCCTATCAGAAGACCTACAAGACGCTGGAGCAAAAGCTTCAGGACAATTCAAAGGGAACTTTGACGCAAATTGACAATTCAATAAGTGAATTCGCAAAGGGATTTGAGCACAGCATAGGAGCGATTTCTGAAAACAAGGCGGTCGTAGAGCTGGCAGCTGCGGCAGGAGGCACTGAATCGCCGGCGTTGCTTGGCTATGCAAGCGACATATTCATACAGACGGCAGCTGTAAATGAGAACATAATGTCAGCTTACATGGGAACACAGGACAAGAGGACTTACATGTATCCTGTCAACAATACCCCTGAAGGTTACGATCCAACTTCAAGGGGATGGTACAAGCTGGCACTAGGAAATAAGGGCAAGGTCGTTTGGACTGAGCCATACGTTGACGCGGGAACCGGCAAAATGGTTATAACTGTATGCAAGACTGTGGAATCCGGCTCAAATGTGATCGGGGTTGCGGCCCTTGACATAAGCCTCGAGGATTTTGCTGCTAACTTCAAGGACACAAGGATAGGCAATACGGGCTATCTTTTCATAACAGATAAAGCCGGAGTAATAGTATCCCACAAGGACATAGAACGCTTGGGAGACAGTTTGGCACAGGAGAGCGTATGGAAAGATGTATCATCCGGGAATGCTGGATTTGCAAAGTACGACAAAGGCTACGTATCTTATGCCACAAACGGCAATACGGGTTTCAAGATAGCAGCAGACTATGCTGGTAACGAGCTTGATGTGGATGTGAAGAGCCTAAGGATTTTTATAATAATACTTCTCATAGCTGCGGCTGTGATAGGCGTTGTGGTATCGCTTATGATATCCACATGGATTACAAGGAATCTCCAAAAGCTCGATACAGCTTTCAACAAGGCCTCAAAAGGAGATCTTTCAGCTAGCGTATCAATAGAAACTAAAGATGAGTTTGGAAAAATCGGTTCAAATTTCAATACTATGCTCGAAAACATAGTATTCCTTATAAGCAACATCAAGGCATCTTCAGACACTGTGTCTGAAACAGCGTATTCGCTCAATAAAATGGCGCTCCAGACGAGCAGCGCCACTCAGGAGGCTGCAAGGGCTATTGCTGAAATAGCCGAGGTTACAAACGAGCAGGCCAGGGAGACTGAGGTCGGGGTTGACAAGGCTACTTATATGGGCAAGAGTGTGCAGCAGGTTTCATCCTCTATCAGTGAGATAGTTGAGATGTTCAAAAAATCAACAGAGCTAAACGACAAGGGACTTCTTTCAGTCAAGAAGCTCGCCGATTCCACTAGCAATACTATAGAGTCAGAGAACAGGGTAAGCGGCATAATAAACGAGGTTGAAAAGAGCTCACAGGAAATAGGGATAATTATTCAGACCATAAACCAGATAGCAGAGCAGACGAACCTGCTGGCTCTGAACGCATCTATCGAGGCGGCAAGGGCCGGAGAGGCGGGAAGAGGCTTCTCGGTCGTGGCTGACGAGATAAGAAAGCTTGCCGAAGAGACAGCCCAGTCCACTGGAAAGATAAAGAGCATTGTGGATCAGATACAGCACGAGTCAAAGAGTGCTGTGCTCGGGATGAAGGATGCTTCGAATGCGCTCAAGGAGCAGGTGTCTTGCGTTGATGACACTGAAGTGATTTTCAAGGAGATATCGCAGACAATAGAAGGCCTTGAAGGCAAGGTAAATGAAATTCAGCTGCTCAATGGCGAAATGGTGAAAAATAAGGACGAAATAATGGAAACAATGCAAAACATATCTGCAACGGCTGAGGAGAATTCGGCTGGTACAGAAGAGGTATCGGCTTCCACTGAAGAAATACTGGCGGCGCTTGAGGAGTTCAGTTCGCACTCTGAAACGCTCAAGAAGCTGGCTGCAGGACTTCAAAGCGAGATAGAAAAGTTCAGATCATAAAAAAAGAGGCGGTATTGGGCATTTTGTGCTTTAATACCGCCTCTCTTTAGGTATAATTGTTATATGTAAAGATTATTTTTATGTGCGAAAGGGGTTGCGGAGCTTGGACAGAAAAGACATAGATAAAAAATACAAGTGGGATATAGAAAGCTTTTACGAGGATGAGCGATTCGAAGCTGATTTTGGCAGAATAGAGGGGAAACTGGCTGAGATTGAGGGTTACAAGGGCAGGTTGTCAGACGGCGAGGATGTATTCTGCGAATTCATGGCCCTTTATGAGGAACTAATGAGAGGCGTTGAAAGTCTCTATGTATATTCGCACATGAAAAAGGATGAAGACAGCAGGGATTCGAAATACCAGGCACTCGCGGGAAGAAGCGAAATGCTCTCAACCAGAATTTCGACTGTCACCTCGTTTATGGTGCCTGAAATAATACAGATGAAGGATTCCCTGCTAAGAAGGTATCTTAAGGATGAAAGGCTTAAGCTGTATGAGAGGCACATAGATGAAATAATAAGAAAAAAACCCTACACACTCTCGCAAAACGAAGAGAGGATATTGGCGCTTGCCGGAGATATCTCAAACACTGCGGAAAATGCCTATGAGATGCTTTCCTATGCGGACCTCAAGTTCCCTATGATAAAGGACGAAAAAGGCGAGCAGGTGAGGCTCACACATGCGAATTTCATGAGCTTCATGAAAAACAAAGACAGGAGCATAAGGAAGGACGCATTTGAAAAGGTATATTCTACGTATTCAGATTATAAAAACACTTATGCCGCAATGCTCGCCGGTTCTGTGAAAAGGGAGATATTCCACTCGAAATCAAGGGGATATTCATCTGCCATAGAGGCTTCACTTTTCCAGGACAATATAAGCCTTAAAGTGTATGACAACCTCATTGATGCCGTGTCTTCCAAGATAGGGTACATGCACGGCTACATGGACGTCAAAAAACGCCTGCTTGGAGTTGAGGAGCTGCACATGTATGACTTGTATACTCCCCTAGTTGAGGAGGCAGACATTAAAATCACGTATGAACAGGCAAAGGATATAATCATAAGCGCACTGCAGCCACTAGGAGACGAATACCTTGATATGATAAGAAAGGCATTTGACGAAGGGTGGATAGACGTTTATGAAAATGAGGGCAAAAAAGGAGGCGCCTACTCCTGGGGAAGCTTTGATTCCAAGCCCTTCATACTGATGAACTACAAGGATGACATAAATTCGCTCTTCACGCTAGTGCACGAGCTGGGGCACTCTGTCCACAGCCACTATTCAAGAAAGAGCCAGCCTTATATATATTCGCATTATAAGATATTCGTGGCTGAAGTGGCATCGACGCTAAATGAGCTGTTGCTGATGGATTACATGCTGAAAAACTCAAAGGATAAAAACGAGAGGATGTATCTGCTCAATTATCACCTGGAACAGTTCAGGACTACTCTTTTCAGACAGACTATGTTTGCCGAGTTCGAGAAGATAATACATGCCAGGGCAGAGGAGGGTAAGTCGCTAACAAACGATGACCTGTGCGGAGTATATTACGAGCTTAACAGAAAGTATTACGGCGAAGGCATGAGCATAGACAAGGAGATAGCCATGGAGTGGGCAAGAGTGCCTCATTTCTATTCGAATTTTTATGTCTACAAATATGCCACAGGCTTTTCGGCGGCGGCAGCGCTTAGCAGTCTCATACTCGATGGCGGCTCACAGTCAAAGGAAAATTATATAGAATTCCTCAAAAGCGGAGGTTCGCAGTATCCGCTTGATCAGCTAAGAAGCGCCGGCGTTGATATGGAGCAGAAAGAGTCAATAGTAAGGGCGTTGGACAGGCTTGAGAGCATACTTGATATGCTGGAGCAGGAAGTCTCGAACTAGCGGGATTTACAGAAAAATAACACTTATTTAACATTGGCTTAACATTATTTTTCGGTAAAAATGTTATCTTTAGTCTTGCAGGAATATCGCAAATTAGAGTTGAATAGCATGATATGGAGGCTAATGTATGTCTATAAAGATAGAAGCGAAGAGTCTTGATTTCTACTATGGCAGTTTCAAGGCACTAAAGGATATTAACATAAAAGTGGAAGAAAACAATGTGACTGCTCTTATAGGTCCTTCGGGCTGCGGCAAATCCACATTTCTAAGAACGCTCAACAGGATGAATGACCTTATAGACGGCACAAGGGTCAACGGAGAAATACTTCTTGACGGCGAAAACATATATTCAAAAGAACTCATGGTAGAGGAACTCAGAAAAAAGGTTGGAATGGTTTTTCAAAAGCCAAATCCATTTCCTAAGACAATATATGAAAACATAGTTTTCGGGCCTAAAAGACATGGAGTAAAGGAGAAAAACCAGCTTGATGAGATAGTCGAAAGAAGTCTCAAGGGTGCTGCGCTCTGGAACGAGGTTAAGGACCAGCTGGGCAAGTCGGCATGGGAGCTTTCGGGTGGCCAGCAGCAGAGGCTTTGCATAGCAAGAGCCATAGCCATGCAGCCGGAGGTAATACTAATGGACGAGCCGACCTCGGCGCTTGACCCTATTGCAACTGCAAAGATAGAAGAGCTTATAGAGGATCTCAAGAAGGATTACACAATAGTGATTGTAACCCACTCCATGCAGCAGGCGGCAAGAATCTCAGACAACACTGCCTACTTCCTCATGGGCGAGCTCATAGAGTTTGGAAACACAAAAGAGATATTTACTAATCCTAAGGACAAGAGGACAGAGGACTATATTACAGGAAGATTCGGCTAAACAAAAGGACAAATGGAGGTGCGTCATGGTTAGGATGGGATTTGAAAACGAGCTCAAGGCACTCAAGCAAGAGGTTGTAGACATGCTTGACAAAACTGAGTTTTCAATAAAGACTGCTGTGAAATCGCTGGCTGAAAAGGACGTGGAGCTTGCAAAGGAAGTCATAACTCTGGACAATGAAATAGACCAGATAATGTACCATATAGAGGAGAAGGCTATAGAGCTTATAGCACTTCAGCAGCCCATGGCAAAGGATCTGCGCATGATTTTCGCCATAACAAAGATGATAACCAACATTGAAAGGGTGGGCGACTTTGGCGTAAACATAGCCAAAGAGGTCATAAAAATAGGTTCGGAAGAGCACATTAAGAAATGGGCTGACATAGTTAGAATGGCTGAGATAGTAATCAACATGATAGACAAGGTCAAGTCAAGCCTTATTCTTGAGGATGTGACTCTTGCCATGGAAGTCGGAGAATATGACGACATTGTGGACACTATGTACAAGGACATATATAACGACGTTCTTATAATGATACACAAAAACAGCGACTATATAAGCCAGGGCACAAAGATACTCTTTGTGGGCAGATATATAGAACGAATGGCAGACCACCTTACAAACGTGTGCGAGATGATAATATTCCTTGTAAAGGGCGAAAGAGTGGAAATAAATTAGGCTGTATTATTGACAAAAACATATATTGCTGTATAATTTAATAAACAAGCGACTGAATACACAGGCGATGAAGAAGAGGAGTACGCAATAATTCTTTCAAGAGAGGGAGCCTCACGGCTGAAAAGGTTCCTAAATGATAGTTGCGGAAGGTAGCTTCCGAGCTTCCAATCTGAAGTAGCAGTAGGATTGGACGGGATTTCCCGTTAAAAAACCCTTAAGAGCCAAGGCGGCAATGTCGTTTTGGAAGTAAGGTGGTACCGCGATTACACGACCTCGTCCTTATATTAGGACGGGGTTTTTCTATTTCTAAATATACAGGAGGTATAATATGGGCATTAAGAATCTTCCAAAGACATACGATCCAAAGGAGTTCGAAGATAGGGTATATTCAAGCTGGGAAGAAGGCGGATATTTCAAGGGCATAGTAGACGAGAAGAAGGAGTCATACTGCATATCGCTTCCTCCGCCTAACATAACTGGACAGCTGCATATGGGCCATGCACTTGACCACACGCTCCAGGACATACTTGTAAGATGGAGAAGGATGCAGGGAAGGGCCGTGCTTTGGCAGCCTGGAACAGACCATGCCAGCATAGCTACAGAGGTAAAGGTTGTTGAAAAGATACAAAAGGAAGAAGGCAAGACTAAGTATGAGCTGGGCAGAGAAGAGTTCCTTAAGAGGGCATGGGACTGGAGAGACGAATTCGGCAGAAAGATTGTCAACCAGATGAAAAAGCTCGGCGATTCCTGCGACTGGGAAAGAGAAAGATTCACAATGGATGAGGGCTGCAACAAGGCCGTAACAGAGTTCTTCGTAAAGCTTTACGAGGACGGCCACATATACAGAGGCAACAGGATAATCAACTGGTGTCCTGACTGCAAGACTTCGCTTTCAGATGCCGAGGTTGAACACGAAGAGCAAAGCGGCTTCTTCTGGCATTTTAAATATCCTGTAAAGGACAGCGATGAATTCATAGTAATAGCAACTACAAGACCCGAGACAATACTTGGCGACACGGCTGTTGCAGTTAATCCAGAGGATGAAAGATACGCCCACCTGCTTGGAAAGACGCTTGTGCTTCCGGGTGTTGGCAGGGAGATACCTGTAATAGCAGACTCGTACGTGGAGATGGAATTTGGAACAGGAGCAGTTAAGATTACTCCTGCGCACGACCCTAACGACTTCGAGGTGGGGCTAAGACACAATCTCGAGCAGGTTGTAGTTATGAATGAAGACGGCACAATGAACGAAAGAGCCGGCAAATACAGCGGCATGGACAGATATGAATGCAGAAAGGCAATCGTCAAGGACCTTGAAGAAGCTGGATACCTTGTAAAGATTGAGCCTCACAGCCACAACGTAGGCAAGTGCTACAGGTGCAACACTGTTATAGAACCTATGGTTTCGGAGCAGTGGTTTGTCAAGATGGACGAGCTTGCAAAGCCGGCAATAGAAGCGGTAAGAAGCGGCAACATCAAGCTGATTCCAGACAGATTCGACAAGACATATTTCAACTGGCTTGAGAACATAAGGGACTGGTGCATATCAAGGCAGCTATGGTGGGGCCACAGGATACCTGCGTACTACTGCGACGAGTGCGGGGAGATGATGGTATCAAGGACTGCTGTTACAAAGTGTCAAAAGTGCGGCGGCAGCGTAAGGCAGGACGAGGATGTCCTTGACACATGGTTCAGCTCGGCGCTTTGGCCCTTCTCAACTCTTGGATGGCCTGAGAAGACTAGGGAGCTCGACTTCTTCTACCCTACAAATGTGCTTGTTACGGGTTACGACATAATATTCTTCTGGGTAATAAGAATGGTATTTGCAGGACTTTACTGCATGGACAAGATTCCTTTCGACTACGTGCTAATACACGGCCTTGTAAGGGATTCGCAGGGAAGAAAAATGAGCAAGTCACTCGGAAACGGCATAGATCCGCTTGAGATAATAGACAACTACGGAGCAGACGCCCTAAGATTCACACTTACAACAGGAAACAGCCCAGGAAACGACATGAGATTCTACATGGAGAGAGTCGAGGCTGCCAGAAACTTTGCAAACAAGCTCTGGAACGCATCGAGATTCGTGCTTATGAACATAGAGGACGAAATGCTCGAAGGCCTCAAGAGGGAGAACGTAGAAAAAGACCTTACGATGGCAGACAAGTGGATAATCTCAAGACTCAACCGCGTGTCTGATGAAATCACAGACAACATGGAAAAATTCGAGCTTGGCATAGCGCTCCAGAAGGCATATGAATTTACATGGTCCGAGTACTGCGACTGGTATATCGAGATGGTAAAGCCAAGACTCTATGGAAGCGATGAAAAGGCCAAGGCCGCTGCGCTTTGGACTCTTACGCATGTGCTCGAGGGCATACTAAAGCTGCTGCATCCTTTCATGCCGTTTATAACGGAAGAGATTTACGGCTATCTTCCTACTGCAAGCGGCAGCATCATGGTGGCTAACTGGCCGCAGGCTTACGAAGAAAACAGCTTTGCAAAAGAGGAAGCCAACATGGACATGATAATGGAGGCTGTAAGAAGCATAAGAAACATTAGGGCTGAAATGAACGTGCCGCCTTCAAAGAAGGCATCTGTCATACTTGTATGTACAGGCGAGAAGATGGAAGCCATGAACAGCGGAATCGAGTACTTCATGAGCATGGCGAGCGCCTCGGATGTCAGGATAACAAGCGAAAAACAGGGAGTGCCTGAAGATGCCATGACGGCCGTTATAGATGGCGTTGAGATATTCCTGCCTCTTGAGGAGCTTGTGGATTTTGACAAGGAGATAGAAAGACTTGAAAAGGAAAAGAAGAAGCTTGAAGACGAGCTTTCAAGAGTTGCCGGAAAGCTTTCAAATGAGGGATTCCTGGCAAAGGCTCCTCAGAAGCTAATAGATGAAGAGACTGCAAAGAAGGACAAGTTCCAGGAGATGATGAATGCAGTCATAGAAAGACTTGATATGCTTAACAAGAAAAGATCTTAATCTGCGTGGCCGAAGGCATAACAAGCCTTCGGCCATTAGGGCATAGGAGGAAGAATATGAATTACAATGAGGCTATGGACTACATCCACGGCTCACTCAAGTTTGGAAGCGTGCTGGGTCTTGCCAGAATAAAAAAGCTCATGGAACTGCTTGGAAACCCCCAGGACACTCTTAAGGTGATACACGTTGGCGGGACTAACGGCAAAGGCTCAACCTCGTCTTTTATCAGTCAGATACTTATAGAGTCGGGCTACAAGACAGGGCTTTTCACGTCGCCGTATCTTGAGAGCTTTACAGAACGGATAAAAATTGACGGCAAGGATATAGGAAAGGACGAGCTTGCAAAGGCGGCCAGTGCAGTTAAAAGGAGCGCAGACACGCTAATATCATTAGGTTATGAGCATCCGACGGAATTTGAAATAGTAACGGCCATAGCCTTCTACTATTACTGGGAAAAGCAGGTCGACTTTGTAGTGCTTGAAGTGGGGCTTGGCGGGAGATGCGACGCCACAAACATAATTGAAAAGCCGCTTATAAGCGTTATAACACCGATAGAGATGGACCATATGGACGTGCTCGGGGATACTTTGGGCAAGATAGCCATGGAGAAGGCAGGCATAATAAAAAAAGGCTGCTCTGTAGTACTTCATCCTCAGGAGAAGGAGGCCATGGATGTTATAAAAAAGGCGGCTGCCGACAACAATGTCAAGCTTGTCGTAGCTGACACCTCCAAAAAGAATATCAAGAGTTCTACGCTTACAGGACAGGTGTTTGATTATGAAATCGACTCCCACATGTTTGAAAATATAAGCATAAGCCTCCTGGGCAAGCATCAGATAAACAATGCTATAGTAGCTCTTAATGTCATATGGCAGCTAAGTGAGGAGCATGGCTACTTCATAGACAAAGGGGCCATATATGAGGGCCTTAAAAAGGCTACTTGGCCGGGAAGACTAGAAGTTTTGGGTGAAAAACCGCTCATATTAATAGACGGCGCTCACAACTATCATGGCGCCATGGCTCTGTCCAGATTCATGGAAGACAATTTTCCAAAAGAAAGGGTAACCCTCGTGCTTGGGATGCTAAAGGACAAGGAAGTGGACAAGGTGCTCCGTGAACTGATTCCAAAGGCCGGCAGAGTTGTAACTACTTCTCCTGACAATCCAAGAGCTATGGATTCGGATGAGCTGCTCCACAGGATAAAGCTCATAGACAACAAGATAAGGATACTGGCCAGCCATAACAGCATAAAAAAGGCGCTCCATGAGGCTGTAGAGGAATCAGGCCCGGAGGATGTCATAATATTTGCGGGTTCGCTTTATATGATTGGCGCTGTAAGGAGTTTAATCAAGAAAGCTAAATAGAATACGATTTACTTAAAAGGCTCTGGATATTCAATGATATCCAGGGCTTTTTTATGTTTTCTTAACATGCTGATAATATAGTATACACAGACTTAACTGACTTAACTGACTGTTAACCGGTATATTTCAACGTTTGATGCTATAATTAAAAATGTGGAAGGGAAATGATTAAAAACTGAGAGGAGATAAAAACATGAAACTAAAAAAAATCGTAGGATTGGCATCAATGGTACTAATAGCATCAATGGCTCTTTTTACAGGTTGTTCGGGAGGAAATCAAGGAGGAGCAGAGAATGCAGGACTTTCAGGGGAAATTAAAATCGATGGCTCATCTACGGTATTTCCTATCACTGAAGCTATAGCTGAAGAATTCCTGGCTCAAAATCCAGATGTTAGAATACCGGTTGGCGTATCGGGAACAGGCGGAGGCTTCAAGAAGTTTACAATAAAAGAAACAGATATAAATGACGCATCCAGACCTATAAAGGATGAAGAAAAGCAGGCAGCAGAGCAAAACGGAGTTGAATTCATAGAACTTAAAGTAGCATTTGACGGTCTTTCAGTAGTAGTAAACCCTGAAAACACTTGGGTGGATTCGCTGACTGTAGATGAGCTTAAGAAAATCTGGGCACCAGACAGCACTGTAAAAACTTGGAGTGATATAAGACCTGAATGGCCAAACGAGCCTATAAAATTCTATGCTCCAGGAACTGACTCTGGTACATTCGACTACTTCACTGAAGAAATAAACGGCGAAAGCGGAGCAATGAGAGCAGACATAACTCCAAGTGAAGACGACAACGTGCTTGTGCAAGGCATAAGCGGCGACAAGAACTCAATAGGCTTCTTCGGATATGCATACTATGAAGAGAACGCAGACAAGCTGAAGGTTGTTAAGATAGACAACGGAAGCGGCCCTGTAGAGCCAACATTTGACACTATAAAGTCAGGCCAGTATGCGCCTCTTTCAAGACCTCTATTCCTGTATGTGAACAAGGAAGCTATGGCAAGACCAGAAGTTAAATCATTCCTTCAATTCTATCTTGAAAATGCAGGCACTCTTGCCAGCGAAGTAGGATACGTAGCTCTTCCGGATGAAGAGTATGCAGCAGGACTTGAACTTATAAAATAAATCAATATACGCAGCATAAGCTCATATAAAGGTCTTGGAATATTAAATAATATCCGGGACCTTTTATTTTTCAATAAGTATTTTCATACCCAGACAATCCTGTTAACATGGACTTAACACTATTAACAGACAGTTAACCGTGATGTTTCAACGGTTGATGCTATAATTTAAAATGTGTGATAGAAATGTTAAATGGACGACAAGGCGCAAGTTAAAGCCTCTAGTTGACATAGGAAGGGATGAAATTATGAAGATAATAAAGACAGCAGGGATAATATCAATGTTTATGATAGTCTCGATTTCACTATTTGCAGGATGCACAGGAGGCTCTAAAGGGAACGAGCTTACCGGAGAAGTAAAGATTGACGGTTCATCAACAGTCTTTCCGATAACAGAGGCCATTACTGAAGAATTCCTGGCCAAAAACCGATATGTAAGAATACCGGTCGGAGTATCAGGAACAGGCGGAGGCTTCAAGAAGTTTACAGCCGATGAAATAGACATAAATGATGCGTCAAGACCTATAAAGGACAAAGAAAAACAGCTTGCAGAGCAAAACGGAATAGAATATGTCGAATTAAGAGTAGCATATGACGGCCTTTCTGTTGTAGTAAACCCGGAAAACAACTGGGTGGATTCACTGACTGTTGAGGAGCTAAACAAAATTTGGTCTCCAGACAGCAAAGTCAAGACATGGAGCGATGTAAGACCCGAATGGCCGGACGAAGAGATAAAGTTTTATTCACCTGGAACCGACTCTGGTACATTTGATTACTTCACTGAGGCCATAAACGGTGAAAGTGGCGCCATAAGGGCTGACATAACACCAAGTGAAGATGACAACGTGCTTGCGCAGGGAATAGGCGGAGACAAGAATGCCATAGGCTTCTTTGGATTTGCATACTATGAAGCAAATGTGGATAAAATAAAAGCTGTAAAGGTAGACAATGGAAGCGGCCCTGTAGAGCCCACATTGGAAAGCATTAAATCAGGACAGTATGCGCCGTTGTCAAGACCACTTTTCATATATGTGAATAAAGAATCCATGGTTAGGCCTGAAGTGAAGGCATATCTTAAGTTCTATTTGGAAAATGCGGGTATTCTGGCGGAGGAAGTTGGATATGTTGCTCTTCCTGATGATGAATATGCAAAGGAACTTGAACTTATTTTGGAGGATAAATAGATGAATAAAGCCAAAAGAGGGCCAGACAAACATATAATGAGAATGCACTTTCAGGAAAAGCTGGTGAAACTTATACTGCAGGCATTTTCAGCGGTTTCCATACTAGTTACAATAGGAATAGTCGCAACGCTGCTTTGGGAAACGTTGGGATTCTTAAGGGAAGTTTCAATATTCGAGTTCCTATTCACTACAAAATGGACTCCTACACTTGAGCCCAGACACTTTGGCGTAATACCTATAGTGGTTGGAACCATGATGATTGCTGTGCTTTCGAGCATAGTATCAATACCGGTGGGACTCGGAAGCGCCATATACCTCAGTGAATTTGCACCTGCAAAGGTCAGAAAAGTTGTAAAGCCAATACTTGAGGTTTTGGCCGGAATTCCTTCAATAGTGTACGGCTTCTTTGCACTCAACTTCATAACGCCGTTTTTGAAGGGGATTTTTCCGCAGATAGAAGTGTTCAACGCATTAAGCGCCGCTATAGCTGTTGGAATAATGACAATGCCGATGGTCGCATCGCTGAGCGAGGATGCTATGAGGGCTGTGCCCAAGGCGTTAAGGGAAGGGGCTTATGCGCTTGGAGCTACAAAGCTTGAAGTTGCGCTCAATGTTGTCCTGCCGGCTGCAATCTCTAATGTCATATCATCCTTTGTACTTGCGGTATCGCGTGCGATTGGCGAGACAATGATTGTTGCAATAGCTGCAGGCTCAAGCAGTATACTCACCTTCAATCCGCTTAACAGTATACAGACTATGACAGGCTACATGGTTAATATAAGCATGGGAGACATTCAACATGGCTCTGTAGAATACAAGACTGTTTTCGCAGTCGGACTCTTGCTTTTCCTGATGACGCTGCTTATGAATATTCTCGCAAGACATATTGTAAGCAAGTACAGGGAGGAATATTAGTATGAAGGGAACTCACGCAGATATGGAAAACAACATATACAAAGGTGCGAATAGTAGCTCCAACCTAAAAGGCAGGAAGCTGATGAGCAAGATTTTCGAAGGCTTCTTTTTCATGGCCATAGCTTTTGGAATAATAATGCTCATATTGCTGCTGGCAAACATATTCAAGACAGGTATTGGCTGGCTAAGTCTGGATTTCATAACGAATCTGCCTTCAAGATTTCCGAAAAGAGCCGGCATATATTCGGCCCTTATAGGAAGCGTTTGGGTCATAGGGCTTACATTCCTGTTCTCATTCCCTCTTGGAGTCGGAACAGCGATATATCTGGAGGAATATTCTGACAAGAAGAAATGGTTCAACAATTTGCTGCAGATAAACATAGCAAACCTGGCAGGGGTGCCGTCGATAGTCTACGGTATTCTGGGACTTGCGGTTTTTGTAAGGCTTATGGCATTTGAGAGAAGCATACTTTCGGGAGCCTTGACTCTTGCGCTTCTGATCTTGCCTGTAATAATAGTATCATCTCAGGAAGCTCTAAAGGCTGTGCCTAACGAGCTAAGACACGGTTCATATGCTCTTGGAGTATCTAAATGGCTTACGATAACAGGAGTCGTGCTTCCGTATGCAATGCCGGGAATACTAACAGGCACGATACTTGCAATGTCGCGTGCGATGGGAGAAGCGGCACCGCTTATCATAATAGGAGCGGCAGGATATATAGCATTTATCCCAAGAAGTATCATGGACTCATTTACAGTGCTTCCAATACAAATATTTAACTGGACTTCAAGGCCTCAGGCTGAGTTCCAAAATGTTGCCTCGGCAGGCATAATAGTGCTGATAGTGCTACTCCTTTCGGCAAACGCCTTGGCTATATTCCTAAGGAATAAATACGAAAAATAAAGCGATTAATGCAAATAAAAAAGTCAGAGAGCAAACTCTCTGACTTTATGCTGTTTATGAAGCTGGCTGTTCTATTTTATGAGCAGCTGGAGTATGTCTCCGTAGAGACTGCTTGCGTTCTTCTTCCAGTTATCGCACATCAACCGGGCCTGCTTGTTTGACGGAAGGCTTATGCTAAGCTCGATAAGCGGTGTGCTGTTTTCTATTACGCTGAGCTCGACTGTGTATTCATGCTCACTTACCTTTTTGAAATTTGATTTTATTTGTGTATCCTTAACAAGGCGATCCTTGCTTTGCAGGAGGTAAAAATCAATTTTTTCGCGCGTGGCGTAAGGTATCCTTGATATGAAGTAGTTGAGCGTCTGCATACCCTTGGAAGTGATGTTATAGCGCTGGTTGTTGGAATCGCTGTCTTCTGTCACTAGTTCGTTTTCAGTGAGCTCTGCAATGTACTGCTTGAACAGAAAATAGTTCATAAGCTCGGTTTCCATTATTATCTGTGTGATCTGCGAATTAGTAAGTCCAAAATCAATGCTTTTAAAAATATATAAAATTAGCAGTTTCTGAATTGCCGACTCTTTAGATGAATTCTCAAACATTCAATCAACCTCCGAAAAATCTCTACTCATATTATATTAAACCATTTTGAGATAAAAAAAAAGGCCAATGGGATATAAAGCTTGTGGAAAATCAAAGTATTAATGTAAAAATTTACTTGTGATATTGAATATTTGGCAGACATGACTTATAATATAGATACATGTGGCATTATAGTATACATAGAAGGTGATTATTTTGGTTAAACAGGCATCTGAGTGCTCGCAGCATAGCATATGCCCTTGCAAGGGTAAAGAAAATATAGGCAACTTCATGGATTTTTTGAGGCCGTCTTTTGGAGAAAAAATACTACTTATGGGAGATGTGTCTTATTATGGTAAGTATTTGAAAAAAGCAGGAGCAGATGTCACAATATTTGAGCATGCTGAAAATTTCAATAATTCAGCAGTAATCAAAAATTCAAATTGCAGTATAGTTGACGGACTGCCTGAATATATGCCTTTTAAGGATTCGTGTTTCGACAAGGTTGTTTTCCTGAATCATTTTAACAGCTTTGATGACGAAAAAAAAGTGTTAAAAGAAGTTGACAGGGTATTAAAATTACACGGGGATATAATAATTGAGGAAGTCAATCCAAAAGGAATAATAAGGAAAATATCCATCATATTTATGAAGCTTCTGGGATTCCAGTGCAAATACTATGCACCTTGTGAAATATTAAGGCTTTTCAAAGGACTGGGCTATTCCGGGGAAATAAATGACGTTGAAAACAAAAAATTTATATATGTTGGCAAAAAACTTAATTAAAGACTAGTGCTGCTAGTCTTTTTTTTAAATTTATAACAGGGGTGATTTGATGACTGTACATTTTGAATTTGTAGCAATCATAATTCTTTTCATAATACTTGGAACTCTCCAACTTACTCTAAACAATATCCTCGTGCAGCTCAAGGAAATAAAAAATATCATACTGACAATGAAGGTAAAGGACAAGATGTAAATGGTAGGACTTAAAAATATCGAAGCAGACATACAAAACATTGCTGAAGCCATATCATGTGCATTAAAGGTTGACGTGACGATAGTTGATGAGCAACTTGTCAGGATAGCAGGAACAGGGGCGTATGTGGACAAGATAGGCGAGAGGGTAAGCAGTATGTCGGCCTTTGGAAGCTCTAAGGATACGGGCAGGAGTTTCATAATTGAAAATCCGAGGCTGGACGAGGTATGCAGGCTTTGCAGTATGAAATACGAATGCGTCGAATGGGGCGAGGTATGCTGCCCAATCATGCTTGAAGGGGAGATTTGCGGCGTAATAGGCCTCATAGCATTCGATGAGCAGCAAAGGGAGAACCTTCTTGAAAATAAGGCCCAGCTCCTCAATTTCCTGGGAAGAATGTCAGAGCTCATTTCAAGCAAGCTGAGAGCCGAGGAAAAGGCGAGCATGCTAAGGATTGAGACAAGCAGAATGCAAACGCTTATAAACAACATGGACAAGGCTGTCGTGTCAGTGAGCTTTGCCGGGGATATAAACATCTGGAATCAGAAGTTTGTGGATCTATTCAGTCAGTCTGACAAGATAGAGGGAAGAAGCATTTTTGATCTCCTAAGTTTTATTAAGTCGGATGAATTAAAGGGTGCAGCTGCCGGCAAAATTAGCGCAGGCTTTTTATACAGCAGGGGCAAAAAATCATTCAGAGGAATATACAATATAAATGCCGTCATAATAGACGGCAAGGCAGAAGGCTTTGTACTAGATTTTGTGGATGCGAAATCAGCCATAAGCGATTATAACGAAATAGCCTACTCTGAGTCTGGCATAGATTTTGAAAGCATAATAGGCAGCAGTGGGCCTATAAGTGAGGCCATAGAGCAAGCTAAGGTCGCAGCCCGCTCATCATCGGCAGTGCTTATAACGGGCGAGAGTGGAACAGGCAAGGAGCTTTTCGCAAGAGCAATACACGGCTCGAGTAAAAGAAAAAGCCATCCGTTCATAGCAATAAACTGCGCCGCAATACCAGAGGCGCTATTGGAGAGCGAGCTGTTCGGATACGAAGAGGGAGCATTCACTGGTGCAAAAAAAGGCGGAAAGCTCGGCAAATTCGAATTGGCTGACAGGGGCACGCTGTTTCTGGACGAGATAGGCGACATGAGTCTGCATCTGCAGGCAAAGCTTCTCAGGGTGCTCCAGGAGAAGAAGATAGACAAGATAGGAGCCAGCAGCAGCACGCCGGTGGATGTAAGGATACTCTCGGCGACTAATAGAAATCTTGAGGAAATGGTTGAAAAGCGAGAATTCAGAGAGGATCTTTTTTATAGGCTTAATGTAATTCCAATCAGAGTGCCTCCTCTGAGGGAACGCATGGAGGACATACCTGAGCTGGTAAGAAACCTTGCAAGCGAGTGTGCTCAGAATCTGGGAAAAAGCGTGGAAGGCTTTTCAGATTCAGTAATGAAAATAATTAAAGCATATGAGTGGCCGGGCAATGTTCGCGAGCTTCAGAACGTCATTGAGTATTGCATCAACATGACAAAGACAGGCTTGATAGCGCCGGAGGACCTTCCCGAAAAGCTCCGCATGCCAAGGCCGTCAAAGCAGAGCCATGTGGAGCATGAAGCAATAGTGCCTCTGAGAGAGCTCGAAAAGGCTGAAATACAAAAGGCGTTGCATACTTACAGGGATTACAAGCAGGATAAGGAAAAGGCGGCACAAGCCTTGGGCATATCCAGGGCGACTCTGTATCGAAAAATCAAGGAACATGAAATAATCTCAAAATGAGACAAAATCTCAAAATGAGATTATTTTTTTTGTTTTTGAGATATAAAATGTGAAAAAGACCATTGCATCTTTAACGCGTAATGCTGAGCTGAGTGCACCAGAAAATTCATGGATGTATATCATCCCGCATATTCCATATGATTGAATGGCATTTCATGAAAAAATCCGTGATATTCCCGATGAGAATTAAAAGTTGGCACGGAAAATGCTTAATATATTTTCATAATTGACAGTTGAAATTTGTGGATTGGAAAATGGAGGATAAGTCATGAAAAATACTATTATAGAGCTTCTAAAATCAGAGGTTAAGCCGGCACTGGGATGCACGGAGCCGGTTGCGGTGGCGCTGGCGGTTGCGAAAGCGAGAGAAATTCTTGGAGAAGAGTGCATAGAATGCAGCATAGAAGTAAGCTCCAATATATATAAGAACGGAATGGGAGTAGGAATTCCGGGGAGCAACGGAGGAGTCGGACTTGAAATAGCTGCTGCCATGGGTCTTTTGGGAGGAGATTCAAAGCTTGGGCTCGCCGTTCTTGAAAGTGTCCAGGAAAGCCAGCTTGAGAAGGCCCAAAGGCTGGTGGACGAGGGCTTCATAAGAGTGTATCCGCTTAAAGAAGGGGACAGGATATATGCAAGAGCTGTGCTAAAGGGTGAGAAGAGCGTGGCAGAGGCCATCATAAGCACAAAGCACGACAATTTTGTGCTGTTGAAAAAGGACGGGCAGGTGCTCTTGAATACCTGCATGAGCAACCTACAGGGCTCAGCTTCAAGCAGGAGTGATAGTCCGGTGGCAAGCTTCACTATAAGGGAGCTAATACAGCTGGTGGAAAGGCTTGAGCTCAGTGACATAGATTTTCTGCTTGAAGGGGTAAATATGAATACGAGAATGGCAAATGAGGGACTCTCTCACAAGCTAGGAGCAGGCGTTGGCTACAGCCTGAAAATGGCCATTGAAGACGGATTCATATCAGCAGACCTTGTAAATATGGCCATGATGCTTACGGCCGCGGCTTCTGATGCAAGAATGTCGGGAATCAAGCTGCCGGTGATGAGTTCGAACGGGAGCGGAAACCACGGCCTCACAGCTATACTTCCTATAGTTGCCTACAATGAAGAGTATCCTCAAAGCGACGAGAGACTTGCAAAGGCTCTTGCAATAAGCCATCTTGTGATAGGCTATGTAAAGAACTATACCGGAAGACTTTCGCCTGTATGCGGCTGTGGAGTCGCGGCATCAGTCGGTTCAGCGGCAGCAATAGCTTGGCTTATGGAACTGGGGTATGAAGCTGTAGAAGGTGCCATAAGCAATGTGATAGCCAATTTGAGCGGAATGATATGCGACGGTGCAAAGGCAGGCTGCGCATACAAGCTCTCAAGTGCAGCGGCGGCGGCAATGCAAAGTGCCATAAATGTAAAGTATGGCTCCATAGTTCCAAAGTTCAACGGCATAGTGGGAGAAACCGTAGAGCAGAGCATAAGAAATCTAGGCGAGGTAAGCGATAGGGGAATGAGCGTAACTGATGCTGTAATAGTTGACGTTATGGACAGGATGAACAAAAATAAGGCTGCCAGTATAATTATGGCCTAATTTATTGACAATACAGATATTTTAAATTAAAATTAATTTCATGAAAACTCTGTTGAAATATGGTCGCCGATCATCAATTCAGCAGAGTTTTTATATGGCATTAGAATATAAAATCCACACCGGAGGTAAATAATGGATATAGCAAATAAAAAGTGGGAAACGCTTTGCTCGAAGGAAGACATAGCTTCAAGGGTTGAGGAGCTGGGAAGACAGATTTCACAGGATTATGAGCACAAGAAGCTATTCGTTGTATCCCTTCTAAAAGGGAGCTTTATCTTTGCATCTGACATAGTCAGGAGCATAAGCGTGCCAGTGAAAATTGGTTTCATGACCACATCGAGCTATGAGGATAAATTTGAATCCAAGGGGAGCGTCAGTGTGCTGCACGACGTGAAAGAGGATATAGAAGGGTATGACGTGCTTATAGTTGACGACATAACTGATTCTGGAATAACAATGAATTATGTTGTGGAGCATCTTAAGGCCAAGAAGGCTGCAAGTGTTAAGTCGTGCGTGCTGCTTGACAAGCCAAGCAGGAGAGCCGTGGATTATCAGGCGGACTATATTGGCTTTACAATAGAGGATAAGTTTGTGGTAGGCTATGGCCTTGACTACAGCGATTACTACAGGAACATACCATATGTGTTTGCTGTTACAGACGAGGACAGATAAAATTAATAAAGGGGTGCCGGATATATCCCGGCACCCCTGATTTGATAATGTGAACTTAACCTCTAAGGTCGTCCATGAGCTTTGTTTTTTCTGAAGTCTTTTCATCCTTCATCTTGATTACCTTCGCAGGAGAGCCTGCCACTACGCTTCCTTCAGGAACGTCAGTTGTAACTACGGCTCCGGCTGCAACTACGGCATCCTTGCCAACCTTAACTCCCTCAAGTATAACAGCGTTGGCTCCTATCATAACGCCGTCTTCCACTATTACAGGAGTTGCCGATGGAGGCTCAAGCACACCAGCTACAACAGCTCCAGCGCCAACGTGAACGTTCTTGCCTATCATGGCCCTTGCGCCAAGCACAGCATTCATGTCTATCATTGTGCCTTCGCCGACTTCAGCGCCTATGTTTATAACAGCGCCCATCATAACAACAGCATTGTCAGCTATTGAAACCATGTCCCTTATAACGGCACCCGGCTCGATTCTGGCAGTAGTGCTGAGTTTATTGAACATTGGTATGGCTGAATTTCTTCTGTCGTTTTCCATGTGGTAGTCTGTTATTGCATCCTTGTTGTCTGCAAGTATGTTCTTAATGTCCTCATATTCGCCTATCAATATATATGAGTTGCAGCTTCCGAAAACCTTCAGGTCGCTGCATTTTTCCTTGTAAGAATAAGCGTCGAAGTCGCCGTTGACATATAGTGTCACAGGCGTTTTTTTCTTGACTTCTTTTATATATCTAGCTATTTCATAAGCATCTGTCATTTTTTTCATAAATTACCTCCGTTAGAAACTGAATAGATCTTTCATGTTGTAGAACCCACTGCCTTTGCCGGAAATGAACTTGGCAGCACGAAGCGCTCCTTGGGCAAATATCTGCTTTGAGTTTGCAGTGTGTCTTATTTCAATTATCTCGTCCTTGCCTGCAAATACGGCTGTATGGTCGCCTACTATTGTGCCGCCTCTAACGGCGTGTATTCCTATTTCGTTTTTGGCTCTCTTGCAGTCTCTGCCATATCTGCCGTAATTCATCTGCATAGTGTTGTCTAGAGCATTGTTTATTTCGTTTGCTATCATTATGGCTGTGCCGCTTGGCGCATCCACCTTCTCGTTGTGATGCTTTTCGATGATTTCTATGTCGAAGCCTTCAAGGGCCTGCGCAGCTTTTGCTACAAGGCTTAGCATGAGGTTTACTCCTAGCGACATATTATATGAGTTGAATATTGGAATCTCCTTGGCTGATTCATGTATGAAATCCAGTTCTTCATCGCTAAAACCTGTTGTAGCAAGCACAAGAGCACACTTGTTGTCCTTGCAGTATTTGATGAGATCCTTGGCAGCCTCTGGTCTGGAAAAGTCGATAACCACGTCAGCCTTTACATTGACGTCGAATATAGAGCCATATATGCCAGCAGGTTTTTCGCTCATTGCTTGGGCACCTTTGTCAACGGCGGCTGCAAGATTCAGCTCTTCATCCGAATTTACAGCGTCAATCAGGACTTTTCCCATTTTGCCTAAAGCTCCGTTTATTATTACATTGAGCATGAATGTCCTCCTTGATTATTTTAGAAGTCCGTAGCTTACTAGTTCTTTCTTAAGGACCTCTATATTTGATGGGCTCATCTCGCAAAGAGGCATTCTCAGTTCGCCGACATCCCTGCCCATGAGGTTCATTGCAGTCTTTACAGGTATTGGATTTACCTCTATGAAAAGGGCGTCTATTAGAGCCTTCATTCCAAGCTGAAGCTTCATGGCAGCCTTAAAGTCTCCTTCGAGGTATTTGACTACCATGTCATGAGTATCCTTAGGGCATATGTTTGCCACTACAGATATGACGCCGATTCCGCCTAGTGAGAGTATAGGAAGCACCTGATCGTCATTTCCTGAATATATGTCGAAGCCTTCTGGTACCATGCTTGCTAGCAGGGCTATTTGAGATATGTCTCCGCTGGCTTCTTTGATAGCTACTATGTTTTCTACCTTGGCAAGCTCAACAGCAGTCTTAGGTTGGATGTTCACGCCTGTTCTGCCTGGAACGTTGTAAAGTATTATAGGAATTTTAACGCTGTTGGCTATCATAGTGTAGTGCTTAATAAGTCCTGCCTGTGTAGCCTTGTTGTAATAAGGCGTAACTAGAAGGAGACCGTCAGCTCCGAGTTTTTCGGATTCCTGGCACAGCTTGATGGCATGGGGAGTGTCGTTAGAGCCGGCCCCTGCTATTACAGGAACTCTCTTTGCAACCTTGTCAACCACGCATTTTATAGCTGCAAGCTGTTCCTCGTCAGTCATTGTTGATGCTTCGCCAGTTGTTCCTGCAACTATTATCGCATCAGTGCCTTCATTTATATGCCACTCGACGAGTTCTTCAAGCTTCTTAAAATCAACTTTCCCGTCCTTGAAAGGTGTTACTATAGCGACTCCACATCCTTTGAATATCATTGCGAATCACTCCTTCTCTTTTTGAAAGTTAAATTAGGTCGTACTTAACAAGAAGCTCAGCAATCTGTACAGTGTTTGTAGCCGCACCTTTTCTAATGTTGTCGGCAACAACCCACATGTTAAGGCCGCTTTCCAAGCTCTCGTCTCTTCTGAGTCTGCCCACATATACCGGATCAGTGTCTGCTGCGTCACTTGCTAGAGGGTACTTGTTGTTTGCTACGTCGTCTACCAGTACAATCCCCTCAGCAGAACCCATTATGTTGAAAACTTCTGAAATTTCGAAAGGCTTTTCAAACTCCACATTTATAGACTCGCTGTGTCCGCTTATAACAGGGACTCTAACTGCAGTAGCTGTTATTTTCAGTGAATCGTCGTGCATTATCTTCTTGGTTTCTTCCACCATTTTCATCTCTTCTTTTGTATAGCCATTTTCAAGGAAAACGTCTATGTGAGGGATGCAGTTGAAAGCTATCTGGTGTGGGTAGAATTCGTTCTTGTTTCCTTTTAAGCCTTCTTCTAAGTCTCTTATTCCCTTAACTCCCGATCCAGAAACAGCCTGATAAGTAGAATATACTATTCTTTTTATTTTGAACTTGTCGTGCAGAGGCTTGAGAGCCACTACAGCCTGTATTGTAGAACAGTTAGGGTTAGCTATTATGCCATTGTGCTTTTTTACGTCTTCAGGATTGACCTCTGGGACTACAAGAGGCACATCTTTTTCCATTCTCCATGCGCTGCTGTTATCTATTACTATTACACCCTTTGCTTTTGCGATAGGAGCATATTTGAGGCTTATGCTTCCGCCCGCTGAAAATAGAGCTATGTCTATGTCCTTGTCGAATGAGTTCTCATTGAGCTCTTCTACAGTCCAGTCTTTGCCTTGGAATTTGATATTAATTCCTGCAGATTTTTTTGAGGCCATAGGGTATAATTTATCTACAGGAAAATTTTTCTCCTCGAGTACCTTCAGGAAAGTTTCCCCGACTTTTCCGGTTGCGCCGACAATTGCTACATTGTACTTTTTCACTTTGATTACCCCCTGTTTTTTAGCATAAAGTTTATACAATAGTAACACTAAATATGAATATATTCAACATGCTAAAGCATGCAAATAAATTTTTACGGCTAAATCAGGAATGCTTTTGCATATTAAAATTAATAGAGAAAGGAGTAAGCAAGAACAGTTTGTGTGTTTTTGCTGAAAACAGTATGAATTTTGAGAATATAAGCCAAGAGGTGTTGGAATTTCAGGAAACCGTGTATGGACACCGAAGGAGCCTTCATGAGATTGCAGAGCTGGGCCTAAGGGAGTATAAAACGGCAGAATATATAAGAAACCGCCTTGACAGCCTTGGAATACAGCACGATGCCCTGCTTGAGACATCGGTAACAGGTATTATAAAAGGAAGCAAAGGCGAAAGGACGGTTGCCTTCAGGGCCGATATGGACGGACTCAATGCAGGTGACGGTTCTGTGCGACATCTTTGTGGTCATGACGGGCACATGAGTGTGCTGCTTGGCCTTGTGGAGTACCTTTGGAAAAGGAGAGAGTTTCTTAAGGACAACGTAGTATTCATATTTCAGCCTGCCGAAGAGTCTCCGGGAGGGGCTCTGCCTCTTATAAATGCAGGCCTCATTGAAAAGTATGGGATAAAAGAGATATATGGCCTTCATATGTATCCCGATGTGAGCGAAGGGCTTGCAGGAGTCAGGCCGCTGTATTTCCTCTCGGGTGCGGGTGAGGTCAATATTGAAATCACAGGTAAGAGCGGACATGGGGCTATGCCTCAGGATGCGAACGACTCAATAGTTGCCGCCGCAGGATTCATAAGTGCGCTTCAGACCATAATTTCTAGAAATATAAGACCGCTTGACGAGGGCGTGCTTACAATAGGAAGGATAGAGGGAGGAAGCAGACGAAACATAATAAGCGGCAATGTTAGGCTTGAGGGCACAATAAGAGCCTTCAAGGACAACGTATATGAAAAGATAAAGGAAAGAATATACGAAGTTGCCAGAGGCTTTGAAACCGTATACGGCTGCAAAATAGATGTCAGTATAAAGGATGATTATCCGCCGGTAAATAATGACGAGAGACTGTTCGAGGAATTCAGGGAGGCCGTGGGCGAAGAGAACATAAGCCTGCTAGAGCCGCTCATGATTGCGGAGGACTTTTCATACTATCAAAGGAAAATTCCGGGATTATTCTTCATGCTGGGGAGCAGGAATGAGGATTTGGGCTTTACCAGAAGTCTTCACAATATTGACTTTAACTTTGATGAGAAAGCCCTGATTTTCGGACTTGAATTCTATATAAGGCTTTTAAGGCATAAAGGGGTGATCGCTTGAAGCTAGAGAGGCTGACGTCGGCTAACGCTGTGTTTTTGTTCCTGTCTGTCATATTCCTGTCGGCGGGATCATATTTCCAAAACATTGATCTCAACAGCGGCATAGTGCTGACTGAGCTTGTTATAGTGCTGCTTCCGGCGGTGATTTTTTCGAACATATATAAGACAGGCAGTATTCTTGAATTTTTAAGGCTGAGGCCTGTAAGTCCCAAGGTGTTCGTTTCAGCGTTTGCCATAACGCTTCTAACATACCCCTTGGCGGTTTTTGGAAATTCGCTCGTGATATTTATACTTAGTCTGTTTGGGAACGTGGAGCTGCCCGAAATGCCTATAGCATCCAGCTTGAACGAATTTCTGCTTTATATAGTGCTAATTGGAATTCTGCCGGGTTTCTGCGAGGAAGTTCTCTTCAGGGGATTTTTTCTGAGGATGAACAGCACGGGAAGCGAGAGGTTTGCAGTGCTGTTTACTGCTTTTATGTTCGCTCTTTTCCACTACAACATATATAACTTCATGGGGCCGCTGGTGCTGGGAATCGTATTCGGCTACATGACAATTATTACGGGCTCAATATGGCCGGCTATATTTTGCCATGCGCTCAACAACTCAATAGCATCGGCACTGGGCTATTTCATGCTTCAAGGCGAGGGTGCTGCCCAGACCATGCCGGAAGGCGTTGACACGATGCTTGCCATGGGAATGCAGCTGGCCGTGCTTGGATTAATATCTCTCGCGTGCGCAAAGGGGCTAAAGGGAAAATTCAAAAAGCTCAGGGAAAGATTCGGTGTTGAGAATGCCGAAATAAGTGAAGGCCATGCAGCGCGGCAGGGCCGATTAAAATTGCTGATATACGCCCCTATGGCTGTTTGCATTGTAATATATATCTACTTGAACGTAACATTCAACTGATTCCGGAGGTCATAATATGCAGTTTTACGGAGAATTCGCTCACTACTACGACAGGCTAATGGAAGATGTGGATTACACGGCTTGGGCTGAGCATATAGATAGTTTGATAAAGCAAAGCGGCGGCATTGATGTCAAGAACATACTCGAGCTGGGCTGCGGCACGGGGAGCGTAACAAAGGAGCTTGTAAGGCTTGGATACGAAGTGACGGGAGTCGACATATCTGAAGAGATGCTGTGCGAAGCCCAAAAAAAGCTGGGGGACGAAAATCTAAAATCGATTCTTCTGTGCAGCGACATGCGAAATTTGGATTTTCAGTCGCTAAGCCCTGACTGCGTGGTGTGCGCATGCGACGGCTTCAACTACATAACAGATGAAGACGATTTGCTGAGGCTGTTTTGCGGAATATATGACACTCTTCCAGAGGGGGGAGTGCTTGTATTTGACTTGAGCTCATTTTACAAGCTTTCAAATGTTCTTGGTGATAATACATTTACGCTTGCCGAGGACGACATAGCCTATATATGGGAAAACTATTATGAGCCTGACGCTGAAACGGTCGAAATGGAAATAACTTTTTTTGCGAAGACAAATGGACTTTACAAGAGATTCGAAGAATATCACATTCAGAAGGCGTATAGAAATGAAACGATTAAAGCAATGCTCAGTGCCAGCGGCTTCAGGAGTATTAAGGCGCTTGGAGATTTTGGCATGGAGGACGCCTCCGAAAGGTCTGAACGGGTATTTTTTGTATGTGTGAAATGAAGGGAGAAAATATAGATATGAATAATTACATTTTAAGAGTGACATCAGCAGACAAGAGTATAAGAGGATTTTTTGCCGTAACAACTGGACTAGCAGAAAAGGCCAGAACGCTCCACAACACGACTCCTGTTGCAACTGCGGCACTAGGCAGAGCCATAACGGCTGGCAGCATAATGGGGCTCATGATCAAGGGTGAAAACGACAAGCTTACTCTGCAGATTAAGGGCGACGGTCCAGCAGGAGGCATAGTTGTAGTCTCGAATTACCAGGGAATAGTCAAAGGCTATATAGCGAATCCTGATGTTGAAGTTCCGCTAAGGGAAGACGGAAAGCTGAACGTAGGAGCTGCAATAGGAAGGGAAGGCAAGATAAACGTCATAATAGACATGGGGCTAAAGGAGCCATATGTCGGGCAATACAGCCTGGTAAGCGGAGAGATAGGCGAGGATCTGGCCCATTACTTTACGTTCTCGGAGCAGACTCCGTCGGCTGTTGCCTTGGGAGTTTTAATAGACAGGGACCATTCAGTAAAGGCTGCCGGAGGCTTCATAGTTCAGCCGCTGCCGGATGCATCAGAGGAGAGCATATCAAGGCTTGAAGAGAATATTTCGGGCATGAAGCCGATAACTGCGCTCATAGAAGAAGGCAAGACTCCCGAGGATGTAATGAACATAGTGCTTGACGGCTTCGAGCCTGAGGTGCTTGAAAAATACGAGGTTGACTATCAGTGCGACTGCAGCAGGGAAAAATTTGAAAAAGCCCTTGTCACAATAGGCAGGGAGGAACTCGAGAAGATACTTCTTGAGGACGGAGGAGCCGAGCTTGTATGCCATTTTTGCAACAAGAAGTATAATTTCAGCGGGGAAGAGCTTCAGAAAATCATAGACACGATCTAGAAGGTGAGTTAATTTGGAGCACGTTAGATTTGAGATTATAACGCATGACAAGATTGGCATGACACTTACAATTTTGAGCAAGCTGTATGAAAAAAAGATAAACCTGCATTCGCTTGAGGTTTTTCCCAAAAGGATATGTATTAAGCTACAGAAGATGAAGAGCAGTGAAAAGGAAGGCCTCAAGCAAGAGCTTCTTTCCATAGAAGGAGTAATAAACATAGAAGATATTGAGCTGCTCTCATACGAGGAGAAGGAAAAGAAGCTGCTTAAAATAATTGACTCGGTTTCAGTGGGAGACAAGTACGGCTTCTGGGAGGTAGTGGGGAGCAGCATAGCCATAGAAAGGGTCAAGAAGATTGCGGCCACTGTGGCCAAAGGGAACTCCACGATACTCCTTAGGGGAGAAAGCGGCACTGGCAAGGAAATATTCGCAAGGGGCATACACAGGCTAAGCGAGAGAAGGGACAGAGAGTTTCTTGCCATCAACTGCGCCGCGCTTCCTGACAGCCTGCTTGAAAGCGAGCTTTTTGGATATGAAAAAGGAAGTTTTACAGGAGCACTTCAGACTGGAAAGGACGGTCTTTTTACAAAGGCAAACGGGGGAACCATATTTCTTGACGAAATAGGCGAGCTCTCCATGAGCCTTCAGGCCAAGCTCCTAAGAGTTCTGCAGGAGGGCAAAATCAGGCGTGTTGGCGGTACGAGGGAGGAAGGCGTCGATGTAAGGATAATAGCCGCCACCAACAAGAATCTCGAGGAAATGATAAAGAACAATAGCTTCAGGGAGGATCTTTACTACAGGCTCAATGTCATACCGATATTCATACCGCCGCTCAGGGAGAGGAAAGAAGACATAAGCCTTCTGGTGAGATTCTTCATAGAAAAGCTCAACGGCAGCATGAAAAAACAGGTTGAGGGTTACGAAGTTGGTTTTCTCAATGGGCTTATGGAATACGACTGGCCTGGCAATGTAAGAGAGCTTGAAAATGTGGTAGAGAGAGCAATGAATCTTTGCGAGGGTAAGCTGCTAAAGACGGACCACCTCATAATCGATTTCAACAAAGACATATCACGAGCAGAGCGCTCAATACTGCTAAAAGAGGACCTCACACTTGATGAAATAGTGTGTATATGCGAAAAGCAGGCGATAGCAGAGGCTTTGAAGAAAAGCGGCAGCCTGAGGAAGGCTGCAAAGCGACTGGGTGTTTCGCACACAACCATAATGAACAAGGTGAAAAAATACAATATACAATGGCAATAAATATTTACACCTGTAAATAAAAATTGCCATTGCGCTTGCAAAATGGCAATTTTTATTGCCGTTTTTTTTTATTTGTGCAAAAATTAATTGGAGGCAGGCACAAAAGTATTTTTTCAATACATGAAAACGTTGCCACAGAATAAATGAAAAGGATTTTTGATTTTCAAAAAAAAACAATAAATCGAGTGGATGTTGGCACGCATATTGCTATTATTTATACTCGAGATTGTTTTTTGTGATTAATATTTTGCGTTTTGAGTATCATTACACTATACAACCAAATATTTAATATATCAGGAGGGAATCATGAACAGAGAAGATATGGCTAAAATGGGTTTTGGAACAAAGGCGATACATGCAGGGCATCAAAAGGATACGGTTCATGGAGCGCTTACAACGCCAATATACCAAACATCAACATTCGTATTCGACTCCGCTGAGCAGGGGGGAAGAAGATTTGCCCTGGAAGAGTGCGGCTATATATATACAAGACTTGGCAATCCTACAAACACTCCTCTTGAAGATAAGATATCAATACTAGAGGGCGCTGAGGCTACTATGTCTACCGCTTCGGGAATGGGAGCAATATCTGCGGCGCTTTGGACAGCTCTAAAGGCAGGGGACCATATGGTTGCCGACGAGACTCTTTACGGATGTACACATGCTCTCCTAAGTCACGGAATGACAAGATTCGGAGTCGAGGTTGAATTTGTGGATGCTTCGGATCCTGAAAATGTAAGGAATGCTATGAAGGAGAACACAAAGGTAGTATATCTAGAAACTCCAGCAAACCCTACACTTAAGATAGTAGACATAGAGGCTATTTCAAAAATAGCTCATGAGGTTGAAGGCTGCATGGTTATGGTTGACAACACCTTCTGTACACCGTACCTTCAAAGACCAATAGAGCTTGGAGCTGACGTAGTGCTTCACTCGGCAACAAAGTACCTTAACGGACACGGAGACGTTATAGCAGGCTTCGCATCAGGAAAGAAGGAGTTCATCGACCTTGTGAGATTCTTTGGAGTTAAGGATATGACAGGCGCAGTTCTAAGCCCATTTGACGCATACCTTGTGCTAAGGGGAATGAAGACTCTTGAGATAAGAATGGACAGACACTGCAGCAATGCCATGGAGGTTGCAAAATTCCTCGAATCACATCCTGCGGTAGACAAGGTTTATTATCCAGGTCTTGACAGCTTCCCTCAAAAGGCGCTTGCTGAAAAGCAAATGAAGCTTCCTGGCGCAATGATAGCATTCGAGCTAAAGGGCGGAGTTGAAGAAGGAATAGCGCTAATGAACAGCGTAGAGCTTTGCACCCTTGCAGTAAGCCTTGGCGATGCAGAGACGCTGATACAGCATCCGGCTTCAATGACTCACTCGCCATATGAGCCAGAGGAGAGACTTAAGGCCGGAATAACTGACGGACTTGTAAGACTTTCTGTAGGTCTTGAGAACGTTGAAGATATAATAGCAGACCTTAAAAAATCACTGGACAAGCTGGTATAAAAATATAGCAAAAAAGATTTTGTTGTCCCCGCCTCACAGCAACGTGAAGGCGGGGATTTTTATTTTAATTTCACGGGTTGAGCGGGTTAAGTCGGTGCCTTTTCTGATATAATTAGCTATAGGGGAAAACGCTTTGCAGAATATGGCCCTATTGATTATGTGAATTATTGGAAGAGGCTGATTGATATGTATATGAATTTTAAATTAAATATAGAACAGTCCCAAAAGCTTGTTATAAGCCAGCAGCTTAAGCAGTCGCTCCAAATTTTGAATATGACACTTCAAGAGCTTGAAGTCGAGATACTCAAAGAAAGCATGGAAAATCCGGTGCTCGAGGTTGAGGAAAAAAGAGACGAAATTGACTGGGAGAAATTCATAGCTCATGTATCTAGCGGGTCAAGTGACGACAGATATTCGGCCTATTCGGATGACGAGGAAGGCTTGGGCATGGAGAAGTTTGTAGGGTACGAGGCAGGTATGTACGAATATCTAAAAGGCCAGGTGGGCTGTCTGCTTAAAAGTGAAGCAGATATGGATGTCGCACTGGAGATAATAAATTCGCTCGATGAAAGAGGTTACCTGTCGGATAGCACCGAGGATATAGCTTCAAGGCTTGGCGTTGACGAGGAGGATGTTCTAGGCATGCTTTCCGTGGTTCAAAGCCTTGAACCTGCTGGAATTGGAGCTAGGAATCTTTCTGAATGTCTTGTTTTGCAGCTCCATGAAAACGGTATAAAAGATGATAGGCTTGAAAATATAATAAACAGCGACCTTGAGCTGCTTTCTATGAAAAAATACAGGGAGATATGCAAAAAATACAGCCTGGAAATGGAGACGATAACATACTTTATAGACGTGATAAGGACTCTAGAGCCTATGCCTGGCAGAATTTTCTCGGTTGAGAGGGCGAGCTATATAACCCCCGATGTGATAGTTGAAAAGGCTGACGGGGATTTTGAGGTGCGCCTCAACGAATACTCCACCCCCAAGCTGATGATAAGCGATTACTACAAGAGTCTGCTTAAAAGTGCCGGAGACGACGCTGCCAAGGAATATATAAAGCAAAAGCTTGGCTCGGCTGCAAATCTTATAAGGAACATTGAAAGCAGAAAAGCCACTATACTCGGCATATCAACGGAGATACTCAAGAGACAGCGCGATTTTTTTGAAAAGGGCATAAATCATCTGAAACCTATGATAATGAAGGACATTGCCCAGGAACTGGGATTTCATGAATCCACTGTAAGCAGGGCGGTCAACGGCAAGTACATGCTCACTCCTCATGGCATGTTCGAGATAAGGTTCTTTTTCAGCGGGGCTCCTTCCTGCGAGGATATTGCGGCCAACAGCATCAAAAATATACTCCGGGAGCTTATAGACAATGAGGACAAGAAAAAGCCGCTCAGCGATCAGTCCTTATGCGGGTTGCTTGAAAACAGGGGAATAGAGATATCAAGGCGGACTGTGGCCAAATACAGGGATGAAATGGGTATACTCTCCTCGTCTCAAAGGAAGCAGCCGTAAACCAATATCAAGGGTATTATGTACAAAATACAAACAAATTGAAAAAGTTGTATAGCTGATATAGAATAATATATATATTAATTGCTTATATGATATGTCATATTTCAAACATAAAAGATGCACATTTGGCGTTTTTGGAAAAAATGAGAGGAGAGATATAATGCTAAACAAGAAGACTATTGAAGATGTAGATGTCAAAGGCAAGAAGGTTCTTGTAAGATGTGACTTTAACGTACCGCTTTCGGACGGCAAGATAACAGATGAGAGCAGGATAGTCGGTGCGCTTCCTACTATTAAATATCTTATAGAAAACGGAGCCAAGGTAATCCTATGCTCGCATCTTGGAAAGCCAAAGGGTGAGCCTAAAAAGGAACTTTCTCTTAGACCTGTTGCAGTCAGGCTATCTGAACTTCTTGGCAAGGAAGTCGTTTTTGCTGCCGATGACAGCGTAGTGGGCGAAAATGCCAAAAAAGCTGTAAAGGCCATGGGTGAAGGCGATATTGTTCTTCTTGAAAACACAAGATACAGAAAAGAAGAGACTAAGAACGAAGATGAGTTTTCAAAGGAACTGGCATCGCTTGCAGAAATTTTTGTAAACGACGCTTTCGGAGCTGTACACAGAGCGCATTGCTCAACTGCAGGTGTTACAAAATTCATGAAAGAGAATGTTTGCGGCTATCTAATACAAAAGGAGCTCAAGTTCCTGGGCGAAGCTGTTGAAAAGCCGCAAAGGCCTTTTCTTGCGATACTTGGAGGAGCTAAGGTTTCTGACAAGCTTAATGTAATTGACAACCTGCTTGAAAAGGTTGACTCTCTTATAATTGGCGGTGGAATGGCGTACACCTTCCTAAAGGCTCAGGGACACGGAATCGGAAATTCCCTGCTTGAAGAAGACAAGGTTGAGTATGTAAAGGAAATGATAAAAAAAGCTGAGGCAAAAGGTGTCAAGTTGCTTGTGCCGGTTGACTACAGAGTGGCCGACAAGTTCGCAGAAGACGAAAAGGCTCAGATGTTCGAAGGAGATGTGCCGGAGGGCAAGATGGCGCTTGATATAGGACCTAAGACAGAAGAGCTGTTTGAGGCTGCCATAAAAGAAGCCAAGACAATAGTGTGGAATGGACCAATGGGAGTATTTGAATTCAAGGAGTTCGCGCACGGCACTCTAAGAGTTGCAAAAGCCATGGCTGATGCCGATGCAGTCACTGTAATAGGCGGAGGGGACAGCGCTGCCGCCGTCAACATAATGGGCTTTGGAGACAAGATGACTCATATTTCTACGGGGGGCGGAGCTTCGCTTGAGTTCCTTGAAGGCAAGGAGCTTCCTGGCATAGCTGCGCTTGACGAAAAATAGGAGGAAAAGAATGAGAAACCCAATAATAGCAGGAAACTGGAAAATGCACATGACAATAGCCGAAGCAGAGACATTCATAAACGATATAAAAGAGGGTATAAAAGGCACAGATGTAGAGGTGGTGCTTTGTGCTCCATTTACTCTTCTTAAAGATATGAAGTTGGCGGCGGAAGGTACAGATATTAAGATAGGTGCTCAGAACATGCATTTCGAGGAGAAAGGGGCCTATACAGGAGAGATATCCGTGCTGCACTTAAAGGAGATTGGAGCTGAATATGTAATAATCGGACACTCCGAGAGAAGGCAGTACTTTGCGGAGACGGACGAGAGTGTCAACAAAAAGCTGCTCAAGGCCATCGAGCATGGTATAATGCCGATACTGTGCGTGGGAGAGACGCTCGAGGAAAGAGAAGCTGGAAGCACAAAGGAAAAAGTGAAGCTTCAGGTGGAAAAAGCCTTTGCTGGAGTAGCTCCGGAAAGCGCCGGTGAAGTTGTTGTGGCCTATGAGCCCATATGGGCGATAGGCACAGGCCGCTCAGCAACAAGTTCTGATGCCAACGAGG
The DNA here is from genome assembly GCF_009881055.1 of Peptoclostridium sp. GTDB lineage: Bacteria > Bacillota > Clostridia > Peptostreptococcales > Peptostreptococcaceae > Peptoclostridium_A. The sequence continues at coordinate 102,434 of NZ_WXFG01000033.1, forward strand.
TAATTGAATACATAAGAAGCATAATAGAAGGATTATATTCAAGCGAAGTTTCAGAGAAGGTAAGAATACAGTACGGCGGCAGCGTTAATCCAGGCAACGTTGAGCAGATAATGAATGAAGCGGACATAGATGGAGCTCTTGTAGGGGGAGCAAGCCTTGAACCATCAAGCTTCTTGGAGCTTGTAAATTTTTAGGGAGTGGTGCATTTGAATAAGACTGTAGCCCTTTTCATACTCGATGGATTCGGCATAGGCAATGGAGATTGCGGTAATGCAGTAATGAAGGCTAAGATGCCTAATTACAAAAGATATATGGAGAAGTATCCCCATACAGACATAGGAGCTAGCGGCATGGAGGTTGGGCTTCCCGAAGGCCAGATGGGCAACTCGGAGGTTGGCCACCTCAACATAGGCGCAGGCAGAATAGTATACCAGGAGCTTACGAGGATAACCAAGGAAATTAAAGAAGGAGCTTTTTTCGAAAACAAGGCCTTAATTGAGGCGATTGAAAGCGCGAAGAAAAAAGGCGGCAAGGTGCATCTGATGGGATTGCTTTCAGATGGCGGAGTCCACAGCCACATAGACCATCTCAAAGGGCTTTTAAAGCTCTGCAGGGACAAGGGTATGCAGGAGGCTTATGTGCATGCATTTCTGGATGGAAGGGATACCCCACCTCAGAGTGCCTTAGGCTATATTGACGAGCTCGAAGAGTACATGAAGAGGATTGGAACAGGTAAGATTGCCACTGTATCAGGCAGATACTACGCCATGGACAGGGACAACAGATGGGAAAGAGTCCAGAAGGCCTACGAAGTGCTCGCGAGCGGTGCTGGCGAGACGGCAAAAAGCGCCAGGGAGGCAGTTGAGAATTCATATGCACAGAGCAAGCATGATGAATTTATATTACCTACGGCAGTGCAAGAAGATGGGAAGCCTGTCGCAAAGATAGAAGACGGCGATTCAATCATATTTTTCAACTTCAGACCTGACAGGGCCAGGGAGCTTACAAGGACATTTGTAGATGAAGATTTTACAGGATTTGAAAGAATAAAACCGGAAGTCTTTTTCGTATGCATGACGCAATATGACGCCACAATAAAAGGCGTGAAGGTCGCATATGAACCTCAAAGCCTTAGCAATACATTAGGCGAATATCTGAGCAGCAACGGCAAAAGCCAGCTGAGGATGGCCGAGACTGAAAAATATGCGCATGTCACATTCTTTTTTAACGGAGGCAAGGAGGAACCTTATAAAGGAGAGGATAGAAAGCTAGTCCCTTCACCTAAGGTTGCAACCTATGACATGCAGCCTGAGATGTCTGCGTTCGAGGTTGCCGGTGAGTTCGAGAAAATGATGGATTCTAAGGATTATGACTTTGCAGTGCTGAATTTTGCCAATCCGGACATGGTCGGCCATACGGGCAACATGGGGGCAGTAATAAAGGCTCTGGAAGCAGTGGACAAGTGTCTTGGAATTGTGGTTGAAAAAGTGATTTCAAAGGGCGGCACCGCTATAATAACTGCTGACCACGGAAACTCGGAATACATGGTAGACGAGCAGACAGGACAGCCTTTTACAGCGCACACCACCAACAGGGTGCCGCTCATAATGGCATGCGATCAGAAGAAAAGCCTGAGAAGCGGAGGAAGGCTCTGCGACATAGCCCCTACAGTGCTTGATTTGCTTGGCATGGAAAAGCCTGATGAAATGACAGGCATAAGTCTTATTGAGAAAAATTAAACCAAATAAATAGGAGGAATATTATGTTTATTGAAGAGGTTTACGCCAGAGAGATTCTTGATTCAAGAGGAAACCCCACAGTCGAGGTTGAGGTAGTGCTCGAGTGCGGAGCAGTTGGAAGAGCAGCAGTGCCGTCAGGTGCATCTACAGGTGCTTTCGAGGCTGTCGAGCTTAGAGACGGAGACAAGTCAAGATATCTTGGAAAAGGCGTGCTTAAGGCTGTAGAAAATGTGAATGACATAATAGCTGATGAGCTTGTAGGAATGAATTCCCTTGATCAGGTGGGAATAGACACTATGCTGATAGAGCTAGACAGCACTCCTAACAAGTCTAAGCTTGGCGCTAATGCTATTCTTGGAGTTTCAATGGCCGTTGCAAAGGCAGCTGCTGAGGGACTTGGGCTTCCTCTGTTCCAGTATCTTGGAGGAGTAAATGCCAAGAAGCTCCCTGTTCCTATGATGAATATAATAAACGGAGGCGCTCACGCCGATAACAACGTTGACCTTCAGGAATTCATGATAATGCCAGTGGGAGCTGAATCGTTCGGCGAAGCTCTCAGAATGTGCACAGAAGTGTACCACGCCCTTAAAAACACTCTTAAGGCTAAGGGATACAACACTGCAATAGGCGACGAGGGTGGCTTTGCACCTGACCTTAAGTCGAATGAAGAGGCAATTCAGGTGATTTTAGAAGCAGTAGCTGCTGCAGGTTATAGCGCTGGTGATGATATAAAGATAGCTATGGATCCTGCCGCTACAGAGCTTTATAAGGATGGTAAGTACCATCTTGAGGGTGAAGGCAGAATACTGAGCTCGGCTGAAATGGTAGAATTCTACGAGAATCTTGTTAACAAGTATCCTATAATATCTATAGAAGACGCTCTTGCAGAAGACGACTGGGATGGATGGAAGCTTCTTACTGAAAGACTGGGCGACAGGGTTCAGCTAGTGGGAGACGACCTTTTTGTAACAAACACTGAAAGACTTGAAAAAGGAATACAAATGGGTGTTGCTAATGCTATACTCATAAAGCTAAACCAGATAGGAACTATAACAGAAACTCTTGATGCTATAGAAATGGCTAAGACTGCAGGATATACAGCAGTTATATCACACCGCTCAGGAGAGACTGAAGACACTACAATAGCAGACCTTGTTGTAGGAATAAATGCAGGCCAGATCAAGACAGGCGCTCCTGCAAGAACTGATAGAGTTGCAAAATACAACCAGCTTCTGAGGATAGAAGAATTAATAGGCGATGTTTCTCAGTATCCTGGCATGGATGCTTTCTATAATGTAAAAAACAAGTAAAATAATTCCTAGCTGTTTTCAATATAAACAATCACGGCTCGCGCAGGGTTTTGCGCGGGCCATGATTTCGCTTGCGGTAAAGATTTTAGAACATTTCAGCCGCCTGAGTTTTTTATTGATTTATTAAAATCCTTGTGTTAAAATATGCATGTTGACTTTAGGTGGGAGGTGGGTACATGAAAACGTTTCTAATGGTTATTATGCTTATTGTGAGTCTTGTGCTTATAGCGAGCGTGTTGCTGCAATCAGGAAAAAGCGCTGGTCTTTCGGGTTCTATAGCAGGCGGAGCTGAGCAGGTTATGGGAACAAAGGCAAGAGGTCTTGATGCTACATTCTCAAAGATCACTTCTGTTTGCGCTATACTTTTCATAGCTGTAGCATTGGCTCTAGTGGCTATACAATAGCAATAAAAGTGTTTATTATTAGATGGTTTATTTTTAGATTCATCTAAAAAATTTATAAAAAAATAAAATAAGGAGGAGATAGTGGAAATGAACTATTTCATATTGGCACCAATCATCGGACTTATAGCATTGTTTTTCGCATTTACACTTGCAAACAAAATTAACGCTGTTGAAGTCGGAACAGAAAGAATGAAGGAAATATCTTCGTACATAGCAGAAGGAGCAATGGCGTTCCTTACAAGAGAGTACAAGACACTTGTAGTGTTTGTAGCAGCGCTGTTCCTTATCCTTGGAGTGGGTATAGACTGGCTTACAGCTATATGCTTCCTTGTAGGAGCGGGCTTCTCGACTCTTGCAGGCTTCTTTGGAATGAAGGTTGCTACAAAGGCTAACGTAAGAACTGCTAATGCAGCCAAAGAAGGCGGCATGAACAAGGCTCTTAGCATAGCATTCTCAGGCGGAGCAGTAATGGGTATGGCAGTTGTTGGTCTTGGAATACTGGGACTTGGCGGACTTTATGTTGTATTTTCAGCAATGGGTATGGAACCGTCAGTAATTGCTACAACTCTTACAGGCTTTGGACTTGGTGCATCGTCACTTGCGCTTTTTGGCCGTGTTGGCGGTGGTATATACACTAAAGCAGCAGACGTTGGAGCAGACCTTGTTGGTAAGGTTGAGGCTGGAATACCTGAAGACGATCCAAGAAACCCTGCAGTTATAGCTGACAACGTTGGTGACAACGTTGGTGACGTTGCAGGTATGGGTGCAGACCTATTCGAATCATATGTAGGCTCAATAATATCTGCAATAACACTAGGTATAATAGTATATGGAATAAACGGAGCAGCTTTCCCTCTTGCGCTTGCAGGACTTGGAATACTAGCTTCTATAATAGGAACATTCTTTGTAAAAGGTGACGAGAACTCAGATCCTCACAAGGCTCTAAAAATGGGTACTTATGTGGCATCAGGAATAACTGTAGTAGCAGCATTCCTGCTTTCTAATCAGCTTCTTGGAAACCTTAGCGGATTCTGGGCTGTAGTGATAGGTCTTGTGGTAGGTACAATAGTAGGACAGATTACTGAGGTTTACACTTCTGGAGACTATAAGTCAGTTCAGAAGATAGCTCAGCAGTCAGAAACTGGACCTGCTACAACTATAATATCAGGACTAGCTGTAGGAATGACTTCGACAGCTTGGCCTATAATAGTAATATCAATAGGTATACTAGGCTCATACATCGTGGCTGGACTTTACGGTATAGCACTTGCTGCGGTTGGAATGCTTGCGACTGCAGGTATGGTTATAGCTGTTGACGCTTACGGCCCAATAGCGGACAATGCTGGTGGTATTGCGGAAATGTGCGGTCTTCCAAAGGAAGTTAGAGCAATAACAGACAAACTTGACGCAGTTGGTAACACTACGGCAGCTATAGGTAAAGGCTTTGCTATAGGATCTGCGGCTCTTACAGCTCTTGCTCTTTTCGCATCGTACACTCAGGCTGCTCAGCTTAGCGGAATAGACCTTACAAACCCATATGTTATCGTAGGTATGCTAATAGGCGGAATGCTTCCATTCCTATTCTCGGCTATAACTATGGAGGCTGTTGGTAAAGCTGCATTCCAGATGATAGAAGAAGTTAGAAGACAGTTCAAAGAAATACCTGGCATAATGGAAGGAACAGGAAAACCTGACTACGCGACTTGCGTTGACATATCTACAACTGCGGCTCTTAAGGAAATGCAGATTCCTGGACTTCTTGCAGTAGCTTCTCCGCTTGCTACTGGTCTGCTTCTTGGAACAGACGCTCTTGGCGGACTTCTTGCAGGCTCTCTAGTTTCAGGCGTGCTTATGGCTATAATGATGGCCAACGCAGGCGGCGCATGGGACAACGCAAAGAAATACATCGAATCGGGACACCACGGCGGCAAAGGAAGCGAGCCTCACAAGGCGGCTGTAGTTGGAGACACAGTTGGTGACCCATTCAAGGACACATCAGGACCATCAATAAACATACTTATAAAGCTTATGACAATAGTATCGCTAGTGTTTGCTCCGCTTTTCGTTAAGTACGGCGGACTACTTGTGAACATGCTTGGCAAATAACAGAATTTCAAAGAGCTTCTCATTATTTGAGAAGCTCTTTTCTTGTTTTGCGGCAGCTAATTATGTGAATAAATATATATAGATATAGGCACAGCAAAGAACGATGATGTTCATAGGAGGACAAAATAATGGAAAAAATATTGAAAGACAAGCTGCTGGGACTCATAAGAGAAGAGGCATACATTCCGTTGTCGGCCAGGGAACTTGCAGACATATTCGACATACACGATTCTGAAAGGCCAATGTTCTACGAGAAGCTGGACGAGATGGTCAATGAGGGCTATCTTTACAGGACTAAAAAGAAAAAGTACGGCTTGCCTCGGAAGATGAACCTGTTTGTGGGAAGGCTTGAAGTTACGCAAAGGGGATTCGGGTTCATAGTATCGGAAGAGGAAGGACTTGAGGACCTTTTTGTGCCTGCAAACGGCCTGAACGGCGCCCTTCATGGAGACAAGGTAACAGCTCGTATAACCAAATGTGCAGCGGAGGGCAAGAGATCCGAGGGTGAGATAATCAAGGTAATTGAAAGAGGATATTCGACAATAGTTGGTACCTTCGAGGCTAGTGCGAAGTACGGTTTTGTCGTGCCGGACGAGAAAAAGTTCAATATGGACATATACGTGGCAAAGGGCGATGAGATGAAGGCCAAAAATGGAGACAAGGTGGTATGCAAGATAACAAAATGGCCTGAAAGGGGTAGAAGTCCTGAAGGAGAGATAGTAGAGATACTGGGCAAGAAAGGGATTCCAGAGGTTGAGGTGCTTTCGATAATAAGGCAGCACGGCGTACCTGAGGAGTTCCCCAAAAAAGTGCTGAAAGAAGCCGAGTCAATTGATGAGGCAGTTGCTCAGAGCGAGATAGCAAAGAGAGTAGACCTCAGAGGGAAAACAATAATTACTATAGACGGTGCTGACGCTAAGGACCTGGACGATGCGGTATCGGTTGAGCTGCTTCCAAATGGGAATCATATGCTTGGCGTGCACATTGCCGATGTTTCCCATTATGTAAAGGAAAGCTCAAAAATTGACAGAGAGGCGTTAAAACGTGGGACTTCAGTATATTTTGCCGACAGGGTTATACCTATGCTGCCGCAGAAGCTTTCCAACGGAGTATGTAGTCTTAATCCCAACGTCGACAGGCTGACGCTTTCAGTTTCTATGGAGATAGACAAGGAGGGCAAGGTTGTAAAGCATGAGATATTCGAGTCTGTTATAAAGTCACAGGCAAGACTTGTGTATGAGGATATATCCGACATATTGGAAAAGCCGGGCGAAGAAGGCACAAGGCCGCTTGAAGAAAAGTATTCTCATCTGCTTGAGGATTTCAAGAGAATGGAGCAGCTTGCCAGAATACTCATGAATAAGAGGGAGAAAAGGGGCGCCATTGACTTTGACTTCCCCGAAGCGAAGATAGTTTTCGATGAAAAGGGCGGCGTTTTGGACGTCAGAAAATATGACAGAAGGATTTCAAACAGGATAATAGAAGAATTCATGCTCGTATGCAATGAAACTGTCGCAGAGGAATTCTACTGGCTTTCAATACCATTTGTCTACAGGATACATGAAACTCCAGACCTGGAAAAGATGCACGACTTCAACAGATTCATAGCCGCATACGGCTACCATATAAAAGGCGATCTGGAAAGCGTGCATCCAAAGGCACTCCAGGAGCTTGTTCATGAAATAAGAGGCAAAGACGAGGAACTCGCAATAAGCATGATAATGCTAAGATCGCTAAAGCAGGCAAGATATGCACCTGTCAGCAGCGGGCACTTTGGTCTTGCTGCCAAATACTATTCCCATTTTACTTCTCCTATAAGAAGATACCCTGATTTGCAGATACACAGGATAATAAAAGAGTTCCTAAACGGCGGAATAAAGCAAAACAGGATAGAGGAACTCAAAGAGATAGTAGCCAAATCGTCAGAACAGTCATCACTCAGAGAGAGAGAGGCAGACGAAGCAGAAAGGGAAGTAGACGACCTTAAAAAGGCTGAATACATGAGCCACAGGATAGGCGAGGTATATCCGGGTTTTATATCAGGAGTCACTTCCTTCGGGATTTTCGTGCAGCTTGATAATACGGTAGAAGGACTAGTGAGACTTTCCTCAATGGAGGACGACTACTATATATTTGACAGTGAAAAATACATGGTTGTGGGTGAGCGAACCAAGAAGATATTCAAAATAGGAGAAAAGATCAATGTAAGGGTTGAAAGTGTAAACATGGATTTTAGGGAAATAGAATTTGCAATAGCATAACAACAGGCAAAAAACTAAGAAACGGACTGCTGTTCTGAAAAAGCTGCAAGGCCTAAAAGGCGCTTGCAGCTTTTTTTCCCTGTAAGCATATATATAATTCAAAAAAAATGTTGCGCAATTAGTAAATGACTGCTATAATCTTATTATACCCGTGGGGGGTATAATAACGAAAACGGGGGAATCGGAATGAGTGCTATAAAGAACGTAACTTCGGCTGAAGCCAAGAAACTGCTTGATACAAAAAAAGATATATTAGTGATAGATGTCAGGTCCGGAGGGGAGTACCTGGGCGGACACATACCTGGAGCTGTACACATGCCTGTTCCGGAAATGGCGAAAAAAGCAAGCGAACTTAAAGCGCAGACCAACAAGCCAGTGCTTGTATACTGCGCATCGGGCGGAAGAAGCCCAAGGGCAGCTATGCTGCTTGACAAGCTAGAGTTTACAAATGTGTACCACCTTGCCAGCGGGATATCCAGCTGGCCATATGAAATAGAAGCATAAAATTCCATTTAAAGTAAAATGCCCTTACATTAAATAAGTAAAATATTCTACAATGTAAGGGCATTGCTGTTCGAAAATATGTTCGATTATTATGTAAAAATATTGAAAATATATTAGACTATTTTATTGCAGTATGCTATAATCATATATGAAGACAGATATGAAGAATAATCCGTAATACTAGTCACGACAGTGTCTCTATCCAAGAGGTGAAATCAATGGCAGGCGGCAAAAAAATATTAGCTACAAACAAAAAAGCAAGACATGACTACTTCATAGAAGAAACCTATGAGTGTGGAATTGAGCTCAAGGGTACTGAAGTAAAATCGATAAGAGCCGGCAGGATAAATCTCAAGGAAGGGTATGCATCAGTAGAGGGTGGCGAGGTTTTCCTTAGACAGGTGCACATAAGTCCTTACGAGCAAGGCAACATTTTCAATGTGGATCCGGTAAGAGTAAGGAAGCTGCTTCTGCACAAATATGAAATCAGAAAGCTAATAGGAGCAATAAAAGAAAAAGGGTATTCGCTAGTACCACTCTCGGTCTATCTGGTTAACGGAAAAGTAAAGGTTGAATTAGGACTGGCGAAAGGCAAGAAGCTCTACGACAAGAGAGAAGATCTTGCAAAGAAGGATGCGCAAAGAAGGATGCAAAGGGAGCTTTCAGACAGGCACCAATAATCCGGGGATGTAATGGTTTCGACGGGGGTTTGGAGTCTAGAGTAGCGAGTCATGTTTACTCTGGTTCATGTTAAAAAATCGGGGGATTAAATATAATCGCAAACGATAATTACGCTTTAGCAGCCTAGTAGCTGCTCGTCCTGCTCAGCCTCCCGCGAGCTAAGTTAGGGCGTCAAATTAGCGGGGCACTGCTTGCCGGGATGTCTCGACCAGTAAGCGGAACAATCGGGGCTGGCCAGACCTATATCCTGTTGCTGGGAGACAGGTATGGCGAGATTCAAAGCAGCAACTACACTCGTAGAAGCTTTAGGTAAAGGACTTTCGGACAGGGGTTCGACTCCCCTCATCTCCACCAATAAATCCCAATTGCATCTCTTTAAATATTAGAAAGGTCAGATGACCTTTCTTTTTTTATGCATTGAAAAAGCGGCTACTTAGCATTAGCTGCAGCCGCTCATATGATTCCAGAAATTATATTTTGATTTATCTCATCATGAAGTACATTCCAATTATCGCAAGAACCGCTAGAGCTGCACAAATCATCGAAGTAGTTCTTTCTTTGGCATCATCCCAGTGAAAACCACCGCTATCATAAGTCGACATATCAATTTCCCCCTCTCTAAAATAAAATAAATAATTAATTTGAACACGGATTGAAACAATGCTTTAAACGCCGTTTAATTTCTTGATATCTAATACTATTTATACCATGAGAAATGATTTTAAAACATATTATTAACAAAAAAGTTTAATAAGAAAGTTTTATATATGCGACATCTGAAAATCCATATGCTTTGAGTGTTTTAGCAATTTGCTTGATGAAGTATAAAGCTATGAGTTAGAATTAATAATATGAATTAAACTGAGCAGAGATTATAAAGATTTAGGGTATTTCAAGGAGGATTTAATGGAAAAGAAAAAATTGGAAGGCTATATGCTTGTTTCGGATATGGACGGAACTTTGATAGACAGCAGGGGAACTATATCATCAGAGAACATAAAAGCGATAAACAGATTCATTGAATTGGGAGGAATGTTCACCATAGCAACAGGCAGGACTGTGGATTCGGTTAAAAGATATTCACACAGTCTCCCTCTGCAAATGCCATTTGTGATTTACAATGGTTCAAAAATATATGATTTTTCAAGAGAGAAGACTATCTATGAAACATTTCTTGAGGACCGTATAAAGGACATGATAATAAGGCTTGCACAGTTGGAAGGGTCGCTTGGAATAGAAATTTACTGTGAGGAAATGATATTCATATACAGGGAGTGCAGATTTACAGGTAGATTAGAGCAAAAGGGGTATAAGATATATTATGAGGTGCCTTCGTATGCATGGAAAAGAAGCTGGACCAAAATCCTGATAATAGGCGAGGACTACCAGCTTGACGGTTTGGAAAAGACATTCAAAGTCATATTTGGAGAATGCAACCTCATAAGGAGCGATAAAAATTACCTTGAAATTCTTCCGGACGGAGTATCAAAGGGTAAAGGACTGGAAAGACTGTGCGGCTTGGTAGGGGTGAGCATGAGCAATGTGATTGCAGTAGGGGACAATATGAATGACTACGAAATGATAACAATGTCAGGTTACGGCTTTTGTGTGGCCAACGGTTACAAAAAACTTCTTGAAGCGGCGCCGTATACATGCCCGACTAATGACGAGCATGCTATTGAATATGTAGTAAGCTGGGCGCAGAAAAATCTGTAAAAGCAACAGATGATTCTGACGGCGCATACGTTGATGTGGGTTTGTCCTATATGAGCTAAGAATGATGAATGGGGTGATGTCAATGAAGAGGGCTTTATTGCTTGGCGCAATGCTTGTGATTTTTATGTTCTCAGGGGTGGCAAACGCACAGGAAATAAGTGTTGTAATCGACAACAAAAAGGTTGAATTTGATGTTCAGCCGCTAATAGAGAACGGAAGGACGATGGTTCCCTTCAGAAAACTGTTCGAGGAGCTTGGGCTGAAGGTGGATTGGAACGAAGGTCAAAGAACCGCGTCTGCATACAGCAAGGATTCTTCTGCTACTGTAAAAATAGGCGGCAAATATGCATATGTAAATGGCAGGATTGTCGAGTTGGACGTACTGCCCAAGATTGTCGGCGGAAGGACACTGGTGCCAGTAAGATTCATTTCAGAGGCTTTCGGCAGTGAAGTGAAATGGGACAGCCAGAAACAAGTTGTAAGCATAACGACGGGAGCAAAACAAGTACCACAGGCAAAAGAGCTGCCAACAGTGGGGAACTATGAAAAGCTGCTTTCGCTGCTTGAGTATTCGAAAAAATATGCTGAGAGCTACAGCAATATCAGAGAGGTTATGCCGTCGGCTGATACCATGGACAATTCGGGGGGAGCCGAGAGTAAATCGCAAAGCTCAGCTTATTCTGAAACTAATGTTCAGGTTTTGGGAGTTGACGAATCGGACATAGTAAAAACTGATGGTAGCTATATCTACGAGTATAGAAACGGCGGCGTGGCAATAGTAAAGGCATCGGAGGGAAAGCTTTCTCTTGCTGGCGAGATAAAGCTTGACGAGTCATACTCCTCGAATGAGCTATACCTGTACAAAGACATACTGGTAGTAATAGGCAGTTCGCACGATTTCAGGATAATGGAAGACAATGCAAAGTCCAGCATCTGGCCGGGCCCTGCAAATACGGTTAAGGTTAGGATATTTGACATTACGGATAAGGCTTATCCGAAGCTTATAAGGGATATTCGAATAGACGGAGATTATGTGGCATCAAGAGTCACCGGAGGAAGCCTCTACATCGTAGCCAACAAGAATATGTATACGATATTAGGAGGCGAACAAAATGATTTGAGGCCTTCGGCGTATGACAGCGCTGCAGGCGGGGAAGTCAAGATTCCATATGATCAAATAAAGTATTTCCCTGACAGCCCTGATTCAAATTATCTTGTCACAGCAGGTATAGACCTTGATGACATGAAGAAAAAGGCAAACATATCGGCCTACCTTGGTTCGGGACACAACATCTACTGTTCCAACGAAAACCTGTATGTGGCTGCCACAAGATTCAGCTATGACTACGAAGGGAGTACAGGCGAGAAGGAGATATATTATCCCGTATACAAGGTTAACACAGAAGCATACAAATTTGCTTTGGGCGATTCCAGACTTGAATATAAGGCCAAGGGATCGGTGCCGGGAACTTTGCTCAACCAATTTTCGATGGATGAATACAATGGTTATTTCAGACTTGCCACTACGTCGGGGGACTTGTGGAGGAGCGATGAAGGCACTTCAAAGAACAATATATACGTGATGGATTCTTCGATGAATACAGCTGGGAAACTCGAAGGTCTGGCTCCGACGGAGAGGATATACTCGGTAAGGTTTATGGGAGACAGAGCCTACATGGTGACGTTCAGGCAGGTGGATCCGTTCTATGTTGTCGATTTGGCAATCCCTGAAACTCCAAGGGTGCTTGGATACCTCAAGATACCAGGTTTTAGCGACTACCTGCATCCTTATGATGAAAATCACATAATAGGATTCGGCAAGGAAACTGAAGTGACTAAAGGCGGCGTAGTTACAAAGGGCATGAAAATAGGAATGATTGATGTAAGTAATGTTGCAAACCCAATTGAAATGCACAAGATAGTGATAGGTGACAGCGGAACATATTCGGAGCTTCTTGGCAACCACAAGGCGCTTTTGTTCTCAAAGGAAAAATCTCTTATGGCTTTTCCTGTAACTGTAATGAGCAAGGAATCTGACGGTATAGTGAGATTCTCGTACCAGGGAGCGTACGCTTATACAGTCGACCTTCAAAAAGGATTCATACTGAGGGGGAGGGCTACGCACCTCACGCAGGAAGATTACGCAAAGGCTGGAGACTACTGGTATGAAAGTGACAAGAACATAAAAAGAATAATATATATAGGGAACTATGCCTATACAATATCAAACAGCCAGATTAAATCGCATGACATAAAGGACATGTCAATAATAAACAGCCTCAGCCTAGAGAACAAATAAATTCTAACAAGCCGGACATGAATATTTTATTTGATGTGTCCGGCTTGTTTTGTTTGAATTGCCGCAAAATGTCAGATGATGTTTCGGTTGCAACAAATAATGTTCGATATAGCTTTAAGGTATGGTATAATAGCATTTGGCTAAAAAAATGATTGAGAAAAGACTAATAGTGGAGGTAAGAAATTGGAAGATAAAAGAAATCTCATATATCAGCTGGACGGAAAGCCGCCTCTTGCAACGGCTATACCACTTGGGCTCCAGCATGTACTGGCAATGTTTGTGGGCAATGTAACTCCGATTATAATAATAGCTGGTGTTCTGAATCTTTCTGTTCAGGAAAAGTCCTTCATGATTCAGTGCGCAATGTTCGTAGCAGGTCTCGTTTCTCTGGTGCAGTGCTATCCGATAGGACCCGTGGGGGCAAGGCTGCCAATAATAATGGGGACAAGCTTTGGCTTTCTGCCGGTATGTATTGCAATAGGCATGAAATACGGCCTTCCGGGTGTTCTGGGAGCTGTCTTTGCCGGAGGAGTATTCCAGGTTTTCATAGGCTTCACCATGAAATACATAAGAAAATACTTTCCGCCTCTTGTAACGGGGATTGTCCTTCTTGCAATAGGCCTTTCTCTTGTAGGCACAGGCATGAAATATTTTGCAGGCGGAGTAGGTGCCGAAGATTTCGGTTCCATTCAGAATCTCATGCTTGGAGCAGTAGTGCTTGTGACGCTTCTATACTTCAAGCAGTTTACAAAAGGCATGACCAGCATGTCGGCTGTTCTGATAGCACTTATAGTAGGGTATGTTGTGGCAATTCCAATGGGTAAAATTAATTTTGAAGCAGTTGCTAATGCTCACTGGTTTTCCATGCCAGTTCCTTTAAGGTTTGGTATGGAATTCCACATAGACGCTATGCTTTCGATGTTTGTGATGAATGTGATATCAACTGTAGAAACAGTTGGCAACACATGCGGAATCGTATCAGGCGGAATCGGAGGAAGATGTGCTACGGACAGGGAGGTGTCAGGCGCAGTCATAGCTGATGGCTTGGGAACATCATTTGCAGCGCTTTTCAACGTGCTTCCAAATACATCCTATGGACAAAATGTGGGCATTATCGCAATGACAAGGGTCATAAACAGATTTGCCGTCGCTACAGGGGCTATGTTCCTTCTTCTGGCAGGTTTTTTCCCGAAGTTGGGCGCTATTGTGGCCGTAATGCCGCCTAGCGTGCTTGGAGGTGCTGCTATTGTAATGTTCAGCATGATGGTGGTCAGCGGCATAAACCAGGTTACTGAAGAGCCTCTTCGAGGCAAAAATGGTACCATACTTGCCGTTTCACTGGGCCTTGGACTTGGATTCAGCCTTGTTCCGGATGCCACAAAGCATTTCCCACACATGATAAAGATGCTTTTTGAAGGCTCTGGCGTAGCTGTTGCGACCTTTATAGCCATATTCCTAAATATAATACTTCCTGACGATGCTGATGCGAAGCTCAAAAAGCTACATAATGCCGGCAAAGAGGAAGACGATAATATTTGTAAAATCTAATTGGATAAAGCTATAATATAATTATGGGTTATGATATTGGGAATGCATATTTGTATTCCAGCTATAATATGGTTTTCCGGAGGTTTTAATATGAAAAAGATTGTAGGCAAAGGTTACAATAAGATAGACGGAATGGCCATTTCGACAGGCAAACCTGTTTATACTGACGATTTGGCAATGAAGGACGCTCTTGTGATAAAGTTGCTAAGGAGTCCTCATGCTTTTGCAAAGATAAAAAATATAGACACTTCGAAGGCACAGGGGCTCGACGGAGTGGAATGCGTATTCACATACAAGGATGTTCCTAATGTAAGATTCACATTGGCCGGACAGTCATATCCGGAGCCGTCTCCGTATGACAGGCTAATACTCGAAGACATGGTGAGGTATGTCGGTGACGAGGTAGCTATAGTTGCGGCAAAGGATGAAAAGACTGCTGAAAAAGCCCTGGGGCTGATAAAAGTAGAGTACGAGGTGCTCCAGCCGGTGCTTGATTTTGAAGAGGCTATAGGCCATAAATCAATAATCCATCCAGAGAACGATTTGCATTGCAATTTCAACATAGGCCTCGACAAGAACAGGAACATAGCGACATACCACAAGGCAGAGTTTGGGAACGACATGGAAGAGGAAATTGCAAAGTGCGATGTGGTTGTCGAGCAGACGTATTACACTCAGGCGCAGGCTCAAGCCATGATGGAGACATTCAGGTCTTTTTGCTATCTTGACCATACGGGAAGGCTGATTATAGTATCATCGACTCAAATACCATTCCATGTAAGAAGGCATGTTGCCAGGGCGCTTGAGATTCCGGCAAGCAAGATAAGAGTCATTAAGCCGAGAATAGGCGGAGGTTTTGGCGCAAAACAGACTGCGGCAGTCGAAATATTCAATGCGCTTGTTACACTTAGGACAGGCAAGCCTTCAAAGATAGTGTACGACAGACAGGAAACCTTTAGCTGCACTACAAGCAGACATGCAATGAGGATCAAGGTAAGGATGGGAGCAACGAATGACGGTACAATTAGAGCCGTTGACATAGAGGCTCTGTCTGACACAGGCGCACATGGAGAGCATGCACCTACTGTGTTTGCAGTGGCAGGCGAAAAGACTCTGCCGCTCTACAACAAGGCTGTTGCTCTAAGATATCACGGACATGCAGTATATACCAACAAGATGCCCGCAGGAGCATTGAGGGGCTACGGGGCCACGCAGGGAACATTCGCGCAGGAATGCGCAGTGAATGAGCTGGCTCATAAGCTCGGCATGGATCCGACTGAGCTCAGGCTTAAGAACCTAATAAAAGAGGGCGAGAGCACCATAGCATATGGCAAGACATTTGCCAGCTCGGCTCTTGATGCGTGCATACAAAAAGGAAAGCAAATGATAGGGTGGGATGAAAAATACCCGTCAAGGCAGATAACAGAAAACAAGGTAAGGGCCGTAGGAATGGCCGTTACAATGCAGGGCTCGGGAATCGCCCATGTGGATACTGCATCTGCAGAAATTAAGCTCAACGACGACGGCAGCTACACGCTCTATGTAGGCTCAACAGACATGGGAACAGGCAGCGATACGATACTGGCCCAGATGGCAGCAGAGACGCTCAATACGCAGCTTGACAACATAGTAGTCAATGCCTCTGACACTGATATATCGCCGTACGATCCGGGCTCATACGCCTCGAGCACGACATATGTGACAGGAATGGCTGTTGTAAGGGCGGCTGAGGAACTCATAGCCAACATGAAGCAAATGGCGGCCAGGAAGCTCGACGCAGTTGAAGATGAGTTTGAGTTTGACGGAGAAAAGGTATACTCTACTAAAGGAGATAAATCAATTTCGATACAAAAGCTGGCAGAGACGCTTCTTGTAGGTACTGTATCGAAGCAGCTTTCAGGCAGCGGAACATATGGAAGCCCTGTATCGCCTCCGCCTTTTATAGCCGGATTTGCTGAGATAGAGCTGGACAAGGAAACTGGCAAATTTGATGTTATAGATTACGTCGCAGTAGTAGACTGCGGCACCGTAATAAACCCCAACCTTGCCAGGATACAGGTTGAAGGCGGCATAGCACAGGGTATAGGCATGGCCATGTACGAGGACGTTGTATACACTTCAAAGGGCAGAATGGTTACGGATTCCTTTATGCAGTACAAAATTCCTTGCAGGGAGGACATTGCAAGCATAAGGGTGGATTTCGAGGAGAGTCACGAGCCTACAGGGCCTTTCGGTGCAAAATCAGTTGGAGAGGTTGTAATAAATACTCCGCCTCCAGCTATAGCAGCTGCTGTTTTTAATGCATGTGGAGTTAATGTAAGAAGCCTGCCTATAACGACTGAAAAGATATTTATGGGTGTCAATGCCAAATAGCAAAAGGCCTTAGGACTATAAAACTATTTAATCTATTCATGAAATCTAGTATTTTATAATGGTAATGATGGATATATATATCCAAAAGACATTTAATCTCCGAAATGGCAAAGCTCCCGAAAGGGAATGACGCAAAGCCACGGGCCTAAGGCGAAAGCTATGGCGGCCGGGCTGCCGAAGAGAACACAGTGATATAAAAATCATCTGGAGATTATATGCCTGAAAATAAAAAGGAGGAATTTATAATGCGAAGGATGAGAAGGGTATTGTCGCTGCTTGTAGTTTTCATGCTGCTTTTTTCTTCAGTGGCAATGGCGAAAGGACCATCTGATTCAAAGAAGAGTCCAAAGGCCAAGGCATCAGTAAAAACTGAGAAAGTAAAGCCGGCGGAAAAAGCCGAAAATGAAAAAACTGACGGCATCAAAAAAAGTGATGCGTACGGCAATCTGCCTGAAAATGCTGCAAAAGGAAAGCAGCCGCAGTTTGTGGCTGAAAAAAAGGCCTATATGGCGCAGGTAAAAGAGCTTAAGAAAGAGATGAAGTCTCTCGCGAAAAGCGGATATACGGCTGAAGAGCTTCAGCAGATTACTGACAAGGCATCAGCTCTTGAAGCCCAGTATCCTGGAGTAAAAGCAATGCCGGTTGATAGCATAATATCAAACAAGGCCAAGCTTAAGTTTGATGTGCCGCCGGTCATAAAGGAAGGCAGAATGCTAATACCTGTTCGTGCAGTAACAGAAGGCATGGGCGCGACAGTTGTATGGAATCAGGAAGAGCAGAGCGTGACAATATCAAAGGATGGCACTGAAATAGTAATAAAGCTCGGTGAAGGGACAGCAGCGGTTAACGGAGCTCAGACAGAGCTGGGAGTTACAGCTCAAACCTTCAACAACAGAACTTTTGTGCCTCTTAGATTTATTGCTGAAAGTCTTGGATTGAGCGTGGATTGGGACGAAGAAACTCAGACAGTGGAAATAGATGAAGAGGAATCTGAGCCTACAGCTGATAATACATCAGAAGATCAGTCACAGGAAACTCCTGTAGCTGATGAAACTATTGCAGTTGATGAAGAGCCTCAGACCGATGGTGCTGACGTACCAGCTGAGGCACAGCAGCCTACAGCTGACGATACTTCAGCTGAGCAACCACAAGAAACTTCCCCAGCCGATGAAGCTGCTGCAGACGAACAGATTGACCAGCCTGTAGCCATCGAGGTTCAGCCGTAATAGATACGTATAATATTATTCAATCAACAAATATGAAAGCACCTGACGAGCAAAATGCCGCATCAGGTGCTTTTCTTCATTCTATATAACGATTATAAAGTTACTCAAGGAACGACGGTGTTGACAGGTAACGCTCTCCTGTGTCAGGAAGTAGCACTACTATTGTCTTGCCTGCATTTTCAGGTCTTAAAGCCAGCTGAGTGGCTGCAAATGCAGCTGCGCCTGATGATATGCCCACAAGAAGTCCCTCTGTCTTGGAAAGCTTCCTTGATGTGGCAAAAGCATCTTCGTTTTTGACAGCTATAATTTCATCATATACTCCTGTGTTGAGTGTCGCCGGTACAAAACCTGCTCCTATTCCCTGGATTTTGTGCGGACCAGCCTTGCCTTGTGAAAGAACGGGTGAATCGGCAGGTTCCACAGCTACAACTTTTATTTCTGGGTTTTGGGACTTGAGGTATTCTCCAACGCCTGTGATCGTGCCCCCGGTGCCGATGCCAGCCACGAAAATGTCAACCTTGCCGTCTGTGTCTGCATAGATTTCAGGGCCTGTTGTCTTTCTGTGAACCTCTGGATTGGCAGGGTTTACAAACTGGCCTGGTATGAAAGCTCCGGGGATTTCCTTGGCGAGTTCTTCGGCTTTGTCTATTGCCCCCTTCATACCAAGAGAGCCGTCAGTCAGCACAAGCTCAGCTCCGTATGCCTTTAGCAGATTTCTTCTTTCAACGCTCATTGTCTCAGGCATTGTAAGTATTATGCGGTAGCCTTTGGCAGCGGCCACTGACGCAAGGCCTATGCCGGTATTGCCGCTAGTCGGCTCGATTATTACAGAATCCGGATTGAGAATGCCCTTTGCCTCGGCCTCGGCTATCATAGCATATCCGATTCTGTCCTTTACGCTGCCTGCTGGATTGAAGTACTCGAGCTTTGCAACAATTTTGGCTTTCAGGTCATTTTGTATTGAATAATTGCCAAGCTCCAAAAGCGGGGTGTTACCTATAAGATCAGTCAAGCTTGAATAAATCCTAGCCATATTTAATCGCCCTCCATTTCATATAAAACATATATGATTGATATGTTTTAATGATAGTAAATTTTTGACTCTTTGTCAATAGTTTTATGTAAAAAAATCGAACGAAAAATATAAAAAATAATAGCAGATTCCCATTCGATGGAATCTGCTATTATCAAGCTTTTAAAGCATTGTATCAAGTCTCAAAGCAATTTCTTTAAGGAAATCCGCAGTATTTACAACTTTAATATCTTTTATTTCAGAAAGTGAAGCAAGGTCCTTAGTCATAACGCCTTCCTCTATAGTCTGTATAGAGGCTTTCTCAAGCTTGTTTGCAAAGTCCACAAGCTCGGCTATTCCATCAAGCTCTCCACGCTTTCTTAGGGCGCCCGTCCATGCAAAAATAGTGGCCATGGAATTGGTAGAAGTCTCTTCGCCCTTGAGGTGCTTGTAGTAGTGTCTAGTAACAGTGCCGTGAGCGGCTTCATACTCGAAGTTGCCGTCTGGGGATACTAGGACAGAAGTCATCATGGCTAGGCTGCCGAAAGCCGACGCAACCATGTCTGACATTACATCTCCATCGTAGTTCTTGCAGGCCCATATAACTCCGCCCTCTGACCTTATTATACGAGCTACAACGTCGTCTATAAGAGTATAGAAGTATGTTATGCCGGCCTCTTCGAATTTAGTCTTGTATTCGTTTTCGAATATTTCGTCGAATATGTCCTTGAACCTATGGTCATATACCTTTGATATAGTGTCCTTTGTTGAGAACCAAAGCTCCTGCTTAGTGTCGAGCGCATAGTTGAAGCATGATCTTGCAAAGCTCGCTATTGATTTGTCCAGATTGTGAACTCCCTGTATAACTCCAGGACCGTCAAAGTCGAATATTGTGTGCTTTGTAACCTCTCCACTCTCTGAAGTGAAAACAAGCTCTGCCTTGCCTTTGCCTTCAACCCTGTATTCCACATTCCTGTATACATCACCATACGCATGTCTGGCTATTGTTATAGGCTTTTTCCAGCTCTTAACGAAAGGTTTTATGCTGTCTACTGTTATAGGTGCGCGGAATACAGTGCCGTCTAGTATTGCCCTTATAGTGCCGTTAGGGCTTTTCCACATCTGTTTTAGATTGTATTCAGTGACCCTCTGAGCATTAGGAGTTATAGTAGCACATTTCACGGCCACGCCGTATTTTTTAGTTGCGAGAGCCGAGTCGACAGTTATCTGGTCGTCAGTTTCATCTCTCTTTTCAAGGCCAAGGTCATAGTATTCTGTATTCAGGTCAATATATGGGAGCAGAAGTATGTCCTTAATGTCCTTCCAGATTATTCTGGTCATTTCGTCTCCGTCCATCTCTACAAGGGGAGTCTTCATTTGAATTTTATTTGCCATAAAATTTCTCCTTTCGGTATAATTAAACTTTTTAAATGATAAAACTTTGTCTAATGGACTTATTATACACTTTGATAATACTAATAAGCAATAGTTTAAGCTGGCTTTGGAAATGTTTATTGTGAAGTACAATATGCAACCTCGGAGTTGAAAAATTTCAAAACAAAAAAGCTCCGGAATAAATTCCGAAGCCTTAAAAGATTTGCTTTTGCCGTTTTACACTTCAACTATCCAGCCTTCGGGAGCTTCTACGTCTCCAAACTGTATTCCGCACAGGGTATCATATAACTTTCTAGTCACAGGTCCTACTTCTGTCTCGCTAAAGAACACATGGAGGCTGCCCTTATGCTCTATTCCGCCTATAGGAGTTATAACAGCTGCAGTACCGCATGCGCCTGCTTCAGCAAAATCATCCAGTCTGTCTATAGGCACGTCTCTTTCTTCAACAGGCAATCCCAGGTATTCTTTGGCTACATGCATAAGAGAATATTTGGTTATGCTCGGAAGAATAGATTCTGAAAATGGAGTTACGAATTTGTTGTCCTTAGTAATTCCAAAGAAGTTTGCAGCGCCTACTTCCTCTATATTTGTGTGAGTGGCAGGATCAAGATATATACAGTCTGCGAAGCCTTTCTTTACTGCGATTTCATGAGGCAGCATGCTTGCTGCGTAGTTGCCGCCAACTTTTGCGGCGCCGGTTCCGTAAGGAGCCGCTCTGTCGTAGTCTGAAACCATGAAGTTAACAGGTGCAAGTCCGCCCTTGAAGTATGCGCCTACAGGAACGCAGAATACGCAGAACAGGAATTCAGGCGCCGGCTTAACTCCGAGATTGTCGCCAACTCCTATTACAAAAGGACGAAGATAAAGAGTAGCGCCTGTTCCGTAAGGTGGTACATACTTTTCATTAGCCTGGACAACCTTTTTACATGCGTCTATGAATATTTCCTCGGGAAGCTCAGGCATCAGAAGCCTTCTGCAGCTGCTGTTGAGACGCTTTGCATTCTGGTCAGGTCTGAAAAGCTGGATTTTGCCGTCTTTTCTTCTGTATGCCTTAAGTCCTTCAAAACACTGCTGTCCGTAGTGAAGCGCCGCAGAAGACTCGCTAATTCTCAGCATGTTGTCTTCAACAAGCTCGCCTTCGCCCCACTTGCCGTCCTTCCAAGAGCAAATATACCTGTAATCAGTTTTCATATAGGCAAATCCAAGTTTGCCCCAGTCGATGTCAACCTGTTTTTCCATTTTATACCTCCTATAGAATGAGTGATTTAATATGAAGGTGCTTGTTCCGATATTATAAGTTATACCACTAAACAATTAAAAAACTCATTTTGTTTTTTAAAATATTATAAAACAAAGACAGGTTTATATGCAATCCTTGGTGGATACGGACAGCAAAATGGGTATTATTGTATCATGAAAATAAAACGAGGTGATATCATTGAATATAGCTGGATTAATAGATCATACAATACTAAAGCCCGACGCTTCAAAAAGCGAAATAGAGAGGGTGTGCCGCGAAGCCTTGGAATATGGCTTTGCAAGCGTATGTGTAAATGGCTGCAATGTGGAATATGCATGCAGGATGCTGAGAGGAAGTAGCATAAAGATTGCAAGTGTTGTTGGCTTTCCTCTTGGCGCCATGCATGCCTCAGCCAAAGCCTTTGAAGCAAGGACAGCAGTAGAGTCAGGTGCCGGGGAAATAGACATGGTAATGAATATCGGTGCGTTCAAGGACGGCGATTATGATGTTGTCATAGGCGACATAAAGGACGTTGTAACGGCTGCCAAAGGCGCAGCTGTGAAGGTCATAATAGAAACCTGCCTGCTTTCAAGGGAGGAGATAGTAAAGGCCAGCAAACTGGTTAAGGAATCCGGTGCGGCATTTGTAAAGACATCGACAGGCTTTTCAAGATCAGGCGCCAACGAAGAGGATATAGCGCTCATAAGAAGCGCTGTCGGAGCAGATTTTGGGATAAAGGCATCTGGAGGAATAAGAACATATGAGGATGCCGTTCGTATGATAGAGGCGGGAGCCACCAGAATAGGCGCAAGCCTTTCTGTGGATATTGCAAAGGGCGGAGAAAGCAAATAATATACAAGGATGGTGTTTGGGGTGTCATACGAAAAACGAATACAAAAAGCTGCAGAATATATAAGGGAAAAGATTGGGGAGCCGCTTCCCAAAATAGGACTAATATTGGGTTCGGGGCTAGGCGAGCTGGCAGACAGGATTGAAGACGCAATTACTTTGGAATACTCGAAAATACCTAAATTTCCGGTGTCGACCGTGGAAGGCCACAGCGGGAGGCTTGTATTTGGAAAGCTTTGTGGCAGGCAAGTTGTAGCTATGCAAGGCAGGTTCCACTACTACGAAGGCTACGATATGAAGGACGTGACATTGCCGGTCAGAGTGATGAAGCTTTTGGGAGTCGAAACACTCATAGTGACAAATGCCGCGGGGGCCGTAAACATCTCCTTTTCTCCGGGAGAGCTCATGCTAATTAGCGACCACATCAACTTGACATTTGAGAGCCCTTTAAGGGGCAAAAATATGGACGACTACGGAGTCCGCTTCCCAGATATGACGAATGCATATGACGAGAGCCTCAGAGGGATTGTAAAATCTTTAGCGGCTGAAAACGGCATAAAGCTAAACGAAGGCGTATACGCATGTATGGGAGGGCCGGCCTACGAGACTCCGGCTGAAATCAGGATGCTCAGGGTGCTTGGAGCGGATGCGGTAGGCATGTCGACTGTGCCTGAGGTGATATGCGCTGTGCACAGCGGAATGAGAGTAATAGGAATATCGTGCGTTACAAACATGGGTGCAGGGATACTAAAGCAGCCGCTTGACCACAGCGAGGTCATGAGGACATCAGAAATGGCCAGAGAAAGCTTTGTCAGCCTTCTTTCTATGACAATTGAAAGGCTGTGATGGCAAACGGAGGCAAACTGGAACTGCTGCTGCAATGAAGAAATAGATAAGTCGGTTCACTTCAATATGCAAGGGGAGCTTAAAATATGAGAATGTACGACATAATCAAAAGTAAAAGAGACGGACATGAACTTACTGACAAGGAAGTAGATTTTTTCGTAGAGGGATACACGAGGGGAGAAATTCCAGACTATCAGGCTTCAGCGCTGCTTATGGCCATATACTTTCAGAAGATGGGCAAAGAGGAGACTTCAAATCTTACAATGGCAATGGCAAGGAGCGGAGACATGTTGGACCTTTCTCTCATAAAAGGCACCAAGGTGGACAAGCACAGTACCGGGGGAGTGGGAGACAAGACTACTCTCGTGGTTGCGCCCTTGGTTGCTGCCGCGGGCGTGCCTGTAGCAAAGATGTCCGGCAGGGGGCTTGGACATACTGGCGGTACTATAGACAAGCTCGAAGGCATTCCCGGTTTTGATGTCAGCATGAATATTGAGGAATTCATAAGCAATGTCAATGAGACTGGTATAGCAATCAGCGCCCAGACAGGCAATCTGGCTCCAGCTGACAAAAAGCTCTATGCCCTGCGGGATGTTACGGCGACTGTCGATAATATGTCGCTCATAGCAAGCAGTGTAATGAGCAAGAAGATAGCATCCGGGGCTGACGCAATAGTGCTGGATGTCAAAACGGGAAGTGGCGCATTCATGAAGGATGACGAGAGCGCATTCGAGCTGGCGAGAGAGATGGTGGATATAGGCAATGGTGTCGGAAGAAGGACAGTGGCCTTGGTTACAGACATGAGCCAACCCCTTGGGAATGCCGTCGGAAACGTGCTTGAGGTGATAGAAGCGATAGAAACCTTGAGAGGAGAAGGGCCGCAAGACCTAAGGGAGATTTCACTTGCGCTTGGAGCCCAGATGCTGCTGTTCGGCGGGAAGGCCGAAAGCGTTGAGGAAGGCAGATACATACTTGAAGAGCTCATATTGTCAGGAAAAGGCCTTGAAAAGCTAAAGGAGCTTGTAGAGGCCCAGGGCGGCGACGCTTCATGCATAGACGATACATCGAAGTTGAAAAAGGCAAGCATTCAAATTGACGTCATGTCTGAAAAGGAAGGCTATGTAGCGTCCATACAGGCCGATGAGATAGGAAGGGCCGCACTTGTGCTCGGAGCAGGAAGGGAGACAAAAGAGAGCGAAATAGACCTGTCAGTTGGTGTTGTTGTACATAAAAAGATTGGTGATCGAATTGAAAAGGGCGAATCTCTAGCTACAATTCATGCAAACGATATGCAGAGTGCAGAGGAGGCGAAGCAGATAATAACAGCAGCTTATGAAATATCCGGCGGAATTGTTGAAAAGCCGCAACTGATAAAGGGGATTGTAACGAGAGAAGGAACTATAATGTTCTAAGCCGGAGCAACCATTAAGGAGATAAGGAGATTTTTAGAAATACAAGTAAAGGGAGTAAGATAGAATGAAAATTCTCATTGAAAAGGCCAACGTGATGCTATTTACAGCTGAAGGAGCAAATATAAAGCAGTGTGACATTGCAGTGGACTGCGGCATAATAAAAAGCTTAGGTAGGGTGCCTGAGGGCTTCATGCCAGTGAAAAAAATAGATGCGAGGGGCATGATAGCCATGCCTGGCCTTATAAACACACATACGCATCTGCCCATGTCGCTGCTTAGAAATTATGCAGACGACATGCCTCTTATGGACTGGCTTGAAAAGAAGGTCTGGCCTGTGGAGGCGAGACTAAGCGAAGAGGATATATACTGGGGGAGTATGCTAAGCATCGCAGAGCTTATAATGTCCGGGACCACATGCTTCAATGACATGTACGAATTTGCAGACTCGGTGGCCCAGGCTGCCGCAGATTCGGGCATACGTGGGTTTGTGGCAAACACGCTATTCGACAGAACAAGAGATGGTGACAGGGAGCTTTCAAAGACGGCCGACTTGTTCCGCAAGTGGAATAAAAATGGTGATGGAAGAATCGGAGTTATGGTGGCTCCGCATGCGCCCTACACATGCTCGGACGAATATCTCATCGAAGCTTCCAGGCTTGCAAAGGAGCTGGGAACAGGCCTGCACATACATCTTAGTGAGAGCAGAAGCGAAGTAGAGGAGAGCATTCGAAGAAACAAAAAAACGCCGGTGAGACACATGTATGAGTTGGGCATTTTTGAAGGCAGGACACTTGCCGCTCATTGCGTTCATGTCACAGGAGATGACATAGAGCTCCTGTCTCAAAACAATGTATGTGTGCTCAACAACCCTTCGAGCAATTTAAAGCTTGGAAATGGGTTCGCTCCGGTGGAGGCTATGCTTCAAAAGGGGATTTGCGTATCTCTTGGTACGGACGGAGCATGCAGCAACAACAGCCAGAACATGGTGGAGGATATGAAGCTTGCTGCGCTTATAAATAAGGGAATAGCTGAAAATCCTCAGGCAATGGGCGCTGAGCGAGTAATTAAAATGGCAACTATCAGCGGGGCAAACGCACTGGGAATAGGGAGCATTACGGGCTCGCTCGAGGAAGGAAAGGCAGCGGACATCATACTTGTGGATATGAAAGCAGCCCACATGCAGCCTGTCCACAACATGGCATCTGCCGTAGTGTATTCAGCTCAGGCGGCTGACGTTGATACCGTCATAGTAAACGGTAAGATTCTCATGGAAAACAGGATGCTCACAACTATGAATCTGGAGTATATCAAGAAAAAGGCTCTTGAGTCGGCTGGCAGGATAACCTGAGTATAGAGCTGGCTAGAAAAAAATAAAAAGCTGGTGATATCATGAACTGGGTTGGATTTGTTAGGCTCATCAAAAGCATATACGGCGAGAAGCTGCCTGATCTTGAATGGATAGAAAAACAGGGGCTTTTGGCCGTCAAAATAGGCCAGACATTTGCCCTTAGGATTGACTTCCTAAACGAGAGGACCTGTGCTCACCTCTCGAGGCTGTATTCGAGCAATACAAACATACCGCCCGAGAAAATAACCAGCCTCATTGAGTATTATTCTCCGGAGGGCTGGAGGGACAATTTTGAATATATCGAAGAGAAGCCCCTTGCATCCGCATCTGTAGGACAGGTGCACAGGGCAAGGCTAAAGACAGGGGAGGAGGTTGTTGTAAAGCTTGTTAAAAAAGATTTTAAGAAAAGTTTCAAAAAAGACGTTGAAAGCCTGAAGTCATTCCTCAAAACCGCAATATTCTTCTATCCAAAGCTCGATAAGGTGGCAGATCCTTTAGGGATTCTAAAAAACATAGAAAAGTATACGCTCGACGAGCTCAACCTCCTGAACGAGATAGCCCACAGGGACATACTAGAGGGAATAAAAAGCGACAATATGGCAAGGCATGACCTTTCAAGGCTAAAGTTCCCAAAAGTATATAAGGAGCTCTCAAACGAAAACATACTCGTGAGCGAGTTCATAGAAGGGGAGACCTTTGACAAGCTTTTAAGCGAGGGAAGACTCGACTATGAAAATCTCCTGGAGCTGTTCCACATACATGGTTTTTATGTTTTCAACGTAGGTACTTTTCATGGAGACATACACCCCGGCAATATAATACTGAAGGGAAATGACATGTATTTTGTAGACACCGGCGCGCTTGGATTGGTTGGGACCAAGATTAAAAAGGGACTTTTCAGGTTCATGGAAAATCTCAGCTTCTATAACTACGACGAATGCGCCAGAAGCCTTAATGAAATGGCCGATGTTGAAATAAGCGGGGAAAAATACGATGACTACAGGGAAAAGTTCATGAAGCTGTACGCGGATTTTACAGGAAAGAGCGTGTCACAAGTCAGCCTGACAAGGAAGATGATGGATACGATAAAGCTGGGTGTAAACAGCGGAATGGTGTTTGAAAAGGGCATGTATCCAATCATTAAGAGCCTGATGTATTTGGATGGAATGGTGCTAAAGTGCAATCCGAATGCGGTGCTCATGGAGGACATGAGGCAGTTCATAGGTGAGCTAAAGGGCCAGGAAGATTGATGGAGGGATGGGTATGAAAAAGAAGGTGGCAATAGTTGGAGCCGGCCCGGGAGGTTTGACTGCAGGCGTGATACTCTCGAGCAAGGGTTACCAGGTGGATATATATGAGAAAAACGAGTATATCGGTGGAAGAAACTCGTCGCTCGTCCTGGGCGATTTCAAGTTTGACCTTGGGCCGACTTTTCTGATGATGGACTTTATACTCGAAGAGGTATTTGAAATAGCTGGCAGGAAGACGAAGGACTATCTGGACATAAAAAGGATTGATCCCCTCTACAGGCTTTTGCTGCCAAACGGGAGGGAATTCTACCCGACTTATGACCTTGAAAAGATGGAGACTGAGCTGGAAACGAATTTTCCGGGGGCTTCTGCAAAGTACAAGGAATTTCTGAGAGAGGAAAAGAAAAAGTTCGACGCACTTGTACCCTGCCTTCAGGTCCCCTACGATTCGTTTGCAGATTTTTTCAAGGCTAGGTTCATAAGTGCCATACCAAGGCTGGATGCGCACAAAAGCTTATTCGATCATCTTGGCAGGTATTTTGAAGACGAGAATCTGAGGCTGGCTTTCACATTCCAGGCAAAATACCTGGGCATGTCCCCATGGGAGTGTCCGGGGACATTCAGCATAATATCATATATAGAGCACGGTGGAGGCATATACCATCCGATAGGCGGATTAAATGAGATATCAAAGGCAATGGCCAGGATCATTGAAGAAAACGGAGGAAGTATACACCTTGAAATGCCAGTTAAGGAGCTGCTTGTAAAGGATAAAAAAGCTCAATCCCTGCTGCTTGAAAACGGAGAAACTGTAAATGCTGACCATATAATAGTGAATGCGGATTTTGGTCATGCCATGAAGAATCTTGTGAAAGAAGAGTTCAGGCCAAAATACACAGATGAGAAGCTTTGCCAGAAGAAGTATTCCTGCTCAACATTCATGCTTTATCTTGGACTGGACAAGCTCTACGAATGCGGAAGCCACCACAACATATTGTTTTCCAAAGACTACAAGGAGAACATAGACGACATATCCAAAAGATTCGTGCTCTCAAAGGATCCGTCAGTATACGTGCAGAATGCGTGCCTTACTGATCCTACGCTTGCTCCTGCAGGCAAATCAACGATGTACGTGCTTGTGCCTGTCCCTAACAACAATTCAAGCATTGACTGGGAGAAGGAAAAGAAGGCCTTCAGAGACAAGATAATAGGGATAATAGAGGAACGAGGAGGCTATAGCGGCATCGCAAGCCATATAGTTGAGGAGAAGATAATAACCCCTGCAGACTGGGAAAGCGAAAGGAGCGTATACAAAGGCGCGACCTTCAATCTGGCACACAACATAGCGCAGATGCTTGTTTTCAGGCCACACAACAGATTCGAGGAATTCTCGGGCTGTTATCTCGTGGGGGGCGGAACCCATCCTGGAAGTGGACTGCCTACAATTTACGAATCGGGCAAGATATCCTCTAGGCTGATACTTGAGGAGGATGGAGTAGAGCCGGGATTCTAATAAATATAAAAGACGGGATGAGAGCTTAGAAAACTGCAAATTCCGTCTTTTCCCATATCTATTTTTATATCCATTTTTTTTTCTTGAAAAAAGCAAGCATGGAAAGCGCTATCGCAGCGAGCATCCCATAGAAGAACCAGGGGTAAAACCAGGGCAGCTCAAGCTCGGGCATATATTTGAAGTTCATGCCGTAAACGCCGGCCAGAAATGTAAGCGGAATGAAGATGGTGGACATTATTGTAAGCACCTTCATTATCTCGTTCATCTTATTTCCTGAGATGGAGATGTATATGTCGACCATGCCTGAAAGTATGTCCCTGAAAGATTCTATTGTATCAAGGACCTGTATTATGTGGTCATAAACGTCCTTGAAATACATGAGCGTCGTGTCGTAAATCAGCTCTGAATCGCTTCTTTGAAGACGATTGAGCACCTCGCGGAATGGCCAGACAGCCTTCCTAAGGTGTATCATCTCGCGTTTCATAAGATGGAGTTTGTTTATAGTAGCGTAGCCTGGATTTTCAATAATCTCTTCTTCAAGCACTTCAAGCATGTCGCCGAGCTTCTCTACAAGTACAAAGTAATTGTCTACAACCATGTCCATGAGTGAGTAGAAGAGGTAGTCGGACTTCATTTTGCGGAGCCTGCTCTTGGGATTCCTTATGTGATCTATGATCGGATCGAAAATGTTGTCTGGTTTTTCCTGGAATGAGATGACAAAACTTTCGCCAAATATTAGGCTTACCTGATCGCGTTCTATATGACCAGCAGGTTCATCGTAGCTGAGTGTTTTGAATATCGTGCATATATAGCTTTCAAAATCTTCTATGCTTATCCTGTGCGAGGTGTTAAGTATGTCTTCAAGCAGCAGGGGATGTATGCCGAAGTCAGAGCCTATCTTTTCAATTTTGTCAATTTCGCCAAGGCCTGTAACTCTTATCCAGGTGAGTGTGTCGGGCGAGAGGTGTTTGAAGCACTCATCTGCAGATTTGGGAATTATTTCTACCAGAGAGTCCTCGTTAAACTGAATTATTTCAATGTCAGTATGCCCGTGCATGTGGTTGCCAACATGCACGAGGGACCCGGGAGGAAGCCCTGTTTTCTGGGAAATGTTCTTAGTGCTTGATATCTTCATTGGAATTTCTCCTTGTAGAGTTTGATTGTGTAGGTGAAAAATCAATTAATCCAGTCATATGATACCCAATATAATTGCAACTAAAAGCAGCATAAAGGATGCATTGTGCATGCAAATTCAGGGTATAAAATTAAAATAAATTCGACGCATAGATTATGGGGTGAGCAGATGAAAAAAAAGATGGACTACTTCAGACAGGTATACAAGTATGACAATGAAGCAAAAGCTTACATTATAGAGGCGTCGCTTGATGATTACGCTGAGATACTAAATGGCTGGGATCCATCACCCGTGAGATGGAGGGACATAGAGCCTGAATTCAAGGTATTCCTGGAAGAGTGCGCTCATGACATACCGCTTAAATATCCGCTTGAGATATTTCTATATCTGCCGGAATCTGTGAAAAATGAAAAAAAAGAAAGGCTAACCCAGGAAGCCATAAAAAATAATTTTGAATTTCTGTCGCATCTGGCGTCGAAAGAATTGCGGCAGAGAAACAAGAGGAGCATTGTTTATGTAGGCATGGCATTTATTTTCCTTTCAGCAGCATATACCCTCCAGGATACGGGGATAAGCGAGAATGTGCTTATGAGCATACTCCTCGAGGGAATATTCATAGGTGGCTGGGTATTTTTATGGGAGGCTTTTTCACTCGTATTCATATATAATCAGGAAGTAAGAAGGAACCTGAAGGAGATGAGAAGGTTTGCGAAAGCTAGGATAACCTTCAAATATGAAAAAGTATAACCCTTTGCACAACAGCGATTTGCCTGCCGTGCGAAGGGTTATTATATTTTTGCTATTCCTGCTCTTTTAGGGCTCCTTTTCTGTATGCGGCCAGCAGCAGGTTCAGATATTTTATCTGCCCCTTCAGTTCCGCTCCAATGTCAGTATCCATGACGTATTTCCTGTGGGTCTTTTCCAGGACGGCAATTGTTGATTTTATATCCTGCTCTTCGTTTATGGCCATTTCAGTGGATTCGAAGGGCTCGTGGGTTGCAAGTCTCAGGCCGTAGGAATTGTATATGAGCGTGTATCCGGCAAGGCCGGTTTCCGCCTGATAAGCCCTTGAAAAGCCTCCGTCTATTACAAGCAGTTTCCCATTGGCCTTTATTGGGCTTTCGCCTTTTCTTGCTTTTACAGGTACGTGGCCGTTTATTATATGAGAGTTTTCATCGAGTCCAAAGCTCTCGAGTATGGCCATGCAGACCTGCTCGTTATCGCGCAGAGTATAGTAGTAGTCCTTGTTCTCCTTGTGGGTTTGCTTGTCATTTATGAAATATCTCTCGAGCGTTGTCATCTGGTCCTTTCCGAAGAGAGGAGAGTACTCTCCGCACCAAAGGTAGAACATTATGTCACTTCCGTAGTCGGCTGACAATGATTCCTTATCGAAGTAGTAGTCGCGGGCGAGTGTGTCGAATTTGTCAAGCAGTGACCTTCCGCTGTATTCCCCTCTGCCTATTCTTATTTTTCTGAAGCTCCCGTCTTCGTTGAGCGGTATGCAGCCATGGAACATGAGATTTGAATTGAATCTCAAATACATGCTGCCTTTTGAGTACAGGAATCTTACATGGCGTTGAAGCTTTTCGCTGTTTTTAAAATATGCCGAAAGCCTCTTTACAAGGTCATCTTCGTCAGGCGAAAGCTCATATGGTTTTTGAGGATCGAGAGTTGGGAAGTTGGTGTCATTAAGATCAAACACTCCCGATGGAAGCTCTATTGTACCGTTTTCCAAGTCTAGTTTGTCTAGCAGAAGCCTCTTTTCCATTCTATACAGAGGGCTGCTTTTGATTATCTGGCCTTCTATCTTGAACTGAATTATTGATATGGCCTTGTGCATTTTGGCTATAAGGTCAAGATCCTTCTCCTTGAAGGATGTGTCCTGGGGCAGTCTGGGTGCGAACTGAGTGCATGGGTCGTCATGATAATACTCCAATGCGAATGTGGCAAGCGGCATAAGGTTGATTCCATAGCCCTCCTCGAGGGTTTCCAGGTTGGCATACCTTGTGCATATTCTTATGACATTCGCCATGCATGCCAATGAACCTGCTGCGGCTCCCATCCAGATTATATCGTGGTTGCCCCATTGTATGTCGACGCTGTGGTGTTCGAGCAGCTCGTCCATTATTATATGTGCGCCTGGTCCCCTGTCGTATATATCACCTATTATATGTAGCCTGTCAACAGAAAGTCTCTGTATGAGATTGCATATTGCGGATATGAACTGGTCGGCGCTTTTGATGTCTATTAGGGTATTGATTATCTGGCTGTAATATTCCTGTTTGTCCTTTCTCGTCTCGTCCTCGTGGAGCAGCTCCTCTATTATATACGAAAAGTCCTTTGGCAGGGCTTTCCTGACCTTGGACCTGGTGTATTTTGACGAAACCACGCGGCAGAGCTTAACCAGCCTGTGGAGCGTAACTCTGTACCAGTCTCTCATGTCAATACCGCTCTTTTTTATAATCTCTAGCTTCTGGTCAGGATAGTAAATAAGAGTGGCGAGACTTCTTTTCTCGGACTCGCTCAGAATGCCGTCGAATACATCGTCAATTTTGAGCTTGAGAACGCCAGATGCATTTCTTAGGACATGAGAAAAAGCCTCGTATTCTCCGTGTATGTCGGTAATGAAGTGTTCAGTGCCCTTGGGCAGGTTTAGTATAGCCTGCAGATTTATTATTTCTGAGCATACCGAAGGTATGGAAGGATACTGTTTTGAAAGCAGCTTGAGATATTCTATATTTTTCTCTATTTCAGATATTTCCATGTTTTGCATAATTCATCCCCCTGGTATGAAAATTTTGAAAAGCATTAAAGGTTATAAAAGCATAAAATGCTGGATTTTAGAAGCATAAAGCGTTATATTCATTATAAGGCAAAAGCTGGCGGTTTTGAATGCATAATTACATTTATACATATATAGGAGGCATTGAGAATGGTATCATTTTTCT
Organism: Peptoclostridium sp.; assembly: GCF_009881055.1. Taxonomy (GTDB): domain Bacteria; phylum Bacillota; class Clostridia; order Peptostreptococcales; family Peptostreptococcaceae; genus Peptoclostridium_A. Next base: position 135,549 of record NZ_WXFG01000033.1, read on the forward strand.
TCAAAAAAGACACGAAGATACGGGATCTTTTAATGAAGCATTTAGATGCGGTCATAGACTGCTACACAATGTTTACAGAGGGGCTAAGCAACGTCTTTGAAACGGATTCGGAAGAAGAGCTCATTGAAATAATAAACAGAGTGTCGGCGGCCGAGGCGAATGCCGACAGCATAAGGCACGAAATAATTCAGGAGCTTCTAAGCGGAGCGCTGCTCCCAGAATCCAGAAGAGAAATACTTATGGTGATAGAGGAAGTTGATAAGGTGGCAAATGCGGCAGAGGACATAATAAAGAGGATAATCCTAGAATGTATCAAAATCGACGAGCCATACAGGAGCAGTTTAATGCTCATCAACGAAAAGACAAAAGGGCAGCTGGAACTTTTGAGAAGCACTATTGACGGCATGCTTTCGAATTTGTGGGAAGCATACAAAAAAAGAGATGAGTTAATTGAAATAGATACAATAGAGCATGAAATAGACCTAATAGAGTTCGAAATGATAAGGCAGATATTCAAATCAGACATGGAGCTTGCCGCAAAGATGCAGCTCAAGTCGGTGGTAGTCGAGATTGCCAAGGTTTCAAATATAGTAGAGGACATATCCGATATTTTGGAAAGAATTATGGTGTCCAGAAAGGTTTGATGAATTATGTTTTCTCCTTCACTTATTTCAGGGATAATACTCGGCTGGGCTCTTGGAGCCAACGATGCTGCAAACTGCTTTGCAACGGCAGTCTCCACAAGGACAGTCAAATACTCTACGGCTATAACAATAATAGCTGTTTTTGTGATGCTTGGAGCCCTAATAGACGGGGATAAGGGAATAGAAAAGCTCAGCAGTTATGCGTATTCGAGCGGTATAGAGAGTTCCGCAAGCGCCTTTATTGTCATGCTTGCTGCTGCTGCTACTGTTATTATAATGACTGTTCTAAGGTACCCGGTATCCACCTCTCAGTCGATTATAGGCTCGATTTTGGGTACGGCATCAGTTCTTGGAAAAGCAGACTTCAGCGCTACGCTGCAGTTTTTCGGAGCTTGGTTTGCAACACCTCTGGGTGCCGCCGCCATAGGTTTCATAATATATAAAGTAATAGAAAAATATTTGGAATCTAGGCTTATGGAATTTAGCTACTATGACAGGTTCATAAAGACAGGATACATAATTGCAGGGGCATTTTCAGCGTATTCGCTTGGGGCTAACAACGTGGCCAACGTTTTTTCGGTATATGCAGGAAGACTGAGCCTGATTGACACAGGGCATGCTCAACTAATAGGCGGCGCTACAATAGCACTCGGCGTGCTGACATTTTCCAAGCCGGTGATGATGACAGTCGGCGAGGACATAGCGCAGCTTTCTCCAGTGTCTGGTTTTGTCTCAGTGCTTACAGCGGGTATTGTTGTGTATATATACGCCCAGATCGGAATACCAGTATCGACTTCGCAGGCTATAGTGGGCGCTGTGTTTGGCGTAGGGCTTGTAAAGGGGACGCAGGCGGTAAACTACAGGACGCTTAGGAATATATTGTTTGCATGGTTTGGAACACCAACGATAGCGGGGATTACGAGCTTCGCATTGGTTAGTATATACAGGTTGATTCAGGTTTGACACTCCCCATAGCTAAAGCTAGGGGATTCTCAGATGATTAAAGGCAAGTCCGTTTCTGGTATGCCAGTATGACTCTGAGTTCAGGGCGTGCCATCGCCCATCCTAGGGCAGAACATATAGTTCCCTAGGCACTTAGACTATTAACATCTAAGTTAGATTTTTTAGCTATATTCAAAGCTCCAAGCCTATCTCTATGAGTTTTATAGCCACAGTTACACTTGTAGTTTCTGCTATTGACCTTGTTTTTTGCACCACAATCAGGACACTCCTGAGAAGTATATTTAGGGTCGATATAGTTGACTTTGATTCCAAGCTCATAGGCTTTGTACTCTATAAAGGATGACAACTCAAAGAAAGTCCAAGTATGCAGATTAGCTTTGGTTTTACCTCCAGCTTTTGAGGTCTGAGAGACCGTTTCATAGTTTGTGTAAACCTTCAAACTGATGTAGAATAAAATCAGTTTGGAGGTTTTTTATTATGGGAAGAAGAAACGAGAGTCCAGAAAAGAAAAGAAGAAGAGCGCTTATAGGGGA
>NZ_WXFG01000014.1 GCF_009881055.1 Peptoclostridium sp.
CATTTAAGGGACAGATGCTTGTTTTAAGCACCTATCCCTTAACTTATACAATAAAACTGCATCAGTTTTTAGAGTTTACACAAAATCTGAAACATACCCGTATAATATTCAAATCAGTCACAGCAAAACTCAATAATAGCTTGAATAGAAAAAGGCGGGGATCCCCCGCCTTTTGGCTATTAAATTTCCTTTATGACAATTTTTCCATCCTCAAGCTCCACACTGACTCTCGAGCCGTCCTTGATTAGCCCCTTGAGGTATTTTTCCGCTATGTCGTCTTCTATATAGCTTTGTATAGTCCTTCTAAGAGGTCTTGCACCGTATTTGTCGCTGTAGCCCTTCTCCAGCATGAAATCCTTGGCATCATCCGAAACGCTTATGGTTATGCCCTTCTCGCTTGCCTCTTCCTTAACCTCCGACAGCATCAGATCAACTATCCTTCGCAGCTGCTCTCTGGTTAGCGAGTTGAATACGACTACCTCGTCAACCCTGTTCAGGAATTCAGGCCTGAAGGTTTCCCTCAGAGCGTTGTGTACCTTTTCCTCGAGGGCATCGTAGCCGTCGTGCCCAAAGCCTATGCCAAGCGACTTTGTATCAGTGCCAGCGTTGGACGTCATTGCTATAACTGTATTTTCGAAGAATACTGTCCTGCCCTGGCTGTCTGTCAGCCTTCCGTCCTCGAGTATCTGCAGCAGCATGTTAAACACGTCAGGGTGCGCCTTTTCTATCTCGTCAAGGAGTATGACCGAGTAGGGCTTTCTCCTGACCTTTTCAGTCAGCTGTCCACCCTGGTCATAGCCGATGTACCCCGGAGGCGCTCCAATGAGCTTGGATACGGTGTGCTTTTCCATGTACTCGGACATATCAAGCCTTATCATGGCATCCTCGCTTCCGAAGAGCTCGCTCGATAGCGCCCTTACAAGCTCGGTTTTTCCCACACCTGTAGGTCCCACGAAAATAAAGGATGCCGGTTTTTTCTTCTTCCTAAAGCCCGACCTGTTTCGCCTTATGGCCTTCGAAACTAGGCTTATTGCCTTGGACTGCCCTATGACTCTCCTCGAGAGGCTCTCCTCGAGTTCGAGGAGCTTCATCGACTCTTCTTTAGTTATCTTCTTAACAGGAATCTTTGTCCAAGACTCAATAACATGCGCCACATCCTCTACCGTCACCTGGAAGGCAGCAGTGTCCGATTGAATCCCGTCAATTTTTTCCTGCAGCTCAATCTCTTCCATTTTGAATTTCGCAGCAGTCTCATAGTCGTCCTTGACTGCCGCTTCTTCCTTCTTGCGCTGCACCTCGGCAAGCTCGCGCTTTAGCTTGTCCAGCTCCTTTTGAAGGTTGTTTTTGAGGTTGACCATAGAGCCGGCCTCATCTATTACGTCTATTGCCTTGTCAGGAAGATACCTGTCTGTGATGTATCTTTCCGAAAGCTTTGCGGCAGCCTCAACCACCTCGTCAGGTATTATCACGCTGTGGAACTTTTCATAGTAGTCCCTTACTCCCTTTAGTATTTCTATGGTATCCTCCACCGAAGGCTCGTCCACCATCACAGGCTGGAAACGCCTCTCGAGCGCTGAGTCCTTTTCGATGTGTTTTCTGTACTCGTCTATGGTCGTCGCTCCGATTATGTGGACTTCACCCTTGGCAAGCGCGGGCTTTAGTATATTGGCCGCGTTCATCACGCCCCCCTGGACCTCTCCTGCGCCAACTATGTTGTGTATCTCGTCTATCACGAGGATTATGTTCCTGCTCTGGCTGGCTTCCTTTATTATCTCCTTCATCCTGCCCTCGAACTGGCCTCTAAACTGCGTGCCCGCGACTATGGCAGTCAAGTCAAGCAGGTACACCTGGGCGTTTAGGAGCCTTGAGGGAACCTTTTTCTGCGCTATCCTCACAGCCAGACCTTCTGCTATGGCCGTCTTTCCCACTCCCGCCTCGCCTATGAGCACGGGGTTGTTCTTGTTTCTTCTGTTGAGTATCTGTATGACCCTGTTGATTTCAGCTTCCCTTCCTATCACTCTGTCGACAAGCCCTTCCTTAGCCTTGTCTGTAAGGTTTGTGCCGAATTTTTCAAGGTATTTAAGTTTTTTCTTGGAGTTTTTCTGCTCCTTTTCATCTTCAGCAGCCTGGGCGCCCGCAAACGACTCTTCTTCCTCATCGTTCTCATCTTCCTCAGAATCCGGGAAGGAACCGTTCATCATTTTCATTATCGCCTCGTCAGGGTCGGTTGAGTCCATGTCCATGTTCTCGAACATCTCCCCCATCTGCTTTGAGAGGTTGTCCATGTCCTCAGGAGTCATCCCCGACTGCTTCATGAGCTCGTCCATGACTGATATGCCCATCTCCTGAGCGCAGCTCATGCAGTAGCCCTCAAGCACAGGCTTTCCATCCTTGAGCTTCTGGGTAAACACAACTGCTATGTTTTTTTTACATTTTGAACACATCTTCATATATCTATCATCTCCATATTATCAGCAGCATTAGAATTGTCTTTATATAATTATATCACATCTATATCAGTTGCAATTATACATATTTTTACATAATAAAAAAAGACGGCCAAGACCGTCTCGAAATACTCTACCACTTGTTGTAATGAATCCTGCTTGAATCAAATCTGTCCACAAACCGGTTTCCCTCACCCTCTGGATATCCCACAGGCACTACGGCAAAAGGCATTATATTCTCCGGAAGGTTGAAATAATCTATTATGAACTCCATTCTTTCTTCCACTGGAGCAACGCCAACCCAAACGGCTCCAAGCCCCTGGTGAGTGGCTTCCAAAAGCATATTCTGTACCGCTGCCGCCATATCCTGCTGCCAGTTGTCGGGGAAAAACAGCTTCTGCATGTCAGTTAGGAACACCACGGCGCATGACGCATCCTTCAGCATCTCTGAATATTCGTCCATCCCCGAAATTTCGTCGAGCACCTTCTTGTCCCTTACTACTATGAACTCCCACGGCTGCTCATTGCCTGCAGAAGGCGCCTGCATTGCAGCTCTAAGCAGGGTTTCAACCTTATCTTCTTCAACTTCCCTGTCTACAAACTCTCTTACGCTTCTTCTCTTGAAAATGTTTTCCATTGTTTTTTTCCGCCTTTCATCATGTGTTGTGATTAGACATAATTTATGATGCATATAAATATCACACATTATCCTTTTCCGTTTATCTCTATAAGCGTCATCTGGCTTCTGTTCATGAATCTCACAGGAAGCCTGCTCACGCCGACTCCGCTGTCTATGTAGAGATATCTGGCGCCTTCAAGTTCGTAAATTCCTTTTTGATACTTTGGAAACAGGCCTTGGTTCGGAGCCACAACAGCTCCTACAAAAGGCAGCCTGACCTGACCTCCATGTGTATGGCCGCTGAGTATAAGATCACTCTTTAGGTTTTTGCCCTCTTTGATTATATTCGGCGAATGTGAGAGCAGTATTGTATAGCTTGTTTCATCAAAGCCGTCAAAAGCCTCGTCAGCATCGCTGTGCCTTGTATCGTAGTCATCCACACCGCAGATGTATATATCCATATTTTCAATGCTCATTATATCATTTCTGTTGTTTAAAACTCTGACTCCGCGCGACTCGAGCTCAGCTTCGAGCCTTCTGGTTCCCATATCGTTGGCCCATTCGTGGTTGCCGCTTACGAAATAGACTCTTTCACAAACATTTGCAAGACCCTCTGCAAGCGCAAATATCCTCTCGTAGTCGTCAGTCTCTCGGTCTACAACGTCTCCTGTTATGGCAACCGCATCCGGCTTAATCCTTTCCACGTTCTCAAGCACCTGCTCGTTTGCATTGGCATTGTGGTAGTCTGATATCTGGACTATTTTTAATTTTTTACCAGCTTTGAGCTTTTCACTTTCGAATTCTATGCTGTTTAATGCAACAAAATGGACTTCATAAAATATATCTCCCATCAGCAGGAGCAGAGGCATAATAATCCATATTATTTTTTTATTCAAACGCTGCAGCCCCTTTCATAATTTAAGGCGAGGCTCAAAGCCAAGCGTTCATCTGCGATATCCGGACTTGAAAGGCATGCACTTTAAAGTGCGCTAGGCTTGGCATTCAAAAAAACAGGTATACTTAAATTATACCAAAAGAGTTTGAATTTTTCCAGTTCGCCTTCAAATTGTATTTAAATATGGCCTTCTACTCCACATTCACAGAAGAATGCATCAGATTCACATTTTCCGGATTGAAAATTTCGGTTCCTTCAAAGCCGTCCTTATCCGAGTCATACTCAAAATCCATGAGCTGGAGGCTCGCCGAGCCCGGCTGAAGTGTTGTTATATGGAGCTTCGAATCGCTTCCAGCTGTGTACGCCCAATATTTTATTTCGCCCAGCTGCACGTAGCCTTCAAAAAGGACATATTCCCTGTCTTCTCCTCTTACTGTAAGAAGCCAGTTTTGCCCGTCATCCCACATTATGTTGCCGCTCGGATCCTTCTGCGCAGCCGTGTACATCTGAACGTTCTCCATCTGCCCGTCGCCTTCGAGGTCTATTTCATATTCGTCAAGCAGCGTCAACTCATTTATATCTCTAAGCTCTTTCGAGGCTTCTATAAATTTTTTGTTTTTTTCAGACTGATTGCCAGCAGGCTTTTCCGGCTCCGGATTCATGCAGCCAACAGACAACACGAGCGTCAATAGCGCCAAAGATACCATCAAAACAGTTTTCCTAGCAAATACTTTCATTTTTAAATACCTCCGTTTTTGCATATTATAAGTCTATATTACCCCATACTGCGGCAGAATACACTCGTTTATAATCTAACAAAAACCGCAGGTTCTGCGAATTGAGCTCTGCAGGACCTGCGGTTGAATTATTAATATTAAACTTAAGCTGCCTTTTGAGCCGATTTTTTAGCGAAGGCCAATATACCGCCGAGCGCTATTGAAAGCATTGCAGCCATAAGCACTCTGTATTCCGGCGGCAGCATGAAGGTTATGGTGTGCGCCGGTATCCAAAACAGCGGAACCGTCTTTACAAGCACGAAAGATATGAATCCGTTCCAGTCTATTCTTTTGACTACATCTCCAAGCGAAACAGCTCCGCCTTTTTCATGCTTAAGGTCGATGTAGGTGTCTGTAACCCTGTGGAAAGCCATCATTGTCGGTGCGAACGTCAGATTCATAAGCGAACTGACAAAGAAGGCGAACAGGAATTTGGAGTCTCCGCCCGGCAGAAGCCCCTTTTCAAGCGCTCCCTTTACGCCAGTTGCAAACACATCGAACACAAGCACTATTGCCATGCCAAGGAAACCCCATATTGCAGCCCTTGGCAGTATGCCGTGAGGTATGCTCCAATCACCGGTTGCTATCCTTATTGCCAGAAGCTCGCCCATTGTTGCTAGTATGAAGAATTTGATGAATCCGCTTATGAAGGGGTGAGAACCTGTAAATTCAATGAAAACCTCATGTGTTGATGGTGTTACAAGGAATGCCACTACTGCCGCAAGCACCCCAGCCCATATTAAATCACCTTTTTTCAAAATACGCCTCCTTAAATATTGTTAAAAAATCATCTAATCATTATATCACTGTCTTTCGCCATTTGCAAAAGAATCCCTGATCCTTAGAGGTAGTGGTAAAAGGACCAGGGATTTTAATAGCTAAATTTCTATCCGACCCAGTTATTAAACCTTTGAGTAAGCCCGGTGCAGCCACATACGACTGCGGCTGGCCAGGCTTACTCAATTGATGGTTTACAATGGCCGCTAATTCACTGTATTTCTATATGCTGACTTCTTCCTTAACTTCCGAAGCCACCAGATCCATTCCCTTGTTTATAGCCTTGAGATTCAGCTCGACGAACCTTGGCTTCACATTCTGCTCCACCATCTTGTTCCAGTCTACGCCTTCAACGCCCATGGCTTTTATCAGCCCGCCAAGAAGAACTATGTTTTGAGCTTTTATGTTTCCAAGCTCCATGGCCTCTTTCGCGGCGTCTATTACATATATATTATCTACTGCAGCCTCTAGTTTTTCCATAACTCCTTCAGGATAAACCTCTGCTCCCGATATTACAGTTGCCGAAGGTATCTCGTAGTTGTTTACAACAAGAGCCCCGCCCGGCTTTAGATACTCAAGCCACCTTACAGCCTCTACCTTTTCGAAAGCAACCATTACATCAGCAGATCCTTTTCCTATTATAGGAGAGTCCACCTTGTCGCCGTACCTTACCTGAGTAGTAACGCTTCCTCCCCTTTGGGCCATACCGTGAACCTCTGACATCTTAACATCGAAGCCAGCCTCTATAAGACCGCTTGAAAGTATCTGTGAAGCAAGTATTATACCCTGTCCTCCGACTCCTACAAGCAGAACACTTTTAACATTTGACATATTATTCACCTACCCTTTCTATAGCTTCAAACGGACAAACCTGAGCACAAACCGAGCATCCCACGCACATATCCGGGTCAATCTTTGCAAACTTGTCGAAAGACAGCGCCGGGCAGCCCGACTTGAGGCAAAGCTTGCAAGATTTGCACTTGTCCTCGTTAACCTTGAACTTCTTGAGCTCGCAGCCAAACTCAGTCTTGTCCTCCTGAGAGAACTTCTTGAGCACGCAAGGCCATCTTGTTATGACTACCGAAGGACCGTCGAATTCAAGCGCCTTTTTGAGAGCTGCATCAGTCTCCTTGAGATTGAGGGGGTTTACAACCTGTATATCTTCAACGCCAAGAGCTTTAACAAGATTTGGTATGTCTATGGCTATTGTCTTGTCTCCCATAAGAGTGTAGCCTGTTCCAGGATTTTCCTGATGTCCAGTCATGCCCGTTATCCTGTTGTCGAGTATTACAGTCACAGTGTTGCCTTTGTTGTATACAACGTCCACAAGCGAGTTCATGCCTGTGTGGAAGAATGTAGAGTCTCCTATTACAGAAACCACCTTCTTGTCTTCGCCCGCCAATTTGAAGGCCTTGGCTGCTCCGTGACCTGTCGATATAGACCCGCCCATGCAAACGCAGGTGTCCATCGAGTTAAGCGGCTGAGTGAATCCAAGCGTGTAGCAGCCGATGTCGCCCGTTACCATTACGTTCTTTATCTTTGAAAGCGAGTAGAACAGACCTCTGTGAGGACAGCCTGCGCATAGAGTCGGAGGCCTTTTTATAATTGCATCGTCAAGAGCATCCAGTCCCTCTATTGTTTTGATTTCTTTGCCGAGCAGAGCCTTTGCTATTATGTCCGGATTGAGCTCTCCCACGTTAGGTATAAGCTCCTTGCCTGTGCACTTGATTCCTCTGGCTTTGATCTGTTCTTCCATGTATGGCTCAAGTTCCTCTATAACATAAAGAGTTTCAACCTCTTTTGCAAAGTCCTCTATCATCCCGAAAGGAAGAGGGTTAGTGAAACCTATCTTGAGATATGACGCCGAATCGCCGAATACTTCCTTAGCATACTGGTAAGATATTCCCGAAGTTATTATGCCTATCTTCTTGTCGTTCCACTCGACAGTGTTAAGCGGAGAGTTGTTGCTGTACTCCTCGAGCTTTGCAAGCCTTTCTTCAAGAGTAACGTGGAGAACCTTTGCATGCGCTGGAGCCGCCAGGAACTTGCCCACATTCTTGACGTAAGGCTTCTTGGCCACCTCAGTTCTCTCCCCGAGCTCAACTAGGGTCTTTGAATGGCATACCCTCGTTGTAACCCTGAAAAGCACCGGTACGTCATACTCCTCAGAAACCCTCAGAGCCTCCTTAACGTAGTCCTTTGCCTCCTGAGAGTCGGTAGGTTCAACCATTGCCATCTTTCCGAACTTGGCAAAATATCTGTTGTCCTGCTCGTTTTGAGAAGAGTGCATTCCCGGATCATCAGCAGAAATGAACACAAAGCCCCCGTTTACCCCAAGGTATGCATAAGTCATTATAGGGTCGGCAGCAACGTTGAGTCCAACGTGCTTCATGGCCGCAAGGCTTCTAGCGCCTGCCATCGAAGCTCCTATGGCAACCTCCATGGCAACCTTTTCATTTGGAGACCATTCGCAATATACATCTTCCTTGTACTGCTCCATATTTTCAAGTATCTCAGTCGATGGTGTTCCCGGATATGCCGCTGCAACGTGTCCGCCAGCTTCGTAGAAACCTCTTGCTATTGCTTCGTTACCAGTAAGCAGTTTTTTCATCTACTTTATCCTCCTTAGGGTTATCTTTGTCGTCTTCTTCAAAATAATATTTACCTGTTTGCTATTATGGCGCCCAGCGCTATCGAATAAAGTTTCGATTCGTGTGAATCAGCCCTTGACACAAGCACAACCGGAGCTTTAGCTCCCATTATTATGCCTGCAGACTTGGCATCTGCAAGGTAGGTAAGCGCCTTACCCACAGCATTTCCAACCTCTATAGTAGGCACCAGGAGTATGTCGGCATCACCGGCAACCTGGCTTTCGAACTTCTTGATCTGCGCCGCCTCTTTTGAAATTGCAAGGTCGAACGCGAGCGGCCCCTCGACTATTACGCCTTCTCCAAATTCTCCGCCGGCCGCCAGCTTGGCTATTGCATCGGCATCCACAGTTGACGGCATCTTGTCGCTAACCTTTTCTTTTGCAGCTATGCACGCAGCCTTCACCTGCTCCAGCTCGAACGCTTTTGCAGCCTTCACGGCATTTTTTAGTATCTTCACTTTTGCATCAAGCTCTGGCGCTATATTCATTCCGCCATCCGTAATAAAGAGCAGTTTATGGTACATCTTCGGCTCATATACCATTACGTGGCTTAGAAGACTGTCTGTTCTAAGACCATATTCCTTGTCGAGCACCGCCTTTAGGAGTATCGACGTGTCGAGCAGTCCCTTCATGACAAAATCCGCCTGTCCCTGAGAAACCAGCTTTACAGCCTTCATTGCAGAGTCTGCAAGGTCGTTTCCTCTTAATACCTCTACGCCTTCAAGGCTAAAGCCCAGCTCGGCAGCTATCTTTTCTATTTTCTCGACATCTCCCACAAGAACAGGAGTTATGATTCCAGCCTCCTTGGCATCGAATACTGCATGCAGAACCTCCCTGTCCTCTGCGGCTGCAACAGCAAGCTTCATTTTTGGAAGCGACTTAACCCTCTCGAGCAGTCCTTCAAGAGTCTTAATCATAACCTTATTTCCTCCTTTTGTTGTAAAACCCTGCTTTCATCCAGAACACGACAATACGTGCCCGGTTACACCGGCAAATTCGGCTTATGTAATTGCCGGATATGTTGTACTTATACCCTATGCCAAATATATAAGCAACTTTCATGCCAACTTTTGCAGCAGCGCTAAAAATGTATAAAAAAATATGCATTGTATTTCAAAAAACCACCAATATGCCTTTATCCCATTAACGCCGAACCAATATTGTATTCTCAATATTCATATTGTTCCACTTCATATACAATGAAATCGTTTGCATGCACTTGCAAAATGAGCGCCCAAAACACAAATAAAGGGTTGAATGGTATACCATTCAACCCTATTTCGCCCTTTATTCTATTTACCGAATCTCCTCAAGCACCTTTATCCCGAATTCGGTTATGGCTGTTCCGGCTCTCCCCTTTGATACTTCAGCCATTCCGAACTTTTCAAGTTCAAGGAGCATTCCTCGTATCTCCTGCTCACTCAAGTGCCTTCCCGAGGATTCCGCAAGCCTGCTCAGGCTCCTCCTGCCCATTTTCTCGCCATGCCTTTGAGCTTCCAGCAGCTTTGAAAGTATGAACCTGTAGTCTCCCATTTTCCCTCTCGCCTCTTCCTCAAAGGCCCTGAGCATGTCTTTTTCAATGCCGCTGAGCGTCGTAAGCCTGGGCTGCACTTCCTGCACAAACGGCAGATCCTGGACTTCTATAAGCTTCTTGTCCAGATTTGTAAAGTATTCAACGTAATTTCTCAGCTCTCGTATATTGCCCTCCCACGTGTGGGCCATGAGCATTTCCATGGCGGCATCGCTGAGATTAAAACCGCTTTCAAACTCGAGCTTAAAGCTTTCAATCAGCTCCGGTATATCCTCGCGTCTTTCCCTGAGCGCAGGTATCCTGAGCGGCAGCACGTTAAGTCTGAAGTAAAGGTCCTGCCTGAAACTCCCCTCCCTTACAAGCTCTATCAGGTTCCTGTTTGTGGCTGCTATTATTCTCACATCCACGTCTATGACCCGGTCTCCGCCAATGCGCATTACCTGCCTTTCCTGTAGGACACGCAAAAGTCTGGCCTGCAGGTTTATAGGCATTTCTCCTATTTCGTCGAGAAAAAGAGTGCCCTTGTGGGCCAGCTCGAAAAGTCCCGTCTTTCCGCCCTTTCTAGCCCCCGTGAAGGCGCCTTCCTCGTATCCGAAAAGCTCGCTCTCGAGCAGGCTTTCCGGGATAGCTCCGCAGTTTACGGCCACAAACTGATAGTCCCTCCGCTCCGAGGAATTGTGTATTGCTTGGGCGAAAAGCTCCTTGCCAGTTCCGCTCTCGCCTGTTATGAGCACGGACGAACTAGACTTTGCCATTCTCCTGGCTATGTCCTTGCACTGCATTATCAGCGGACTATTGCCGAATATATTGTAAAAGCCGTATTTGGCCCTATGTCCTTTTGAAATAAGCTGACTTCTGAGCTTGTGCTGTTTCCTTTCAATGTCCGAAAAGCGCTTTATCCTGGCAACTGCTCCATAGAGCTTGTTGGAGTGTATTATGGGATCCACTGCAGCCACAACGTCATAGCCGTGCATGCTTATTATCTTCTCCGATATGCTTTCCTTATCCTTGAGAGCCTTGTAGAAAGGTATCTCTGGCATCAGGGCCATCCATTCGCTGCCTACCATTTCACTTCTATTCATTCCTATTATTTTCTCGGCTCCTTCGTTGCATGAGTAGACTATCCCTTCAGCATCCACTGCCACTATCCCGTCGTCGAGCACCTGCAGAAGTATATCAAGCTGCGCCTCAAATCTGTTGAACCTGCCTATTATGTTAAAAAGCCCGACGTTTACTGTGACTATCTCCTTGAAGCTCTTTATAACGTTCTGCCTCTGTATTACATAGTCAAGATCTAGCTTGAAGGCTATGTCGAGTATTGTACTTATGTCTAATAATCCAAACCCAAGGTCTACAACGCTCCTTGCAAGAGGATGGGGATTCTCCCTCTCGCCAATTAAAACTATGGTATCGAAATCTTGCATCTGCTGCATTTCCTGCGCATAACTTAAGCAGGGTACAAGCTCAATGTGCTTTACCCCAAGCTGATATACAAGCGCCGACGTCTCCATGGCGAGGCCGGGCGTTTCATCTACAAGCAGAGCCCTTGTCCCCTCGGGGAGCACCATGAGCTTTTCAAGCGCCGATTTTGTTATCGTCCTGTGTGCTATTACAACCTCTCCAGATCCTATTATCCTGCTTCTTAAATTGTGAAAGCACTCGTACGAGGGCAGCAGTATGAGGTCCTCATATATGCCGGAGCCAGCACCTTCCCATTCTATTGGATAAAGTCTTACTTCTATTTTGTCGCCGAAAAGGCTTTTAATCTGCTTCTTCTGGTATTCCGCCTCGCTTTGGTTGCTGCTTATTATAGCAAGAGTCTTTTCCAAGCTTTTCACTCCCGTTTACATTAGTTTAACAATTAATATTCTATACCTTTTCCAAAAAGCTTACAACAGACCGTCTGACTTGAAGCGTTCCATCGGATTTAAATATGCAGCTTGAATCCGAATGATCATTTTTTTCTTTCAAAAACAACATCGGCTGTGTAGCCGGGCTTTAGAAACTCCGATTTCTCGCTGGGGATCACCTCTACCCTCACTATGCGCTCTCCGTCTTTTTCTATGGCGGAGCCGGGCAATTGGCTAACACGCCCCTTTATGATCAAATTTTTCTTGGCCACAGGCATGATTTTAACATCTGCACTGCTGTCTATCTCCCCTGCGAATTCCTCAGGCACCTCTGCAATAACAACGATGGTATCCGCATCTATAAGCTCCATCGCCTTGTGATTTCCATTTTGTTGTCCCAGGCTGCTGCCGTTGATTATGCTTATGCTTTGCACTATGCCGCGCTCAAGGCTGCATACCAGGCTTCCTCCGGATACATATGGCTTATTGGCTTTGTTTTGCATTATTACCAGGTCTGATTCGTATATGGCCAGCCTGCTGCTTAGCCTTTCAAGGCTTGCGCTGTTGCTCTCCCTCGTCTCGTCCAACTGGACCTGCTTGTATTGAAGCTCAGTGGATAGCTCATCTAGCTCCTCCTTTAGGAGCCGCTTTGTCATGCTCATATTGTCGATTATGTCGCTTCTGAGCTTTTCCTTCTCCTCAACCGCATCAACAAAACCGTCAAGCTCCTCCGTTGCTATGGCTCCCTCTTCATGGAGCTTCCTGTTCAATTCCAGGTCCTCCTTTGCGTCCGAGAGCTCCTTTTCAGCCCGCTCCAGCGAGCTTTCGAGAAGCTTAAGCTCGGCCTTTTCTCCACTATTGTATTCGGCTGTTTTTTTGCTCAAGTCCTTCTTCAGCCTGGCTATGTCGGCTTCAAGAGCGGACGGATCCTCTATTGCATCACTGAGGGCGGCCTTGCCGGATTCGACCTGCTCCCGAAGCTTTTTCACCGTCTCATTGTACTCAGTCATGTCGAGAGCCGCCAGGAGGTCACCTCGGCCGACCTCGTCGCCTTCCTTTACATCTACAGATATCACATTACACGGAAAATCTACGTAGGTAAGCCTGGACACGCCCAGCATCATGTCGTTTAGGCTGAACGAGCCTATTACAAGACCTGTACAGCCCGCAATTCCGACAACACTCATTAGCATCCTCCATTTATTTCTGGAAGTGTTGCGCGCTATAAGCCTTCGCTTGCTGCTCATCGCTCCCCATAAAACCTTTATGCTTTCAATGAAAATCCGGTTTCCCTTTCTCGGGAGCCTGTCGCGCAGGAGCGCCGCCGGAGTCTCCTCCAGTCTTCTAAGGCAGGTGTAGCAGGATACTCCTCCTGTGCACAGCACTATAAGCAATGTGCTAAGTATGAGGTTGCTCACATTTATGCTCATTCTGTAATCGCTCAGCACAAGCAAAAATTTCATCTGGTCTATGAGAGTTCTGCCAATTAGTATGGGCCCCACTGCGGCTCCCAACGCCGCCCCCAGCAGCCCCGCCAACACCCCGTACGAGGTGTAATGGAATACTACTATACTTTTGCTATATCCAAGAGCCTTGAGTATTCCTATTTGCTCTCTCTGCTCCTCCACCAGCCTTGACATGGTGCTCAGCGTAACAAGCGCCGTCACAAGGAAAAACATTATGGGGAATACGCCCGATATAACCTTGAACTGCTTAATTTCGCTGGCAACGTGGCTTACGCTCCGGTTGTCCTTTCTTGTAATTACTCCCAGCATATCGTCACCCAGGGCCGCGTCGATTTTTTCTATGATTTCACCTTCGTTTGCTCCCTCTGCTAGCCTTATGCAGATTTGGTTATAGAGCTTTCTGCCCCCGTATGCGCTTTTGACCTTGTCTTCGTCCACTATGACGAACCCGTATTTTTCAGGGTCAGGCATTATTGACGTCGTGTCTTTTACTGAAAATACGTGCTCGCCGCTTAGCGCCAGAGCCTTTACACGCAAGCTTATTTTTCTGTCGTTGAACTCCAGCTCCAACTTGTCCCCAGGTTTCAGGCCGTGGCTCCTTGCGAAGGTCTCGTCGAGTATGGCTCCGCTTGAGCCCTCTAATAGTCCTTCTATTATATACGGCTTGTCCAGAGTGTTTTTATCCGAGGCTGTGTATACAAGCAGAGTGGGCTTTCCATTTATATTCGCGGTGGAGTTTACAGCCAGCCTTTTTTCAGCCTTCTCCACTCCTTGGATATTCCTTATTCTCCACATGTCCATTTCCGTAGGGTTTACAACGGAGACCCAGATGTCAGACAGGTTGGTGCTCTCATACAGCTCACTTGAGCGCTCGTCTATAGTCTTCCACAGGCTGTCCAGCCCCATTACCACGCTCACTGAAAGGGCCGCCATCAGGCATATTGAGGCGAACTGGGACATCCACTGGCGCATGTCCTTTACAGCCTTTTTGAAAAGTATCCCTTTTCCCATAAAAACTCCTCCGCCAAACTTCTGGATGCTTCACTTTTCTACAAAGATTCCACAAAATATTTATACCCAATCGGTTTATTTTCTCGCCGGCTTTTAATTTCATACTAAAAAATATTGAGTATGAAAAACCCACATCGCTATAAGTGATGCGGGTTTCGTGGTTTAAGGAGTATCCTGCTGATCGTCTTTCTGCATATCTTTCAGTATCATCATCCTGTGTTCATGGTTTATGCTGAAGTTGTTTATCATAACATTAATAGTAAATATAGAGACTATGATATGCGCGAAAATGTAAGGAACTTCTCTGAGATACATATCCGACCTATAAATTGCCGCTAGAATCAACATTAATATAGTGTCAACTGTTATAATTTGTATGAAATATTTTTCAAATATTATATCCAGCTGCTTCATAACTATTTTGCTTAAAACGAATGTGATTAAGGCAGAAAATAGTACCGTCAGAAATAAGTCCCGAGTTAAGGATGCCATGATTTTTTCGTCAGTGTATAATTGAGGAATGGTTGTAATGATAAACAATATTACAATAAAGGAAACCTCGTAGTATATAATTTTGCCCAGATTAATGACCTGTTTTGGCATTTTGTAAAGTATAAATATAAAAACCAAGCTAAGAAACATTTCCATAATTGACAATGCGAAAACAATACTCGCTATAATCACAGAAAAACCCACCTGTTTTATTTGGATTATGTTCCCTTCTTCAAATGCCATTTTAGTGATATTGGAAAAAAGAAATGACGACAGTATAAGTCCAAAAAATCCAACCAGGAGTATGCTGATTACCTCTGCTGACTCCTTTTTTTCATACTCTATCAGTAAGTATATACCACTGAAAGCAAATCCGGCCAGGATTCCAGCGAAATTTGCATAATTAGTACTCATGGTAATCACATCATTCATATTTACATACCTCGTTTCATTATAAAAATAGCAGCGTTATATAAAGGATTTTTATTATACCCATATAGATCTTGTAATTAACTTGATATATTTAGATATGCGAATATGAATAGTTTGCATGAATAGATTAAATGATTGGAACAAGCAGAAATATTGAAAACAGCTAGAAACCGCCATGGAATTTAATGGCTAATCGACACTTTTGAAGGTATAATGTTCGTGAAGCCAAGTGGTCTCTCAAAAAATCTATATTGTCCTCATTGGCGCGACCATCCTGATAGCCCTATACCCATAATAGGAAACGCCGCAGAGCACAGCACTGCCATAGTCATGGCTGTAAAAGACAATATGGCTTTGTCTGTTGAGATAGCCGTTTCGTTTTTTGTTATTTAGATAAAGGAGAAGATAACATATGTATATTATTAGTTCATGCCTGGCTGGGATAAGCTGCAGATACGACGGTAAAAGCAGCGAGAATCAATATGTGATTGAATTGGTAAAGCAGGGAAATGCTATGCCTGTATGTCCCGAGCTGCTTGGTGGATTGCCCGTTCCAAGAACATGTTGCGAAATCATAAGAAATGAAAGTGGTGAGCAAAGAGTCGTCAGCAGTGAAGGCCAGGACTTCACCAGGGAGTTTGCCGCAGGGGCAGAAAAGACTCTGGAAATAGCCAGGATAATCGGTGCTACGAAAGCAATATTAAAGTCAAAAAGCCCTTCCTGCGGCTGCGGGCTCATATATGATGGGACATTTTCAGGAAGATTAATAGAAGGAAATGGCCTGACGGCGGAACTGCTCATGAAAAACGGAATTGAAGTAATTAACGAGAGTGATTTGTAAAGGACATAGTGATTTCTCGCTTAAATAACAAAAGCCAGAAAAGCATAAACCGCATGCTTTCCTGGCTTTTGTCGATATATCACGTCTCTTTTTGGCCAGATAATACTTAATTGCCTGCTTTTTTGTCAACCCGAAGAGCGATTATTATGGCTATCAAGGCACCGCCCCAAACAGCTCCGCAGCCTATTACCATCATTAAAACAGCACTGCCATCCATAGCTAATCATCCTCCTTAACAGCCCATTTTTTATTGCGCAATACTAATGAAGCCCCTATCATGACTGCTACTGCTCCCCATCCAAATATTATGTTTGAGATGACTCCGATTGATTCCTGCTTAAAAAGGCCGGTGAAAATATTGAATATGTTTGTCACCACTACTGCTCCAAGCAGCAGCGGAGTAAAGTATTTGAGCAGGTAATCCCACCATATTCCGACTCTGAAGTCAGAATACTTGTTGGCTTCTTCCCTGAGCTTTTCCGTGCCGTATATATAGCTGATAAGGACAACCTCTACGAGGCCCAGTCCCGCTATTATTATGTTTCCCACATAGGAGTCAACAATGTCGAGTATATAATTGAAGCCCGCGTAGCTTGCAAAACACGCAGAACCTGCAAAACCAATCAGCGATAGTATGCCTATCAGTTTTTCCCTGGATATTTCAAATTTATCCATTGCGGCCGTCGCAAAGGATTCCAGCATCGAAATGCTTGAAGATATTCCCGCAACAAACAGACAGAAGAAGAAAAGGAATCCCAGAAGTCCCTGAATCACTGCATTCGAAGACATTGTTGATATTGCAATGGGAAAAGCGATAAATGCCACGCCGGCTCCTGTTCCAAAAGACGTGAATTCCACGCCCATATTTTGCACCAGATAGCCGAGTGTCGAGAAAACCAGTATTCCTGCCACCAAGTCAAAGCTGGAGTTAAGCAGTACCGTAATAAAGGAGCTGTTTACTATATCTGCCTTTTCATGCAGGTAGGAACCGTAGGCTATCATAACGCCAACCGCCAGTGTTGTTGAGAAGAAAACCTGTGCATAGGCCGATACCCAGATGCCCGGACTCATAATTTTCGAGAAATCCGGCTTGAATAGCGTCTCGAGACCAATTGCTGCCCCATTCAATCGCACCGCGTTGATCATGAAAACCACCATCATTACAAGAAGTATAGGCGTAAAAATTGACGACATCTTTTCAATTCCGCCCGATATGCCTTTCTTTACGATAAGCCAGTTGGAAAGCCAGACAAACACAACTGCACCAATAATGTATATGCTCATGCCCGCCCCCAGATCAAGGGCATTGTCAGCACTTCCCACTACCATTCCCATAATAGGACCCGGATCCTGCAGCCAGTTAATAATGCCGAAGGCATGCCCCAGGGAGAATACCATGAAAATCAGCGAAACTGCTATAATTGAGCAGTAATACATCATTACTATTACCGGCACCATGACCTGCAGCCATCCAAATACTTCGTATTTCTTGCCCAGCTCCGAAAAAGCCTTTACGGAGCCTCCGCGGATTTTTCTGCCGTATGCGTACTCCATTATCATAAGCGGTATCGCACAGGTGGCCACAGCAACCAAATACGGGAGGAGGAATGCACCCCCGCCGTTTTTATATGCTTGAAATGGGAATCTCCACAAGTTCCCCAGGCCTATCGCGGCACCAGCGGCGGCGAAAATGAAACCCTTCCTGCTTTGCCAGTTTTCTCTCATATCTCTGCGCCTCCTTCATTATTTTTGCCTTACCTTGTCACGGTTTACAGCCTCATTTTTTATCATAGTAGATTATGACGAAGGCCTTTACGGTCTTTTCTCCGGTGTTGTAAAACGTGTGCGGGCCTTCGGCCGCAAAATTCATGACGTCGCCGGCCGAGATTTCATATGTCTTCTCTTCGATATCCACGCTCAGCGTCCCGTCTATGGCAAATATATACTCCTCTACGCCCTTGTCGTGGCCCTTGGACTCCACCCTGCTTCCAGGCTCGAATTCCTCCATGTATATCTCAAAGCCCTTATCCTCGTCGAATCCCATAACTGATGCTATTTTGTAGCCTTCGCCTTCTATCGTAGGATTTATGGCATCACTCTTTATTAGGTTTACAGTCTCCCTTTCTTTTTTCATCAGGCTGCTGAAGGGAATCTTAAGGCCTGTTGCGATTTTCCACAACACAGAAATCGTCGGATTTGTGGCGCTCCTTTCAATCTCACCCAGCATGCTCTTGCTTATTCCCGTAACCTCGGAAAGCTGCTCTAGCGTCATATGCCTGTCTTTCCTTATCATCTTTAGGTTGTTCCCAACTATAACCCTAATATCTTCCATAGTCTCCTCCAAAACAATATATTGTATTTATAGGCGGTATAGCGTATAATGCGTTATATGAGATATATATACATTATATCGCATTAATTTCCTTTGTAAATTACCTGACTGAAAAGGAGCTTTTGTCATGGAAGAAACACTTGAATTGAAAAAAGTTAAAGCCTCAAGGAATGCCGTTTTCTTGGAGGGAGTTAGAGATTCTCTACCCATATCGCTTGGCTATATACCCGTAGCTATAACCTTTGCTCTGCTTTCGAAATCATATGGCCTTCCAAATCACATAATCGTGCTGATGTCCATGCTTGTGTTCTCAGCCACCAGCCAGTTTATAGCAGTAAATCTGCTTACACTCGCAACACCGTATCCTGAAATCATACTGACAACCTTCATAATAAACGCCAAAAATTTCCTGCTATCCTCTGCCCTCTCCCAGAAAATTGAACCTTCTGCTTCCAAGAAGCTGCGCAGCCTTATATCCTACTGCATCGGGGATGAGATTTTCATACTTGCAACAGCCCGAAAAGAGCGCCATGTCGATCCGGCCTACTTCCTGGGAGTAAACTCAATTCTGTACATTGCATATGCGGCAGGCACCATAGTCGGGGCCTACTTTATATCAGACATGAGCCCTGCAATAGCAACCAGTCTTGGCATAACAATATACGCATTGTTTCTAAGCCTGCTTGTTCCAGCTGTCAAGAAATCGAGGAAAGCGCTGATCATAAGCATAATTTCAATACTGGCTTCAACTGCACTCACCTATCTGCCCAGCATATCACTTTCTCCGGGATGGGTTGTTATAATAGCCGCCGTTGTCGCTGCTGGGGCAGGAGCCGTTATATTCCCTGTGGAGGTGCATGAACATGAATAATCTGCTGATTCTAGTTATTCTCATGGCTCTTGTAGCATACCTGCCGCGAGCCATCCCCATGATATGGCTCAAGAACCTTAAACTGAGCAGATTCTGGGAAGGCTTTTTCCGCTACCTACCCTTTGCCATGCTGAGCGCTCTTGTTTTTCCCGGCGTGTTCTCATCCTGTGGCAGCACTAGCCTTTCAATTGCCGGACTTGCAGCGGCCCTAGCACTGTCTCTGTTTAACCTCAACTCAACTATTGTTGTAATGGGTTCGGTGCTCACAGTATATTTATTTGGCATATTGTAATTTTTTTATGGTTTTTTCAACAAAGTATTTTCATTGAATTCTCTATATGGTACACTTTATTGTAGATATTAATCACGTTTAGACTACTACGGATTTCAGATATCCGCATGCTTTCATGCGGATATTGTTTTGTGTTTTGTTAGTATTGGAGGTAATAAATATGCAACGACAGCTTTCACTAGGAACAGAGCCAATCGGCAGCCTGCTCCTTAAGTTCTCAACTCCCGCAATAATTGGAATGCTCATAAACGTCCTATACAACATAGTCGACAGGATATTCATAGGCCAAGGCGTCGGCCCTCTTGCAATATCAGGTGTCGGCATTTCGATGCCTTTCATGACAATAATAATGGCCTTCGGCATGCTTGTGGGCATAGGTGGGGCAGCCCTCATATCGATAAGACTGGGCGAAAAAAATCACGCTGAGGCCGAAAAACTCCTTGGCAACACTTTCATGCTGCTCATATTAGTCTCACTGCTGGTCACCGCGGCCGGACTTATATTCATAGACCCACTCCTGTACATGTTCGGAGCGAGCTCGGAGACATTCGGCTTTGCAAAGGATTACATCACAATTATAATAGCCGGCACCCTCTTCAACTCAGTTGGCTTTGGACTCAACAACGCCATAAGATCCGACGGCAGCCCGAAGACAGCCATGATGACTAACCTTCTCGGCGCAATCACAAATATAATACTCGACTACGTATTCATAATGCAGCTGGGAATGGGCATAAAGGGCGCAGCATATGCCACGGTAATAGGAATGGGACTAAACACCGCCTGGGTGCTGCTATATTTCACAGGACCAAAAAGCTCACTCAAGCTTCGTCTAAAAAACATGAGGCTCGAGAAAAATCTTGTGCTTGGTATATTCTCAATAGGCATGTCACCTTTTGCCATACAGCTTGCAGCAAGCGTTATAAACGTCATATCGAACAACGCCCTCAAGGTTAACGGAGGCGACTATGCAATAGGAGCCATGAGCATAGCCATGAGCATAGCCATGATATTCCTCATGCCGATATTCGGCCTCAACCAGGGCTCACAACCAATAGTCGGCTATAACTATGGCGCACAATGCTACTCAAGGGTTAAAAATGCGCTCTACCTGACAATATCATCAGCCACTGCCGTTTGCGTGCTTGGATTCATTCTTGTTCAGGCGGCGCCAGCCTTTATGATGAGGATATTCACCCCTGATGCCAAAATAGTCTCAATAGGAGCCAGCGGTCTTAGGATATTCATGCTGTCGCTGCCTGTTATCGGCTTCCAGATAATAAGCTCAAACTTTTTTCAGGCAATAGGCAAGGCAAAGATTTCACTTTTCCTTAGTACCTTAAGGCAGGTAATAATACTAATACCTCTTCTCATGATACTCCCAAGCAGATTCGGCCTTCTCGGCGTGTGGATGTCATACCCCATTTCGGACGCATTGGCTTCGATAATAACCTTGTGGTTCATTAGAAATGAAATGAAAGTACTCAGCGAGGACAAATGCCAGGAGGCGGACGAAGTCCTAAAGGTGGGCTGAACTGAAGAAGCAGACGAATAGAAGCGCCGTTCGGTAAAATAAAATAAACGAGAACATTATCAGATTCCTTAAGTATCTTATTTGAACTTCAAATATGTCCCGCATCTAAAAGTGGCTGCCGCGAAACGATTCAACAAAATCGTTTTGAGACAGCCACTTTATATTTTTTTATATTATATCCGGACTTGGGCACCGGGTGCCCAGCACTGCACAAATTCCACTTCACGGATCGCTTATAGTATCTCTATAGAATCTCCCGGCCTCACCTTGCCGCCTTTTAGAACTTTCGTAAATATGCCTTCCCTTGGCATAACGCAGTCTCCAACAAGACTCTTTATCTCGCAGCCGCTGTGGCACTGCTTGCCTATCTGGGTCACCTCATGAAGAGTCTCTCCAATCTGAAGCCTTGTACCCACAGGCAGTTCATACAGAACAATGCCTTCTGTTGTCATGTTTTCTGCAAATTTCCCAGGCTCAAGCTCTATGCCCATAACCCTCATCTTCTCAAAGCTCTCTATGCCAAGAAGGCTCACCTGTCTGTGCCAGTCTCCTGCATGCGCGTCTCCTTCTATGCCGTGTCCTGCTCTAAGCAGCACCTCGGCAACCGGAGTCTTGACAACGCCTTTTTTGTCGCTTGTGTTAACCGATATTACTTTTCCAACAATGCCCATGAACTTCTCTCCTTAATCTTACATATAATTAGCTCAAAGATGCTACACTTGCGCCTGGCCGACATCCGCAACCACGGCCGCCACTCCTGTAGCCTTTGCGGCTCTTGCATTTTCAATATAAAGTATATACACTGCTGCAAATATGCCGAGTATACCAAGCACCCTTATCAATCCCATGGGTTCCCCAAAAAGTAGTGCTGCCCATATCACTGCCAGTGCTGCTTCAAGCGTCGCAACTATGCCCAGCTTTGAAGGCTGAGCTCCCTTGGCTATGCCTGTGAAATAGAAGCCAAATGCGCAGAATGTTGGCAGCAGCCCCATCAATATGATGCCGATTACTACGTTGGGCTTTGCAAGCATTGGAACTATTCCTATCGGGTCGCAAAACGGAGCCATGAAAAGAGACCCAAAACCGAATGAGTATGTCAGTACAGCCCAGTTGCTGCACTTTCTCATAATTGATTTGCCTATTATCGAGTTGAGCGAGTAAACTATTCCTGCACCAAGGCCAGACAAGACGCCTACCACGCTTCCTGTCAGAACACCAACGTCCCCCATTGTGACAGTCAGAAATACGCCTACACTGCACACCGCTACTGCAAGTAGCTTGAGTGGCGTGATCTTCTCTCCAAACACCATTCGCGATATGAATATTGCAAATATCGGCGCAGTATACATGAGCGCAGTTGCTGCCGCCACTGACGTTTGCGATACAGAGTGAAAAAAGAACATGCTGGTTCCGCTTTGACAAACTATTCCCATAATGGCAAGCTTGAACATGTCGCTTGTGTCAATTCTAAGTTCTTCTCTGTGTCTTATGAATGTGAATGCGAATATCAGCAAGAAGCCCACAAAAATTCTTGCAAATGCCGTCTGCATTGGAGCCAGATCCGTTCCAAGGAATTTGCCAAGTACTCCCTGCACACTCCAGAAAATGGCTGCAATCGCAATAAACAAATATGGCTTGTCCTTCACTACCATTCCCCCAGTCGCTCAAAATTGTCCATTGTGTCGGCATGCATGCTTTTCCAAAAAAATTTCATATTTCCCTATACGCTTATTATATGCCAAACTTGATTAGAATTGAATCTGAAAATACCAATTTAAACAAGTTTGTTCTCTCTTTTTAGTATTTCAAGCAGCTGCTCTATAGGAATTGCGTGTATCGTATTGCCGTTTATTCCCATCGTGGTCTCTGCTGCCACCATGCTGTTTACTATTGCCTCTTCCGTAGCATGTACGACAGCTTCAAAAATGGGATTCATCTTGTCGTTTGGAAGCATGTCGACATTGACATTTTCGTGGCGATTGGATGCCCCATCGTTCGCAGTTGAGAATGCCACAAAAATGTCGCCAGATGAATTTTCTCCCATACCTCCAACATTACCTATACCCAGGGCCGCGCGCCTTGCGAGCCTTTTTAACTGATGAGGCAGTAGCGGCGCATCAGTAGCTATTACTACGATTATCGAGCCTGCGCCCGGAGGCGGAGCCGGCGTGGTATATATCTCCGGCATAAGATCAGTCAGCTCTTTGCCTACAGAAATGCCTGCTACTTTAAGGTTTTTTCTTTTGCCATGGTTGGACTGTACAAACACACCTACTGTATAGCTCCCGTCCTCTTCTGCCAAGACCCTCGATGAAGTTCCCGAGCCGCCCTTGAACTCGTGGCAAGTCATCCCCATTCCGCCGCCAACATTGCCCTCCTCCACTAGTCCACCTGCTGCATTGTTCAGCGCCTCATATACGTTTTCTTTCTTAACATGAAAGCCATTTATATCATTTAGCCTGCCATCATACGTTTCTCCAATTACAGGCAACAGAAAAAATGATTCACCGCTGCATGGATCGTAAAAGCCATGTTCGTGCATCCATCCTATAGTGCTGTCCCTCACTACGCCGGCACTGTGCGTGTTGGTAATAAGCACTGGACCTTCCAGGAAGCCTGATTCTTCAATCCATGTAGTACCTGTCAATTCGCCGTTCCCATTAAGGGCATACCATCCTGAAAAGCATGCAGACCATCGCTTGCCTCTTGGCAAAATCGCGGTAACGCCGGTTCTAACAGGACCTTTCCCCACAACCAATTCTCCGTCACCTAAGACAATAGTAGAGTAGCCCACTTCCACGCCTGCCACGTCAGTAATAGCGTTAAATCTGCCCGTATTGCCCTCGAATGGTATTCCCAAATCCCTTGCTCTTTTTTTCATACATAATCCCTCCTCATCATTATTAGCGCAATCTCCCTGCCGCCATACATTCGATGTTGATTTGTCTTCATTCTAATGTTTTATTGTTGATATGTCAACATTTTTATTTGCATTTGTCGCTTCAATGGTATAAAATGTAGATATGAAGTAAAGCATCAACCTTATAACATGCTGAAAAAATACGCTATGCGCATTAAGAGGATACGCCATGACAAAAAATCACGTTCTTAACAGGATAAAGGAGAATTATCAGGATTTCACGAACAGCCAAAAAAAGATAGGCTCATATATCCATTCAAACTACAGGAAAGTGATATATATGACAGCGCTCGAACTGGCAAAGGAGCTTGATGTGAGCGATGCCACCATAATAAGGTTTGCAAGGAGCATGGGCTTTTCAAATTTTTCAGAGCTGCGGGATGCCATCAGGAACGAAATAAGCATATATGACGCTCCTCATGAAAGGCTCTCGAGAAGTTTAGAATTTGAAGAAGATGCGGATTCACTGCTGTTGCAAGCCGCAAAAAACGACTTTTCGTGCCATGAGCATTTCTACAACAACATCGACTATGCCCTCATAGACGCCGCAGCAGAAGAAATTGGAGCCGCCGAAACCATCCATATAGTAGGAATAGGAACGGACATGGTGGTCGCCTTGTTCCTGGAATGGTATCTCACTCAGATGGGCTTTAGAACGGTTTGCTATACAGACGGAGGCTTTGGATTTGCCAACAAGTTTTCGGCTGTAAAATCGACCGACCTTGTGATAATGTGCTGCACGCCGAGGCACCTCAAGGATGAGAAGAGAGCCTTGAAAACCGCCAGGTCAAAAGATGCCCGAATAGTCACCCTGACTACTCCAAGAGCTGTTGATATTATGGCTCTGAGCGATATTAGCCTCACTGTAGAGACAAAGAGCAACGAATTCTTGAATTCGTATGTCACGTATATGGGCCTATGCAATCTTATTCTCATAAGAGTGCTTGAAAAAGACAGGAACAGGATAGTGAAAAAACTCGAGGAAAATTCCTCTGTTATGAATGAATTTGACCTCTTTGATTAACTCAATCATCTGCAAAAAGAGTACAGCTGCTTGAATTAAAATCCAGTAATTCAAACAGCTGCACTCTTTTTTATGTTGTCAGATATTTTTTAATTTAACCTTTTATGGCGCTCACCCAGTAGAATTTCTCGGATATATCTCCCTTGCCTGATACTGCAAAACCGCAGTCACCCAAAAGACTTTCAAGCTCATCCTGCGATATCCTCACTTCCGGCGGCGGCCCCTGCTCCATCTTGAGCTTTTTCCATTCAATTATTGCCAGCTTTCCTCCAGGCCTAAGCATATGGTTTATTGCCTCAAGCAGCCTTTTCCTCTCGTCCACCTCGTGGAGCACGTTTGAAATCAGGCAGAAATCTACAGCTTCAGCTTTCACTGGAAATTCATACTGTGTGGAAAGCAGCGCCTCAAGATTCAGAATTCCTTCTTTCTTCGCCCTTGATGTCAGTTCCTCAAGCATAGCTTCCGATATGTCAAACGCATATACCCTGCCTGAAGGGCCAACTATCTGCGCCGCGCTCAAAGAGAAAAAACCTATGCCGCAGCCTATATCGGCTGCAATATCACCTTCCCTAAGGCCCATCCTTTTGAGGGTCTCAAGCGGCGGCATCTCTTTTCTTCGCTCCGGGCTGTCCAGCTTTTTCATCATTTTTTCATCGAATATGTGTGCCATAATTTGCTCCTTTGAAATCTCGATTTTGCTGTTTCACTTTTGAATATTCTAGCACATATCTCTGAATAATTACCTGCTTATTTTTTGGCTTCTATTCGTATCTAAGTGCCTCAATAGGATCCATTTTAGCTGCCTTGTTGGCAGGATATATGCCGAAGAAAATGCCGACTCCGCATGAAAACGAAACCGCAATAACTACTGTCATCATGTTGACAAGGCCAGATATGCCCATTATGTTTCCGGCTATGGCCGCAGCGCCCACTCCAAGGAGCGTTCCCGCAAGCCCTCCTATGCCCGAGATAATCATTGATTCCACAAGGAACTGCAGGAGTATGCTCCTTTTGGTGGCTCCTATGGCCTTCCTTATGCCTATCTCCCGCGTCCTTTCAGTAACAGACACCAGCATTATGTTCATTATTCCTATTCCGCCTACAAGCAAAGATATGGCTGCTATAGCCCCGATTACTGCCGAAACCACGCCCAGCACGCTGTCAAGCTGCTGCATCTGCTCCTTGGCGCTCATTCCGATGTAAATGTCTTCATCTGGCTTTTCCCCCCTCAGCTTGCTCTTTTCGACATAGGACACTATCCTGTCGGTTACGGCATCTACATCCTCAGTTCGCTTAACTATGGCTTCGAACGCGCTGTATTTGCCTGTCGAGTTGAGCATCGCCCTTAGAGTTGTTATCGGGCAATAGAGGTAAGTTGAAGGAGTTCCCCCTAGAGACTGGTTGAGCTGCTCGAATATCGACTCCGGCCTTTCGTATATGCCTATTACCGTGAATCCCGCGCGCCTCCCCCCCATTTCCACGTATAGTCGCTTGCCCAGCGCGTTTTCGCCCTTGAAGGCCGCCTGTGCAAGCTTCTTGTCTATGATTGCCACGCTTCTTTGAGACTTCAGGTCGCTGTCTCTGAGAAATCTTCCTTTTGTAAGATTCAAAATTTCTATCTGATCATAGTTGTCATAGACGCCCTGAAGGCTTACATTTTCGATTGAGCCAGCCGTCTTCACCTTCCCCTGCATGTATTCCACGGGGCTTGCAGCAGTTATGTCGCTTGAAAAGACCTTGCCTATAGTCTTGATCTCTTCATCGGTGAATCCATCCCGCATAATATCTGTATCTTCATTTTGCCAGTTTACCGTGATGTATATCCTGTTGACACCGAAGCTCTGGAATTCACTTCCAATCTTCTCCTGACTGCCTTGGCCGAGAGCCATAATTGTTATTACTGACGCTATGCCTATTATTATTCCCAGCATTGTGAGGAAGGATCTCATCTTATTGGCCCATATGCTCGCAACTGCCACTCTGAATATTTCAATAATGTTCATATTCTCACCCCTTAGCAACAGGCACGTCTTTAACTATCACGCCGTCCCGAAAGCTTATGGCCCTCTTGCAGTATTGCGCGATTTCCATCTCGTGGGTTACTATTATTATCGTCTTGCCCTCCTCGTTGAGCCTTGTGAAAAGCTCCATTATCTCCTCGCCCGACTTAGTGTCAAGGTTGCCGGTGGGTTCGTCCGCGAGTATTATTGAGGGATCGTTAGCAAGCGCCCTTGCTATGGCAACTCTCTGCCTTTGTCCGCCCGACAGCTCGCTGGGCACATGGTCGGCCCTGTCTGAAAGACCTACCTTTGCAAGCAGCTCGAGCGCCTTTTGTCTCATTGTCCCCCTCTTTTCTCCGGCGTAAACCATTGGAAGCTCTACATTCTTGAGTGCCGATGTTCTGGCAAGCAGGTTGAAGGACTGGAACACAAAGCCTATGCTCCTGTTCCTTATATGCGCGAGTTTGTTTTCCGAAAGCTCGCTTACATCCATTCCATCAAGCAGATAGCCACCTGCGCTCGGCCTGTCGAGGCAGCCTATTATATTCATAAGCGTCGACTTCCCCGAGCCGGAAGGCCCCATTATTGCGACAAACTCTCCGTCCTTTATATGGAGATTTATCTCTTTTAGCGC
The DNA here is from genome assembly GCF_009881055.1 of Peptoclostridium sp. GTDB lineage: Bacteria > Bacillota > Clostridia > Peptostreptococcales > Peptostreptococcaceae > Peptoclostridium_A. Next base: position 27,395 of record NZ_WXFG01000014.1, read on the forward strand.
CTCTACTCGTATTTTACCTGTTTCATATACCTTGCTTATGCCTTCGAGCTTTATCATTTCTGCTCACCCTTTATCCTCACCTTCATGCCGTCCTTGAATGTTTCATCAGGATTGCTGGCCAATTCATCGCCTGCCTTCAGCAAAGAGGATTTGACTTCCACTTTAAGATCTCCTTCTATGCCCAGCTCCACAAAAATCTCCTTGAGCTTGCCGCCTTCAATCCTGTATACATAGTATTTGCCGTCGCTCTTTTGAAGCAGAGCCTCGTATGGCACTACTAGCGCATCCTTCTTTTCTCCCGTGACTATGTCGACGTCCGCCGAAAAGCCAGTCTTTATTCCAGCCGGCGGATCGATTATGTCCAGCTTGACTAGCACGCTCTTTTCAGTCTGTGTCCCCTCAGCCAGCGCACTTGGAGCAATATATGACACGGCTCCCTTAAGCTCGCTTTCAGGGAACGCATCGCCTGTGATTATAGCCTCCTGGCCCAGCCTGATCTTGTGTATTTCAAACTGGCTCACATTCGCCTGGACTTGAAGCTTGTCAAGATTATGCACGACAAACATCGGCTTTTGGAGCCTTGCCTCGATTCCCACCTTGCAGTTGGCATATACCACAGTACCGCCTACAGGGCTTGTGAGGACCGCATCTTCATACTGCTTCTGGGCAAGCTCTAGAGCCAGCCTTTGCTTTTCTACCTGCATCTCCTTTATCTTTCTGGCGCTTCCGCTCTTTTCCTCCTGGATGTCGTTTAGAGCCACATCGTATGCGTTCTTGGCTGACATATGGCTCTTTTGAGCGTCGTCCAGCTCCTTTTTGCTTACGGCGCCGTTGTCGTAAAGACCCGACATTTTTTCGTAGTCACTCCTTGCGCTTTCGTATTCCAGCCGCCTGCTGTCAGCCTCCTTCTCAAGCCTGTACAAGGCCGAGCCCTCTATGCTTTCACTGAGCTCCCTTTTTGCAATATCAAGGTCCACCCTTGCCGAATCCAACCTCGTCCTGAGCACGTCCGTCTCAAGTTCTGCGAGCATCTGTCCCTTGCTCACCCGGTCGCCCTCTTTGACATAAACCGCCTTGACGGCGTCTTCAAGCTCAGAGTTTATCTCGGCCTCGTCGCCTGACCTTATTGTGCCGCTTAGTATTACGTCAGCTGTTATTTTTGTTTTCTCCACCTGCAGTTTGTCAACCTCAAGAGTCGCACCCTCCGAATTCATTTTAAACATGACAAATGCCGCCATTCCCACTGCCAGTACGGCCGCTGCTATTATAATGAATTTCTTGCTTTTGAACCTGCCCACGCTAGCACCTCCATTTTTTCATCATAAGAAATCTATACCCTTTACAAAAAAATCAATTCAAAATTATGGCTTTGCAGGGGCTTATAATGGGTATCTTGAAAATAGGATTACTACCATAATTGTAAACGGGAAGGTGATATTTATGAAAAGAATGATTCTGCTGCTGTGCACGCTTTTGCCGCTTGTATTTTCAGTCGGCTGCGACAACGACAATAACGGCGGAAACGGCACTGAGCCTCCTGCTCCTCTGAAAGTAGAGGACTACTATCCGGCAAATGAAAACACTCACTATGTATACGAAGGCATGGGGAACGAATATGCTTCATATGACGTATATGTCGACTACGCCTCAGACGGCAAAATCCAGCAGAGAGTCGACAACGGCGGCACTGTAATGGCTAATGTCCTGGAGATTAAGGACGGCAAGCTTACAAAGGTGTTCTCAAGAGGCGAAGTTTACTACAGGGAGAATTTCCTGAATTCAAAGGAAGGCAAAGAAGAGATACTTCTCATGGAACCTCTTGAAAAGGGTACGACTTGGACGCTGCCGGACTCCAGAGTGAGCACTATAACTGGAACCTCAGTAAAGATTGACACCCCTTCGGGAAGCTATGAGGCTATCGAGGTCACGACAGAAAGCCAGTACGACAAGATAATTGCTTACTACGCCAAGGATGTAGGCCTGGTCAAGTCGGTTTTCGAATCTGAAGGCACTGAGGTCACCTCAACGCTCGAAAAGATTGAAAAAAACGTACCTTTTAAGCAAAGAATAAGCTTCTACTATCCTAATATCGATGACAACAAGATTTACTACAAGGAGAAGGAAGTAAGCTTCAGGACTAACGACGTGACAAGAAATGTTCTTGCGGAGGTCTACAAGGAAGAAGCGCCCGCAGGCACAGGAAGGGTTTTTTCACCAAATACGAAGATCAACAGTCTCTACCTCAACAAGGACGGCATGGTTTACATAGACCTTAACCGCGAGTTCCTGAGTGAGATGAACGCAGGGGCAGGCTATGAGAGCATGATACTAGACAGCATAGCGGACACCTTCGGACGTTACTACAACTCTCAAAAAGTCATACTAACAATCAACGGGGGACTCTACGAATCGGGCCATATCGCTCTTCAAAAGGGGGAATATCTGGAGGCCAATTATGAGGATGCTGTCGAAATCAAATAAGCAAATATGTATTCAGGAGTGATCTTTTAAATGGACAGGAAAAGAAAGGTGATTCTGTATATTGCCCAGAGCCTGGATGGCTTCATTGCTGATGAAAACGGCGGAATAGAGTGGCTTTCTGTTGTTGAAAGGCCCGGTGAGGATTACGGCTATGGAGAATTCATAAAGAACATAGACACGGTCATAATGGGGCGCCGCACCTATGAAACGCTGCTTTCCTTTAAAATCGAGTTTCCGCACAAGGATATGGTGTGCTACGTGATGTCAACAACCTTGGAGGGCATCAATCCGGATGTCGAGTTCTTCAACGGAGACATAGGTGACCTTATCAGAATGCTTGAGCAAGAAGACGGGAAGGACATTTTCATCGACGGCGGCTCGGAGGTCGTAAGAGAGCTAAGGGAGAGGGACTTGATTGACGAGTACATCATATCGATTATTCCTATAATGATTGGAAAAGGCACGAGACTATTTAGGGATACTTCAAACCGCAGACAGCTGAAACTTGTGGAGAGCAAGGTTTTTGAATCAGGGCTTGTGCAGGTCAGGTATGAGAAAGCTTAGCTATAGCATGCTTAGCGCGAGCATGATTGAATCTGTGAAATATCCGCCATTTCTGCTCGCTTTTTAGATTTTCTGCGGCTCGCGCGTCATCTCATTGGGAATTTCGAAAACTCGCTTTGCTCAGACAGTTCGAAATTCTTTCAATTCGACTCCTTGCTTCACCGGAAAATCTATAAAAATCTCGCTAAGAAATGAGCTTGATATTTCTTCAGATTCATAATGCGAAACAAGAAAACACAAAGAAAAAAACCCCAAAAAGGGATAGAGGCATTCTATAGTATAGAAAACCCCTATCCCTTCTGTATTGTTCTGCTTATTCCTTATTGAAAAGCAATGTTAGTATGTCTGCCTTCAGGTTGTTGAATTCGGGATTCTTCATCAAGGACTTGTCAACTTCACTGTCTATGTCTTCCCTGCCCGTCTTTTTTATCTTGAGACCGTAGCCTATGTTGTCTCTTACGCTCAGCCAGTCAAAAAGAGCAGACGTCTGGAAAACCATCCCTCTTTCCGGTGACGGACCGCTTATCGGCAAGTTTTCATGGAGCACCTCTCCGCTGTAATCTTTATCAAAGCCCGCTACAACTCCAAGCATAGTCGATTTGCCGCAGCCGCTGGGACCGACTATTCTTATGATCTCCCCCATCACTGCATCGAGTGATATGTCCTTTATTACATCAGTTGCCATATCTTGCCCTGGATTTTCAAAGCTTTTGCTAAGGCTTTTTATTGTCAAAATCGGTGTTTGCCGGCTATCCATTTTTCATGTCAAAAAAGTCAATGCGCTTTAGGGTGACGTCCTTGTTTATGTCGAGACCCGCCATTTGCAGCGTTTCCATAAGCAGTATGTGGTGCATTGTCCCCGGCACATAGCCTATCGACGCCCAAACCTTGCCCCTGTTGCCTGCAACTTCTTTGGCTACCTTCCCTGGCGCATTCGCCGAGCTTTTCGGCGGTCTCAGAATCCGGGTCAATTCCAAGCAGGTCAATAATCATCTGCCTGTCCAGTTCTTCGCCACTCAGCGCTGCGTACATTGCTTTTTCAATGGTCTCTTCTATATTCAAAATTGGAACCTCCATGTATGTAGTGCTCTGACATATCAATTGGCAGACATACCCATTCTAGATTCTCATACAAGATATAGTCAAATAGATATTGATTATCAAAAAGGCACTGGTGATTCGCAGTGCCGGTTAAACTACTTTTCCATAGGCATACTCGGGTCTGCAGACCACTCGTATATTGAACCTTCGTAGTTTCTAACTTTTTCAAAGCCAACGGCTCTTAGGATCGAGGATACATATCCTGATCTTATACCCATTGTTCAGTAAACCACAAAATCATCTTCAGGTGTAACTCCTGCGGCTGCCATTATCTCCTTTATTTCCTCTGGAGACTTTGGAGTCGCGTTTTCATTCAGAAGGTCCTTCCAAAGCAGCATCTTGGCTCCCTTTATATGGCCTCCCCTTGCTTCTCCGGCATCCTGGCTCCCCTTGAATTCTTTTTCTGTTCTAACGTCTATTATTACAGTCTTGTCCAGGTTTTCTTTCACATAGTCCTTAGTTGCCCTGTAGCTCTCGTCAAAATCCTTAAGCACTAGACCTGTTGAAGGTGTCGGTGCTGGAGCGGCATCCTTTGTCACCTCATAGCCAAGTTCTTTCCAGTATGCCAATCCTCCGTAAAGCAGCTTGACATTGTCAAGGCCAGCCATTCTCATCTGCCATACGTTTCTTCCGTCCGGTCCGGGA
>NZ_WXFG01000002.1 GCF_009881055.1 Peptoclostridium sp.
TTCCCCTATAAGCGCTCTTCTTCTTTTCTTTTCTGGACTCTCATTTCTTCTTCCCATAATAAAAAACCTCCAAACTGATTTTATTCTACATCAGTTTGAAGGTTTACACAAACTATGAAACAGTCTCACAACTAGCCTTGGAGGCTCTTTTTTGTTTTTTTGAATTGTATTAAATATATACACATGTTCCGTCCACTTCTACCCTCACTATCGCCAAAATAGAAACCTTTTTAATAAGTGCTTCATTATAGTGAACAGTTTTGAGGTTAGTAAACTAAAAAACAAAATCCAACCTTTCTTAAAGAAGCCATTACAACCGCTATATTAAGGGTTTTTGAACTAGATTTTTAGAGTGTCTACTGTTTTAATGTCAGATCAATTCCATTTCTGCTCTGTATTCAGCTTCAATTTCTGCTTTCCATTCATTATGTTCAGCCATCATTAAATCAACTGCACTTAAGAATGATAACAATTGTTCAAAAAAATCGTTAACATTATCGACATCAACTTTTTTGCCATCTATAAAATGTAACTTCAAGTGCTTATCAGCCGGATATCGAAATTTATCTGAAGTACCATCAATGTTATTGAGTTGAGTAATATAATTTTCTACATCAATAAGAGTTACATCATCTTCTGGTTCATTAGCATGTTCCTCTATTTCTGTCTTTATTAAATTCCACAAACCCTTAACTTTATGTTTTTTCTTACTGATGTGTCCAAGAACTTCTTGTAATCCATATGAACATTCCTCAAATAGTATCTCTTTTAAAGACAATTCCACAGCATTCCTGTATAAATAACACATTGGGATAAACAAAATGTCTTTTAATTGTGTATTTTCACACATCATATTGTATAGATATTGTGGAGATTCCGTATATGCTTTTACATGCTGACAGAACCTTTCGGCATTATAAGTATATCCTACTATGCTTTGTCCATAGTAATCTCCGCCCTCATCAATAAAAAACGGACTATAATTCTGATAAGAAGTCGATTCAACATATTTTTCTTTGTAAATTTCCTCAAGTAAATCAAAAGCGACTTCTATCTTATTTGCAAAAGCTACTAAGTCAATATGTGTTTGCTTGTCAAATACAGGCTTTATTGAAAATGTCTTCCGGGTTTTTAATCCATCTTTCACTTTATTTACATGTATGCTAAAAGGGTATCTAAATGAATCTGACTCTTTATCAATAGTATTAATGTCATTAAAATAAGACTTAAGCCATTTATATCCCTCTAAATCTTTCTCAATGAGCTCCTGAATACTTGGTGTAATATATAATAAAATCTCTGACAAATTGTGAAATGTATCTTTGAGAAAGGTCTTTCTGCATTCCAACGAAACTATGTATTTAAATCCGATAGCCTTCAAAACTAGCTCTAAGCTATGCCTATATAAATAAGCAACTGCAAAGAAATATATATCCAATTTGCTTATATCTGTTTTCCCTAAGAGATATTCTGTAAGAACATGTGCAGATTTTTTGAATTTCAATCCATATTCATAAAATTCTTCTTCAAGGTTGTCATTATTTTTCAAACTTACCGTATTGTCCCCAATAACCTTAAAAAAATCTGCATTAGCTGTTGGCCATTTAAAACGCAATTAAACACCACCTTAAATCTTGCCGGCTACCCATCCAATTTATCCACTATGCCACGAAATCTGTATAACTACTCTCGCAATATCTAATATCATCAATCCCTTTACTTATCTCTTTACAATAATTTTCATTTCAGAACTAATACTAGTAAATAGATATAGTGGTGATCTTCGCGAACAATCTACTATAAATCTATCTTATCTAAAATTTTTGAAATTTCATCGTTTAACGAATCCTTATCATATTCAATTTTATACAATAATTCTGTTATTATTTCTTTCAATTGAATAACATTGGTAGCCAGATATCCATCGTTTCGGACACCTGATATCTCATATACTCTACCATTTTCAAGTTGTTGAAGTATATTCTTGATTTTCAATATTTCTCGACTATACTTTTGCGTAACATCAAACTTTTTAACCATTATATAGGCACCTCTCATCCGATACTTTTAATCATTTTAAGCCGCCTCAGCCTTTCTCGCGATTTTCCTTTTCAGCGCATTCACTATAACATCAACATCCTCTATCTTCATAAAGTAAATATTTATAAAGTAGATTGCCGCTCCAATCGCTATGGATATGATAAGCGATATGTTTTGGCTGAATATATTGGTTGTTAAATAGTTGAAGCTTAGTTTTGCAAATAAGCCCATAACCAATGAAGCAAATAGGATTTTTAGAAATGAAATACTGATTTGCTTCATTCCAAATGAGCCTATTTTTATGCCAAAACTGATAAAAAGTAATATTGTACAAACTATAGCTGAAATGCTCGTTGCTAATGCAAGACCATTTATTCCCATTACTTTCGATAATATAACATTTAGAACTATATTTATTAGCATTGAAATAGCAGCATTTATCATAGGCGTCTTTGTATCTTGAAGTGAGTAAAAGCCTTTAGCTAAAACTTCCCTCAGTCCATAACCAATCATACCCATTGAATAAAAAAATAATGCACTTGATGTCATTGAAACTGCGTAAGAATCAAATGCACCTCTACCATATAATAAATTAACAATCGGCTCTGCAAATATCATTGCACCTACAGATGTAGGTAATATTAATAAATTAATGCTACTGATAGCCTCTGATATGGATTTTTTGAGTCCCATTATATTGTTTTCAGCTGACATTTTAGATATCATAGGATACATAGCAGTAGATACAGAAACTACAAATATTCCCTGAATAAAACCATTCAGCTTTAACGCATAGTTAAGAGCCGATATTCCACCAATAGCTATCTGTGAAGCTATTGTCTTATCAACCAGAGTATTTATCTGATTTATAGAAACACCCATTATGACAGGAAGCGCTATATATAACATTTTTTTAACATGTTTATCTTTTGTATTTAAAACAAATTTATACTTATATCCTTTTTGATGCATGAATGGCAATATAAGCAGAACTTGCGATACAGAGGCTAAAACACTACCTATAGCCAATACTATAATATTGGTACTTGAACTTATAAATATAGCTAATATTATACACATGTTCATCGGTAAACTAATAATAGCAGGTATGAAATAATTTCCTTTTATTTGAAGATACCCACTGAATATCGAGATAACTCCCGAGAAATAAATTCCTATGATGGTTATTTTTGTAAATTGAATTGCTAAGCCAAGGGTTTCTCCTTCAAAACCCGAAGCAAATACTTTGACAATTTGTTCAGTAAATAATAGTCCTAAAATAACTACAACTGTACATAATACCAATAATATGTTAACAATATTATTGGTATATTGGTTTACTTCATTTAATCCATATTTTTGTTCTATATTGCTATACATGGGTATATATCCTGTTGCTATTCCAGTTCCTATAAAAGAAAATATAACCATTGGAATTGTTATAGATATCAAATATATATCACTTATATTAGATGCTCCATAAAAATAGGATAAAATGATATCTCGAATAAATCCCAAAAATTTTGTTAATATAGTCAACACCATTAAAAGCACTGCTGTTCTTTTCATCAAATTTTCCTCATGTTTATTTTCTGATTTTTTTATGTTCTATAATTTCTATGATTGTGTTTCAAATTGATCCATCTTAGTATAAAAATTTTCAATTTCACAGCACTGGAAGTTGTTGTGATCTTTTGTGTATAATAACCTTTGCGTTTTTGAGTGCGTTCTAATTTAGAAGCTTTGAGCAATTCATCTTCCTATTATTTTAGAATATTGTTGAGCGTTTTTTCAATGCTATTTCTTACAACATCTTTAATCTCAGTTTTGATTAACTATTTATATTAGTTGTCTACTGCTATTGTACATGGTTTTATGTGGCAACTCAATTTTACTGAATATTAGCTTTTGTTAGACCCACCAATGTACTCAAATAGAACCACTTGGATTACCATTAAATCCAGTTGATTACTAATATGTAATCATCTCATATAATCAGCATTCTTAGGTTTATGCCGCGAAAGCCACTTTATATTGGGAGTAACCCTCTGTTAAAATATTTAAGGCGGATTATCCATCGTTTATAGTAAAAAGGGGTTATTTCCGCTAATCACTTAGAAGTCGAGAGTATGCAGGAACCCGATATCAAGTTGACCGTGGAATAAATGTAACAGCGTTTGCAGCATAACTCTCATAAAGACCAAAATTATTTTCAAACAATACACTAGTGGTTCTATCCGAAAATATTACTCAATTTTACCAAATAACACTGGACTCATGTCCTTTTTTTATTTGTGAACTCTATTATACGTTATCCTTTTATCACGATACATTGTGAACAATATTTACACCCTCACTCATTTGAACTTCATCTTTATTTAGTTCAACTTGTTTCCTTGGAATTATGTATAATACTATACATACACCAATAAACCCATGCGACAGCATAACAGTAAAAAACGAAGAACTCATTAAATTAAGACTTCCAGTAATAATACTAGCAATTAGGATTCTAATATCAATATCTTTTGAACAAGCATCTAAAAATCTTAGTGCAAGAATAATTAAAAATGGCATCACAATTATTCCAATTAACCCAAGATTGTAATACGCATCAGAAAACAATCCGTTATTTGCCGAACTACCATAATAATTAGCTCCAATTAGGTTTGGTATCCTTATATCATACTTAGATGCAAATCCAAACTTACCCAAAATGCTCTGTTTGAAAAAATCAAACTCATTATTCGAGAAAAAATCGTAATAGAAGTAGTTTAGTAATTGTGGTAAAAATAGTATTCTTCGTATAAAAATATTTATTACATAAGTTGAATTTAGTAATAATTTCTCAAAAATTGAAACCATATTAACCATTAACAATCCCCATACAAACCAGGAAGTTCTATTTCTATTATAAAAAGCATATCCTACAAACGCTAAAATCATACTAAACAATACGGATTTTGAACCATCTACAGAAAAAATAAGAAACTGTATAACCCCTAATAACAACGTTATTTTAAGTCTCCCTTTTGATAAATTGTATACTATTAAAGTCGGAAATATCGCTCTTGACGCTGAGAATAGATATGTTAATAAAGTTGGCATATAATATTCTTTTGCTTCACTTCTTAATTCGTAAACGTTGAAAATACTAAAGTTTAGTCTGAATCCAGTATAATAGTAAGATATAAACAAAACTACTATTGATAACACGATCACCACACTATTAAATAACAGGGTAGATTCTTTATAATCTAGTTTTTTTAATCGTATTGTTGGTATTATTCTATTTGCAACTGTTAGCGTAAGCCAGTATAGAATATATAATATAAAAAACAAATCATCCATTGGTTTATATGCCATTAGTATCAAGCCGGGTATAAATGCCACTAAATATAATATCGTTATTATTGAATTAGATGGATTATTAAATTTATAGTTTGATGTTATCAACGGAATAAAAATGAGAAATAGTACCCATGATAATACATAACTTGTGAGACTCATCTCTAAAGAAAATCCACTATATGCCCATTCAGGATATACCTGATACTTATATATTAACTCTAATGTTATTCTAAATAAAATCATACCTATGAATGCATTGAGTTTTTTATAAGTATATATATTTAAAGCTCTTTTCATAGCGTATCACCTCTCTAGTCTTAGTAAATAATATTCGCATATTCATAAAGTTATTATTTGAGAGGTATGAATGATTCTTTAGTTACTTTTGGTGGCTTTAACATCGATTTTCCACTCTCTACCAATTTGACTATCTCATTATATCCAGCCTTTGCGTCAAAAACGCAAATATCTATATTGGAAATTCGTGAATAATGAAATAAATTAGAAGGTATATTTTTATAAACCTTCTTAATGTTTTTGTGGTATAACTTCCCTCCAATTCCCTCAATCATCTGTCGCTTTGTTTTGTTCCCTTCGTTATCAATTACAGTCGCTTCATAATTCAGCGTGAGATAATCTCTAAAATATGGGAATTTATCCTTGTAAACATATTCGATACAGTGAATTAAAGTTAACTTGATTGGATATTTTCCCATTCCAAATTTTATTATTTTTGCGCCTTCCATTTGTGAGAAAATATAATATGGGGAATTATAATCAAAACCAAAACAACTTAATGCATGTTTTTCAAGTAATTTCTTGGCTTGTTTGCCGTATCCACATACTGAAAAATGAGAACATTCACTTCTTAATACGCCTGGCATTTTTCTGAATTCTTCGGATAAAACCCCTGCATACGAAGGTGTCTTATTTACGTCAAAATATCTTTTATCAGTTCCAAAACAAGGCATAAGTAATGTACCTTCTGTACCTATAATTTCAATTAACAATTTTATTAAAGATTTTGGATTACCTTCATAATTAAAAAACTTTCTCCATGAAGAATGAACCATTATAATATCGCCATTTTTTATACCCATTTTCAATAGTTCTTTCTTAATATCTTCATCTTTTATTTTTCCAGGATAAATGAATCTTAAAATTTTTGTTTTATGCCTATCTATCGCATCAGCTATTCTTTCGTTTTCTTTACACTTAATAGCTGTCCTCACTAACTTTCTAAAATTTTTTTTTAAACTATACACTATTTCACCTTCCACACAATCGTTTTATCAATATATGAAAACTAACAGTTATGATAAACTTCCTTAAGTTTCTTTGTTACTAATTCATAATCGTATTTCAAACTGAAATTCTTACAGTTATCACTATATAGATTGGCATCTAAATTTGTCTTTAATTCTAATAGAGTTTGAACCAATGATTCTAAATCATTATCTTTTATAGACACCCCAATACCTTCTGTTTCAACAATACTTGAAAGTTTGGTGTCTTTTGAAACAATTAACGGTATTTGACATAATGCTGCTTCGTATAATCTATTCGGTAGTGCTATTTGAACATTTCTTAGTTTCGTGTCATACACAGAATATATGCAATCAACTCTGCTATAAAGGTTGGCAATGTCTTTATTATAATTATATGCACCATATATCTCTACATTATCCATACCCTCAGTGTATTTTTTAATTTCATTTAAGCCGATTCCATTCCCAGCAATTAAGACACCCACATCTGTAATTTTAGCAGCATCAATTAACATTTTCAATTGCTCTAAATACCTGATTTTTCCAATGAATCCGACAACCATTTTTCCTTCAGTTTTCTTTTTATAGTTACTGAAAATTGATTGTTCAGGAGTGTTTGGTATAAATATCATTTTATCTTTTGAAATCCAGTTTCTGTAATACTCTTCCCAAAATCCTTCAGAAGTAACAACTAAATGATCCACATTCGTACATCCTATTTGCTCAGACAAACCGATTAGTTTCTTAATTATCGAATCTTTGATTTTTTTGCTATTATTTAACGCTAATTTATGCATATCACTTACTTCATAAATAATCTTTATTTTAAGTTTTTGAATTTTTAAATATAACCATGCTAGGATTAACATATCAGTCTTTGTTGTATGTATGCAACTAGGTTTTTCCACTTTTATTATTTTATAGGCTTTCATACAAAACTTCATCGTCGCTTTCAATCGCTTAATAGGATTTCCTTCATTAGCTTTTTCATAAATGGGAAATACTTTCACATTGCATGGAAAGGATAAACCCTCATCACTATCAGTGCCTCGATTCCAATATATTACTACGGTATTACATGTGTGTGATGCTAAAATTATTCGTTTCATCATCCTTGGAATCGGAACGTATGGAATAAGAAATAACAACATTATAAATTATCCTCCGCTACATGATTAAAATATCAGCAATTCTTTTGCTAGCCAGACCATCTCCGTATGGATTACTAGCTTTGCTCATTTTATCATACTCATCTTGATCTTCAAGTAATTGCTTAAATGTATTATAAATAAAATCTTCATCTGTACCAACAAGTTTAAGCGTTCCTGCTGCTATACCCTCCGGCCTTTCTGTTGTATCTCTCATAACTAGAACAGGCTTTCCCAAACTTGGCGCCTCTTCCTGAATTCCACCGCTATCAGTTAAGATGAGGTGTGATCTAGATAAGAAGTTGTGGAAATCCAATACTTCGAGCGGTTCAATAATTCTAATTCTATCAGTATCGCCAAGAATTTCCTTGGCAGCTTCTCTAACAACCGGATTCATATGAATCGGGTATATTGCTTTAATATCCGATGTTTCATCTATAATTCGCTTAATAGCTTTAAACATATTTCTCATCGGTTCACCAAGATTCTCTCTTCTATGCGCTGTAATCATGATGAGCTTACTGTCAGAAGCCCACTCTAAATGTTCATGGGTATAATCTTCTCTGACAGTTGTTTTTAGCGCGTCTATCGCTGTATTTCCGGTAACATAAATATTTTCAGGCTCCTTGCCTTCCTTCAGTAAATTTTCTTTAGACATTTCTGTGGGTGCGAAGTTATATTTAGATACAATACCTACCGCCTGCCTATTAAACTCTTCTGGATATGGAGAGTAAATGCTATATGTTCTAAGACCTGCCTCAACATGACCTACCGGAATTTGTAGGTAAAAACATGCTAATGCCGTAACAAATGTGGTTGATGTATCTCCATGAACCAATACTACATCAGGTTTAACTTCTTCAAGAATAGTTTTCATATTCTCAAGTATTTTTATTGTCACATCAAATAATGTCTGCTTTGCTTTCATGATAGACAGATCATAATCAGGCACCACATCAAATGCGTTCAAAACCTGATCCAACATCTCTCTATGTTGTCCTGTAACACAAACAACTGTATTAAGTTCTTCTCTTGTTTTTAGCTCTTTGACTAGAGGGCACATTTTTATTGCTTCTGGTCTTGTTCCAAAGACCACCATTACTTTTTTCATGATATTCAGTCCTTATTTATAATTTGTAGATACCATTAAAATCACAAATATTCTTGGTATCAAGGATTAACTTGTTTTTAACTAATTCAAGATTATTCTTAATGTGGTCATGTGCTGTAATAATTACCAAAATTTCTATTTCATTTAAAAAGTCCTCAAAATTCATAAATTGATGATCTACAATTCTCTCTTTAATATATGGATCATAAACTTTAACACCAAAAGCTAAGTGCTCGTCCATTTTTTCTAATAATTGAAGTGTTGGACTCTCTCTTGTATCATCAACATTTTCTTTATAAGCAAGTCCATATATACCAATCTTTGATATATCAGTAATATTATGCTCTCTCATAATATCCCGAATTCTACCTAATACATGGGTTGGCATAGAATCATTGATTTTTCTAGCAGTTAATATTAAATTCGTTAAATCTGGATAATCTCCAACCAAGAACCATGGATCAACCGAAATACAGTGTCCGCCAACACCTGGACCAGGTTGTAAAATATTAACACGTGGATGTTTATTAGCAATTCTTATGATCTCATATACATCCATATTATCCGTCCTACAAATCTTCGCTAATTCATTGGCAAAAGCTATGTTAATATCTCTATACGTATTTTCTACAACCTTTGACATTTCAGCTGATCTAATATCAGTTACTACGATTTCTGATTTGCAAAAATTTGAATATAATGCTTTTACTCCCTCTCCAATAGCAGCATCATCAGCACCGATAGTTCTAGAGTTATGTTCAAGCTCATAAATCATGTTTCCTGGAATAATTCTTTCTGGTGCATGCACAAGATGAACATCTTCACCAATGGCAACTCCTCTTTTTTCAATTTCAGGTCTAACATATTTATCAATGGAACCTGGTGATATCGTTGATTCAATAATCAAAACAGCTCCTTTTTCACAAACATCTAGAACTTGATTTACAGCAGAAATTACATACTTTGGATCCAATTTCTTACTTGCATTTATATAGGGTGTAGGTACAGCAATGATGTAAGTGTCTGTCTTTTGGTATTCTGAAGTGAATTTAATACCATTTTCAACTGCATCTTTAAATAGTTCTTCTAAACCCTCTTCTTCAAAAGTTAACTTTCCCATTGAAAGTGAATCTACTAATTTGGTATTTAAATCTGTTCCAACTATTTCAACTCCATACTTTGCAAACATTAAGGCCGTGGGAAGTCCTATATAACCCAATCCAATAACATTAATCATTTTTCATACCTTCCTTTTGAGTAGTAAAATTAGTGTAGAGTTATCTCAAATTTAGCATTACATATTCCATTATTAACTTCTTGTGTTACTTGAACCCTGTTAATCTTTTCTTTTCTTAAATAATAAAGACTTCTATACGATTCAATTATGCTAATATCCCCCTCGGTTTTCACCGAAACAATCTCATTATTATCCATAAATAATACAAATCCGTTTTCTTTTATTTTCACTTCACAAGGTGTATGGAATATAAAATCACAAGTTTTCGATTCACCTTTCACCCAATCTTCAATTAAATAGCTCTTTTTAAAGGTCCTAATTATCCTCTCATGACTATAACCATTTTTAGATTCCATTTTCCCTTTAAACTCAGAATCAGAATGAAAAGCACTATCCTGCTTTGTCCAATCAGTTACTAGAAAAGCCCCCCTCTTATTCATCTGCTCTATTCCCGGTAATTTAACAACATTATGTCCTATAGTAGAGGATAATTCTTTTCCTAATTCACTTGCATATGAGTGAGTACCACTATCGCACAAAACATTAATACCTTTATGCCAAATATCTATATGAAGTTGATCCATGTGGGCGGGTCTCGATTTATAGTCTTGTAGACATGTCATAAGGAAGGAATCTTCACTTCGTAAAACATAAAAACCGGAATATTCAAAAGCTATACTTTTTAGAGTCCTTCTCTCTACTGGTAAATCTGTAGAACCACCAAACCATAATAACTCCTCGTCATATGGTCCCTTCTCATAGAGTCTTTTTCCAGTCATTAAGACATACATGGTATTCAATACAGGTCTAAAATCCCTGTAATCGCAGATTGATAGAGGAAATATTAAAGCTCCATCATTTGAACCATAATTAGGGACATCACCATTCTCAGCTTGTACATTGTAAAGTAATAAAATGCTATTTTTAATTCTCTCTGTTTCCGTTATGTATATCCCTGTCTTTTCGCTAATTTTAAACAAACATTCGAATATTTGAAGAGTGAATCTATGATAATTAAAAGAATACTGTGTAAAACCTCCATCAGGCAAAAATTGGTTTATTATCTCTTTGTCCATTAATTTATATGCATTTTGCAACTTAACATTATCTTCACTGCACCATGCTCCAATTATCAAACCTAAAAATTCAGTAAAAGTATGATTATTTTTAATACACTTGTGTGCATAAAAAAAGTTTGATAATACTTTTTTATAGCTTCCTTCAACAATCTCAAACACATGCTGCTTATCTTTCTCAGTAATCAACCCAAAATAATTGAACACTGAGTATGAAATCAATACATTGGTCATACGAAGGGTTGCTTCCTGACCACATTTATAATTTGAACCATACGAATATGGATTGTTTTTGAGCCAGTTTTCAAGCTGTCCCGAAAACGCTTTATAATATTTATCATCTCTCGTGATTAAGTAAGCTCTTGCAAAATATAAAAAATGTGTTAGTCTTGATGCTTCCCAAATTACTTTTATATCGCCAACTTCATTGTCAAAATCCGGAATTTTATACCATTTCAATTCTTTATTATTTTCAAATCCAGTGAGTGGATTTAGATGCCAGTTAATTGGTTTTCCATAATCTAAATCAATTGATGAAAACCCTGTTATCACACCATTAATTGCCTTGTCTGCAACTTCAATGATTATTTTCTGTTCTTTCTTACTTAACTTTAATAAAAATTCTTTAATTGGCTCTAAATCAAAATCAAAAATATTGATTCTCTTTATACTAATTCTCTTTTCAAATAATTGTTCTACAACTGGTATTTTTGTCATTATTTTTAATTTGGCAGAATACAACCCTCTATTAATAGTCCAATCTAATCCATATTCATTTAGTACAGATTTTAGCATTTTAATCATAACAACTGACTCTCCATAACTGAGATTAACTTTTTTGTAAGTACTTTATAATCAAAGTCTTTAGCGCCCTTCTTGGCATTTTCACTTATTTTGTTATATCTATCCTTAGACATATTGTGGATTTTCAAAATAGCTTCTGCCAATGCTTCAGGCGTATCTTCTTCAAGTGAGACTCCACAATCATATTTTTCTATCGGTGAATACCCCATTTTAACAGTAGAAATGATTGATTTGCCTGATGCCATATATTCAAATAATTTATTTGAACTATTTCCCCTTGACCAGTTATATTTGCTTTGTGAGTAATTTAGTATATTAACTGATGATTTACTCAGAACATAAGGCATGTGCTTTTTATCTACATAACCTTTCATTTTTACATTTGTAATTTTCTCATCTTTAACACGTTTCGTTAACATCTCAAGCTGGTTTCCATCTCCATAAATTAAGAACTGAATTTCCTCTTTATCTAGTAATAGTTTTGCAGCATCAAGTATATTTCCAACATTGTTTATAGGACGAATCGCTCCAGTATAAACAACATTAAATTTATCATTATTCAAATCATTATCCTTGAAGGTTTCTTCGCTAATCTGTTTATTGAAGGCTTCAAGATCTACACCATTATTAATGTAATGACATTTTTGAATCTCAATGTCTCCACCATGACTATTAAGCCATTTTTTTTCTTTTAGATAGTCAATGTCACCCTCTTTAAGAAAAATAATTGCATCGGCTTTTTTGTATATCCAATGCTCACCTGCTATTAGAAATCTACCTAACAAACTATTTTCTTTAGCTTTTCCAAAAGCAAAAATAGTTTCCGGCCACAAATCTCTTACTTCAACAATACATGGTACCTCATATTTTTTTGCCACTTTTATCCCCGCAATTAAAGCAAGAGGATGAGGTGATGATGCATATATAACATCTGGTTTTTCTTTAGTTTCTATGGAATATTTATTGGTAGCACTAAATAACCTTAAATAATATGTCAGCATATTTTTCACTCTTGCAATTGTACTTTTTGCTGAAGAAGGTGTCTTGACAAATACGAACTCAACATCAGAATGAGTTTCTGTAACAAAATCTCTATCATCTTCAATCAAATTCAAATCTGAAAAGTGAAGATATGAAGCAGCAAATACTGTAGTTTTAAATCCTTCTTCATTCATATGTACTGCAAAATTATATGGTCTTGTAAAGCCATTCATGGTAGGTGGTGTAGCATAATGATGAAACACCCAAATATTCTTTTTTTCTTTAGACATATATACTCCCCTACTTTTCCGTTCTCTCAACTGATTCTTCAAACGAACAAATCTCATAATCAAATTCATTAGGTCCACCGGGCATTTTCTTATCATACACAAATGAACCGAACACTTTTCCAAAAGTCTCTGATAGCTTAATTCCTAAATATAATAAAGGATTAAATGTCTCTGTAGCTTTGAGTTCTTTACCATGAGCTTTGGCAATAAGCTTCACTAACTTAGTGGTATTTACATACTCTTTATTTTGTGGGAAGAATAACCCACCTAGTTCATAATCTACTATCAATCTTACAAATTCAGACAAATTATCAATAAAAATCATGCTACGTTCGTTTTTTACTTTAGGAAAGATTGGTGATTTCGACGCTATTTTAGCAAGCCTTGGGTAATTTCCCCTACAATCTTTTCCATAAACAATTGGTGGTCTTAAAATTGATATCTTAAAAGAATCATCAGATATTTCATTTAACAACCTTTCCGCTTCCAACTTTGATTCAGCGTATGGTGTTTTTGGATTTGGTTCAGTATTTTCATCGACAAAGCCTAACTCCATACCATATACACCCATTGTACTTAAGAATATAAACTGTCTTACACCTTCAATTTTGGCTTTCTTTGCAACCTCAATTGCAAGATCTCTGTTTACCTTGAAATACTTATCTGTATCATTCTCTTTAATATGAACAATTGCTGCTATATGATAAACCACATCATATGATCTGAAGGATTTATCGTTCCATTCGTTTCCTTTAATATCAATAGTGTCTACCTTATACTGATCCGGCCATTGACTAACCCATTTTTCAAAAGAAGTACCGATGTAACTTCCTGCTCCTGTTATCAATATTCGTTTCATATTGAAGTACCTCTCTGAGTAGAATTAAAATCAATCAAGCATTTATCTACATATTTATCTTCACCAAATAGAACAACGCCTACGGTTCTGAATATAATCTTTATATCTAGCCATAAACTGTAATGTTCCACATAGTAAACATCGAACTTATATCTATCCTGAAGATCCAAATAGATATTCCCACTCACCTGAGCAAGTCCAGTCATACCTGGTTTCATGTTAAGTCTCTTATAAATTTCATCGTCGTATTCCTCAAGCGAAGCTATTCTCTCCGGTCTTGGGCCAACAAGACTCATTTCTCCCTTGAGTACATTTAAAATCTGTGGGATTTCATCGATTTTGCTTCTTCTTAAAAACTTACCTATGGATGTGACGCGGTCATCGTCTTTCCTGACCTCTTGTCCTTTTACCATCTTCTCTGAACCAGGCTTCATAGTTCTAAATTTGTATACTTTGAATATTTTCCCATTATGTCCCGGCCTATCTTGTAAAAAGAAAACAGGTCCTTTTGAAGTGGCTTTAATAAGAATTGCAACGATAATCCATATAGGTAGGAGTACGATTAGTACTATTAAAGAAAGAATTACATCTATTAATCTTTTAATTGCCTTTTGCATACTATCCCTCAATTTCATACTCAATAGGTGTTAAATACCCATCGCTTAATTTTATTTCGCCTTTCTTAGCATCCACTTTTGCTGACCAAATTCTCATTACCTGTTCTCCATCTTTATAAAATGCACCTGGATAAGGATATGTAACAGCTCTAACGAGTTTGTCAGCTTCATCGATTGTCATCGAACTAAGCAACTCCCCATCTTCAGGCTTTCTACCTGGCCACTCAGTAGCTTTAGATTCGTCTTGCTTTATCAGTAAGACTCTATTATTTACTATGTCATCCCAGTATTTTGAAATCAGCTCAACATGCATATCATCTACTTTTTTATAAAGGTCCGTTGCTGTAGTGTTTTCATTGATTTCGATGACACCTTGCCCGATAATCTCACCAGTATCAACGCCTTCATCAAGCTTGAACATGGTAACACCAGACTTATTTAAACCTTTGATAATAGCCCAAGGAATTGCTGCTCTACCTCTTCCTACAGGAAGAAGTGTTGGATGCATACCAATACAGCCTTTATTTGGTGTTTCAAGGACTTCTTCCTTAGCAATCTGAGACCAACCAATGATGAACAACCAATCTATTTTATACTTCTTTAGAGCTTCCATAACTTCTGGGTCGTTTATATTATCAATTTTCAGAAGTGGGGTGTTTTCTCTCTTCGAGACCTCATCAAGATAAACCCTTCCAGATTTATTCTTTGCTTTTTCATTTTTTAATGTTATTAGTAGATCTAACTCTCCACCAATTCGGTATATCTCTTCAATACAACTCAGCCCCAGTTGAACGCAAGTTGCAAATGCCATTTTCATTTTCACTCCACGTTCTCCTTTCCCGTCTAAATTTCTCTTCTAAAAACACTTTCAAAAGCTTCTGCGTACTTTGTTCCAGATTGGCTTCCTCTATAAGCCGCAAGTCCCTTCAACGCTTCATCACTCCTAGGGTGCGGATAATCTCTCATAACACCCCTATAAGCTGATAGTGCTTCTATCTTTTTATCTATTCGATTTTCAGCCACTTCAATATATACATTAGGTGTAAATTGTCTTTTGCTAGAATTTAGTCCCCATTCCGTCGCAGAAGGAACCTCCATAAATAATAGTTCCTTCAAAGGCTTTACATCTGCCCGTCTTTGAAATAATTTCGTTGCAGCCTGACATGCAATTGATGTATGATAATGGTCATTATTTAAGTCTGATGGATGATGCGTAAAAACAACTTCAGCATCAGTATCCATAATTACATTTTCTATAAATTGCACCAAATCCAAGTGTCTTACTGTGTTGAAAGCTATGTTGGGAAATGGGCCCTTGATTACTTTTTCCACACCTAGAATACTTATCGCCGCATCGATATCTTGATTTAAGTGTTCTGTAGCAGGTCTATTTTGCCTCGCATCAGCCTCACCACATAAAATACATATATTTACCTTGTGACCAGCTTCTGTTAATTTCAATATAGTAGCTCCTGCACCCAAAACTTCATCGTCAGGATGAGCTACAACTACCAAATAAGACATTTTATGTCCTCCTCGCCTAAGCGTTAAATCTATTTGTTATAACAATTTAATCCTAATCCCCGTTTGATAGTCACCTCGAAACCACCATCCAACCCCGTACATTTACTTATTAAACACATTTTTTCATAAAAAATCCATTCGCTATGTATCCACTTTGGCGATTGAGCCAAAATTCAGCATAGGAATGGATCATCCTCTACATTCATCAGGCTCATATCACCTGTTTTTCTTCTTTGTCGTTTTTCTCTTTCCTGTATGTAGGCACCAGCTTTTTCATTATGAACTCTAACACGGCGGTCTCCTCTTTTTCAGAGATTGACCTTAGCACATCAAGTTCCTTTGTCAGTTTTTCCATGTCCAGCTCAAGAGGTCTTCCCACGAATATTTTCTCATGGCTTGTGTCCATTAGGCCTTCCTCAGCCATCAGGAGCTCCTCGTAGAGCTTTTCACCAGGCCTAAGGCCAGTGTACTCTATATCCATGTCTACTCCCGGCTCAAAGCCTGAAAGCTTAATAAGGTCCCTTGCAAGGTCTGCTATCCGCACAGGTTCTCCCATGTCGAGTACGAATATCTCGCCTCCCTTTGCCATGGCTCCCGCCTGTATGACAAGCTGCACGGCCTCAGGTATTGTCATGAAATACCTTATTATGTCCGGGTGGGTCACCGTAACCGGCCCGCCCTCGGCAATCTGCTTTTTGAAAAGCGGTATCACGCTGCCGTTGCTGCCAAGGACGTTGCCGAATCTTACTCCCACGAACTCCGTGGCGCTCCTTCTGCCTAGTGACTGGACTATCATCTCGCACACGCGCTTTGAGGCGCCCATTATGTTAGTCGGGTTGACTGCCTTGTCAGTCGATATGAGTACGAATTTTTGAGCACCGTACTCGTCAGCCGCCCTGGCGACGTTGAGCGTGCCGAATATGTTGTTTTTTACTGCCTCGAGAGGGCTTTTTTCCATGAGGGGAACGTGCTTGTGGGCCGCGGCGTGGAAGACTACATCGGGTCTGTACTCCTCGAATATGCTCCTGATCCTCTTCTCGTCCCTTACCGAGGCTATTATTGTCTCGAGATTTAGGCAGCTGCCGTACTGCCTAAGGAGCTCCTGCTGTATCTCGTAGGCGTTGTTCTCGTATACATCAAGTATAATTAGCTTGCTCGGCCCGAAGGGAGTTATCTGTCTGCAAAGCTCGGAGCCTATGGAGCCCCCGCCGCCTGTTACAAGCACTGTCTTGCCCATCAGGTAGCCCGCCATCTTTTCTATGTCCACCTTGACCTGGTCCCTTCCAAGGAGGTCTTCTATCTCTACGTCCTTTATCTGCTTTATGTCCACCTTGCCTCCGATAAGCTCGTACACTCCCGGAAGCGTCTTTAGCCTGCACCTTGTCTCCTTGCATATGTCTATGAGCTTGCCTCGCTCCTGCCTCGATATCGAGGGCATTGCAATCAGTATCTCGTCGACCTGCAGCCTTTTGGCTATTTCCGCTATGTCATCCCTTCCGCCGAGCACCGGAACTCCGAGCATCTTCCTGCCGTGTTTTTCCGTATCGTCATCTATTATGCCCACAGCCAGCTTGTCCATCTCGGGGTTCATGAAAAGCTCTCTTGTTACAAGGAATCCGGCCTTGCCGGCACCTACTATGAGCACCCTTGTCTTGGCGTGCCTAAAGAATATCTTGTTTTTGATACGCCTTACGGCCCTGTAAGCGAACCTGGCGCCGCCGGAGAAGAACATCAGCCCGAGGGCGTTTATCACGTAAAAACCGTTTGGCAGGTGCTGCATGTATCTGTCGAATGCCAGGTATATGACTAGCATCGCAGTTATGGACGCCGCCACCATGGCTATCATTTCCTCAATGCTGGCGTACCTCCACAGGCTCTTGTATGCGCTGAAGAGGTAGAATGTTGCTGTGACTACTGCTGTATATATTATGACGTTTGTAGGAGTGATGTATGTATAAGTGCTCGATATGTCAAAATCGAATCTTATAAAAAGCGCCGCTGCCGCTGAAATGTTTATGAGCAGCACATCCATGAAGAAAAGTATAGTCTTCCTTACGGACACCGGATTCTTGCGTATGAAAACTGATGCGCTTTCGACTGCCAAACTCTTTCACCCCGTTTCGTTTGTTTTCATATTAAAATTACATGGCCTTTGATATGTAGTATTCCATTCTTTCCCTTTTTTCAGCCTTGTACTGGCTTCTTGCCTTGTCTACCACGTCCGTGGCGTGGCCGTTTCTTTTAAGCTCGGCTTCAAATTCGCCGGCTACAGCGTTGAATCTGGCGTCAACTGCGCTTTCGGCTCCTCTGGCGAGCCTCAGGTATTTGAGCGCTATCTGGTATTTGACTTCTTCTCTTTGTTCCTGAGGATATGAAAGGTATTCGCCCTTGGCCTGTCCCAGAAGCGAGTTTATCTGGCCATAGGACGCTCCTCTTAGCGCCTCGAGCCTGCCCTTGTATTTGGATACTATGCTCTCCTTTGAGGGTGTTGGGGCCTTCTGGCCTTCCTGCTCTGCGCCTTCAGTTGCACTGTCTAGGTTCGGCTCGTTTTCTGCCGATTGCTTTTTTACTTCCTCTTCTATTGCCTTGTCCATTTCATTGCCTATCTGCTCCTGCAGCTGCTCTATCTGCTTGTCCTCTTCAGGGCTCTGGCTGACTATGCTGGCACCCGCGTAGCGCATGAATTTGACCGCCGGTGCATCGCTAAACGCCATGAAGAGTGCGCCAACAACGAACAATACTGCGGTTGCCTTTGCTATAGTTCCCTTTTTCAAGTGCCTTTCCCCCTTTTTTTGTCCAAAAAAAGCCCGGCGGCTAAGCCGGGCTTACTTTACTTTATTTGTTGAACAGCCTGTATACCACAGTAGCTGATTCAGCCCTAGTTGTTAATTTTTCCGGATTGAATTTTCCGTTTGTGTCGCCTTTCATGAGCTCTGCAGCAACTGCACCTTCAACGCCCTTGCTTGCCCATGCCGGTATTTTGTGTGAGTCTGCAAACTGCGTAAGATTAACGCTGCCCGCCTTGCCTGCAACAGCTCTTGAGAGCATTGCAGCCATTTCGGCTCTTGTTATTTCGCCGTCTGGCTTGAATGTTCCATCAGCGTAGCCGTTGATTATGCCGCTGTTCTTGGCTGTCTGTACGTAGTCTGCAGCCCAGTGGCCGTCAAGATCGCCAAAGCCGCCTTCGTAGCTCTCCGTGTCAAGCTCCATCGCCGTAACTACAAGCTTTGCGAATTCGGCTCTAGTAACGCTGTTTTCAGGCTTGAATGTGCCGTCAGCGTAGCCTCTTACAACGTCCTTACTCGCCATTGAGCCTATGCTCTTTTTAGCCCAGTGAGAAAGCGCATCAGGTATTTCAACTGTTCTTTCCACTACGGCGTAGCTGCTGAAATGCTTAAGCTTTGCCGAAAGCTTGCTGTTTTTTATCTTGCCGCCCACTACGTCAAAGCTGCCGTCGTCCTTAACATGCACGAGCACTGTCTTGTCAGGATCTACCGAAAGCTCCTTCACGTCTATTTCTACTCTAACACTGCTCTTGAAGTTTGAGTCCGCCTTTAGCTTCTCTCCTTGCTGAGTCGTTTTGTAGAGTTCAAAGCTTACCACCTTGGCCACGCTTATTTTTTCCACAGCGCCGTTTGTCTTGTCCTGCATTTTCTTTTGCACTTCGCTGAATTCGTTTACAGTCTTGATTTCAAGCGTTATGCCTGTAGTCGCTTCGCCCTGTGATATTATGTTGGCAAGTGGCAGGTTGACCTGCACGTCGCCCATCTTAACTACCACTTCAGTGTTGGCGCCTTCTACCTTTTTGAGGGCCTCTACCGGTATGCTAAGCTGCACATTGTCCTGCTTGATATCGCCGATATCTATCACTATCTGGCCTACCTTCTGCTGGCCTTCCTCTACCTTTGCGTCTTTAAGAGCCGCTATAAGGTTTTCAACCTGCTTGTTTAGCTCGCCTGCGTCTACGCTCACAGTAGCGTTGTTGCCGGCAGTCTCTACCTTAACAGCATCCTTTGATATTTCTGTTGATACCTCAACCTTGTCTCCATTGGCGTTGGTGTCTGTTCCGCCAGTTCCCGGCTCTTCGGTGACTCCGCCACCGCCACCGCCTCCGCCGCCGCCTCCGGCAGTTTCAGCGTTAGTCTTTACAGTGAGCTCGCTGCTGAAGCCTGATATATTGCCCTTTGTATCTTCAGCCTTTATCTTATATATGTATGTTTTGTTTGCTTCAAGTCCTGTGTCTGTCCACGTGCTTGATGTAGTTTCTTCAACCTTGTCACCGTCTCTGTACACGTGGTACTTTGCTATTCCCGACTCATCCTGAGCTGAAAGATTAAGCTTAACAGTCGATGTCGTCTTGGAAGCGAGCGTCACCGTTACGTTTGTCGGAGCCGTTTTGTCTTCCTCGACAGGCGGATCAACTGGTATGTCTCCTTCAAGCAGTCCCAGCTTGTCTGCTATTGTAAGTACTTCGACCAATGATATGTTTTCAGGATCGGCTATGTAGCTGTTTATCTTCTGAGATATTATGCTCAGGAATACTCCTATAGCCTCTTCATGGTCTGAATCCAGCTCCATGGCCTTGCCCTTGTCTATTGCAAGCTCTGCAAGCGCATCATTTGCATTGTCTATGTAGTCCTCTGGGAGGAACAGTTCCAGGCCTCCATCTCCGTCAGCCCTTACGCATGTGTCGCCATCAGTGTACACTAGCTTTGCCATCTCTAGCAGCACTCTGGCCTTGTCTTTTAGCGTCTCTCCATAGTTTGAGAAGTCGTAGTCCACTACTTCTGCAGGAAGAGACTCCATTATGTATTCGTATACGGCAAGCACCTCTTGCTTGGCCGATTCGATTTCAATGTCAGTATCTGCCGCTTTGACCTTTTCTATTATTTCATTGAGGCTGGTGCCGTCTTCGGCATAGTCGCCATAGACGACGTCTGTAATGGCAGCAAGCACTTTCTCGATGCCCTCGTAGCTTGTCCAGTCTCCATCATCGTCCAAATCTATGAATCCGTTTTCTTCCAATTCATCGAGAGCTCCCTGGTCAAGCTGGTCTAGAGCAGCTTCGATTTCCACGCTATAGTCGTAGTCATCTGAAACCATACCCGCAAGTATGTAGAGCATGTTATCCATGTCATCATCTTTAAGGTTGTCAAGCTTGTCCTTGAGCAGGTTCAGCTGTGGAGAATAATCTGCCGCATAAGCGCCCGAATATGCCGGAAGATAAGCAAAACTCATGGCGATTATGAGTAAAAATGCAACTAGCTTTCTCATAATTAATCTTTCCCCCTTAGTATATTTTTGTTTTGTATAGAATTTAATTATTCCATAGAGGTTGCAGGCATCTAATTGATGTCTAGCACTCTCTTAATTACCTCTGCCGCTTCAGCTCTTGTGGCCATTGCCTTTGGTGCTATGTGGCTCTCGCTCTGGCCTTTTATTATTCCCTTGGCTAGCGCCTTTCCCATTGAGTCCTTTGCCCAATCCGAAACACTGGCGCTGTCCTGGTATGACGACATGTCATATGCAGACTGCAGCTGCTTGTTCTTGTATTCAAGCGCGCCCACTATTATCTTGACCATCTGCTCTCGCGTCACGTTCTCGTTTGGCGCGAAGCTGCTCTGGCTGATGCCGTTTATTATACCGGCTGATTTGGCCGATGCTACCACGCTGTAGAACCAGTCTGACTGGCTTACATCCTCGAATGTAACGGCTTTTGTTCCATCTATTCCAAGTGCCCTTACTATCAATGCGGTGAATTCGGCTCTAGTTATGCTGCCATTGGGATTGAAGTTTTCCTCTGACTGGCCCTTTATTATGCCCTTGCCGTAAAGCTCCAGTATAGTATCCTTGGCCCAGTGTCCGTGTATGTCCTTGAAGCCAAGGTTTTGCTGCGCAGTTGTCTTTTCCTGCTCTGCCGGGGTCTGTACAGTCGTTCCTGCAGTACCTCCAGCGCCGCCACCTCCGCCGCCTGCTTGCTCCTCAACGCCATCGTACTTCTTTGCTATTTCCTTTATTTCCTCTGACGTGAAGTCGTTGGCTTCAACCGCGTCAAGCAACGCGTCTATCTCACCCTTGTTCATGTCTTCCAGCACATCCAGCTTTGAGAGCACCTTGTCTAGCGTGTAGCCTGCATTAGTAATCTGCTGCTTTGTGCCCGAATCGGTAGCTATCTTGAGCGCTTTTTTGAGGCCCTCCACGTCAGGATTCTCCCTGTCCATGTACTCCTTGAATATTTCCATGCCTAGCTCTTTTTTCGTCGGATCTTCTATCTCGGCCACCTTCTTTAGCATGTAGCTAAAGTCTAGGTCTTCTGCCGCAAATGCTCCTGAAACCGGCGTTCCGAGCAGCAGCGCGGATATTAGGGCTGCTGATACTATTTTGTTCTTTAGTAGGTTCATTTTTCCACTCCTAACGCTTTTTTATAATATTCTTTATAACTTCAGCCAGCCCCATCTTTTTTCCGTTCGTTGGCAGCCGCCTTACTTTAAAAATCTCTATGTCCTTGTTTTCCAGAAGCCTTTGCGGGTTTTCATGGAATATCGAATCCGCCATATCCCTACCCAGCAGCTCAATTGCCTCCAGGTATGCAGCCTTGATTCTGGGCGCTCTTACGTCGCTCCTGTGCGAGTCTGTAGCCACGAAGTGGACCATGCAGCTTGCAAGAAGCTCGCGTGCTGTCCTGGATGTCTCATCCTTGCCGGCTTTTTCGATGTTTCTTGCGTTGACCTGTATGAGGTAGCCGGCTTCTATGAGCTCCTCTACCATTTCGGGTCTTTCTCTTACCTGCGAGTATCTTTCGACGTGAGCTATTATAGGCACATATCCTCGCAGCCTGAACTCATAGGCTATGCCGCCCATGTCGCTTGGAAGCTGATCAGGCCTAAATTCTATGAGCACGTATTTGCTGTCTGCGAGCGGGTAGAAGTCGAGCTCGTCAATTCTGCCCATCAGATCGCTGCTGTAGTAAAGCTCGTTTCCAACGAGTACCCTAAGGTCTATCCCCTGCCTTCCCAGCTCCTCGTTGAAGCTCCTTGCCGCAGCCTTAAGGGCTTCTCCCTTTACGTAGTCGACCTCCATGTGGTAGTGGGCCGTATTTATCATCGTATCTATGCCCTCTGACACTGCTATTCTCGCCATCTCGAGCGACTCTTCAAGGCTTCTTGAGCCGTCGTCGATGCCATGGAGTATGTGGCTGTGTATATCAATCATTGCCCGAAGCTACCTTCATCTGCTTTGTTCTGCCTGATGAGCCCAGTCTTGATTTTTTGCCATCAGTTGCGGCTTCGTCAGAGTAGTAGTTGTAGTAGTAGGCGTAGTATGAGCTTCTCTTTTCGATGTTCATCTTGTTGAGCACTACTCCTATTATGTTGGCTCCCGACTTTTCAAGGGCCTGCTTAGCGCTCTTGGCAAGCTCCACTTCAACGCCGCCTGAATGGCATACTAAAATGGCTCCGTCAGCCATTGACGAGAGTATTACCGCATCTGTTACTACTGCTATAGGAGGCGCATCTATGAATATGTAGTCGTAGTCATTTCTAATCTGCTCTATTAGCTTTCCCATACTTTTTGAAGATAGCATTTCCGAAGGGTTTGAAGGTATCTGTCCCGCCGTTATTATTTCTAGGTTTTCTATGCCTGTCTTTTTGAGATAACCCTTGTAGGAGTCGCTGTTGAGGAGTATGTCTGTAATTCCTCCGACGTTTGTTATTCCGAATGCCTTGTGCAGTCTTGGTCTTCTAAGGTCGCAGTCTATTATCACTGTTTTCTTGCCCAGGTCAGCCATCGTTATTGCTATGTTGGATACTGTCGTGGTCTTGCCCTCACCTTGCTTTGAGCTTGTCACTAGTATTGTCTTTATGTTCTTGTCTACGTTGGCAAACTGTATGTTAGTCCTTATGCCCCTGTAAGCTTCCGAAACAGGAGACTTCGGCTTGTTTAGTACTATCAGCTCTTTCATCGCTTCCTCCTAGTTTTCTATCTGGTCGAATATTGGTATCATGCCTACCACCTGAACGTCCAGGTGCTTTTCGATGTCCTCGGGCGTTTTTATCGTGTTGTCCAGATATTCGCGAAGGAACGCTATGAAAACTCCCGCCATTATGCCCAGCACTCCGGCTATGGCTATGTTGAGTAACTTGTTGGGCTTGATTGGCTCTTTAGGCACTTCAGCCCTGTCTATTATCTGCACGTTGTCAATCTTCATTATCCTTGAGACCTCGCCCATGAATATGCCGGCTGTAGTATTGGCTATGCTTGAAGCCAGCTTTGGACTAGTATCAGAGACTGTTATTTTCATTATCTCCGTTTCCTTCACAGGAGTTATTGTTATTTTCTCCGAGAGCAGCCCTGAGTCCATGTCAAGCCCCAGCTCCTTGATTACGCTGTTGAGCACTACATTCGACTTGGCTATCTCGCCGTATGTAGTCACAAGCTGCCTGCTGAGCATTATGTCCTGGGTTTCAACAGTTCTGCTTGTGTCCTCCTTGGCCTTGTTGACCATGAGCGTAGTGCTTGTCTCATACACCGGAGCGAGCACAAAAAAGCTGACTGCCGCGCTGACAGTCACTGCAAGTATTGTTATAAGAGCTATCATGCCCATGTGCTTTTTGACTATTTCAAAATATTCTCTTAAATCGATTGTTTCTTCCACTTGTCCTGACTCCCTTTCTAATTGCGTCTGAATATAATCTGCATATGATGTTTATTTATTCCTTATCATGGTAATAATACCATCCTTATGCCAACCGGTCAACGCCGCTGGTCTTGCTGCAAAGTTGGTTCTATCGTCCTATGCATTGCCGGGGCTGTTCTGAAAACCGTTTTCCCGCATCAATTGATTTGTCATCCATTAAATTTTCTTATACTTCCATGTCTATCCTTTAATTTTTATAATAATGGATCTCGTCGAATAATGTTGCATGTTTTTGGGTTTGGGTCGCATTTTAAAATGTAGATTAAAATGTCGTTTAAACTAGCATTTTCAACGGTTTTATGGCATATGCACCGCTAGAGATATAATCTCATAGTTTTAAATTTTTTTCAATCTTTATAAGTTAATTATAAATAAAAAATGTTTATTTAGGTCTATGGTCCCTGTTTGTTTTTCCAGTATTATTTGAAGTTGACTATGTCCTCCCTGTAGTCTCTTTGGAGGTCTCTTTGCATGAACTCAAGCAGTCTTACTATCATCGCGCTGGCTTCTGATCTTTTCATTATGGAATCGGGATTTACCCTGCCCTGCGAGTCTCCCTGCACGAGGCCTATCTCCCTCGCCACGTATATGCTGGCCTTGGCCCATGCTTGTATCTTTCGGTCGTCCGAAAAGCCGCTGGCGAAGCCCGGAGTTGGAGCCTTGCTTTCAAAGCCGAGGGCCCTTACTAGTATCGTTATGGCCTCGGCCCTTGTGAGCGATGCCCCCGGGCGGAACATGCCGTTTTGGGAGCCCTTGACTATGCCCTTGTTGTAGGCGTCCTTTATGTAGGCGTAGTCCTCGTCGCTTATGCTCACGTCCTCAAACACGCTTTCTTCCTTGGGAGCCTTCCTCGAAGCTCTGGCGCTCTTTTTGGCCTCCATGGATGGCCTTATGTTGCACGCTTTCATGACCGCCTTTATGTACTCGGCCCTTGTCATAGGCACGTCCGGCGTGAAGAAGTCTCCGCCTTCCTCAAGCACCTCGAGGGAGTAGAGCTTTTCTATGTGGGTCTGCGCCCAGTGGCCTGAGAGGTCCCTGAATTTGGGCAGCGCAAGTCTTTCGAGCCTTGGCACCATGCTCTTTGAAAGCTCGATTGTCCCCTTGTCGCTGTCGCCTTCCGGAGCCGCGAACTTGCCGTCTCCCTGGTCTATGCCCGCAGTGCCTTCTTCCATTTCGGGAAGCTCGTAGGTGTATCTTGAGGTCATGTCCCTGCCTGTTATCCTCATGTTGCCTCCGGAAAAGCTCGAGAGCGAGGCGTCGTTTGGAGAGTACCGCAGAGTCTTCATCATGCTGTCTGATGCGAGTATCCTTGCCGTGCCCGTCCATGACACGTCCTGCTCCTTCTCTCCTTCTGCCGCTGCGAGCTTTCTTTCATAGTCGAAGGTCATGTCTATTATGTTGGTGCCCGTGTCGCCCCAGAAGTTCTTGTAGCCCGTGTCTGCCCCGGATATGTCGACTGTGACCGTGCCCTCGTCCTTGTTGATTGTGTAGTATTTCCTGCCCTTGAGGTTGCCCGAGTAGAAGTCCGAGGCCGGACGGTTGTCGACTATGTCGGACTTTGAGAACTGGAAGTCCTTGAGCTCGTACTTGTCCTTGCCTAGCTCTATCTTTTCGCTGTACTTGTCGACTGTGGTGTCGGCGCTTGTCTGGCCCTTGCCGTCCCACTTCTTATATGTTGTGACTAGCGTTATTGTCCTTGTGAGCGAGCCGTCTATTGACTTGTCGGCCGGTGCGAGCTTGAATTTGTAGGAGGTTTTCTTCTCCTCTTCCTTCGCGCTTTCCGACATGTCCATCTCGCCTATGAATCTTATCGGCTTGCCGCTTATGAACACGACTTCTTCGTATTCGTATTCGTTGCTCACGCCGCCGGAGAATTCAGGCGGCTCTGCGTAGGCTACGCTCGAGGCCATGAGCATCGATGCGAGAAATCCCGCAATAAGTTTTTTCATGAATTCGTACTCCTCACGTCTAATCTTTTACGAATATGACCTTAGCCACATTCCCGTCTCTCACGACATACAGGCTGTCCCCAGCTTTGACGTCCTGCGGCTTTATCACGACGCCGTCCTTGACTATGAGCGCTCCGTCGAGCACGAGAGTGAGATCTGCAGTCTTTGCAATCCACGCTTCCTTTCTGGCGCTGTAGTCGCTCGCGTCACTAGTTGTAAGCAGCCAGCCTATCCTTGAGTCATAAGTTGCTCCCTGGGCCATCGCGCTTGTTACCCGCTCAGCCCTTGTCGAGTCGTCATCCTTAACGAGCAGTATGAGCGATGCCCTATCGCCCTGTGCATATATGTAGGCGTCCTTCGAATCGTCGTACTCGCCCGATGCGAATCTAGCGACGTCCAGCTTCTCGCCCTTTTCCGCATCGTAGATGTATGTCTCTTCATCGAACGTAAACTCCTCTGCGCTCATGCTCTCCCACTCGTGGTTTTCAAGAGCGTAGAGCCTCTTTGTCTTTATCTGGTAGGGCAGTATCTGCTCCAGCCTTGCGCTGTATAGGAAGCTGCCCTTTGCAGCTGAGGGGTCCGCAACCTCGCCTGTTATCATTACAACGCTGGCCGCCTCTCCTGACGGCGAAGAGTCTGAAACCAATAGTGCGCTTTGGCCTTTTTGTATGGCCGATGTGTCTACTAGTCTTCCGCCCCTTACTACTATGCTGGCCGGAGTTATAGTAACGTTCCTCTTGTTGGAGAGCTCTATCTGCGAGCTGAACGCGCTGAGCTCGTCAACTCTTTCCGAGTAGAGCCTCTCGAAGCTGTCCTTTATCACCAGCTTTTCTATGGAATCTGCCCCGAAAAAGCTGCCCACCGCCATATAGGCAGTTCTGCCCTTGTAGTAGCCTATGTTGCTCCTTGAAAGCTCATAGCCTCCAAGGTATGCCTTGCCGTCGGCCGAGAGCTTCATGCTTGCGCTGCTAACTTTCTCCCACTTGCCGTTTCTTAGGACCTCGAGCTTTTGGAGTGTTATAGTGTCGTCATACCTGTCGGCCGTGCCTATGACGCCCCTGTAAATGCCCTTGAGGAGCACTGACCTTCCCTGAACCTCTATCCTGCTGGCCTCCGATGTGTCGTATGTGTCGAAGAAGAGCTTTACGCGGTCGCCCGCCACAATCGACTCTGCCTTGACGTTAACCCCGGCTCTGGTTGAGACCGTGGATGGAGTCCAGGTGTACTCGGAGACGTTCCCCATGACGTCTCTTATGGACAGCCTGCCTGCGCCCGCTGACACCACGGTTCCAGTCCTTGTCTTGGTCTGAGTGTCTATCTGGGCGAATACCGCAGTTGAGTAGCCGTCCATGTATTCAATCCTGCTTCTGGAGTACTCTATATATACCTCCATGCCTCTTTTAAATTCCGATAGGCTGTATATTGTCTCCATGTCCATGGAGAGCTCGGTCTCCTCGTCCGCAAGGAGTGTGTGGATATCCCCGTCGTAGTCTTCTATTGTCACGGCGTTGCCCGATATTCCAAGCAGATAGCCTTCTATGCTACCCCTTGGGAAAAGCTCCTGGGCGCTTGATGGTTGCAGCGCCAGCCCTGATGCCACTACTGCTGCCAGCAGCAGTGCAGCTGCGCTTTTTATGATTCTTGCGATCTTATCGTTCAAGCTTACTTCCTCCCCTTTATCTCGAGCCTGTGACCCTGTAGCTTCCGAGCCTGCTTATCCTCGCGGACGCCGAATTCTGGTATGCGGTCCCGCCTTCAGCGCTCTTCCAGACGCGCTGGCTTTCATCGTAATAGCTGAGCTCTGCTTTGCTGTACCTTCTCATTCCCAGCTTTGTCGGGTCAAAGCTCAGCTCGAGCATTGCAGACTCCGCCATGTAGTCGAGCTGCTTTTGACCGTTCCTGCTGTAGGCGTAGGCCTTCAATGTATATTCCGTCGAGACTGCCGCGTCCTGGCTGCCCGACGGCACTGCCGCCTTCGCTATCTCAAGTCTCACTCCCGAGCCGCCTGAGCTGTCAAGCCCAGAAGCGTCGAATGCATTAGGATTGAATCTGAGCGTGAAGTCCCTGCCTATTACCGTTATGTCCGCGGCGCCAGAATCCCTTACAATCTGGGAGCTCATGCTTATGACAGCAGAAGTCGCGCCCGATAGCCTGCCTGATGTCAGGTCAATCCTAAGGGTATCGCCCGCATCGTCCTCGCCTACCGTCACGCTTGCCTGCGCACCCGAAATTGACATTGCTGTCTTTTCACCAAGGCCTGAGTCCGCGTCCACGTAGCCCGCATTCTTGCCTGTTGTGACTCTGTTGCTTTCTCTTGAGTATTTGGACGCTGAAACTGCGCCCTGCGCCTTTATCTTGAATCTGTAGGAGGTTTCGGCCTTCACGTCCTGGTATATGTAGCTGGTGTTTGAGGTCGAGTAGACAAGGTATTCCCTGCCTCCCTCTATCGCGTATATGTCGTAGCCCTTGGCGCCCTCTACCGCGCTCCATTTTATGCTTATATACCTGTCATATATAAGCTCGGCGCTCACATCTGACGGCGCGTCCACGCTAGGAAGTCCGTACGTTATGCTGTATACCAAGGTCGCTCCTCCGTCAGGATTGATTACAATCATTCCCTTCTTTCCCGTTACGCCTTCCGGAGTTGTGACTATGAGGGTGTTTTCATCCTTCCACTCCACAGCCTTCGCGTCGGCTCCCGCTTTTACCACGTAGCCCTTGGAGCCTATATAGAGTGCAGGAGTCTGGGACTCTTCCAGCTCGGGGATGAACACAACTCTTGCTCCCTGCATGAAGCCTTTGCCCTTTATGGCTATGCTTTCGCCGCCGTAAGCCGAAAGCGAATCCATTGAGGTCTTCATGTCGGAAGCCTTGACCACCGAGTCGATTGCGGGGCCGCTGACGAATGTGAATCCGCCTCTTAGCACTGCTATCTCCCCATCGCTGTTTTCAACCTTGACGTCCGCCTTTCCCGGAATGTGCGCAGGCGTCTTCACCTTTATCGTCTTGTAGTCCACGCGCGCTACCTCGGCAGCCTGAACTCCTCCGAACATCACTATGAGGCCGTCCCTGAAGTCATCTCCTGTTATAGTCACCCAGTCGCCTCCGCTGCTTGAGCCGATTGCCGGCGCTATGGCATCCACCCTAGGCACGCTGTCGCCGCCTATGAACTGGATGTATATGCCTGGCTGCGAGTTCTCGGAGGAGGCTATGCCCCCGTCTGCATTTATCACCTTGAGCTTGCAGAGCTTGCCTATGTAGCTTTGAGGCACGGCCGGCATGTCGAACACTATCATGCTCGAATCAGACTCCCTGAATTTCGAGGAGTCTATCGCAGGGAGGTCGCCTATCTGCACGCTGGCTCCTTCCCTGAAGTCGCTGCCTATTATGGCCATAGTGTTGCCGCCTGCTATGGACACCTTAAGGAGCCTTATTTGCTTTACAGTGCCCGAAAAATCATAAGGCACACTTTCCGGATTTCTTGAATCCTTGGTGATGTTTTCTATCTGGGGCTTGCTGTCCGGATTCCTGTACTCGAACTGCGACTTTGCAATTCCGCCGTCCGGGTTCATGACTGATAGGCTGACCTTCACCGGAATCTTGACGGCGCTGAAGTACGAAGGCGTCGTAAGCTCTATGAATTCCGGGCTCACAAGCCTTGCATAAGGCGCGTAGCCTCTTTCTACAATCAGCCTGTCATTTGAAACCTCAAGCCGTATGAGTTCCTTGCCGAAATATTTTGCGCCCTGTGCTGTCGTTAGAAGCTCTGCAGGCACGAATATGGTTTGGCCGCTGTAGCCGTCCACAGTGCCCGTGTATTCTGCATCTATTGTTTTTATGCTGACTTTTACCGTGGACTGGGCTTCGTCGTATTCTGCCGAAAGTCCGCCCTCAAGGCCCACGTAGGCCTTGGAGTTTTCAATCTCGCCCGTGCCGGTTCTATTTCTGTTTGACACGTCTCCGAATCTTACAAGAGGCATTGTCGGCTTTGGATCCACATATGCCCCAGCAGCTTCGCCCGAGGCCAGGCTCTCCACTAGCTCTATTTGAGTCGCTCCAAAGCCTGTTCCTATGAGCTCCACCGATTCGTTCCCAGCCTTGTCGCCCACAGGAGGCAGAACGCTTATTATTGACGTTGGAGACATTCTGTATGTGAATTTGAGCTTGTTTGACATCCCGTAACTGTTTTCGCCCTGGTTGACGAATATTACGTCTGCTGTTCCGGCTGCGTTGGGAGGGGTCTTGAGCTTTATGTAGCCGTTGAATATGTTCTCCTGCTCCAGCTGGACCTCCTTGCTTCCAAAGTAGACCTTAGGCAGCACAGGATTGCCCAGTTCGTCCTTTCCTGTTCTGATATCGCTTACGTCTATCCTTATCATGTCCCCGCCGAGCGTGGTGCCCTCCGCTGCAGGCTGGATGTTGCTTATTACCGGCGTGGAAAACGGAGCGTAGTATGTGAAGTATTCGTTCTCCAGCTTGCTGCTCCAGCTAGCGCCTCCCGGATTGAGTATCACAACCGGAACCCTGGCCTTCTGGGTTGTCATATCGCCCTGCTTTTTTACGTATGCAGGCACTGTTATCTCCATCTGCGTGCCGCCGGTGTTTACGCTGTTAACCTTGGCCTCAGCTCCGTTTATGTATACCTTGGCCTGCGGGTCGAAGCCCTCGCCCGAGATTTTTATAGTGTACCCTCCGGCAATCAAGCCAAAATTAGGCGATATTCCGTTTTCTCCCACCCATGGTTTTTGATTTGTGTTGGGCGTGGTAATTAGGTAGAATCCGCTCTGGCCTGACTTGGTGTCCTTTTTTGTGTCAGGGTTTATCACTGTCAGGTCATAGAAGTTGCTTGGAAGATCCCTAAAGTCGGGATGCGACTGCCCCGGAACCCAGAAGTATATGGTGTTCATGTCCTTGACCTTAACGCGGTCGCCGTATATCTTACCAGCCTCATCTACGGCAAACGGCGTCATCATTGTGAGTGTTACCGTCTCCCTGCCTTCGCACGTGAGCTTTATTTGCTCCTTTTCGGGGTATGAAACCGTGTATTCATTGCCGTCCCTGTCGACTGCCACTATGGCGTCTCCGGAAGCCTTTATCTCGTAGGCCGCCTTTGAGCTCGACAGAGATATTTCGCCTTTCTCGTTGACGTTAAGCACCATGAACTCGTCTTCTGT
>NZ_WXFG01000005.1 GCF_009881055.1 Peptoclostridium sp.
TAATGCTTTATCATTTGTCTGATTTGGTCTTTACTTAAAATTCCCATAGAAAAAGTGCGTACCTCCTTGAATGATAGTTTGATTATATCAATTCTAAGGAAGATACACACTTTATTTTACACACTCAGACAAGAGAACCGTCCCCATGGTTTTTGGTTTTACAGTATTAGTCAAGCACGTGAGGGGTTTCGTCGAATTCCCTGTAGTCTTCCCTCTTGTCCTTTATTTCTTCATATACGCTCTCGAGCTCTGCCATGTGGCGCTCTGTGAGGCTCTGTATGATGGCTTCCATCTTTTCGTCATCATCGTCCATTTTTAGCCTAACCGCCCACACAGGATTGAAAAATGACGTATCTTCCTCCGCGCTCACTATGTCTTCGCCCAGAGCTTCAATGTCGTAGTAGTCAAAAACCGCAGAATACTCCCAATCCTCAAGATCTCTGTCTGTTGTTAGCTTTATGTCTATGACATAGCCATCTGCAGTTTTCTCGGCATGCACTGCTCCTATGAGCTCTCCGCCTTTGTCAATCTTGTAGCTTGTTATCTCGTTTGTGAGCATTCCGGACTCCAGGTCCTTCTCCATGACTATAATTCTGAATGGCTCCATGTCTATCTCCTTTATTCCTCGTCGAAGTACGATTCGTATTCTTCGACTACTCTTTCGAATTCATCCTCGTCTTCTATAGCCACGTATTTTTTTCCATCTGGAGAGTCTATCACCTTATAAACGTAGGCGTCTTCCTCCTGGCCCACTGGCGCGAGTATCACATACTCGTTGCCGTCAAGTTCTATAGTCTCTATAAGCTCCAGCTCTATGTCGTTTCCTTCCTCATCCTGCACCTTTATTAGTTCCGCGTCTGTCATTTTAAATTCTCCTTTCTCGCTTTCGTATTAAAAGCCTCAAGTCGATTATAGCCATTATATGGCCCAATGTCCATTGCAATATAATTCTACTCCCGCTCGAGCAGCTTGAATGAGCCTTCCAAGTAAGAGCCCTCCCTGAATTCCAAAACTGCTATCTGGCATTTTTTGAACTCGACGCTCTCTCCCGTTATCGCCTTGACCCATTCACCAAGATAAGGCTCATGCCCAACTATTATGAGGCAGTCCGTGCTCCCAGCCACCTTTATGTTAGCTATTAGGTCCTGCGCCGTGCCATCGGCTATAAAATCCATCTGCTGCACATATTTAATCCTGAGCTCTTCCTCGAGCACCAGGGCAGTCTGCCATGCCCTCGCATATGGGCTTGACCATATGTAGGTGTTGCCGCAGTGCTCTGTTATGACTTTCAGCTGCCTTGCAGCCTTTTCCGCCTGTTTGTAGCCCTTCTCCACAAGATTTCTCTTTGAATCGTCCTCTGCGCTTCCTCTCTCTTGGGCTTTTGCATGCCTTACTAGTATTATCTTAATAGCAACCGCCTCCAATCCCTTGCATTCTATATCTGTCGAACAATAAAAAAAGCCTAGACAGGCTTTTTTTCTTTTATGAGGTTAGTGTACTCTATTATCTGTTTGTCTATTTTATTCCTCATATTGTCGTATGTATTTTCGGTTTCCCTCTCACCCTGCAGCCTCTCTATAAGCTCTATTATCGAATTCCCCATTTATACTACCTCCTGCGCCCCATAACCCCTAGTGTTGTATATATATCCTCGAACAGCCATTGCTGCCTGTAGCTCTTTATCATCATCAGATTACCAATTTATTTATGGCATCTTTGAAAAGTCGAGCTGGCGTTTAGCTTATTTATATTTATCTCGAGGACTATACTCTTTTTATACCCAATCCATTCTAAATATCTCAGCGTTTTTACAAAATCTGTGTTGAAATGGTAAAAAGGGCCTCTGCATATCCCCTCAACACGAGATTAACCTAAAAAAACTCGGCGTTCAAGCATGTTTACCTAAAGTTAATGCTGCTTAACCCTCTTTTAACCG
Source organism: Peptoclostridium sp. (assembly GCF_009881055.1). Taxonomy (GTDB): domain Bacteria; phylum Bacillota; class Clostridia; order Peptostreptococcales; family Peptostreptococcaceae; genus Peptoclostridium_A. The sequence goes on from NZ_WXFG01000005.1 coordinate 1,937, forward strand.
TCGTTTCTGACAAACGCTGGGTACAATAAAGATGAGGGACAAACTTTTACAGGGAGTGATACTATGGAGCTCAACATATGCATAGACATTGAAAAATACGCGGACAGACTCATAAAAAAGGAACAGGAGATAGCTTAAGATTGTCTCCGGTTCCTTTTTTGCTTCTGTTTTACTTGCGCTTTTCCTCGTATTTCTTGCAGTACTTGCAGTATATGGGGTATGCCTCCTGCCAGAAGCCCTCGTCGTTTATGGCATCCGTCGGGTAATCCTTTTGCACTCGGCCGTCCACTATCTCGACTATCCTGTCTGATTTGGAGGCTATCCTCCTGTCGTGGGTTACGACTATGAACGTCGTATGCAGCTCCCTGTTTATCTCTCTTAGCAGCTCGTATACCTGGCTTGTGGATTCAGTGTCGAGGTTGCCCGTGGGCTCGTCGGCGAGCACTATCGGCGGAGTGTTTATAAGCGAGCGCGCTATTGCCACCCTCTGCTGCTGGCCACCCGAAAGCTCCGCGGGCTTGCTGTCCATCTTTTCTGAAAGCCCTACCATTGAAAGGAGCTCCTTTGCCCGCCCTTTAAGCTTTGGCGAAGGGCTTTTGTTCATTATCCATGAGGGCATTAGCACGTTTTCAAGCGCTGTAAAGGCCGGCAGGAGATAGTGGAACTGGAATATGAAGCCCAGGCTCCTGTTCCTGAAGTCTGAAAGCTCTACTTCGTTTAGCCGCGTTGTCTCCTTGCCGTCTATCGTGAGCTCTCCCGACGTCGGGCGGTCGAGGGCCCCTATTATGTTCAGGAGCGTGCTCTTGCCCGAGCCGGATGGGCCTATTATAGACATGAACTCGCCTTTTTTTATCTCCAGGTCTATGTCAAACAGCACCTGGTTTCTAATTGTCTTGCCATAGACCTTAGTTATTTTACTTGCCTTCAGCATTATTTCGACAGGTGTTTTGTTATCCATTCCTTATCACCTCTATCGGTTCCAGCCCCGCCGAGCGCCTTGCAGGTATAAGGGCTGACAGCGTACCTGTGACTAATGCTATTGCCGCTATCCCCGTGATTGCCAAGGGTCTTATTCTTATGGCAAAGGTCGGCTCTCCGCTTTGAAGTGAGGTTCCAAATATGAAGCCCTCTATAAGAATAATGCCCAGGACTATGCCTATCGCCGATCCCACTGTTCCAAGCAGCGCTCCCTGAAGCAGGAATACACGGGCTATGCTCCTTGGCCTCATGCCCATGGCCTTTAGTATGCCTATCTCCTTTGATTTTTGAACGACCGACACCGCAAGCACACTCGAAATGCCTAGAGCCACAGCCGCAACTACGAAGGCCTGTATTGTGTAGGACGAAGAGCTTTGGCTCCTTAGCGCAGTAAGCAGCGACGCGTTCTCGTCCTTCCAGTTATTGACGCTTGTGTCTGGCAACGACGCTGATATGTCCAGGGCTATCGCGTCAGCTGCAAACACGTCCTTAACTTGCAGCTCTATCTGCGAAACATAGTTTATCGATTCAAAGAGGCTTTGGGCTCTTTTTATGTCCATAAAGACAAGCCCTTCATTTAGCGCCTCGCTCTCAAGGTCGAAAATGCCTGATATAATAAAGTCAGAGCTCACGCCGGAGGGAAGCCTGATTGTCACACTGCCTCCGGCCTCGAGTCCGTATTCCTTTGCAAGCGATGTGCCTATAAGCACGTTACTGCCGCTCACATCGAATCGTCCTTCGCTTATTCTGTTTTTTATGTCGTATATCCTGTCGGCTCTTTCTATGGATACGCCCCTTATTGTTACCGGTGTGTTATCGCCTGATTTTGTCACAAATCCGCTTCCTGAAACTACCGGTGATACGGCTGTGAGGCTGTCGTTCTTGTCGAGCTGTTCAACTATCTGCTGATAATTCCTGAGCCTGGCTCTTTCCAACGGTATGTTCCCGCTTGTCGATATCGATATGCCGTCGCGCAGAGACGCCTGTCCATGCTTGGCTCCTGCTATAGTTATGTGCGGACTTGTACCTATAGTCCTGTTTATAAGGTCCTCCTGGAGGCTTGTTATCAGCGATCCCAGGAACACTTGGACTGCGACTCCCGCAGATATTCCAAGAAGTATGAGAATAGTCTGCATCCTGCCCTCTTTAAGGAATCTTATCCCTATTTTGAGCTCTAGCATGTCTAGTCCACCTGCCTTCCAAGGCTTACTCTCTGGCCATCCCGAAGACCTTTAGGAATTAGCACCTTGTCGCCCTGGGCTATTCCTTTTTCAACTATAAACTCGCCTTGAGACGAATCCTTGCTCATCTGGATTTCAGTCTTTATAGCCTTGCCAGACCTGTATACGAATGCATAGCTCCTGCCTCCATCTGATATGACGTATTCGCTTGGAAGGGCTATGACAGCCTTGTACTCACCGATTTTGATATCAGCATCAACAGTGAGGTCCCTAATTAGGGTTTCATCTTCTTCAAGTGGCTTTATTCTTATTTCGACCGTGCCTGTTTCGCTTTCAACCGACGGGCTGATGTATTCAAGTCTTCCGTTTATCCTTTTTTCCGGATATGCCTTCGGCGATATTACAGCCTCCTGCCCGACTTTCAAAAGACCTAGGTCCTGCTCGTCTATCCTTATGCTCACATAATTGCTCTGCGTATTGCCCACTGTGAAAAGCAGCTGGCCGGCCTGGGCGAATTCGCCGTTTTCTGCCTGAGCATCTATTATTGTCCCCTCAATAGGCGTGGCGAGGGTATAGTCTTCGATTTGCCTTCTCAGCTGCGCAATGTCGGATGTGCTCCTTTGCACCTGGGAAAGCTTTTCCTTCCTGAGGCTTCCGCCATCTGACAGGGCTCCAATTCGTATTCTCGCCTTTTCGAGCTCGGCTGCTAGTATATCAAGTCTGCTCTTGGAATTGTCTAGCTCCTGCTTTGAAATACCACCCATCTCATATAGCGATTTGACCCTCTCGTGTGCATCATATGCAGCCGAATATTCAAGGCTGGCCTTCTCGTAGTCCTTTGCGGCCAGAGGATAGTCGCTGTTTATCAGGTTTTCATAGCCTGCCCTTGCCAATGCGAGATCTGACTGCGCCTTAGCAAGCTCCAGCTGTCTCTCACTCGAGTCGAGCACTGCAAGCACCTCTCCAGAAGATATGCGCTCACCTTCACTTTTTTTGATTTCCGTCAGGGTTCCCGAAACCTTGGCCCTTATTTCAGCCGTTTCCTCAAGCGCCACCCTGCCTGTACTGAGCAGAGTCCTGGCGTAGTCCTTAGCCTTTGCATCTATATAGTCAACCTTTGCAGGGCGCGATAATAAAAAAAACGCTGCTGCCACCGCCAGCAGCACGGCGCCGATCAAGTAGATTTTTATTTTCCCCTCAAAATAACTCTTCATGTGCCTCACCTCGATTCCATAGAGTTGATACAGGACATGATAACAGTGTCTCACTTTGAATGTGAATCCAAATGAATAATTGCCCTTTAAATTTCGTTTTGTGATTTCCAATTGGCTTATTCATTTGGATTCACACTTCGATATGCTGTTTTGACTGTATCTGTAGCTTGTCGACGGTTGAATACAAGAAAACAGGAAAGGTCTGATTAGAGGCTGCTTTTGCAGATTTCCCGGCAAAATGCGATGCCATGGCCGCAGAATTTTGAGTGTCTGAGCGCAGCGAGTTCTCAAAATTCAAGAGCCGTGGTGAGCATGAGCCGTCTGGAAATCAAAAAGCAGCATCAAAGACCGCATGTTTCTTGTATTCCAGCACACTAACACCTATACAAGCCACGAGAACCGTCCCCTTGTCTTTTTGTTTTAGTTGTTAAAGTAGTATGAGTCGCCAAGGTATGGCGCTGGATATTTGCCGCGAAGCTCCGAAAGGAAGTTCTTAACATAATCCAGGCCAATTTCACCGCATCTGAAGCCCTCAACCAGCCTTTTGAATTCTTCCTTTTCTTCACTCCCAGCCCGTTTCTTGAAGTATCCCCATACGTGCTCTGCGGCATTTGCAGCCTCGCCTGCGTGCAGCTCCATCTCCAGAGCCCTGTTTATCATTCCGAATATATACGCAGCTCCTGTCGCCCCTTGGGCTACTGTCACGCCTATCTCTTTGTAGGCTGCATACGATCTTTCCATGACAGCGTATTTGTAACGGGCCCACTCCCTCTGCAGTTCCCCCCTTGAGCCTCCAAGAAGCCCTATAATCCGCTCGGCCGATATGTTCTTGTCCTTGACCTCGAGCATTATGTCGGCGTCCGTGCCGCCCAGCTCCTCTAGAAATCCGAAAAACGGGGCAGCCTCGATCGTCTGCGAATGCGCTCCGCTCCTTTTTCCACGGTCCTGCTGAGAATAGTGGAGCTTTGGCTGCCCGTCTATGCTTTTCCATGTCCTTGCGCACTCCCTCACAAGGGTCGCTTCAGCTTCGCCGCAGGAATTTATGGAGTTGTGAAGGTTGTCGAATATGACAGGCGCTCCCGTAGCATCGCTTATCTGGAGAACCTCGCATGCGTTGTAGTTTTTCTCGTCATTTTCTATTACCAGCCTTCTTTTTACGCTGTCAGGCAGTTTTTTGTAGTTCTCTATGAATCTGTTTGATGCCGCCTCCTTGTCCCCGTATACTCCGCCTATGTGGAGCACTATCTTATGCTCGGCAGACGATGTTATGGAGTCCAGGACTCTGGCGTGGTATTCAAGCTCCCTTACGGCGCTCCTTACCACTTCCTCCCTGTTGGAGTTGAGCACCGTGTACTGCCCTGGATGCATTGAAACCCTCATGCCCTCGCCCTTTATTATGTCGGCGATACAACCGAGTTCCTCTTCGAACTCTCGATGCCACTCCAGCTTGTTGACCTCATGCGATCCGAAGGGTATCAAGTCTGAGCTTATTCTAAAGAGCCTTATCCTTTTTTCACTGTTATATTCGAGTATCTTCCGCAACCCTGCAAGATTCGTCTCTATGAGCTCCCGCAGCCTCTCCGGAGTCGCGTTTTTCAGGAGGCAGCCCTTGCTTGTTGGCGCGTCTATTGAAAGATTTATGCAGGCATATCCTATTCTAATATTGACCATCTCCATTTCTAATATTTCTCCTATATATCTGTTTCTAACTATTTATATACCCACAACAGCCAATGCTAGCAGATTATATCCATCAAAATAATTTGAACAGAGGTGCGGATTTTGGACAAAGCAGTCAAATTAAACAAAATACTCTCGCAAGCGGAAATCCATACAGATCAAAAACTATCCAAGAGCAATTATACTATACAGTGCATGCCAAGCTGACAAAAAAAGCTGCCGACCGCCGGATTGCATTGATTGCGCCCAGCTGTCTGCAGCTCTGTATACTAGTCCTATACTTTAATTGTTACTCAAGGGTTTTGTTACATGTACTCACGGCCGCTTCAAGCTCTCTTACGAAGCTTTCTACGTCCTCTCTTGTCGTGTCAAACGACGTCACCCATCTGACTTCGCTTTTCTCCTCGTCCCATATGAAGAAAAAGTACTTCTTCTGCAGCTCCTCTATCACCTTGGGCGGCAGCACTGCAAACACTGCATTCGTCTGTACTTCGTGGTCCACATTGACTCCGTCGATTTTGGAAGCCTTCTGCGCCAAGAGCCGTGCCATTTCATTGGCATTTCTGGCGTTCTCCAGCCAAAGATCGTCCTTGAGCAGCTCCTCGAACTGGGCCGCTATGTACCTCATCTTTGAGTGCAGCTGCATGCCCTGTTTTCTTACATACTTGAAGTCCGAGCACAGCGAGGTGTTGAAAAACACTACGGCTTCCCCGAACATCATTCCGTTTTTGGTTCCTCCGAATGAAAGCACGTCAACACCCGCGTCCCTAGTCATCTCACACAGGCCTGCTCCAAGCGACGCGGCGGCGTTGGCAAGCCTCGCTCCGTCCATATGTACGAGCAGTCCATGCTCGTGTGCGAAGTCGCATATGCGCCTTGTCTCCTCGACAGTATACACCTCGCCAAGCTCTGTACACTGGGTTATTGAGACGGCCCTGGGCTGGGAATGGTGCTGAAAGCCCAGCATGTGGAGCTTGCCTTTTATGTGCTCTATTCCAATCTTGCCGCCGCTGTGGTCGGTAACCTCAAGCTTTACGCCGCAGAAATTCTCAGGCGCTCCGCACTCGTCTACAGTTATGTGGGCAGTTGAAGGGCATATGACGCTGTTGTAGGAGTTTACTAGTGCCGATATACCCAGCACGTTTGCGCCTGTGCCGTTGTATACGAAGAATACCTCTGTGTCCTCGCCGAATATACCCTTGAATATCTCCTTGGCCCGATTTGTGTACTCGTCGTCCCCGTAAGACAGCGCATGTCCCTGGTTTGCCCTTATAAGTGCATCCATTATCCTTGGATGCACTCCCGAATTGTTGTCGCTGGCGAACATCTTGCTCAAAGGCTCATCCCCCTTCAAATGGTTAAAAATACGGCGGCGTGCTTATCCATATAACCTTGGCCTGGACCTTTCCTGGATTAGATATGAAGTGACTTGCCTTGGCCTTGTAGTAGAAGCATTCTCCTTTCTTGGCCTTGTGCTTTCTACTTCCAAGGTGCACCTCAACGTTGCCGCTCAGGACGTATCCGAATTCCTCGCCTTCGTGAGGCTCCTCCTCCTTGTACCTTCCGCCCGGCTCTAGCGTTAGCAGTATGGGCTCCATATCGTTCTTCTGGGCGTTGGGCACTATCCATTCGAGCGTATAGCCCAGCTCCTCGTCGGCTGTTTCGAAAACGTCGTCCCCTGTGAATACAATCTTCTCATCCTCGTATTCGTTGAAAAAATCCTTCAGATTCGTCCCCAGGCTCTCAAGTATGTCCACAAGCGTCGATATGGAAGGCGACGTCAGATCCCTCTCCACCTGGGAAATGAAGCCCTTGGAAAGGTCGCACCTGCTGGCAAGCTCTTCCTGGGTAAGGGCCTTGGCCATCCGCAGCTCCTTTATTTTTTTACCTATATTCATATATATCCCCTCACAGAGTGTCTAATTTTATTTTATCCTATAATTATTTATTATAACCGAGCAGGCATTTGAAAAACAATGCAGAAAAACCCCGCATTGCTGTGCAGGGTCTGGTCTGTGGTTTGATTCTATTCTATTTGTACGCTATCGCAAGCAGCAGCTCCCTTAGAACCTTGCAGGCTACCGCTGTGGATGTGCCGCTCTGGTCATAGTGAGGAGATAGCTCCACCACGTCAGCTCCTACTATGTTGAGCCCCTTGAGCGTGCCTATGGCAGCCATCATCTCCTTGAAGGTGATTCCTCCCGGCTCTATCGTGCCAGTTCCGGGGAATACCGAAGGATCCAGTATGTCCAGGTCTATAGTAACGTATACAGGCTTGCCTTTTAGGCTCTCGACAGCCTTTTCAAGCCCTGTGCAGTCGAACTTAGTAAGGCTCGTGTGAGCTTTGGCCCATTCGAACTCGACCTTTTCGCCTGATCTTATGCCGAACTGGTATATCCTGCCGTCGCCTACAAACTCCCATACTCTTCTTATGACTGTGGCGTGTGAGAGCCTCTCGCCCATGTAGTCCTCACGCAGGTCCGTGTGGGCATCGAAGTGAATTATATGAAGGTCCGGATATTTTTCAAATACGGCTTTGATTGCAGGGTAGCTTACAAGGTGCTCTCCGCCTATCATGACGGGCACCTTCTCGTCGCTTACGACTCTTTGAGCGTATTCGTGTATCATATCGAGGACTCTTTCTGTGTTTCCAAAGGGAAGGTCAAGGTCGCCTCCGTCGAATATTGCCGCGTCCTCTATTATGTCCATGTCAAGGTATGGGCTGTACGTCTCAAGTCCGTATGATTCCTGTCTCATTATGGCTGGCGCGAATCTTGTGCCGGGTCTGAATGAAGTAGTCCCGTCAAAGGGGCTTCCGTAAACAACTATGTCAGCCTCGTCGTACGGGCTTTCAAAGCCTAAAAACGTGTGGATGTTCTTGTTCATGCTCAAGCATCTCCCTTCTATTCAAATATTCAATCTGCCTAGTATCCGAGCACCTCTATGTATTCTACATTCGGGTCCTTCGTGCCTGAAAGCGTCGTCTTCTGGCTCTTTATGAAGCCTATATATTCAATCATTTCCTCGCTTATCTTCTCGCCCATTGCAACTATAGGTATCCCCGGCGGATAGGCCATAACCGACTCGGCGCATATCATTCCCTTTGCCTCCGAGAGCTTTACTGTCCTTTTCATGCCGTAGAACGCATTCCTTGGCGAGACTATAACCTCTGGGTTTTTAAGCGGAGGAGTCTTTATTTTTATCTTTTCCTTGCCGAATCTCGCTGCCATGTCCCTTAATGCGCCTACGAGCTTTGAAACCGAATCCATGGCGTCTCCAAGGCTTATTATGGCGAGTATGTTGGTCGCATCGCCAAGCTCGACTTGTATGTTGTATTCGTCCCTGAGCAGGTCGTACGCCTCAAAGCCGGTCATTCCTATTCCCGTTACATTTACTCCGAGCTTTGTCTCGTCAAAGTTGTAAACGCCCTTGCCGTCGAGCAGCTCCTTGCCGAAGGCATACAGCCCTTCTATGGCGTTTATGCTCTCCCTTGCCCAGCTGGATACCTTGAGTATCTCCTGCAGAGATTCGCTCCCGCCTGTGGCTAGGCTCTTTCTGGCAACGTCAAGGCTGCTCATGAGCAGATACGACGCGCTTGTTGTCTGGGTGAGGTTTATAATCGATCTTACCTTTCCCGGGTCTATTAGGCCCTCTCTCATTAGCAGCAGAGAGCTTTGCGTTAGCGAGCCTCCGGTTTTGTGTAGGCTTACAGAGCTCATGTCTGCCCCCGCGCTCATTGCGTCCTGAGGCAGTCCCTCGCTGAAGCCAAAATGCGCCCCGTGGGCCTCGTCTACAAGCACAGCCATGCCGTGCCTGTGGGCAAGCTTTACTATCTCCCTTATGTTGCCCGTATAGCCGTAGTATGTCGGATTTATTATGAACACTGCCTTTGCGTCAGGGTTCTCCGCAATTGCCAGTTCAACGCTTTCAACTGTCACTCCCATTGCAATCCCAAGCTGCGGATTTATCTGAGGCTGTATATACACAGGCTGCGCTCCGCTGAGTATTAGGCCGTTTATAGCCGACTTGTGGGCGTTCCTTGGAAGTATGACCTTCTCGCCAGGATTACAGGTGCTCATTATCATCGCCTGAACCGCGCTTGTGGTTCCGTTCACAAGGAAAAAACAGTGATCTGCCGAAAAAGCCTGGGCTGCCAGCTCCTGAGCTTCCTTTATAACGCCAGATGGATCATTTAGAAAATCCAGCGGCTTCATTGAGTTTACATCCACCTGCAGGACCTTTTCTCCCAGAAAATCGGCCAGCTCGGGGAGGCCCTTGCCATGCTTGTGCCCCGGCACATCGAATGGCGTAACTTTTTTTTCATGGTATTTTTTAAGCGCCTCAAAAAGAGGCATGCTGTGTTGATCTTTTTTTATGGGACTCCCCGCCTTTCTCTTTATATAGTGTCAATCAAAATAATCTGGCCGAACCCGCCTCAATTCGTTACAAGGCACGAGCCCATCCAGATTCCCATTGATATCCAAGTCAAGAATACTAAACATTTTGTTTATGTCTACTAAACGAACACTTTTATAATTATACTAATTTGAAAATGAAAAATCAACAGATTTTTTTGTCCTTTTTCGCCAGGGTTTGTCCGGGTTTTCGCCTGGATTCATCGGGCTTATTTGGCACTTGGATTTATTGTGTTGCCTATAATCAAAAAAAAACTTATCATATTAGTATGACTAGTTATTGGAGGAGATATACATGGAAGAGAGGAAAGTAATTTTTAGCGGCATACAGCCTTCCGGCGGGCTGACCCTCGGCAACTATCTGGGTGCCATAAAAAACTGGGTCAAGCTTCAGGATGAATATGATTCTTATTTTTGCGTTGTAGACCTGCACGCAATAACTGTAAGACAAGAGCCAAAGAGCCTTCGAGAAAAAACGCTCGAGGTGCTTGCAATATATATGGCCTCTGGGCTTGATCCGGAGAAGACGACGCTGTTCATACAGTCGCACGTGCCGGCGCACAGCGAGGCTCAGTGGCTGCTCAACTGCTACACCTATATGGGAGAGCTCTCCAGGATGACGCAGTTCAAGGACAAGAGCCAGAGGGCAGGCGAGAGCATTCCTGTAGGCCTTTTCACGTATCCCGTACTCATGGCCGCCGACATACTCCTTTACAATGCGGACCTTGTGCCTGTCGGCAAGGATCAGATGCAGCACCTTGAGTTCTCAAGGGACCTGGCCGAGAGGTTCAACAACTCCTACAGCCCTACGTTCAAGATACCTGAAGGGTACATACCAAAAGAGGGTGCAAAGATAATGAGCCTCCAGGAGCCCCTCAAGAAGATGTCAAAGTCCGACGAGAACAAGAACTCTTTCATAATGATACTCGATACGCCTGACGACATAAGAAAGAAAATCTCAAGGGCTGTAACGGATACCGTGGGAGTAATCGCTTACAACGACGAGCAGCCGGGAATCAAGAACCTTATAAACATTGCCAGCGCCATAAGCGGAGACTCGCCTGAGACTATAGTTGAAAGATACAGTGGCTGCGGCTATGCACAGCTCAAGTCGGACGTGGCAGAGCTTGTTGTAGCCGAGCTCTCTCCGATACAGGAAAAAGTACGCCAGCTTCTCTCAGACAAGGCTGAGCTCGAGAGGATATACAAGCTGGGCGCTGAAAAAGCCAACTACACAGCTTCCAAGATGCTCAGGAAAATGCAAAAGAAAATAGGCCTTATTCCAAGATAGGGAGAAATAAAAAGGAGCGCCCATGGCGCTCCTTTTAGATTCCCGATTTCTATTCAAATTTAAGGCTTAACCCTCAAACCAGTTGGCTGGCTTTTTGCACATGTTGTTCTTGACTAGATTCAGTATTTCTTCCTTAGTATACTTGGCAGCATTTATTACGAGCATTTCATTTTCTCCGTCAATCCTGCATTCGGCAGAGCCCATCTCTTCCCAGTCCGAATCCGGTACGTCCACTATAGATATATCTGCGCCGCCTTTGCAGTTACCCATTACACAAACATCATAGCCGTTCTCTCTAAGATAGTCTGCGACCTCATTCAAACCAGTCTGAATTGTTATTTTTACATTTTCCGCCATCACTCTTCCCCCTTTATATGTTTTAATTATTCTCACTGCTTGCCATAGTATATTCCCAAATCCTACAGGTTTATTCAGAGTTTTGATTTTTGTTATTGTTTTGTCACCGCGTTCCCCCTAAGGCCTTCTTTTGTATTGCTGATTAAGCTTTTGAATTAATTTATATTTTATAGTGGATATTTCTCATCACCTTATTACGAACACGGGCATAGACGCATGGTGGACTACCTTGCTGGCCACAGAACCGATCAGGAATCTCTTTGCTCCACTCATTCCATGTGTGCATATTATTATCATGTCACATTCTTCCCTTTCGGCCATGTCGATTATCTCTGCAGCCGGGTCGCCTGTTGCTATGTGGAATGTAACCTTTATGTCACTGCCTTCGAATTTGGATTTTGCTCCTTCTATTATTGTTTCAGCTCTCGCCTTGAGATATTCATCCATCGTCTGAAAATTTTGCGTTATAAAAGTCTGGGTAAATCCCGGTTCTATGTCTGCCACATTCAGCACTATTATTTCTGCACCGAACTTTTCCGCAAAGCTTATAGCAATATCATACGCCTTTAGGCAAAAATCCGAGCCGTCGACCGGCAATAGTATCTTCTTCATTAAAATCCCCTCCACAATTTGATATTTATTTATACGCTTATTCAGATTTTCTAATCCCATTTGGAATATCCATGATGTACATTTTTTGTATACCCTCAAACATTTCCTGCAAACCTAATTAAATATACATCAACGGGGTATATAAATATATACACTCTGATACCGTCACTTTTTCTTCTAAAAAATCCAGGATGGTGATTCGAATTATGAAAGAACTGTTAATAAAAACTGTAATTGTTTCCCTAATGAGCACAGCGCCCATTTCTACCAATCCCGATGTGACATCTATTACTGCCTCGGCTACTGCAGCGCAGTTGAATTCCTTGATGACGCAGGGGGTCATGGATACGGCGGATGTGGCGAATTATACTCTTGAGGAGAACGTGAACGCTCAGGATATTTCCGAAGACGAGAAACTGGCCGTTCAGGGAGAAGCTGATACGCTCGTGCCTCAGGAGGAGGTACCTGCCCAGCAGGAGATTCAGCAGCAGCCTTCTGAGCCTGCAGCCGTGGCTCCTGCCAGCAATGTCATTGAGACATACAACACTGTGCTTCCAGCTTCGATAGCCCTTAATCTCAAATACGACAAATACCTACCCGCCTATGACTATGTGCTGCTTTCCAAGGGTTCTGTCAATATAAGGGAAGCTCCTAATACAGGCTCGAAAGTGGTAAGGACAGCCGGGTATTTTGAGAAAGTCAATGTGACAGAGGCTGTGACAGGAGAGTTTCTCTCCAAGTACAACTCCAGCAAATGGTACAAGGTGTTCTGGTATCAAAATGGGACAATACGGTCTGGCTACATGTTCTCTTCTCTTGTCGAAAAACGAGGTTTCCAGTTCGACAAGATGGCATCCTCGCTTGAAAATCTGCGCACTCAGATATCCAGCGGAAAGATGGGCTATGTTAACAACTACAAGAACAGGAACGGTCTTCCTCCTCTTTATAAGGGTTCCACAAGCGACAAATACGGCACACTCCGAGACCAGAGCGCCCCGGCATACGCGAGCCTCGGCAACAAGTCAGAGCTTATTTACTTTGACGACGGCAAGCTCCTTAGGATAGTCGGCGAACAGGATTCATACTACAAGGTTGAGTCACTTGAACGTCCAGGCAGCTACCTTGTACCCAAGAAGTACGTATACACAAAAAATGCTCCTTCTTCTCTGGGCCAGGTTATAGTAGTCGACAGAAAGAACCAGAATGAGGCAGTATTCGAATGGACAGGCAGCTCATGGCAGATGATTTCCTATACGTTTGCAACCACCGGAGCGCAGGACAAGTACAGGTTTGAAACTCCGCTCGGCTATTTCATGGCGATTGAAAGAAAGTCCAAATTCCTGTATCTTGACGATATAACTAAAGAGATTGCCGGCTACGCACCTTATGCCATACGCTTCTCCGGTGGGGCCTATGTGCACGGCGTGCCGGTGGACTATATAAAGAAAAACGGCCAGCTTGTCGATCCGGGCCAGAAGGAGACCCTATATACTCTGGGAACAGTCCCCAGATCCCACAAGTGCGTCAGGAACTATACGTCACACGCGAAGTTTCTGTATGACTGGGTAAAGATTGGTCAGACTTCCGTAATAGTAATAGAATAGCCTTAGCATAGCATTCAAAAAATCAAAAATCCCGGATCAGCATATTTCTATGAGGCGCTGATTCGGGATATTCTTTACTTTTGTAATCTATATATGTTTATATTCCAAAGCTCTCTCGAGATTGGATATATTGTCCTCTGAAAAAAGATCTCTGCCTGTGGCTTTTATGTAAAAGCTGTTTATAGTCCTTATGTCATTGAACATAAAAGCGCTCGGCTTTGTAAGCCTGAGTCCTGTCAGCAGACTCGCTATTTCCTTTATTTCGTCCTCTGTTATTCTCACCGTGTTCTCCAATGTTGGCCCCCCTCTGTCTGTCACCTGTTCTTTGGCCGGCATACGCCGTTTAAAAAAGATAATAAGTATATACCTTCTTAAAAGCAGCTTTAAACATATATCCCTGTGTTTTTTAAATAACAGCCCGGTCAGGGACCCTTTTAAGGATGTTGCGTTTTTCGAAAACTTCTGTATGCATGCTGCAACATAGCCTGCTTAGTTCGTAACTGTTGGGGTATATTTATAGTTGACGGCAAATTTATACGGAAATTTTATAGTCCCGCTAACCTTGACAAACCGACGTAGTAAATGTATAAATAATATGTAATATTTTATATAAAGTATGTCACATTGATTTTGTAACTCAATTACATAGAGGGGGGTTTTTTATGGCAATAAAAGTTGGTATTAACGGATTTGGAAGGATCGGAAGGCTTTTCCTAAGAATAGCCCAGACTAAGCTTGCAGGCGATATCGAGGTTGTTGCTCTAAACGCCAGGGCTGACGTGGCTACTCTTGCGCATCTTTACAAATATGACTCTTGCTTTGGAAGAGCAAAGGACGATGTGAAAACTGCCGAGAACGCTCTAATAATAAACGGCAAAGAGATAAAGGTAATCCAGGCTAAAGAGCCTAAGGACATTCCTTGGAAGGACCTTGGAGTTGACATAGTTGTGGAGTCTACTGGTGTTTTCGTAAAAAGAGACCAGCTTGAAGGACACATAACTGCCGGAGCCAAGAAAGTAATACTTACAGCGCCTGCTAAGGACGGAGAAGATATAACTATGGTTATGGGCGTGAACGACGATATGTACGACCACGCAGTCCACAATATAATATCTAACGCTTCTTGTACTACAAACTGCCTTGCTCCAGTTGCGAAGGTGCTTGACGAGAAATTCGGAATAGTTAGAGGCTTCATGACTACTGTTCACGCGTATACTAACGACCAGAGAATACTTGACAAGAGCCACAAGGATCTTAGAAGGGCAAGGGCTGCTGCTGAGTCTATAATACCTACTACTACCGGCGCGGCTAAGGCTGTTGGCCTTGTGCTTCCAAACCTCAAGGGCAAGCTTGACGGCTATGCGCTAAGAGTTCCAGTGCCAACTGGCTCTATAACTGACCTTGTTTGCGAGCTTGAAAAGAACGCTACTGCTGAAGAGGTGAATGCAGCTCTTAAAGAGGCTTCTGAAACTTATCTAAAGGGCATACTTGGCTTCAGTGACGAGCCGCTTGTGTCTGTAGACTATGTTGGTGACGAGCACTCTTCTATAGTTGACTCTCTTCTTACTAAGGTTATGGGCGGCAACATGGTTAAGCTTGCTGCATGGTATGACAATGAGTGGGGCTATTCTGTAAGGGTTGTTGATATGGTTAATATGGTTGCGGAGAAGATGAAGTAAGGATAAAAAATGAAGGGATGCCCGAGGGCATCCCTTTTTGTTTTGAAAAAAG
Source organism: Peptoclostridium sp. (assembly GCF_009881055.1). Classification (GTDB taxonomy): domain Bacteria; phylum Bacillota; class Clostridia; order Peptostreptococcales; family Peptostreptococcaceae; genus Peptoclostridium_A. The sequence goes on from NZ_WXFG01000005.1 coordinate 17,000, forward strand.
ACGAAATAAAATTCTTCTGGCTCGCGTGAAAAGCTAATCCAAGGAATAATTGGCCTTTAAATTTCGTTTTGTGATTTCCATTTGGCTTATGCTCGAATACAAGAAACAGTCGGTCTTAGACTCCGCTTTTGGATTTCCGTGCAGCTCATGCTCACTGCAGCTCTTGAATTTTGAGAACTCGCTGCGCTCAGACACTCAAAATTCTGCTGCCGCAGCATCGCATTTTGCCGGGAAATCTGCAAAAGCAGACTCCAATAAGACCTTGCCTGTTTTTCTTGTATTCAATCGCCGCGATAATCCAGATAAGCGCAGCGTAAATCCGATGAAACAAAGCCAGGTCTTTTTTATTAGTCAAGCTGCAGGAACTTAACCCGCAATTCTCCGAGTGTGTGTCTGTCTGCGGGCGAAAACTCCATGTCCTTGTATTTTTCCAGCTGCTTTGCCAGGACGTTTGTGTCTGAGAGTTCTTTGGCGCAATGGTTGTAGAGTTTTATGAATTCGCGGAAGCCTTCGCTTTTTTTGAATTCCTTGTTTACTACAAGCACGCAGGTTATGTGGTCGGCTTTGATGGCCGCGCTTTCTTTTTGTCCCGCGAGAAAAAATCCGCTTGTGAAGTCGGCAAGTACCGAGTCTACCTGTCCGTTTTCAAGCGCATACGGCAGGGCCGTACCCATCAATTTTTTCATTTGCGCGTTCTTGCCAAGGTTCTCAAGCACTATGTTGTCCAGATGCGGTCTGTTCTGTGGCACTCCCGTTATGCCTGGATTTTCCCTGTCTTTGAATACGAACATGCTTGTGTTTTGCATTACATCGCCTATTATTTCAAATTCCCTGTTAGTTTTTACAAACTCCCTGGCAGCGTCGGGACACAGAAATGCCATGTCCATCACATCCGAGCTCAATGCCCATTGAGCCGATGCGCTTCAGCAGTCGCCTATTATATATGCTTCCAGCTCGCGGCCTTCTACCTTGCCCGCGGCTTCTGTGCTGCTCGAGATGTAGTCTAGAAGCAGCCCAGAGCTTTCAGTGGATGCTCCTACTCTGACATTGCTGCTGAGACTCTCCTTTGGCATGAACGTGAAGACTGCAATTGCTAAGGCTACCATTAACACGGCTTTTTTTAGGAATCCCATGTTAATCACAGCAGTCTTCCATGCCTTCTCCGAACAGGTTTATTATCTGGTTGTCTACAATTCTGTATATTGCATAGCCTACGCTTCCGTTTTTGGAGCCTGACACTATGAACTCAAGCTCGTCCTTTTCGTCTATGTCCTTGAATTGAATTTTCTGGTTCTCCGCTGGCGCTGGTATGGGTTCTGTCAACTGGTGCTTTTCATTTTCTTTTGCGATGACTGCACACATTTGCTTTTTGCCCTTTTCGTTATCGAATATAACTATCAAATCCTTGCCGCCATCGTTTGTTATATCGTCGTATGCGCATTTTACGGGCTCTCTGTCAGGATGCTGGGTCTTGAAATATGCAAGCAGCTGGTTGTCTGCTGAGACTCCAAGGTCTGCTGTTTTGTTTTCACTCGCTGGTTTGCTGCTGCAACCACTTAATCCTGCTATGACCATCATAATTGCCATGATGCATGAAATTTTTCTTATCATTTTTCTGCTCCCTCCTTACGCCGCTTTTTTCGATATTGACGCCATGGCAGTCTTTATTCCTGGCATAACTGCGCGAATAAAAAAAACAAATATTATGAATGAGCACATATACTCTACAGGCTTTGGAAAATCTATGAGCAGCGTGTTTGCCGCCTTTATCGAATTGGATGTCCTGTCAAAGTTCATCGCAGGCTCAAAGCCCGGCATGAGCAGCAGATTGGCAACATACCCGAATGCAAGCGCCGTAAGCGTTATTACTGTGCTGTATATGATTGCCGTCCTTTTTCCCATGAGGTTAAGCATGCTTATGAGCTCGGGGAAATTCGTGGCGGCTCCCGCCATCAGAAATGTTATGCCCACTCCTGGCGCTGCGCCGCTTGCAATAAGCGCGGCTATAAATGGTATGTGGCCAACTGCACACACATACATTATTGTAGCAAGAACAGCTATGCTTCCAAGCGACAACATGTTGGGATTGCCAAGGAAGCTTTGTATGTAATCCTGAGGAACTGCCGTAAGCAGAAAGCCGGCGAACAGCATTCCCGGTATCACATACTTGCTTACCGCAAGCGCAAGGTCGTTTATTGCCCAGTTGAGTCCCGATTTTATTCTTTCGGCAAGAACCGGCCTTGTGCCCTCCTCCAGCTCAAGCATCCTGGCCTGTATATTCTCCTCCACTCCTGGAGCCACAAGCTCAGGACCTGCGAACATATTGCCTATAATGCCTATCAGCATAGGCACTGTAAAGCCCGCTATTACGTATATTATGGTTATCTCCGGACCCAGGAGGCCATAGCAGAGTATAACTGCTATCGGGTTGATTATAGGCGTTGCTGTCATAAAAGCAAGCACAGGTCCAAGATACGCACCTGAGTAGTATAGGCTTATCCCAAGAGGTATTACGCCGCAGCTGCATATAGGAAGGAGCATTCCTGATATCGTGCTCTTTAGAAGCGAAGACAGCTTCTTGTTTCCCAGCATCCTCTGGAACTTGTCGGGCGACATTATGTCATGAAGCACCCCTGCCAGTATGAAGCTGAAAACAAGCCAGGCCGATGCGCTGTTTAATATGTTAAAGCCTGCAAGTACCATTCTTTCAATAAATCCTAACATGTTTATCTATCCTTTCACGGCCTCTTCAATGGCCTCAGTTATGCTTTTTTCAGACAGGTTCTGAATTTTCTTCTTTTCACCTATTACTATCATGCTCTTTGTGACCATACCGTATTTTTTTATGTATCCAAAATCCTTCCCAGCCCTGTAAATGACCAGCTCCAGCTTGTCTTCATGCTGCTTTGCCAAGCTTTCTACGAAAGCTCCATATTTGTCACATCAAGCGCAGGTGTTTATGAACTCAATCAGTATTTTTCCCATAACGTACTCCTTCCTTATTTTTATCTTTCGTCTTAGCCCTAATTATATATACTAGTGCCTCGACTTCAAAATATATAATACAGGTTTTCTCTCATGTTTCGGACTATTATTCGAATATTTTATTGTACAGTGTTTTATTATTAATAACTCTAATGATTTTGCGCACCTTTTTATTCAAGTAAAAGCAGAGTTCATCAATTCATATTCATATCGCTGAATCCAAACGGAATAAATCAGCCTTAATTTAATGAGCTTTACTTTACAGGGCGCAAAACCGATGAAAAAAAGCCAGGTCTTTTTGAGGCTCGTTTTGATGAGGTTGCAGGCGATGCATGTGTACAAAGTCGCAGAATTTTGAGTGTTTGAGCGCAGCGAGTTCTCAAAATTCCAGAGCTTTGAAATATGCTAGCCTTTGCAACCTCCAAAACGAGACATAAGACCGGCTTTTTCATCGATAATAGCCACCTCTGGCTGGTGTGTTTTAAAGGCCAATTATTTCACCGGATTGCGCTAACACATCTACCCAAAAATCCCTTCGATATACTGCCTTGTCCTCTCGTCCTTCGGATTTGAAAACACCTCCGAGGTCCTTCCAAATTCAACAAGCTCGCCTGACATCATGAACATCGTGTAGTCGGCTATCCTTCTTGCCTGCGCAAGGTTGTGGGTTACTATTACTATTGCGTAGTCTCTTGAAAGCTCTTTTAGCATGGCTTCTATCTTGGCCGTGTTCTGGATGTCAAGGGCCGAGCAGGGCTCGTCGAGCAGGAGCACTGAAGGCTCAACAGTGAGCGCTCTTGCTATGCAAAGCCTCTGCTGCTGTCCTCCTGACAGCTTCCTTGCCGGCATGTCCAGGCAGTGCGACACCTCGTCGTATAGGCCAGCAACCTGGAGCTTTTCCCTTGCAATCTGGCCAAGACGCTCCTTGTCCCTTATGCCGTGGTACCTTGGAGCATAAGTCATGTTATCCTTTATGCTTAGGGGAAACGGCGCCGGATTTTGAAAAACCATGCCCAGCTTGCTTCTTAGCTTTTCTCTCGGAATGTTCCTTGCATCCTTGCCCTCAAGCAGTATGCTGCCCTTTACGGAGCCGTCCTTCTCGTCCTCGACAAGAAGGTTGAGACTCTTTATGAACGTGGTCTTGCCGCAGCCAGAAGGGCCTATTAATGCTGTGATTGAGTTTTTGTATATGTCGACGTTTATGTCACTTAGAACGATTTTGCTCGCATAAGTTGCGCACATTCCTTTTATTTGCATTATTCTATCCATGTCATTCTCCTCTGTTCACTTTTCCAAAGAGCATCGCCGCTCCGTTTATCGCAAGTATCAAAAGCATGAGCACAGTAGCCGTTCCATATACGTATTCTGTAGGAGCTCCTTCTCCAATGAGCACATAAAGATGGTAAGAAAGCGCCATGGCCGGAGACATAATGCTTTCCGGAGCCTTTGCGTATATTACCGCACCTGTAAATATTATTGGCGCTGTGGCTCCCATTGCAAAGCCTCCTGCAAGCGCCACAGCGCTGATAATGTCTGGAAGCGCCTTGCGCAGCACAAGCCTTTTTATGGTATAGTACCTTGAAACGCCAAGCGCATACGATGACAGCAGCATATCCTGCTCAATCTCGCCCAGCCTTTTTTCAACCCTAACCTCAATAAAGGGAAAAATCATTATGCCAAGTACAAGTCCTCCAGAGAGAACCGACACGCCAAAACCCATCTTGAGAACAAAGAGTGTGTAGCCGAAAAGTCCAAGAACTATTGAAGGCATCCCGGCAGTAGATTCTATGACCAGCCTTACTATGCTGTAGAGCCTTCTGCTGCCGCAGTAAAACTTGAGGTATACTGCCGTTGAAATTGCAAGTAGAGATGCTACTGCACAGGCAACTCCTGTAAATGCCAAGCTGCCTATTATGGCGGGGTATATGCCTCCGCTTGAGCCCAGAGGAAAGCCCTTTGGCGAATCCAGTAGAAACTCTGTACTTACCATCCCGCCCCCTTTTAGGAGTATATAGCCTAATATGAAAAATGCTACAGCAAATGTGAGCGCCGCGCTGAGCACGCTCCATATCAGAAATCTATTGTATTTGCTTTTTTTGTCCATTTGGATTCTCCCATAACGTTATAAGTCTGCACCTTTTTTTATGTGCGACACCAGCATACTGACTGCGAACCTCATAATTATCAGTATGAAACCCGCCGCAAAGAGCGCATGATAGTGCAGGCTGCCGACAGGCGCACCACCCATCTCGAGCGCTATTAGAGCCGGTATTGTCTCGCATTTTCCAAGCAGCCTTGGAAATATCGGGCTGTTGCCTATGACCATCATTACAGCCATCGTCTCGCCCATGCCCCTTGCAAGCGCAAGCACCGCGCCTGCAAGCACGCTTCTGCTCGCTGCCGGCAGCACAAGATACCTTACCATGTGCCATTTAGAAACTCCAAGGCTGTCAGACGAGGTCTTGTACGACTTCATTATGCCAACCATTGTTGTGTCGCATGTTGATATAATGTACGGCAAAATCATTATCGCAAGCACCATTCCGCCCGCAAGCGCACTCTCTCCGGACGACATTGAAAAGTGTCTCTCAAAATATCCAACGACCACCATGAGCCCCATGAAGCCAAATACAACAGAAGGCAATCCCGCCATGAGATCAATGAACGGCTTTAGCAGCCTCCTTGCCGCTTCCCCCGCAACGCACGACAGGAATACTGCCGTACCGACACCTATCGGAAGCGCTATTACAACCGCGAGAAATGAAACGTATACAGTGGCAAACACCATAGGCAGTATCGAAAGCACGGGATCCGTCCCCATGGGGTGCCACCTTTCATTTGTAAAAAATCCAGCCACTCCCGAATGCCTGAAGGCCGGGAGGCTCTCAGCCCCTATAAAGAATATTATGAAGCCAAGTATAGCAACCGAAACAAGCGTGAACGCCTTTATTATAAACTCAAAAACCTTATCCCTTTTCATATACTCCCCTTTCATGTAGAGTCGACAAGAAAATCCAGAAGATAAACCTTCTGGATTTTGTTCTGGACTCACGTATTTTATTTTACTACTTTGCAGGGACAAAACCCATCTTTTCAACGGTTTTCATGCCTTCCTCAGAAAGCATAAGGTCTACGAAAATCCGCTCCTGAGGCAGAAGTTCCCCGCTTTTTATTACTATAAGGGGTCTTGATATCTTGTATGCTCCGCTTATTATGTTTTCCTTTACAGGTGCCACGCCATCAACTTCAAGAGGCGTTATCTTTCCTGCATTTTGATTCACAAGACCGTAAGATGCATAGCCTATCGCATCCTTGTTCTCCATTATCTTAGTAACGAGTGCTCCCATTGAAGGCTCCTGTATAGCCTCGGCTTTAACCTGAGCATCTCCCATGACCTTGTCCTGGAAAACCTGGTGAGCACCGCCGCCTATGTCTCTTGTAACTACAACTATCTCGTTGTGAGGAAGTCCTGGTGCAACCTCATCCCAGTACTTATACTCACCTGAGAATATCTTCATAACCTCTTCTGTAGTGAGGTTCTTTTTTACATCAAGTATAGGGTTTTCAGGGTTTACCGATATTGTAAGTACGTCAAGACCGAGTCTGAATTCCTTGTAGTCCTTTATCTGCTCTTTCTCCTCGTCCTTTACTTCCCTTGAAACCATTCCAAAATCGCTTGTACCGTCTATTACAGACTTAACGCCGGCACTCGAGCCTCCCGCTGATACGAAGAGGTCTATGCTCTTTTCAGGAAAATCAGCACTAACCTTGTTCCAGGTCTCGTTAGCGTCAATAAAATCGGTAGCTATCTGGGATACAACAGGTGCAAGCGTAGACGAGCCCTTGAAGAATATTTGCGACTTGAACTCATCCTTTGACGCTTCCTCCGCCGGCTGCTGAGAACATCCTGTAAGCGCCAGTGAAAGAATCATCATTGAAGCTACTATAAGACTCCAAAATCTCTTCATCCAAATTCCCCTTTCATCTCTTAACATATTTTTTACATACTTTACAATATTAAATTGTATCAGAGATGAAATCCCACGTATAATCGAATATTCTTATCATATGCCATTTCTATATAATGTTTTTCAATGGTATTTCGTCCTATCCCCCCCGCCCTGCATTAGCAAAGTCTTTTGTACAATTTGTATGCTTGATGCAGCGCAAATCCGCTGAAAAAGCCGGTCTTATATCGAATTTACACTGTCTAGCGCCGAAATTTGTTTGATTATATCTGAGCAAGAATCCAAATGGAATCAAGCAGGCCTGATTTAATGAGTTTTGAATGATTTCCTGGCAAAATGCATGAATGAAATCGTCGTGATTTTGAGTGTCTGAGCGAAGCGAGTTCTCGAAATCACAGATTTCAGAATGGATAAGCCAATTGGAAATCACAAAATGAAATTTAAAGGCCAATTATTCCTTTGGATTCATCTATAACCAGACATACAAAAAGACAAGAGAACCGTCCCCTTGTCTTTTTGCTTATTCAGCTTCCAGCTTGTTCACCTGCTGAGGTGTGTAGAGTATGTCCCTTGGTCCGGAGCGCAGGTGGCAGAGCTTAGCCCTGTCTGTCATGTTGAGTATCATAGGGATGAGGTCTGTGCCATTCATCCTTATGCTGCCCTTTGCGCAGCTCCTCTCTCCGAAGGTTTCCACATCATCCACCCTAAGGCCTTCCCCTATGAACATTATGGGAACAGGCTCCCCCGAATGTATTAGAGCTCCGCCACTTGGTGTCGAGTGGTCGCCCGTCACTATGAGCAGTGTATCCTCAAGTCCTTCGACAAGTTTTCCGATTCTATTGTCTATGTCCTCTATTGCCTTGACCTTGTTGAACGGATTCTTGGTGTGCGCCGCCTCGTCGGGAGCCTTGGTGTGCATGTGCACAAAGTCCCAGTCGCCCTCTATGGCAGTTTCTATGGCGTTCTCGAGCGTGTCGTATTTTATGTAGTCCATGCCCAACAGCTGTGCAAGCCCTCTCATGAGCCTGCTCTGCCCGAGCACGGCCCCTCTCATGCCGTTTTGCACGTGAAACGGCGTCAAAACGCTGTGCTCAGCTGCCCATTTTATCATAAGGAAGTTGGCAGGCTGCATGCCCGCCGCCATCCTCCTGGCGTTTATCTCATGGGCGTAGAGTCTCCTTGAGCACTCCAGAAGGTATCTATTCATTATGCCGGCTGTGCGCACGGCCCTTTCATCGTCTGTTTCAAAAGGCTCTATCTTCATTACATGCTGGTCCTTGTAGAAGGGATCTGCATCGGATATCATGCTGCTTAGGCCTTCTCCTTCCACAACCAAAAAGCCGTGGCTGTCGTATGAAAACACCCACTCGAAGCTGCAGCCTTCGAATTCCTTGGGAAGCGCCCTTGAAAGCTCCATGGCCTCGTCCTTTGAAAGCTCCTGAGTGAACCGATCACGCAGCATGAAACCGCCATCCAGCTTCTCAGTCCACGCCCAGGAGGTCCTCATGTAGACTCTGCCCTTTTCTATGATCAGGCCTTCACCCTGGGCATCTATTACTGTCCTGCCCGGGTACTTGTCTGGATTGTAGCCAAAGAGTATGAAGTGTGCCATCTCAGTGCCAAGGGGCACGCCCTGTCTCCAGGGCACCATTATCCCGGTTTCGGCCCTCTTGCAGATGGCGTCGAGCTTTGGAGTCCTGGCGTACTCGAGCGGCGTCTTGCCGCCGAGCTCGGCGAAGGTTCTGTCTCCTACGCCGTCCAGAAGCAGTATTATAGTCTTCATAGCAAGCCCTCTACAGCTTTCATCATTTCCTTCTTGCCTGCATGCTCGTCTTTTATTATCACCTCTGTAAGTCTTGCGCACACGGGATACAGGTACTCTTCAAGGAATCGGTCAAGCTGCGCCTCATCGAATATCGCCTTGCCCGATGCATCGTTGTAGTTTCCGCTATATACGCACTCCGGGTGCTTTGAGCTTTCTGCCCAGTCCCAGCCTATTATTTCAGATATTTCATTGCCTGCGTATATCTTCCTTAGCGGCTCGACAAGCTCCACTCCGAAGCTCTCGACTATCCTCTTGTATGTGTCCAGGCTCCTTGGAAGCTGGTTGACCTTTATCCTGTTGTCGTGGTATTCCCTTTCTCCGGCTATTATCTTCCTGCCAAGCCTTAGAGCCATTGGAATCCTTAGTATGTGGAAATACGCATGGCAGCCTATGCATGGATTGTAGAAGCCGAATTTTTCAATCAGCATTGTTGCGAACCTGCCGTTTATGACGCTCCACAGCTGTGGATTGCTGTATACCACGAGTTCGTGCACCTTCTTCCTGCCGCCATACATTCTGTCTATCTGCTCAACCAGCAGGGCATGATTTTCCCTTATGGCGTCCAGATTGCCGTATTCAGTGCCGGCAAAGCTTGCCACAGGAAGCACGTCGTTTATGTCGTCCCTTTCCATTGCCTTTATTATAGCTGCTGCGCTGTCCCTTCCCGAGAACTCGCCTATGGCTGTGTCTTTTGGAAGGGAATTTATTATGCTTTCTATCTTGTCGTTTTCCGTGTTGAAATATATCACGCTATCACTCCTTTGAGCTTATTACTCTGGCTACGTGTACTCCGCTTGCACTCGCCTGAGAGAGCGACCTTGTAGTGCCGCTTCCGTCTCCTATGGCATACATGCCCTCTATCTCCGTCTCAAGGTCTTCATTGAGTTCGAGCCTTGAGCTGTAGAATTTGACCTCTACGCCGTAAAGGAGCGTGTCCTCGTTTGCCATTCCGGGGAACATCTTGTCGAGCTGGAATATCATCTCTATTATATCATCCAGCTGCCTCTTTGGCAGTACCAGGCTGAGATCTCCCGGAGTGGCTTCCAGCGTAGGCCTTGTGAAGCTCTGCGTGAGCCTGTGGTGGTTCGTCCTTCTTCCTCCTATCAGATCCCCAAAGCGCTGCACCAGCACGCCTCCGCCAAGCAGATTTGAAAACGACGCTATCCGCTTGCCGTATGCGTATGGGTCGTCGAAGGGCTCTGTAAAGCGGCTGCTTACCAGCAGGGCAAAGTTGGTGTTCTCGCTGCCTAGGCTCTTGTCGGAAAAGCTGTGCCCGTTTACAGTTATTATGCCGTCCGTGTTCTCGGTAACCACGTAGCCATTAGGATTCATGCAGAAGGTCCTTACTATGTCGCCGTAAGCCTTTGTCCTGTACTTTATCTTCGCCTCATATATCTCGCTCGTTATATCCTCAAGCACCTGCGAGGGCACCTCCACCCTTACACCCACGTCCACCTGGTTGTTTATAAGATGCAGCCCCAGGTTCTCCCTGCACTGCTTGGCAAACCACTCGGCGCCGCTTCTTCCGACTGCTATTATCAGGTAGTCGCTCTTGAATATGTCCTCGTCGCTTTCAAGCTCGAACCTGTGCCTTGAATCCTCATATGCATTGACATTTTTTATCCTCGTCCTGAAGTGGAACTTTACACCGCTGGACTTAAGCTGCTCGTACATATGCTTTAGTATGCGAAGATTCTTCTCTGTCCCAAGGTGCCTGACCCTGCCTTCAAGCAGGTGAAGGTCGTGCTTTAGGGCCTCCTTCTTGTAGCCGCTCTTTGGCTCGTAGACCTCCTCGAGCTCCTCATCGGACGTCTCAAGTATGACCTGGTCCACATATTCCATAAGGCTGAGCGCGTCCTTGTCGTCTATATAGTCTGTGAGCCAGCCTCCGTACTCTGTTGTTATGTTGTACTTGCCATCCGAAAAGGCACCCGCTCCCCCAAAGCCGCTCATTATGGCGCATGGCTTGCAGTTTATGCAGTTTCTTGTCTTGCCCTCGAGTATAGGACACTTCCTGTCGTATATGCTCTGTCCCTGCTCGAACACGTTTATCTCCAGCTTGTCGCCCAGGAGCTTGTGCAGCTCATATGCTGCGAATAGGCCGCTGGCGCCCGCCCCTACAATGTTTACAGTTTTCAAATACTCCACCCCCGTCAGTTGTTGAGATATTTTAATCTCATACCCTAAATCTTCTTTTACTATTGCTCCTTAAGCGTCTGCGTAAGCTTGTTTATCTCGTTTTGAACCGTAGGTGTCAGCTTAAAGCCCTCAGCCTCCAGCACTTTATAGTACTGCTTGAAAAGCTCGAGGAACCGGCTGTCCTCCTCCATAGCTATCGCCTTCCTGTAGCCATCCATGGCCTCCTGCGAGAGCGTGTTGCCCGGCTGCTCGAATACGGCCCAGTTCAGATACGCCGCAATATAAAACATATACAGCTCTTTTATGTCAGCCACCTTCTGCGACTCCGGGAATTCTTCCATGAACTTTTCTGCTGCCAGTATTCTTCCAAGAAACTCCTCCATTGATATTGCAGCATGGCCGTCCACCATTGCAAATTCGCTGTATTCGGCGTTCATTATCTCTATATACGATTTCCAGTCTTCTGTGACATACTTCGAATACTCCTTGTACATGCTGTAGTCTATATAGGGATAGAAGTTGCCTTCAAGCGATATAAGTGTGTAGCCCCTTTGCCTCGTTGTCTCCACGAATTCTTTTAGGTCCTGGTCCTGCACCTGGTCTTTGCTGTCTATCTTGGCCGCCATTCCTGACTGCTCTATGAGCCTCTGCTGCAGATCCCCTTCAAATGCCTCTGAAATTCTCTGTTCTACGAGCTCTTTTTGTGTTTTTTCAAGCTCCGCAATCACTCTTGAGGCATTTACAGGCGAAAGCTTGCTCATGTTCTCCTTGGCAAAGTCAAGCACACTCTTTTCATCATGCTCTGCTGCCACCATCTTCTCAAAGCTCTGCATCAGGCCCTTCGCGACATCCTCCGGCGTTTTTGTCGAGCATCCTGCAATAGCAACGGCTATGACGGCTAGTAGTGTAACTATAAGTCTTCTCATGTTCATCCCCCCGTCTTAGTTGGTGCCCAGCTTCTTGAAGGCCGAGCTGTTGTCGGGAACAGCCACCTGCGAGGCGTCCATTCCCGGATATGCGAACTGGTGAAACTTGGCTGACGTCTCCTTGAGCCTTGGGACCATTACCCACTGCTTGTTTATCTTGCCTGTGGCATAGTCACCGTTGGCGGGAAGCCTCAGGCTTTCGATTTTCATGCCTTCCGCCTGCGTGTAGCTGTAGCCGAATGCAAGCATGTCCCCGATGCTTATGTCGCTCCTTAAATAAGGGTAAATCTGCTTTGCCATTTCCGCCCCGTCCTTTAATCCCAAGCCTTTGACCTTGTCTATTATAAGGGCTATGACCCTTCTTTGGCGCTCAGTCCGCTCATAATCTCCGTTTCCAACAAATCTTATGCTCGTGTATGCAAGCGTCTGGTCTCCGTTGAGATTATACACGCCTGGTCCGCTCAGATAGTTCTGCGGCCCCTGCTTGATGTAGTTGTTGAGCTCGTCCACCTCATACGGCTTGACATCGACTATGACTCCCTCGAGCATGTCTACTACCTTCTGGAAGCCGTAAAAATCTATGACCGCATAGTGCCCTATGTCTATGTTGAAATTGTACTTGAGTGCCCTCATCAGGAGCTCGGGTCCGCCGTATGTATAGGCTGCATTTATTTTGGAATATCCCTTGCCGGGTATGTCTACATACAAATCCCTCATTATTGAAGTAAGCCTCGTGGTTTTGTTTTTGAAATCAAGCGTGACTACCATTATGGAGTCGGTTCTTCCCTTGAACTCCATGCCTCTGTCGTCAATCCCCAGTAGCAGTATGTTTATGGTTTTACCGCTCTGCGCAGGCAGCTGGATGTCCTTGTTTGCCTTAGCCATCAGCTTTTCCTTCTTAGTGGGCTCCGGCTTTTGTATGGCCCGGCTCTCCTCGAGAGGCTTCCACTGCAAAAAAATGTATGCTGTGATGGCCAAAAGTATAGCTGCTATAAGCAGCGGTGCAAATTTTCGTCTGGTGTTTTTCCCTTTCGCCTTTTCCATGCCATATGTCCGGCAAGCAAAACCCTGCCAGCCTCCTTTCAGTTTTCTTATAGAGTTTATACACTCAAAGCGGGCATTTGAAACTGCCGGTGCAGTCATTCGGAACTATTTCAATTTCAATTTTGTTGCCTTCACATTTTTTCGGGGTAGAAATATCTCATACAATATATTTTTCGGAGGTGGCTTTTATGCTCAAGGAATTCAAAGATTTTGCGCTCCGAGGTAATGTAATAGATCTTGCAGTCGGTTTTGTTATAGGCGGCGCTTTCGGCAAGATAGTTGCATCTTTTGTGAATGATGTGCTTATGCCACTTTTGGGCCTCGTAATAGGCGGCGTTAATTTTGCAGATCTTAAGTATGTATTCAAGGCCGCACAGGGGGATATCCCGGAGCTCGCGCTTCGGTACGGGGCTTTCATGCAGTCCATTATTGACTTCCTGATAATTGCGTTCTCCATTTTCATGTTCATAAAAATGCTCTCCAGAATGAAAAAGAAACAGGAGGAAGCTCCTGCCGCTCCTCCTGAACCAAGCAAAGAGGAGGTTCTGCTTGGTGAGATAAGGGACATACTCAAGGAACAAAGATAACATTTAAAAACCGAGTGCCGAGGCGCTTTACCACTCCTCTTCACTCGGTTTTGTGTTGATTTTCAAATTTTGCTATTCTCTTCTGAACTGACTATTGTAAAGGTCGTGATAAAACCCGCCTTTTCTGAGAAGCTCCTCGTGGCTGCCTCTTTCTATTATTTCTCCTCCGTTTATCACTAGTATGGTGTCAGCATTCTTTATTGTACCCAGTCTGTGGGCTATTACAAAGCTCGTCCTGTTCTTCATTAGCTTAAGCATGGCCTCTTGTATGTGCATCTCCGTGCGCGTATCCACGCTGCTTGTAGCCTCATCCAGTATGAGTATTGCCGGGTCTGCCAGCACAGCCCTTGCTATGGCTATGAGCTGCTTTTGTCCCTGGCTCAGGTTGCTTCCATCCTCCGAGAGGATGGTGTCATAGCGCTGAGGCAGCCTTCTTATAAAGCAATGAGCGTTTGAGAGCCTTGCTGCCAGCTCGACTTCCTTGTCTGTCGCATCAAGCCTTCCATACCTTATGTTGTCCATTACCGTGCCTGAAAACAAATAGGTGTCCTGCAGCACTATTCCAAGAGACGACCTGAGGCTGTCGCGGCTTATATTTCTAATGTCAATTCCGTCTATTAGTATTCTGCCCTCGCTGACATCGTAAAAGCGGGTTAGCAGGTTTACTATGGTCGTCTTTCCTGCTCCTGTCGGACCTACCAGCGCCACCGAGTGCCCTGGCGGCACGTGCATGCTTATGTTCCTCAGCACGCTTTGCCCCTCCTCATATCCAAACGCCACCCCCTCGAGTGTCACCTCGCCCCTTACGCGCTCGAGCTTTATTGCGTCCGGAGCGTCCTCGGGCTCCGGCTGCTCATCCGCTATTTCAAACACCCTCTCCGCCCCCGCTATTGCTGTCTGGAATGTGTTGAACTGATTGGCAAGCTCGTTTAGAGGCCTGGAAAACTGCCTTGAGTAGTTTATGAAGCTGGCTATGACTCCCACGGTTATTGTTCCCTTCACCGCCAGGTAGCCTCCTGCTCCCGCAACTATGGCGAAACCCATATTGTTCAGAAGGTTCATAAGCGGTGGAATTACTCCTGAGAATATCTGAGCAGGTATGGCGCAGTCTCTGAGCCTGATGTTCCCTTTTTCAAATGCTTCAAGACCTTCTCTCTCGCGTGTGAACACCTTCACTGCCTTTATGCCGGATATGCTCTCCTCTATGTAGCCGTTGAGCTCCCCTATAGCCCTTTGCTGCTCGAGGAAGCGCTCCTTAGTCGCTTTGGCTATGGCATCAGTCGTATAAAGCATCAGCGGCACTATGGTCAGTGTCAGCAATGTCAGCAAGGGGCTCAGATAAAGCATCATGGCTACTGTTCCTGCCAGCATCAGCACGCTTGATGCTATCTGCGTTATGCTCGTGTTGAGTGTGCTGCTTATATTTTCAACATCGTTGGTCAGCCTGCTCATCACATCTCCATGCTGTCTGCTGTCAAAGAATTTCAGCGGCAGCTCCTGAAGCCTGACAAAGACATCTAGTCTTATATTTCGGACTGCGTCCTGAGCCATGCCTATTATTACGTAGTTCTGAAGCCATGTTGCTGCCGCTCCCAGGATGTATAGCATAGCCATTAGCAATGTTATGCCAAGAAGGCCCCCGTAGTCTCCCGGTATTATGTACTTGTCGATTGCTATGCCTATCAGGAGGGGTCCGGCAAGCATTAAGGACGAGCTTAGCGCGACAAGCAGCGCCGAAACCGCAAGCGCCCCCTTTTTTCTTGACATGTAAGGCCAGAGCCTCTTTATGACGGCCTTCCTGTCCCTTGGCTTTTCTCCCGGAATCCTGGCTCCGTGAGCTCCTCCGAATCTTGGCTGCTGTCTTTGCATTGGCCTATTCTCCATTTGCGCACGCCTCCCCGCCAAGCTGAGACTTGCATATATCCTGATATATGGCGCTCTTTGAAAGAAGCTGGGAATGCGTACCCTGATCAGCTATCTCACCGTCCTCGAGCAGCAATATATTGTCGGCGTCGATAACCGAGCTCACCCTCTGAGCTATTATTATGGTGGTGGTGTCCTTGAGCATTGCTCTCAGCGCGTTTTGGAGCCTTGCTTCAGTCCCCATGTCGATGGCGCTTGTGCTGTCATCGAGTATTAGTATTGGCGCTTTTTTTAGCAGAGCTCTTGCAATGGATATGCGCTGCTTCTGGCCGCCTGATATGTTGACGCCTCTTTGCCCTAGCAGCGTATCATAGCCGTTTTCAAAATTCATTATGAAATCGTGAGCCTGAGCAGCCTTTGCAGCCTCAATCACCTCACCCATGCTGGCATCCCGCCTGCCCCAGCGTATATTTTCCTCCACAGTGCCCGAAAACAGTATCGACTCCTGGAGGACGAGGCTTATTCCTCCTCGCAGAGCTGCGAGCCGCATGCTGCGCACGTCCCTGCCGTCCACAATAACACTGCCCTCCGTCACGTCATAAAGCCTCGGTATAAGACTCACAAGCGTGGACTTGCCCGAGCCTGTCGAACCGAGTATTGCCACCGTCTCTCCGGACTTTATTTCGAAGGATATGTTCTTTAGTACCATGTCTCCGCTGGCTCCTTCGTACCTGAATGATACGTTTTCAAAAACTATATCCCCTCCCGATACCGGCTCGTTGCTTGCACCTTCAATCTCAGCTATGTCCTGCCTCGTTTCGAGCACTTCGCTTATTCTCTGTGCCGAGGCCTTCGCCCTTGAAAACATCATGAGCACGAAGGTTACCATTAACAGGGAAAACAGTATGAGGGTCATGTAGTTTATGAAAGCCATTATCTCCCCTACCTTTATTGCTCCGCCCCTTACCTGTATTCCGCCAAACCAAAGCACAGCGGCGATGCTGAGGTTCATTATGAGCATCATCAGAGGCATGGTCAGCGCCATAAGCCTCAATGCCCTTACCGTCACATCGACGAGCTCCTCGTTTGCATTTGCAAATCTATCTCTCTCAAATGCCCCTCTTACAAAGGCCTTTACCACCCTGACTCCCACCAGATTCTCTCTTGTAACGAGGTTGACATTGTCCAGCTTCTGCTGAAGCTTTGCAAACAGCGGAAAACCCTTTCTTATTACGGCCGAAAGCGCCATTATCAGCACCGGAATTGACACCCCCATTATGAGAGCGAGTCCTGGATTTATGCCTATTGCCATTACAAGGCCTCCTACTGCAAGCAGAGGTGCCCTGACAAGTATCCTCAGCGACATCATCACTACGTTCTGCATCTGTGTGACATCGTTTGTAAGCCTCGTTATGAGCGTCGCTGTCTGGAAGCTGTCTATGTTTTCAAATGAAAAGCTCTGTATCTTCCTGTAAAGCGCCGAGCGCAGGTCTGTTCCAAAATTCAAACTCGCATGGCTTGAAGCCGCTATGCAGCCCAATCCTCCGAGGAAGCCCAAAATGGCAATCCCTATCATTACTGCACCTGTTCTGATTATCAAATCCACGTCGCCTGATGCTATCCCTTTGTCTACTATGCTTGCCAGGAGCCTTGGCTGCAAAAGGTCTGCCACCACCTCGACAAGCATGAGCAGCGGCGCCAGCAGGGCTGATTTCCAGTAGGGCTTTATATATTTTAAAAGCTTGACCATGTTTTCCTCCAAAATAAGCCTATATTCACCAAAGCAGCTGCTTAGATATATTATATATCCCACTTTCAATGTGAAAAAGCACATGCCTTGTAAATATGCAAATGGCATGCGCTTTTTTTTATTCCCTACTGTTGCTCTATTCAGTTTTTTCCACAAGAGCCGATGCAGTGTCTGCAATCTCCTGGTTCTTGGCTGCAAGCTCCTCAAGCGCCGCGCTTATGTTGAGCACTGCGCTGTTTATCATGTCCGTCTTGCTCTCAAGCTCTTGCGAAACCTTGTTTACAGCCTCTATATGCTCGAGTATTATATTCTCTTCGTTTTGAGTCTGATATGCTATTTTTTTGGAGCTGCCCGCCAGATTTCTTACCTCGTCTGCCACGACAGCAAACCCTCTGCCTTGCTCGCCTGCGCGGGCGGCCTCAATTGCGGCATTAAGCGCCACAATGTTGGTCTGGTCAGCAAGCTTTACTATCTGTATGGAGCTTTGTATGAACTCATGTATCTTGTCCTGTATTGTGCCCATGTCTGAAGTGAGTATTCTCGCGGAATCAAGCAGCTCCTTTATCTTGAGCGAGATTGTCTCAACATTCTCCGATATGTCTTCATTGCCCTTGTAAACCTCGTTTATAGAGTCAATTATAAAATTAACATTCTCTTTGAGGCTATTGTAGCTGGCCTCCTTTTCAATGTTTAGCTGCTCTATTTCTGTCATTGTCGCCAGGAGCTCATCCTGCTTGTGGTTCAGCTCTTTTTCGAGGTCTACTGCCCTCTTGTTGAAGGATATGCAGTTTTGAGGTACATTTAGTCCGTAATGCACGGCCTTTGCCATCTCACGGCATTTTCCGTAGCCGCAGGCATTGCAGTCAATCTTTCTGTCGGCTTCGCCGTCCTTTAGCATGAGTTCGTATGCTCTGTCGTACTCTTCAGCTGATGGCTCGCCGTATATCCTTACAGATTTCTTGCTGTATGTCCTAAGGAAATCCTGATACGAAAGCTCCTTTTCAAAGCCGTTATAGAGTGGATTTTTGAATTTCCCTTTGCCAAACAGCCCCGGGCTCTTTTTGACAGCCTTCATCTTGCTGCGCTTTAATTCCTTGAATATGTAGTCCATCTCGTCAAGTGTGAGCTCATTGTCTGTTGCAGTTCCCTTGTTGCAGCCGTATTCGCAGTTGAGCGCGTCCACAAGCAAAGGCACCGGTCGGCCCAGCTTTATGTTCCTGCAGTAGTCCTTCAGATAGCCATAAACGTGTCCTATTCCCTCTATCTGCTTTATCCAGGCGTCCTCTACCTCCGCCTCTATGTTCTCCCTTAGGCCTCCCTGCATGGAGTAGAGAACGCCCAGCGAAGGCGAGACGTTGTCCCAATCCTTCTTTTCATATCTTCCGATGTTTATGTTGTTGCGCTTTATGTATTCAGCCAGCCTGCCGAAGGTTACGTTGTATTCTATGAGACCCCTGGAGTCGCGTATTTCATTTATTTTTGCAATGCAGGGGCTTAAAAATGCAATCCTGTCGCTGCAGCTTCTATATTTTTTAAGGTATATCGCCATACAGCTCATAGGGCTGTGTACAGGCGACAGATGTTCCAGCAGCTCGTGGTGGTGCTTTTCTATGAAATTGACTATTGCGGGGCATGGCTGCGATAGAAGTGTCTTTACGTTTTTTTCCGTGTAGAGCTTAAGATGCACATAAGAGGTTATGTCAGCGCCGAAGCTTACATCGTATATTCCCCTGGCTCCCAGGCTTTTTAGCCATGCAAACGTTTGCCTGTACTCCGGCATGTTGACCCTTATGGCCGGTGCAACCATTACTGATATTGGCTTGCCTGCCTTGAGATCGCTGAAGAATCTTTCCGTATCGTCGTCATACACCCTCGCATCGTGTGTACATGCCTTCATGCATGAGCCGCAGTTGATGCACTGTTCCTGATTCACTTTGACCTTGTTTTGATGATTTTCGTCAAAATATGCTATGTTGGCTTCATGCACCGGGCATACGGCTATGCATTTGTTGCAGCCTGTGCACTTTTCTTCTACTATGTACATAGTCTCCTGAATCATTTTTCCACCTCGTTTTAAGGTATTTTCATCCCTGTTCTTGTCATGTATAGCTATTTTTTTAACGATTTCCCTCAGTTTAATGATATCAAATTTTTTAACAATTTTACATACTTATGTTTACATTTATTGACGTCCTGCCACTTGACGCAATTGAATTATGAATATAATGTCATTTTAAACATGTATATATGCATACAGCAATGCATCCCCAATGGTTGTGTGTCTGAGTTATACATCTGCGGTGAATATTTATGAGTAAAAATTATTTCAATTCTTTTATTTCCTTATCAAGGAAGTAGCTTATGAATGTCCTCATTACTACTATGCTTGCAAGTATGAGGACTTCCTGTGTCGTAGGATTTGCTACGGTCTCTATGATGTCGGCAGCTATTAGCACCTCAAGGCCCAGCAGCAGATAGCCTCCCAGGTTCTGGCGTATCTCCTTTCTTGTTTTGAAATTGTCCTCGGGTGTATTTCTGGCGATTTCATTTTTCAAAAATCCTGACACTGCAACTACTACTCCCCAGATTATTATGGCCATGGCTGTCAGGCCTATTACAGATGAAATATTTTCAAGTATTTCTCTCAATCCAATCCCTGCCTTTCTAATCATCCCAAAAATTCATTGCTGGTCGAAAAGCCTCTACATGGCAAAAGCTTTTGAGATTGTCAAATATGGTAGCTTTAATTACTAAAGTCACAAGAGTTCGCGGCTTAGTCTTCAACTGATGTGAATTCAAATCTCGACACGTCAAAGAGGCCTCTTGCTGTAAGCTTAAGCTCCGGTATTACGGGCAGCGACAGAAATGAAAGCGTCATGAACGGATCCATGCCCTCTTGCACGCCGTGCTCCCTGCAAATCTTAAGCATCTCTCTAAGGTCAGCTGCGACTTCGCGTATTCCTCTGTCTGACATCAAGCCTGCAACTGGAAGGGGAAGAGTCTTAATCACCCTTCCTCCCGAGCAGATTGTCAAGCCTCCGCTGCATGTCTTCGGGGGTAAAGGCCTTTATGTCCATCCTAGCCTTCATGCACTCACTTGTTCCAGGCTTGACTTCAAACAGCGGCACGCCGTCCCTTGCTGCAAGCCTTCCATCCTTGAATACCATGTTCGGCCTGAAATCCTTCAAATCAGCAAATACCACCATATCTGCCTTATAGCCGGGGGCTATCGCACCCGTATTCTTAAGGCCATAGCACAGGGCTGGATTTATTGTGGCCATCCTTATCGCGTCCACGACATCCAACCCCCGTTTCACAGCTTTTCTTATTATGCTGTCTATGTGACCTTCTTCGAGCAGCTCATGCGGGTGCTTGTCGTCCGTACAGAAGGTGCATCTTGAGCTGTTGCGCAGTGTTACACCCTCTAGAAGCGCCTCGAGGTTCCTGGCCGCGGAGCCCTCCCTTATGTGGACATACATTCCCAGCCTGAGCCTTTCTCTCATCTCGTCTGTGCTTGAGCACTCGTGGTCAGTCCTTACCCCGGCCGCTGCATATGCGCTCAGAGCGTTGCCGGTCAGTCCCGGGCTGTGGCCGTCAATTGGCTTATCTATGTGCACATGACTGTCTATCAGGCCGGGCGATACGTACATGCCCTTCATGTCAAGCTCCTTGCTGCCTTCATAGGTTCCAACACCTGCGATATATCCGTTTTCAACTGCTATGTCGCCTTCTATTATATCCCCCGTAAACACGCATACTATTTTGCAGTTTTTGAGCACCAGCTGCGCCTTCTCCCTTGCGCAAGCTATATCTATTGTTTTTCTGAGTTCCATTGTCATACATGTCTCCTTTAATTCGCTTTTGGATATGATACCCACTCCAGCAATGGAAACAATCGTTTTATAGATTATATAGCAAAAGGCTCCTTACGCATCCGGCATTTGTTCCGGTTTGCTAAAGGAGCCTCGAAATGTTCATATATTAAATTCCTTTACTTACTCTGCGTACTCTGCGGATTTTTGAGTCCACATTGCAATTGTTACCTGCCCTGTCTTCCTCTTGAAGAACCTTGTCTGCCTCTTGAAGAGCCCTGTCCTCTTGACGAGCTTGCTCCTCTTGAAGGTCCTGCTTCTCTCGAAGCATTTGCTCCCCTTGGATTAGCACCGCTTTTGCCTGAAGCGCTTCTCGCATTGAAGCCGCCTTCTTTCTTTGCCGGTTTGCCGAATCTGGACGACTCACCCTGGCCGCCTCTTCTGCCACCCCTCGGGCCTGATTCGCCGTGCCTTTCCTTATGGCCTTCGCGCTTTACAAAAGCTTCGCCCCTTGCGCCTGAACCCTTTTTCTTCGAATTCATATCTTTATCGTCAGTCATTCTGCGCTTTTTGATGACCATTTTTATCTCGTTTTCGATAAGAGCAAGTGTCTGAGCGTCCCTTGGCGTTGCAAACGTTACTGCTACTCCAGTCTGTCCCGCACGGCCAGTACGCCCTATTCTGTGGATGTAGTTTTCGGCGTCAAAAGGCATATCGTAGTTGAATACATGTGTCATGCCCTCGACATCCAGACCTCTTGCGGCCACATCCGTGGCAACAAGGAATTGAAGCCTTGTTTTCCTGAACTCTTTCATTACCTTCTCACGCTTGGCCTGGGTTATGTCTCCGTGCAGCTCATCGCAGCTGAAGCCTTTGCTGCTGAGCAGCTCGTTGAGCGCCTTTGCTCGGTGCTTTGTGCGGCAGAATATTATCGACATAAAAGGCTTGTGCTCGTCGATTATCCTCAACAGCGCCTCCTGCTTGCCTCTGTCTGTAGTCTCGACTACAAGCTGCGTTATTCCATCAAGTGTCACTCCGCTTCCCTGGACCTTTATGTGAGCCGGAGAGTTCATATATCTAGAAGCTAGAGCACGTATGTCCTTTGGCATTGTAGCTGAGAAAAGAAGCGTCTGCCTGTCCTTTGGCGTCTGGTGAATGACTGCTTCAACGTCGCTTAGGAATCCCATGTTGAGCATCTCATCCGCCTCGTCGAGCACAAGCATCCTGAGCTTTTTAAGATTTATGCTTTTCCTTCTTATGTGGTCAAGCAGTCTTCCTGGAGTTGCTATCACCATGTGGACCCCATTTTTGAGCTTTCTAAGCTGCTGCTCGACGTCTTGCCCTCCGTAAACGGAAAGTATGCTTACCCCTCTGGCCTCCGCCAGCTTCTTTGCCTCTGCTGTTATCTGTATTGCAAGCTCACGTGTTGGCGCAACTATAAGAGATTGCACATCATGGCTTTGCGTGTCTGTCATCTCCATTATTGGCAGCAAAAATGCAAGCGTCTTTCCTGTTCCTGTCTGCGCCTGCGCTATAACGTCGTCGCTTTGTAGTATTGCCGGTATTGCCTGTTCCTGAACAGGCATGGGCTCTGTGATTCCATTTTGCAAAAGTGCTTCATTAAGCTCGGCACCTATGCCAAGCGCTTTAAAATCCAATTTCATTATTTTAATTACCTCTTTTATATGTTATTTCGACCTTGTTCTCTTTCAAAATATAACAAACGTGCGCCGATTCCTGCACACTTATCGCATATTATGCGGTCAACTAATCTATTGTATCACAAAAAAATCATGAAGAGTAAACTATTATTCGTATCTAGTCTGCAGATACCAGTAATATATTCGCCTGCATTATCCAAAAATATCTGATATCATTAATAGTATAGGGAAAAAAATTTGTGAATGAGGTGATATTATGGATTACTCCACAAGAGAGGAAATAGCAAACAGCATCACGCACGGAATAGGAGTGCTATTTAGCGTTGTCGCCCTCACCATACTTCTCATATACTCCATATGGCAAAAGAGCGCGGTTTCGATAGTCGCATTCAGCATATACGGCTTATGCTCAATACTGCTTTACCTCTCGTCAACGCTTTACCACAGCTTCCGGAAAGAGAAACTAAAGCGGCTTTTCAGGGTGTTCGACCACTCTTCGATATACCTGTTCATAGCAGGCACATACACTCCTGTAGCGCTGCTTACGCTCGAGGGCGCTTGGCGAATCGGAATACTGTCAAGCGTATGGATAATAGCTGTTTTGGGGATTGTATTCAAGATTTGCACATATAAAAAAATGGACCGCCTCAAGGTGGTTTCGCTGGCCATATACATAGCCATGGGGTGGATTGTCGTAATAGCAGTAAAACCAATGCTGCAGACAGTACCGGTTGGCTTTTTCAAATGGCTGCTGGCCGGCGGAATTGTATACACCCTGGGCACGATTTTTTATGCGGCCAAGAGGATACCTTACAGCCACGCCATTTGGCACTCCTTTGTGCTCGCAGGCAGCACGCTTCATTTTATAGGATTGTTTAAATACCTGGTTTAATAATTGATTTTCACGGAGGTTATGCATGCTGGATACTAGCAGTAAAAAAACAAACGGCTTCTGGAACACACAATACCGCAAGTATCTTAAATATATTATTTCAGTTGTCTTCGTTGCAGTACTTTTTACAAAGCTAAAAAGTGAGATAGCAAGCATAGACTATGCCAAAACAGTGCTCCTGTTTAGAAGCATACCTTCGGCGCAGATTCTGGCCTTCTTTATGCTTGGTCTTGCAGCCGTTTCATTCACGACGCTTTACGACTTCACGCTGAGAAGCCATCTGCAGGCTGACATAAAACCCTTGAGGCTCTTTAAGCTTTCATGGATAACAAATTGCATGAACAACTTCATAGGATTTGGAGGCGCAGTGGGTGTCGGCCTAAGGAATCTTTTTTTCAGGAATGCGAGCGTTGACAATTCGAAGATACTCAGCGGCTCTCTTGTGCTTGCCATTGCAAATGTCACCGGTCTTTCGTGCCTATTTGTTATAGGCCTTTTCGGAGGATACGATGTAGGCTTTTGGACAAGGCAGGGTCTGGTATACAGTGCTATAGTCTATGGCTTCGCCCTATATCTTCCTGCATACCTATTTGTGCCCCGCTTCAGGGCCGTGAGGAAAATCCTGAATGCTTCGGGAGATGACAGCGATCATATGAAATTCAGGCTGCAGCTGCTTGCCGCGTCGTTTGTGGAATGGTCAGCCGCCGCACTTTTTTTTGTTTTTGTAATAGGCCACTTCCAGTCGGCGCCTTCCTACTCTGCGATAATAGCTGTATACGCCATTGGCGTTTCCGTGGGCATTGCGAGCATGGTCCCTGGCGGGCTTGGCTCCTTTGACATGGTAGTCCTATTTGGACTCAAAACCATGGGCATGGATATAGACAGCGCAAGCGCCGCCCTCATAGTATACCGAATATTTTATTATATAATACCGTGGGTTATATCTGGCTTTATTGCAGTCGACGAATTCCTGATAAAGCAGTCGAAGCTTAAAATCAAGCTTCCTCCATTCATAGAAGAACTCGGTGTACATTCGCTTGCAGCACTCGTATTTTTCTCCGGTTTGGTACTTATCGTATCCTCACACACTCCACCGGTCGTCGAGAGATTGAGACTGATGAAGGATTTGCTTTCACTGCCAGTCCTACAAATGTCAAATAGGATATCCCTTGTCTTCGGCTTCATGCTGATAGTGCTTTCCTTTGGGATACGAAACAGGACAAGAGCTTCATGGAAGATAACCGTGGCTTGCCTTGTGCTTGGAGCCATATCCACGTTTATCAAAGGATTTGACTACGAGGAGGCATTTATACTAGTAGTGATAACTGTGCTTACGGTTGTTTCAAAGAACGCATTTTTCAGGAAGAACGCCACATTCAGCATAAAATCACTGACGGAGACATTTGTAATCACGCTTTGTATAGCTCTTTTCTACGGCGAGTCAGGTGCTCTTGTCCATACGGGTTTTGCTAGATATCTGGGCGTTGGCAATCTCCTGTATACTAGCTCCAATGCATTCTGGCAAAATATAGCCTACGGATTTATGTCATCGTGGCTAATACTTGGCATGCTGCAGCTTGTATACTTTGAAAAGCTCCCCATTGAAAGTCCATCAGAAGGCGACTATGAGCGCCTCCGTAAATTCTTGGAAATACATCCTGGAAATATCATGACCCATCTCTTTTTCCTTGGAGACAAGAAACTCTTCTTTGCTCAGGAGGAAAGTGTAGTAATCGGCTACTCACGGATACGAGACAAGGTGATAGTACTTGGCGATCCGATAGGCGAAAGGAGCCGTTTTGGGGGCGCCCTGCTCGAGTTCATGAGTTTCATGGATGTGTATGGACTCAAGGTGGTATTCTACGAGGTCTCGCATGAATTCCTGCACGTATATCACGACTATGGATACACATTTTTCAAGATGGGTGAGGAGGCGGTTATAGACATAGTCAACTTTAGCCTATCAGGCAAGAAAAAACACGATTTGCGCCTCGCCATGAATAGATTTGAAAAGGATGGGCTGAACTTTGAAATCATGCATCCTCCTTTTGACAAGGCTTTAATAAAAGAGCTAGATCTCATAAGCAAGCAATGGCTCGCCGGGAAAAGGGAAAAGAAATTCTCCCTTGGCTGGTTTGATGAGCACTATCTCAGCCTCAGTCCTATTGCCACAATAAAGGATGCAAGCGGAAGGACTCTGGCATTTGCAAGCATAATGCCGCTGTATGACAAATCCGCTATTTCTGTTGATCTGATGCGCTTTGGTGGTGATGCTCCCAACGGCATAATGGACATGCTTTTTGTCAGCACAATGGACTGGGCAAGACAAAACGGCTACCGCCAGTTCAATCTTGGCATGTCGCCGCTTTCCAACGTGGGCCAAAGCCCTTATTCAATGCGCGAGGAGAGACTTGCAAGCTTCGCATACAGATACGGCGGCAGCATTTACAGGTTCTCCGGACTCAGAAAATACAAAGAGAAATTCGGCCCTGAATGGCAGCCAAAATACCTTGCATATCCTTCCGGGCTCAATATTTATATTCTGCTTGCCGAGATATTCATGCTTATCTCGGGGATAAATCTTTTCAAAAACAAATAGCTCTTGAGGAATTAAAGCCGTATTTGGTGCGGCTTTAATTCCTCAAGAGCCAGTAACGGCATTATATAAAAAGGCATTATTATGCCTAGGCTATGCCTGCTCTATTATGTTGAATGTCATATCAGATTCGAGGTCTTCCTGCAGCTCAATTCCGCACTCCTTTATGTTCCTGTTTCTTTTGTCGTAATGCCAGTTGACCGCTATGTCATGTCCCTTGCAGGATTCCTGCTCAAGCCTGTATATTAAGTCCATTATACATTTTATGCTGCTCGTGTTGAGGTATACAAGTCCTATGTCCACCTGAAGTTTTCTGGATTCAGATTTGAAATATTCATCCATCCAGCCAAATAGCGGCTCATAGAATTTGAATGCATTCTCAGGATATGATTCTCCCTTTATATTCAACCTGTTTAGTTCACTCTCAAAGCTCACTTCAGGCGATGACTTTGTTTTTTCTATGCAAATGTCAAACATATATTCCTCCGCTTATAGTTTTATTCGCACAAGCCGATTTCCCTCTTGAGGGTCTTGTTTTTATACATAAGGCTGTCGGCTGCGCTTATAATCTTGTCCATGCAGTCCATGCCAAGTTCCCGGTTAATCTCCATTATTCCATAGCTGAAATCTACAGCGTATGGTTTTGTCTGGCTGTTTTTAAAGCTCTCGATTTTTTTCAATATCTGCTTCATCACAGCTTCTACATCCTGCTCTGTGCGCTCGGGCATAAGGAGCAAAAACTCGTCGCCCCCTATTCTGCTTACAACATCGGATGCTTCTATGGAATCCCGTATTATATCTGCAATCGTCTTTATTATGAAGTCACCTTCGACATGCCCATAGCCGTCATTTATAGTCTTGAGCCCGTCTATGTCTATGAAGCATATCGAAAAATATGTGTCCTCATTATTTTGCAGTCTCTTGAGCTCTCTGTCAAGAGCCATGAACCCTGTTCTTCTGTTGGGCACTCCAGTCATCATGTCTGTGAATGCGTAATATTCAAGCAGCTCCTGCTGGCGCCTTCGCTCGTCTATCTCCCTCGCCAGCTCCGATTGAACTTCTTTCAGATAAACCTGCTGTCCGTCACTTATGCTTGTGAGCTTTATGGTGGTCTTGAGGTTGCGCTCGAAAACGGCAACCAGCTCCTCGAACTCCTCTATCAGCTCATTTTTACGGTTTTTATGGTCGCTGCAGATTTTTTTCGCCGTTTCCAGCTTTTCAAGCTCTTCCCTGAAAAGGGCTCTTGTGCTTTCACTCATATTATTCACCTTCATATCTATTTTTCACATCTCCTATGACACTACCGCCTTCAACGTAAAGAAAGAATATTTTTCGTCCCTTTCTATGAACATATATTCGAGCTTGCTGCTTGATCTTCTCGCCATCTCTATAAGTCCTAGTCCTGCTCCCGAGCCGTCACAGTTTTCGGATCTCAGTTTTTCCTTGTATAGCTTTTTGAGTTCCGATTTATCAAGGGAATTGATATGGTCTATGCTGTCCTTTAACATGTTTCTGTCCTCGTTGCTCAGCACATTACCAGAGCATACATAGTAGCCACCCTCCTCCTTGCCTATTACGATTATGCTTTCAAAAGCCGCCTTGAAAAATTCCAAGTTGCTTTCGCACTCTAATTTTTTTTGTATGTAATTTTTGATGTTTTGAGACTGCTCAATATATATTGAAAATACGTTGTAGCTGACACTTTCATTATCTTCCTGCCCGCTCATGTCTTTTTCTATGTATTTTTTTATGGCTTCGCCTATGTCTTCGATTATATTCTGGGTGAATGAGCCGTTAAAGCTTATGACTACTCCACTTTCACTCAGTTCCTTGACCATTGAGTTCATCTTTTCTTTTATCATAAGTTATGCTCCTCCAATAGTATTTCGAGCGTATCCCGCGCTTGTTATAATGGCTTTACTGCCAGCACCGTTACATCATCACGCTGCTCTACGCTGCCCTTGTGCGCTGAAAAACGCTTTATAAGCTCACTTCTTTGCTTTTCAAAGTCGTATTTTGCCACGGTGTCTATCGCTTCAGCGAATCTCTCGGCGCCAAATGGATATATGTCTTCATAGCCGTTCTGGTCTAAAAAGCCGTCTGTTGTTATGTAAAATGAGTCTCCCGGCAGATATTCAATCACCTTATCCTCGAACGCGTGACATTTTTTCCTTCTTTCATCGCTATAACCAAGGCTTTTGCTTGCTCCCCTGAGCTCCCTTGTGACTCCCTGGCTGTGTGTGAAAAGAGACATGCGAGCCCCTGAGTATACAAGCCGCCTTGAATCCTGGTCGAATATACACAGCCCCATGTCGAGCCCTGCATGAAAACCGTCAAACTTGTTGAATTTGTAAAATGTGTCCTTTACCATTGTATTGATTTTGTCGAGTATTTCGCTTGCGCTCTCGTGGCTTGAATCCTCGAAAGCTCCTGAAAGCATCTGGTTCAGGGCTATTGTCATAAAGGCTCCTGCAACTCCGTGTCCTGTGCAGTCCATGACTGCAGTGCAAAAGCCCTTTTGTGTCGGCGCAAACCAGTAAAAGTCGCCACCCACTATGTCCTTGGGCTTCCATATAGCAAAAGCGTCGGCTGCATGTTTTTTTATGAAAGACACATCAGGCAGCAGTGAGTTTTGTATCACGCTTGCATATTGGACGCTTTCCACTATCTGCTCGTTCTTCTGCCTCACTTCTTCCTGAGCTTTCCTTCTCTCTTCTTCAAAGTGCTTTGCATTCTCAGACGCTATTGATATTTGAATTGAGAGCGAGCCGAAAAAGTCTATTTTGGAATTCGTAAAATAGTCTTCCGAGCTGTGCTCCGCTATTATGACTCCCACCCTTTCTTTGTTCTTGAAGTCATTCAGCGGCGAAATGAGCACTGACTTTGTATTCCTGCCCTGTATGAACCAATGACTCTCGCCGTTGCTGTCGAATACGCAGGTGTCTTTGACGTGTATTATATGCGTTGGGAAATCGCTCGATTCTTCAGCTAAAAATCTATTCTCATTTTGTATGCCCCTTGAGTATGACTTAAAGCCGTCGTCGCTTTTCATCCAGATTGTGCACGTGTCAAGACCCATGACACCCATTAACATGTCTGTTGTGACCTCCATGAGACCTATGAACGAATCCAGGCTGGAAGAAATTTTTATGACCTCTCCCAAAAGCCAGGTCATGGCCTTCTGTTCCTGAAGCTCCTCTATGTATTTCAAATCGATATCCATCGCAAGCCCTTCCTTTATGCTCAAATCACAGCTTTTTCAAGTGTTTTCAGTCACTCATATGTACTAACTTTGACAGAATTGTACTATCATATAAAATAATACCATACCATTTATTTTTTTTATGCAATTTTTCATGTTTTTTCACAATGTGAAGGTTAATATCGATTCTGTGGTATATTATTTATATAAATACAAACCTTAAATTTATACCCTATCAAGCAGCATTGTAATCTTCAGCTAAAGTTTAAAGGAGAAATTTCGATGACTACATCAAATTCAATAAAAATAATTAAAGGCAACATAATATTCACGCCAACCCCCGAGGAATTTATGATAACAGAGCAGGGATTCATAGTGATACAAGACGGCTGTGTGGAGGGCGTATACAAGTCGCTTCCAAGTATGTACTCAGGAATTGAAATAACCGACTACAGCGACAAACTCATAATTCCCGGCATGAATGACCTTCACTGCCATGCCCCACAGTTTAGAAATCTTGGCATGGCAATGGACAAGGAGCTGCTTCCCTGGCTTGACAATTATACATTCCCTGAGGAGTCAAGGTTCAAAGATGAGGAATACGCCCACAGCGTCTATTCAGAATTCGTACGCGAGATATGGAAGCAGGGCACAACAAGAATAGCAGTGTATTCTACAGTCCACAAGAGCGCAGCCCTGCAGCTTATGGAACTCTTCGAGAATGCGGGCCTTGGCGCATACGTGGGCAAGGTCAATATGGACCGCAACTGCCCTGATTCCATACGTGAATCTGCCGAAGGCTCGCTCGCAGACACCCGGGAGCTGCTTGAAGCCATGGCCAACAAAGACAGCCTTGTAAAGCCTATAATAACGCCCCGCTTTGTACCAAGCTGCAGCGATCATTTGCTTGATGGGCTTGGCAAGCTGGCCACACAATACGGCACTCCCGTGCAGTCGCACCTTTCAGAGAACAGGGGCGAAATCGAGTGGGTAAAAGAGCTGCATGCGGATTCAAGCTTCTACGGGGAAGTTTACGACAGGTACGGGCTTTTCGGCCAGACTCCTACGCTCATGGCCCACTGCGTCTATTCAGACGAGCAGGAGATGTCTCTCATGCGTTCGAGGGGCGTCATTGCTGTCCATTGCCCTACCTCGAATATGAATGTGGGCAGCGGCATGATGCCTGTTAGAAATTTTCTGGATGCCGGCATACGAGTGGCCCTTGGCTCAGACATAAGCGGAGGACACACATGCTCAATATTCAAGACTATGGTATATGCGATACAGATTTCGAAGCTGCTGTGGGCTGATTCCGGAAAACAGACGGCATTTCTTTCGAATTCTGAGGCGTTCTACATGGCCACAAAGGGCGGAGGTAGCTTCTTTGGCATGGTGGGGAGCTTTGAGAAGGGATATGATTTCGATGCCCTCATAATAGACGATTCCGAGCTGAACAGATTTGGCTACACACTTGAGCAGAGGCTCGAAAGATTCATATATGTAGGCGATGACAGGCACATACTCCACAGGTATGTGCAGGGCAAACTGATAGAAGAGCCTGCCATATAAGCAATACGCCAATTTGACCTGCAATCTGCCAGGCAGCATTAGTACATTTTTAAATCCTGTTAAATCTGAGTATTACAATGGCCCCCGGCATTTGTATTTTGCCGGGGGCCATTTATATGATTTTCAAAAGGGATTATATTTACTCGTTATCTCGTTATTCTCCCATGAACATCTTTATGTCTTCGTCCACGCTGCCTATTCCGCCTATGCCGAAAGTCTCAACAAGTATGTTGGCTACGTTTGGCGAAAGGAAAGCTGGAAGTGTAGGTCCAAGGTGTATGTTTTTCACGCCAAGGTGAAGCAGGGCCAAGAGCACTATTACAGCCTTCTGCTCGTACCATGCTATATTGTATGATATAGGAAGTTCGTTGATGTCCTCAAGTCCAAATGCCTCTTTCAGTTTAAGCGCTATTACTGCCAGCGAATAAGAGTCGTTGCACTGTCCTGCATCCAGAACTCTTGGTATTCCGCCTATGTCCCCCAGATTAAGCTTGTTGTACTTGTACTTTGCGCAGCCTGCTGTCAGTATCACTGCATCCTTTGGAAGCTTTTCCGCAAATTCTGTATAGTAGTTTCTGCTCTTAGCTCTTCCGTCGCAGCCCGCCATTACGAAGAATCTCTTTATTGCGCCCGATTTCACGGCGTCAACCACCTTGTCTGCAAGGGCCATTACCTGGTTGTGGGCGAATCCCCCTATTATCTCTCCCTTTTCTATTTCAACAGGAGGAGAGCATTTCTTCGCCTGCTCTATCAGAGCCGAGAAGTCCTTAGGCTGGCCACTCTTGCCGTCTTCAATATGTTTTACGCCGCTAAAGCCTGTAACGCCTGTAGTGTATAGTCTGCCCTTGTATGAATCCTTCGGAGGCACTATACAGTTTGTAGTCATAAGTATAGGTCCGTTGAAGCTTTCGAACTCGCTGTCCTGCTTCCACCATGCGTTTCCGTAGTTTCCTACAAAGTGGTCGTATTTCTTGAATGCAGGATAATAGTTTGCAGGAAGCATTTCACTGTGAGTATATACGTCCACGCCTGTACCTGCTGTCTGCTTGAGCAGCTCCTCGAAATCTTTGAGATCGTGTCCGCTCACGAGTATTCCTGGATTGTTTCTTGTGCCTATGTTTACCTTTGTTATTTCAGGATTGCCGTATGTCGATGTGTTGGCCGAATCAAGCAGAGCCATCGCGTCCACGCCGAACTTTCCAGCCTCCATTATTATACCTACAAGGTCGTCTGCAGAAAGCGTATCGTCAAGCGTTGCCGCAAGAGCCTTGTGCATGAAGCCGTGTATCTCGTCGCTGTCGTGTCCTAGGTTCATGGCATGGTGCATGTAGGCAGCCATTCCCTTTATTCCGTATACAAGAAGCTCTCTTAGCGATCTTATGTCTTCGTTTTCAGTCGCAAGCACGCCTACCTTTTCAGCCTTGCTGTCGAAATCAGCCACGCTTGAAGCAAACCATACCGCCGCATCAGGAAGCGAAACTCCCTGAGCCTCCATTCCAACAAGTCTTTTGAGCTTGTCGAAAATACCATCTGCATTAGACGACGGAAGCTTGCCTGCAACCTCGAGCTTGCTTCTTAGAGACTCTTTGAGCGCAAGCCCTTCTCTTACTCTGTTTATTATGCCTTCCCTATCGAAATTCGCATTTGTTATTGTGGCAAACAGGCTGTTCATTACGTATTTGTCAGCCGCCTTGTCTACTATGCCGGCTTTTCTTGCCATGTCACTGTATACCGCCACTCCCTTGGCCACATATACAAGCAGGTCCTGAGCCTTTGCCACGTCCTCTGTCTTTCCGCATACTCCTCTTGATGTACAGCCTTTGCAGCCAGCAGCTTCCTGGCACTGATAACAAAACATACCCATAATATATACCTCCGCGTTTTATTTGTTTTATTTTTTAAATGTTATTTTCAACTTGTGAGTTAATTATATTATCAGGCCGGCCTTCGAGTTGTAACTTGAGTTACGGTTTTGGGAATATAATAACAAAAGCCGCAAAAATCTTTTCAGATTTTGCGGCTCTCTGCGCATACCTCCATTATTCTGTCTATGAGCTTTTCCATGTTGTCGTAGTGGCTTCCTCTCCAGTATATCTTTCCGCACCTTATGCAACGCTGGTACTCGCTGCACCAGGACTTTACTCCAGGCGGAATATGTTCTTGAAGCTCCTTGTATTCCTGTGAATCAAATGGAACCGATTCAATGGTTCCGTTGCACTGTATGCAGCGAGTAAAGGGGTTAATATTTCCGCAAAGTCCAAACCGTTCGAGCACCTCGGAGGCCTGGAGCAATGGATCTTTGTTCCTTATTATACGTCCTCGCTCAACGCTGTTTCTCATCAGAAGCCTCCTGTCACGTGTAAGAAGTATCCTATCTTCCTCATATGCAATCCTGGCTATCTCAGGATCGTCGCGCTGTGAGTCGTAGTCAGCGTCGAAACCCATGATTCTGAGATATCGAGCAAGCGTCCCAAGGTGCACATCAAGCACAAATCGGCTTCCTCCCTGCTCGCTCCTTTGAATCTTCGTTACTTCGCCTATTTCAATGCCTCCAAATCCCGGATATACACTCACTCTGTCGCCGTCACCGACTATATGCTCAAACCCTGCGGATTCTCCGTTTACAAGAATGAGGTCGACTTCCACATGCGGAACGCTGAAACTCTCTATTAGATCCTTTACTGACCTTATGCCATAGAAATAGCAGTCCTGCTCCTTTTGCCTGCTCTTTGCATCCAGAAAGTCATTTAACTCACCGTAGAATCTTATCGTCACATGGCTTTTCACGCCTACCACCTCATAATTTATATACCCGAAATAGCTTTAATTTTCTAATTTAAATCTGCCAAATGTATATTTTTATGTTCAATATGCCCTCACAATTTTCTCATCAAATTCTCATTTATTATTTTTCATATTTACTTGAACCGTTCAAACCACAACTGTATAATATGTCATATGCATTATCAATTGATATTAGGTTGGCATATAACACCACTTTTGATATTTCGGGAGGTTTTTCAATGGGTTTGTTTTCAATTTTCTCCAGGTCATCAAGCAAAGGCCATCACCGCAAGCATAATCAAGGCAGCAGCTATTACAAGAGGCACCATTCGGGATTGCTCGGGGCCCTCGTAAATAAGCTGATGTCCCGCAGCTCTCACTCGCACCACGGCCACCACCATCACAACGAGCACCATTCTCACAGAAGGCATAAACGATACTCCAGCTCATGGTCCTAGATATTTTCAGGAAGGACAAGCTGTATCCCGTACATCATAAGCTCTTCGGTTATGAGATACTCAGCATTCTTGGAGAGGGACGCTATGGGATTTGCTATATTGCCGAAAAGGACGGCAAGAAATACGTACTCAAGCAGCTTAAGCTGAAGATGTTCAAAAAAATCGGCCACAAAGCCGAGTTCGAGGAGAAAATCCTCTCGTGCGTAAGCCATGAAAGAATACCTCGCTTCATACAGAATATAAAAACATGCGATTCCAGCATATACATCATGGATTTCATAGATGGCAAGACCTTCGAGGAAATTATATTCGCTGACGGACGAGTATTTTCCGTCGGCGAAATTCACGATATCGCCCTCCAGCTTATCGACATACTCAAGCATCTCCACGGTCTTGGCATAGTGCACAGGGACATAAGAGTTCCCAACGTTGTATACAGCGCAGGCCGTGTCTACCTTGTCGACTTCGGGCTTGCAAGACACATTGACGGCAGGAAGTACACAGCTGATGTAGATTTTTCATATCTGGGAGATTTCCTTATTCACCTCCACTATACCTCCTTCAAGCCATCCGGCAAAAAAAGCAGGCCCTGGTATGATGAACTTGAACTCCCTGACAGGGAAATGCTTATTCTGAAAAAACTGATGGGCATCGATGGAAAGTATGAGAGTATCTGCGAAGTTGAAAATGATTTTATCGACCTGAAAACTATATAAAAACAAACAAAAGAGCATGGAGCTTTCTCCATGCTCTTTTGTTTGAATTTTTTTCACCATTTGAACACATTTTCAAAACAATTTTGTGATAAATTATAAATTATAATCATATATAAGTTGCTGCTATTGTTAATGTTTGAATCCTCCACAAACTTTTAGCAACACTGAATTTAGCGGCCACTATATATATATTATGAAAGGAGTATCCCATTGGAAAAAATTCAAAAATTACGTTTTACCGTCCAGGCTATATGCCTTGTTCTGACCGTCACCTCATTCTTCATAAACTTCAAAATCGCCATGATTGCCATTGCAGTTCTAACAGTGTTTGCCGGGGTCTTTTACTGCGGCTGGATATGTCCCTATGGCTTCATGCAGGATCTTTTCGGCAAGTTCGGAAGCCTTTTGGGAATTAAAAAGATAAAAATGCCATCTTCACTTCAAAGGATTCTTGTTTTTAGCAGATATGTTCTGCTTGCCCTTGTGCTCTTAATTGGTTCCAACTTTGTATTCGGCTTGATGGCCTTTGACCCACATGCTAATTTCTTGAATATGCTAGTTGGAAGCGTTGCCGGATTTGCAGCAATATCAGTCATAGCGTTTTTTCTAATAGTTTCACTGCTTTTCGAAAGGCCTTTTTGCAACTACCTTTGCTCTGAAGGTGCCCGATACGGCCTGCGGGGAATCCTTAGAATATTCACTATAAAAAGGGACCAGTCCTTATGTGTGAATTGCAAAAAGTGCGATAAGGCATGTCCTATGAACATAAAAGTTTCAAAAGCAACAAATCTGCGATCACCCCAGTGCATAAACTGCTTCCAGTGTATTTCAGTCTGTCCTTTCAAAGGGGCTCTATCATTTGGACCTATGAGCACCGATGAAAAGGAAAAGAGAAAATATATAGCAATTGCATTGTCAGCACTTGTGCTGTTTGGGTCTTTTGCCGCTTACAATTTTTTCGGCGGAAAAAAAGGTGTATCAGAGGAAGTCACTACTCCGGCTGCAGGCGAGTCTAATTCAGTTCAAGGCGGCGGTGACGCTTTTTCCGATGCGCATGGAATCGCTGACGGCACCTATATCGGAGAAGGGGTTGGCTTCAAAGGTACCACTGTGGCTCAAGTGACAGTAAAAAATCAGATGATTACATCTATTGAAGTTACACAGACCCGTGATGATAAACCGTGGTTTGACAGAGCCAATTCGGCAATACCCGATAGTATAATACAAGCCCAGAGCACTGACATAGACCTTGTGAGCGGGGCTACCTATTCTTCAATTGGAATTAGAGATGCCGTGAAAAATGCTCTTGAAAATGCAAGACAGTAGCCATTCCATTGGAAACCGCCATGAAAAACCCCCAAACCCATTGATTTTCAATGAGTTTGGGGGTTTTTGTCCTTGGAGGCGACACCCAGATTTGAACTGGGATTTCCCTACAAAATCTCTTTATTAAAATGTCCTCTTGAGTCTGTGTCCTGATTAAAGACAGCTTTATTCACTCCGCCCTTTAATTTGCTTAGGGCCTCATTAATGGTTTTCACAACCTGCTCTTTTGATTCAATTGTGAAGCTTAATCTGAATGCCTCTATTCCTTTTATGCTTTGTAGCTCATCTAAAAGATTAAGCGTCTTCCCATTAAGGATAGTCGTTGTACAATCATCATGAGAAATGATAGGGAAGGTTCCGTGCTCATCTTTTAACTCATAGCTCTTCGTTTTGCAAATACCGCACTGATTCATTTTTTTCAGCGGACAATATTTTGTAAACAGCAAAGGAGCCTTGCCATATACAATCATTTCCAGCGCAGGATAGCCGTCATTTTCTTCATAATAGGCATTAATTAAATCTTCAATTTGTCTCTTATTCAATTCATAAGATAAAGTTACTCGTTTCGCGCCTAATCTATATAATTCATAGCAGCTAGTAGAATTAACAACATTTAGAGAATAGTCCGCAACAAAAGGATTAGTTTTTCTGTAGTGGTAAATTCCGCCATATCCTCCGATTAACAGCTGCCCTTCTTTTTCCTTATAATCGTTCTGGTTTCTTCTAACCACGTTTTCAAAATAAATTTCCTTAATTCCACAGCTCACGCAAGCATCATACTGTTCCCTGGTCGTTACAGAGACTGTAAGGTATGGTTTTTGCGGGGCAAAGCTTATTTTTTCTTTTGCTTTCAAAGCTTTGGTTCTTTTCTTTTGGCTGTTAAGCTTTAAGTCATATAAGCCCTGTACAATATCTCTTCTTGCTGCATTTAACAGTTTGGCTGGAATAAATGCATTGCATTCCTTGAAATCTACATGCTTAAGTTCGAATATAGTATCATTTAATCTTGAGAATTGCTTTATTACCTGTTCTTTTGTAGTTGGATTATTAATTGCTTCGCCTAGTATTTCCTCGCTTTCATATAAATAATTAAAGCCTAGGCCCTCCGCATCTATGATAAGCTTTGAATCTGGATATGCATACACTCTAATATCTAGGTTAAAGCGTTTAAATTCTTTTTCCAGTGATGATTCTAACTCTTTGTAATAGAAATAATCCTTCGTTATATATACTAAATCACCCTTGGACAGCTTTTCTTTGATTTTGATATAGCAGACATTATCTGCTTTGTTGATTAAATTGCCATCTTTATCGTAGAGTTTTACAACAGTTAAAATAACATCTTCATTTTTATGACTTATTCTGATTATATCGTTTTGATTTAAAGGACGTGTAAGTGTTATTTCATACATGTCTTTAACAGTCTTGCTGATTCTACCAATTTCATAACCAGCGTTATTAGGTCTTAAGATGTTTGTAATATCTTTTATATCTTCGTGAAACAAATATCCCTTAGTAAAT
This sequence comes from Peptoclostridium sp., assembly GCF_009881055.1. GTDB lineage: Bacteria > Bacillota > Clostridia > Peptostreptococcales > Peptostreptococcaceae > Peptoclostridium_A. Next base: position 54,624 of record NZ_WXFG01000005.1, read on the forward strand.
GTTCTGTTGAATGTTTTGCTCAGATTTTCTTTATCTTCTTCGGTTATTTTATTATCTAAGGCCATGCGATATTTTGATACAGCATTAGCAACATACGCAGGCTCTTTCATTCGACCTTCTATTTTTAAAGAATCAATTTCTTTTAAATCATTGATATAATCGATTGTGTTTAAGTCCTTGGTAGATAGAATATAGTTTTTCCCTAAAGATGTATCTGTTGTCTTATCAATTAGTTCATACTCCTTACGACATGAACCAACACATCTTCCACGATTTCCGCTTCGATAGCCGATTAATCCAGACATTAGACAGTTTCCGGAATAAGATACACATAAAGCGCCGTGAACAAAAATTTCCAAAGGTATTTTGGCTATTCTTTTTATCTCTTTTACTTTTTCAATCTCAAGCTCACGGGACAGAACAACTCTTTTAGCGCCAAGTTCTTTAAATAATAAAGTTCCGTCTAAATCGTCTATTCCCATTTGAGTTGAACAATGTGCTTCCATATCAAGAAAGTTTTTAACTATATAATCGAAAGCAGCCAGATCCTGGACTATAATTCCATCAACACCGATTTCATTTAATTCGTCCACCTGCTCTTTCATCTCTTCAACTTCGTTTTCGAAAACGATGGTATTCATTGTAACATAGATTTTGACATTCCTCAGGTGCGCATACCTAACAGCCTCTTTTAACGATTCCAAATCAAAATTAGATGAGTATGCACGCGCACCAAATTTTTGCATTCCCAGGTATATGGCATCACAGCCATTAGAAATTGCCGCTTTTAAAGCTTCCATACTTCCTGCCGGAGCTAATAATTCAGTCATTTTCCCCTCCATACTACTCGCTACTTGACGCTAAGTACTTCTAACTGATTGCAAAGTTTTTCTACAGTTTTCAGCTCATTTTTTTTAAAGGCTAATGTGATATTGGATTCTAATTCTTGTTTTTTCTTGTCTATTTCTAAATACTTCTGATCGAAATATTTATCATACACCATTTTACGGAAAGTACGTGTACGCATACGTCTAATCGTATTGTCTTCTACAAGTAAAACATAATCCGCACAATTAGCTACAAGATAGAAATCATGGCTTACCATGAGTACGGCCCCTTTATATTCGGAAATGGCTTTTTCCAGAGCCATTTGTGCGTAAATATCCAAATGGCTAGTCGGTTCATCAAGAATAAGAAATTCTGCATTTGTATTTGCAATCATCGCAATTTGGAGCAAATTCTTTTCTCCGCCTGATAACTGGCCTACCTTCTGCTTTAAGGTGTCACCTTCCAAACAATATTTCCCGAGATACTCACGGATACTTTCACTTGTCCCAAAACCCAAGTTTTCCATAAGCTCGTATAGCGTTTTTGTTTCATCCATATTCTCGTCCTTAAGCTGAGACAAACATGCATGGCTTGTATTCTCATCTATATGGATGGAAGGATGGTTATTTTTTAAGATATCGCGCACCAAAGTAGTTTTTCCTGTACCATTTGCACCAACGATGGCTACTTTTTCGCCAGATAGTAATTCAAAATTGATATTTTCCAATAAGCTTTCATCAAATGAAACATTATAATCTGTAATGCTTAAAACAGTATGCCCTGTTTCAACTTCTATTGACTGCAATTCAATCTTTGGCTCACGAAGTTCAATAAAAGGTGCCTTAATTTGTCTTGCAAGTAAACGGTCCAGTTGTGTTTGCTTTGCATTTACGGCGCTTCCAATAACAGGATTAGCAACCAGCGTAGCTCTTGTGCGCAGACTATCAACCATTTTCTCGGTACGCTCAATTTCTTCCTGTTCTTCAATACTCTGCAGTTTAAGTTTTAATTTTTCCTTTAGCTGGGAACAACGATATTCAGCATAGTTACCCTCATATTCCTGAATATCACCGTTTTCCAAATGTAAAATCTTATCGAAACAATGATTCAATAAATATCTGTTATGTGTAATAACCAATAATGTGCCCTTGTAGCCATTAATCAGCTGACAAAGTCCATTTAAGTTGCCAAAATCGAGAAATACATCCGGTTCGTCCAAAACAAGAAGATTTTGAGATAATAACATTTCTTTCATAATCTGAAGTAATTTATACTCTCCGCCACTAAGCTGCGATAGCTTTGTTTCTTTTAATTCACGCATACCGGCTACATATAGCTGTTTATGGATATTGTTTTCATAATTGTCTCCGTCCATGGCCTCAAAGGCGTCTACAAGAGCCTGATATTGCTCAAATAAGGGCTCCACATCCTCAGCCACTGCCATTTCGTCACACACAGCAAGTGTCGCCTTTTGATTTTGCACGAATCTCTCACTTAGATATTCAAAAACAGTGCATTCCTGCTCTTTATCTCTCACAGCAAACTGGCTGGCATACCCAATACGGCAACTTTCATCTTTGATTATCTTTCCATCGTACCAATACTTATCAGGATGAATAATCATATCAACAAGAGTTGATTTTCCAGCGCCATTGCTTCCAATAAAAGCAGCGTGCTGCCCCATTTCCAATGTAAACGAAACCTCTTTATATAAATCTTTTGCGGGAAAACCATAGGAAAGTTTTTCTATTTGAATCATTTTTGTTATCCTCTATTCTAAAAAAATTTGTCTAAATCTGTCACAGTAGAATTATAACAATTCACACTGCTATCTACAAGCTCTACTAACGTTGCGCAGCCTGCCCTTGATTGGGGTGCTCTGGAGCTTTTCAAGCACCATTTCGCCCTTGTTGTTGAGTATCTCCACAAATGTGGAGACATCAAGTATGCTTATTATTCCTATGTCCTGTGCGCTCATGCCTTCTATGTTGCACAGCGTGCCTACAATGTCTACAGGCCTCATCTTAGTTTTCTTGCCTGCATTGACATGGAGCTTCATGATTTCTTTGCTCACCTGCGCGCCTCTTGTCTCCTTTATTTCAGGGCTGGCGCTCGCTTTCTTTTCAAACTCATGCCTGGAGCTGTCCACGGCTTCCTGTTGAGGTCTCTCCTTCAAAGCGATCTCTCTGCCTATATAGCTGTGGATTTCATTTAAAAACTTGTCTTCGTAGCGGGTCACGAAGGTCATTGCCTTTCCGGAGCTGCTCGCTCTTCCCGTTCTGCCTATCCTGTGAACATAGCTTTCCTTGTCCTGGGGGATGTCATAGTTGATTACATGCGTTATGTTGTCTACGTCTATCCCTCTGGCCGCAACATCCGTGGCAACAAGATATCTGAAAGCTCCCTGCTTGAAATCATCCATGACACTGAGCCTGTCCTCCTGCTCCATTCCTCCATGTATCTTATCGCAAGGGTAGTCGAGCCTTGAAAGCCCTAGGCAAACCTCGTCCACCTTCTGCTTTGTGTTGCAAAATATTATGCAGCTGTCCGGATTTTCAACTATAGTCAGGTCTCTTAGCAGCTCCAGCTTATCCGCTTCATTCACGCTGTATCGTTCCTGCTCCACCTTGTCTGCAGTCATGCCATTGGATTCTATCTCTATGTTCACTGGAGCTTTCATATATTTGCTGCACAGCGACTGTATATCCGAAGGCATAGTGGCCGAGAAAAGCATAGTCATCCTTTCTTTAGGCAGACTGCCTATCACAGCTTCTATCTGCTCTATGAAGCCCATGCTCAGCATCTCGTCCGCTTCGTCTAGCACGAGATATTTGATGCACGATGTGTCGAGCGTCCCTCTTTCTATGTGGTCTATAATTCGGCCCGGCGTGCCAACAACAACGTGAGTTTTTTGCTTGAGTTCCCTCTCCTGCCTTCTGTATGGAGACTTTCCGTAAATTGCAGCCACCTTTAGCCTTTTGAATCTGCCTATGTTGAAAAAATCCTCCTGTACCTGTATGGCAAGTTCCCTTGTAGGGGTAATCACAAGCGCCTGCGGCTTGTTATCCTCCCATTCCACCATTTGGCATATTGGTATGGCGAATGCGGCCGTCTTTCCGCTTCCAGTCTGAGACTTGACTGTTATATCATGCCCCTCCAGCGCAGCGGGTATTACCTGCTGCTGGACCTTGGTAGGGCTTTTGAAATTAAGCAGCTCTATCGCCTTTAGCAGCTCATCGCCTATATTGTAAGCCTTGAAATTTGTTATTGTCATTTAGTCATCTCTTTCTTTATAATTAGTTTTTCAATTTTGTTAGTATTACAGCTTTATCATTATAGCATAAAAAATGCAGCATGCGATATTCCATAAAAATTAAACTGATTGCAATTTCATCAGCTGTCTTTTGCGTGCCGTTTGGTTTTTTTGTTGACATCTAAACGATAAAAGTATATTCTCATTAAGGTTACAATTTTAAACTGCGCTAACTATAGGTTTTTTTGATCTTAATAAATTATACTAAAAAGGAAGATAAATATGTCGGATAAAAATTTCACTTTCATAGAAGAGGTCCGCAGAAGAAGGACCTTCGCAATAATCTCTCACCCGGACGCCGGAAAGACCACGCTGACTGAGAAGTTTCTGCTTTACGGAGGAGCCATAAGGGCTGCAGGCTCTGTAAAATCAAGGCGTTCTCAAAAGCACGCCGTTTCTGACTGGATGGAGATCGAAAAGCAAAGGGGTATATCAGTAACCTCAAGTGTGCTCCAATTCGAATATAACGACTTTTGCATCAACATACTCGACACACCGGGCCACCAGGACTTCAGTGAAGACACCTACAGAACGCTGATGGCCGCAGACAGCGCCGTGATGGTAATTGACTGCTCAAAAGGTGTCGAGGCTCAGACCAAGAAGCTGTTCCAAGTATGTAAGATGAGAGGAATCCCTATATTCACATTCATAAACAAGATGGACCGTCAGGGTATGAATCCTTTTGAGCTGCTAGAGGACATAGAAAACGCTCTTGGAATACGCTCTTGCCCTATGAACTGGCCTATAGGCTCGGGCAAGGATTTCAGAGGCGTTTTCAACCGCCACAAGAACCAGATAGAGCTCTTTAATGACGGCAACCACGGGCAGTCAATCGCCAAGTCTACAACAGGAGACATGGCCGACGACAAATTCAAGGACCTGCTGGGCAGCGCCCTTTACGACCAGCTGCTAAGCGACATAGAGCTGCTTGACATCGCTGGCGACGAGTACAACCTGGATGAGATACTAAGCGGCAACCTGACGCCAGTATTCTTCGGAAGCGCCCTTACAAACTTCGGCGTGGAGCCGTTCCTGGAATCGTTCCTTGAGATAACACGGCCTCCGCAGCCTCGCAGCAGCAACCTTGGAGATATTGACCCGGAGTCGTCAAATTTCTCGGGCTTCATATTCAAGATACAGGCCAACATGAACCCGGCCCACAGAGACCGTATAGCATTCCTTAGAATCTGCTCGGGCAAATTCGAAAAGGGCATGGCAGTAAATCATGTCCAGAAAAATAAGAGCATAAAGCTGGCTCAGCCTCAGCAGTTTGTAGCCCAGGACAGGGTGGTTGTAGATACAGCATATCCAGGAGACATAATAGGCATACACGATCCCGGAATATTCAATATAGGCGACACGCTCTGCCAGGACAACTCAAAACTCAAATACAGTGGTATTCCTCAATTCGCTCCGGAGCACTTCGCGACTATATCCACGCCGAATTCCCTAAAGCGTAAGCAGTTTCTTAAGGGTATAATGCAGCTTTCCGAGGAAGGCGCGATTCAGGTATTCAGGCGTCCGCAATCGGGCATGGAGGAGGTAATCGTTGGCGTTGTGGGCGTGCTTCAGTTCGAGGTGCTCGAATACCGCCTCAAGAACGAATACAATGTCGACATCACAATGCATATGCTTCCATACCGACATATACGCTGGATTGAAATGGACAAATTCGATCCAGCCAAATTCACGCTGGCAATGGACACAATGCTGGCCGAGAGCAAGCAGGGAGACCCGGTTGTACTCTTCCAGAACGATTGGTCCATAAGGAATGTGCTCGAAAGAAACAAAGGGCTTGTTTTGAGAGAAACGTCCCGCATCGAATAAATTGCAAAAAAGCGTCGCTGACCTTCTGTATTTTACAGAGCATCAGCGGCGCTTTTACAATGGAAACGGAAACCGGTTTCCACCTTTTATTAATTTTTAACAAACTATTGTTTTGTCTTCGACTTAAGCCACCTGTGTGCCATCGCTATGAATTCATTCCGAAGTTCTGCCGGAACCTCCATTTTGACAAAACTCACTTTCTCAACTCCCGGATTGAACAACGTGCTAAGTTCCTCTTTGCCCATGCCCGCCTTAATGGCATTTGCAATCTTGTTTTCGCACACGGCTTCTCCGAAACTGTCGTAAATCCACTGCTGCATTTCGCTGTCAAAATAAGTGAGCTTGACGCCAGCCTTTACGCCCAGTTCCTGGCTCCTGAGCATCTCTTGAAACGGCTCTATCAGCTCGGAAAGCTTTCTGTAGTTGTCCACCTGCCTGCCAGTTATGTTGTACTCCTTTGCTATTATGTCCCGCCTTAGAATGTTGGCGTGTGCCTTCTTTTCCTTGCTGCCGAGTATCATGTATTTTCTTATAATCGACTGGCTCTTCTCATATGCGCTCAGCTGCCTGCTTACCCAGTTGGTGTCGATGACTATCTCTTTAGCCTGTTCCTCGTCTATTTCGTGTGGCTTTTTGACGTGCGCCATTATAACTGCGTACTTCCTGTCGCCCGTAGACTCGTATAGCCTTCTGAAAGCCTCCACTCTGTTGTGCCCTGAGAGTATCGTGTATCTTGCCGGCTCCGGATATTCCGCTGCCCGCTCCCACACGACTATCGGATGGAGCAGCCCTTTTTGCTCTATGGACTCAATAAGCTCATCCATCTTGTCCTCAGCAAGAGGCTTATAAAAGTTCCACTCCTGCGGCGCAGCATCAAGCAACTCTAGTTCCAGCTGCAGCACGTATGCTCCTGATTTTGCACTCATGAATCCGAAGGGATCCTTATCTGTATCGCCCCTTTTTATGAAAAAATCGTCCGCGAAGCTGGAGCTGGCCCAGTCCTTCTTGCCCTTACCTGCCATACTTGACCACCTCTTTCGCAAGCGCCATATACTGCTTTGCAGCTCTTGATCTCGGATCGAAATCGCTTATGTGTTCCCTGCTCCACTGAGCCTTCTTGACATTCGTATCGATGGAAATGTAGCTTTCAAATATCCTGACATTGTCGAACACGGACTCGAGAGTCCTGTCCGCCGTATCTGTAACCGCTTCCCTCCTGTCCACCTTTGTCTTTAAGACTCCGAGTATCTCGAGCTTATGGTTGACTTCCTTTATCTTGTTGATGTATCTGAATATGGTGTCGAGCCCCTGCAGGCCGTAGGCCGAGAGCTCAACCGGCACTATCACGTAGTCGCTTATGCTGAGTATGTTGAAGTTCAGGAGCCCAAGATTCGGGGAGGTGTCTACTACTACGTAGTCATACATCCCCTTTTCTAGTATTTCGCTCATCCCGCGCTGAAATATAGTCTCCTGGTACTGCTTTCTGGAGAGCTCAAAGTCCACGGTGGCAAGCGAGTAGTCTGCTATTATGATGTCGAGATTATCAGTTCCCGTTGGCTGAATGTATCCGGCGAAGTTGTCCTCTCGCATAAGCGCTGCATACAGGCTCCTGCCTGTGTCCTCGGATATGCCGAGCCCGAAGCTCAGATTTCTTTGCATGTCTGCCTCTACTATGAGCACCTTGTTGCCGTCAAGCCTTGAGAGCGCATGTGCAAGGCCGAGCACCGAGCTTGTCTTTCCCACTCCCCCCTTTGAATTTGAGAGTGTTATTATTGTCGTATTTCGAAAATCCTCTATGTATATTTCCTCTAGCGGGACCTGAAGAGCCGACGCAATGGCAGCTGCCACTTCCTTTGTGGTTCCGTTCCTGCCTATCTCGATATTTTTTATCTGCATTATGGATACGCCCGCTTTGTCAGCTAATGCGCTTTGTGTAAGATCATGCTCATCACGCAGATGCCTGATTCTCTCTCCGAATACCTTGCCTCTTTGCCTCGCCATTTTTGCACCTCCACATATCATGCATTTACACTCAGTATAAGAAAAGTGCGCACTTTTGTCAATCGGCGCGGTGCTTCATTCCTATTGAATATCAGGCAAACTAGCCAGGCAAGAGTATTCTTGCCCGGCTAGTTTTATTTTACAGGGACATCAATGGACTTATCATATTCTTTAGAGTATGTCATCCTTCTTATATCTAGCTTGCAGTCCGTTCCTGTTCCTGCAAACTCGAGCGTCCTTGTATGGAGTATTCTTCCATCATTTAGCTTTTCGTATTTGTCGTCGGTTGTCCTGCTGAGTTCTAGCTGCTCACCATCAGTGTCCAGATATACCCGTGTTAGAACTGTGCCTTCCTGCGTCGTTATGCTCACAAAAGTATTTCCGTTTGACTCGAGCAACTTGTTTATAATTATCTCCTGCCCCTTTACATTAAGCTTTTGAACCTCGTTGCCGCCGATTATATTAAAAACCTCGTTCACATCGTGGTCTGCTGAAAATCTTGCAAGCTTCAGCTCGAGGGACTTAACTTCCTGAGGCAGCGCGTCGTATTCGCATTGAAACTTTATCCCATCTAAATTTGTGCTGACTCCGTAACCCTGAGCCTGAACCTCTTTTCCGTTTGCGTAAAGCCTTAGCTCCATAGCATTTGGCCTAAGCCTTTGCTTTGTCATATCGTCTATGGCCAACTCGAGCGTATTTTGGATAGTTCCCTTGATGACCGTCTGAGTCGGGGTCGCAAGTATTGATTCAAATCGGATATTGGCCTTGTCTGCCTTTATACTTTTGCCTATGGCCGCTTTCAATGTGTGGCCCATTGCCTCCTGCCTGTCTATCTTGAATGTTATCTGATTCTGCTCTGCTTTGCCGTCTCCCCAAATCCGAAAATCCATGTGCAGCGTCTTTTCAAAGAATTTTGGCGACTCAAAGCTTTGCATGTTTTTCATGAGAGTCCCTCCATCGTTCATTAAGCCCTGCCCGCCCCGGGGGGTGCATTCCCCAAGCAGCCCTCTGAGACTGACTGTCGGCACTGTATCATCCACGTTGCCCTTTGGTGCGCTTACCGTGTAAAAGGCTATGAGGTGATTTTCATCCAGCATTATCCCATCCAGCGTTACTATGACTCCGTTTTTAAAACTGCAGCTCTTGCCTATTGCCTGGCCCTTGCCCAGTTCGTTTAGCTCCTTTAGTGTTCCGTTCATGACATCGTTGTAGCCCAGCAGCTTCTTGCCATAATATGCAAGTGTGTCGAAATGGTAGCCAATTAGCATAAATACAATGATGGCGACTGCAATCCTTCCCGTCATTCTACTTCTTCGTTTTGCAAATGTCTTGCTCTCGAGTGCTCCTTTTAGCCTTGTTTCAAGTTCACATGGTACTTCTATGCTCTCCAGTTCATCTTTGCTTTCCAATAGAATTTTTTCGACATTACTCACCGATATCACCTCCAAACATATCCTGCAGCCTGCTTATGCCATTTGAAATCCGCGACTTTACCGTACCAAGAGGCACATTGAGCATCTGGGCTATAGTCTTGTATTCCAAGTCCAGAAGGTATCTTAGCCTTATTGCCTCTCTTTGCTTTTCGTCAAGCTCCGACATATATTTTTCTATAAGCAGTTGATTGTCTTTTTCCCCAATTCCTCCATCATGTCCCTTTTCCTCTATGTAATCCGAAACAGTTGTCCCAATGCGTTCCCCGAGCATTTTTTTACAGCAGTTGACAAGTATCGTCTTGCTCCAGGTGTAGAATGAATCTTCATTTTTGAGCTTATGGATATTTTCATAAAGAATCACTATCATGTCTTCCGTTGCATCCAGCGCGTCATTTTGGTTTTTCATGTATACGTAGGCCAGTTTGTAGTAGTCGCTTTTTTGCGCCATCACAAGCTCCACCAGGGCATCCTTGTCTCCTTTTTTTGCCCGCTTAATCAGCAGCTTCATATCCATCCCCTCACCCCTTTTCTGCCGCCCTTTCACATATAAGAGTCGCCATCCCCCCTAAAAGTTCATTTTAATTTTATCACAATCGAAAAAATAAAAAAGAAAGCCAAAGGATAACCCTTTGACTTTCAAGTCAGCTTGTCCTGCTATGCTATTTTATTACTGTCGCGCCGCCCATGTATGGCTGAAGCGCTGCTGGGATGTTTACAGAGCCGTCTGCATTGAGGTTGTTCTCAAGGAAGGCTATTAGCATTCTTGGAGGAGCAACCACAGTATTGTTAAGCGTGTGAGCAAAATACTTGCCATTTTCGCCGTTGACACGGATTTTAAGACGGCGAGCCTGAGCGTCACCAAGGTTAGAGCAGCTTCCTATCTCGAAGTATTTTTGCTGTCTTGGAGACCAAGCCTCTACGTCTACTGATTTAACCTTGAGGTCTGCAAGGTCGCCCGAGCAGCACTCAAGAGTTCTTACAGGTATGTCAAGCGTGCGGAAGAAATCAACAGTGTTCTGCCATAGCTTGTCATACCACATCATGCTGTCCTCAGGTTTGCATACAACTATCATTTCCTGCTTTTCGAACTGGTGAATCCTGTAGACCCCTCTCTCCTCTATGCCGTGAGCGCCCTTTTCCTTTCTAAAGCAAGGAGAGTAGCTAGTCAGCGTGTGAGGCAGAGATTCCTCTGGCAGTATTGTATCTATGAACTTACCTATCATTGAGTGTTCGCTTGTTCCTATAAGGTAGAGGTCTTCCCCTTCTATCTTGTACATCATGGCATCCATTTCCGCAAAGCTCATAACTCCTGTTACAACCTCGCTGCGTATCATGTACGGAGGAATGCAGTATGTAAATCCGCGGCCTATCATAAAGTCCCTGGCGTAAGAAATCACTGCAGAGTGAAGTCTTGCTATGTCGCCCATGAGATAGTAGAATCCGCTTCCTGCAACCTTTCTTGCGCTGTCAAGGTCAATGCCGTTTAATTTGGCCATTATGTCTGTATGGTATGGAACTTCAAAATCAGGCACCACAGGCTCCCCATAACGCTCAACCTCCACATTTTCACTGTCGTCCTTGCCTATAGGAACGCTCGGGTCTATTATGTTCGGGATAGTCATCATTATTTTCTTGATTTTTTCTTCAAGCTCGCCTTCTTTTACTTCCAGCTCAGCCAGACGCTCTGACTCAGCAGTAACCTTTTTCTTTAGCTCCTCTGCCTCTTCCTTCTTGCCCTGAGCCATCAGTCCGCCGATTTGCTTTGAAATCTTGTTTCTGTCCGCCCTGAGATCGTCTGCCTCCTGCATATGGCTTCTGAATTCAGCGTCTAGAGCTATTACTTCATCCACTAGTCCCAGCTTGCCGTCCTGGAACTTCTTCTTCATGTTTTCCTTAACAATTTCAGGGTTTTCTCTTACAAATTTGATATCTAACATATTGTTACCTCCTATATAATAAATGTTGTTTTTTTGCTAAAAAACAAAAACTCCCGCCCCACGCATATATAAATATACCCATGGGACGGAAGTAATATCCGCGTTGCCACCCAAATTGCCAGCTTCCATAGAAAACCAGCCTCTCGTCAACAGCATGATAAAGGATGCCAGCCTTCCGGTTCATCACCGGCAGCTCCAAAAGTGGAAAGACTTAACCTTTCGCCGATTCTCACCAACCACCGGCTCTCTTGAGAAATTTATAAATCGTAGCTTTTGTAATCGCTATTTTTCAATATGTTATTATGCATTATTATATATTCTTTTATAATTATTTGCAAGTGTTATCCAATTTACATCATTTCATTCATGAAGTTATGCCCGAGTTTCAAACCATAATATATTATGACAGCTCCACAGACTACATTTATCCATCTTACAACGCTGTTGCTGAAGCTGCTTTTGAACACTGACACTATCGTTGCCAGACCTGTAAACCACGCAAACGATGCCATGCAGACTCCCAGTATGAATACATGTGAAGCCTCAATTGGAAGCGACGCCCTGAATCCACCAAGCAGCAGCGAGCCGTCTATTATTGCCTGAGGATTAAGCCATGTGACTGCAAAGCATGCACTTGTAACCTGCAGCAGCGTTTTGTCCGTATCTGTTTCGCCTCCGGCATCCGGCTTGCTTCTTACAAGCATTGTCCCTATGTATATTACCGCGAGGCTTCCGATAAGGTACACAAGAGACCTTAAAATCCCCGACATTTCAAGCAGCAGCCCCATTCCAAAAAAGCACGCCAGCGCAAGGGATATGTCAAACAGTATGACTATCAGAGCCACCTGGTACGCCCTCATTTTATCTTTGCCAAGCGCAGTATTTATAACATACAGATTCTGCATGCCTATTGGAGCCACGTATGCCAGCCCCAGCATGAACCCATTTATAAGAAAATTCGACATGGTTTTACCTCGTTTTCAAGATCTGTATTGCCTGTCTATAATGATATACAAAAAAATTTAAAAGTCAAATGTCAACTCTGCTCACATTTCCTACCTTTTGGGAACTATATCACCAAAAAGTGCCTTCTTTTTTTAGTGGACTGCCGGTTTTATACTAAGAATGTGCCCGGGGTTATCCCGAAAAACTAAAACCACTACTAAAACTATTAATTTTCTTAAGGAGGAAATAGAATATGCAAAGATTTACAATTCCAAGAGACGTTTATTTCGGTGAGAATGCCATAGAGCATCTAAAGTCAGTAAATGGAAGCAAGGCCATGCTTGTTATAGGTTCTGAAAGACTTATACAGGACGGTACTGTTCCAAGGATTCAAGCTCTGCTTGGTGAAGCAAACATAGAAACTTCAATATTTTCAGGAGTTGAAAACGACCCTTCTGTTGCCACTGTAATGTCAGGTGCGCAGGCTATGAGAGAGTTCAATCCTGACCTTGTAGTTGGAATAGGCGGAGGCTCTCCTATAGATGCAGCCAAAGCCATGTGGATATTCTACGAGTATCCTGAATTCACATTCGAGGAGGCCGCAAAGCCTTTCAATCTGCCTGAGCTCAGAAAGAAGGCAAGATTCATAGCAATACCTACTACAAGCGGTACTGGCACTGAGGTTACTTCTTTCTCTGTAATAACAAACCATGAGACAGGCGTCAAGTATCCTATTGCCGACTACAACATAACTCCTGACCTTGCAATAGTTGACACTGGACTTGTTCAAAGCATGACTCCGTCGCTTGTTGCCAACACAGGCATGGATGCTCTTACACACGCATTCGAAGCCTACGTTTCAAAGGTGAGAAACCCAATAACTGATTCGCTTGCAATGAAATCTATAGAAATGACTGTGGAGAGCCTTGTCCAGTCTTACAAAGGTGAAGACCAGGCCAGAAAGGACATGCACATAGCTCAGTGTCTTGCGGGAATGTCATTCTCAAATGCCATACTTGGTATAGTTCACTCTATGGCCCACAAGACTGGCAAGATATTCGACATACCTCACGGCTGCGCCAATGCTATATACCTTTCATATGCAGTTCAGTTCAATGCAAAGGCTGCGGGAGCTGAATACGCTGACATAGCAAGAAGACTTGGCCTTGCTGGAGCTACAACAGACGAGCTTGTCGCATCTCTTGTACAGCTTGTTAAGGACTTTAGAACTGCCATGAACATGCCTCATACACTCAAGGAGTTTGGCATAGCAGAAGACTTATTCAAGTCAAGCCTGGATGAAATATCTAAAAACGCAGTGGGAGACCCGTGTACGGGCACTAACCCAAGGGACATATCTGTAGAAGAGATGAAACAGCTCTTCGAAGCCGCTTACTACGGCACAGATGTTACTTTCTAGTCTGCCATATAATAAGCACCAAAAAAGTGATGGTTTGGTCTAATCCAGCCATCACTTTTTTATGTTAATCTTCATTGCTATTTTCACTGTGCTTGTAGTTGTCCACAAAGTTTTTACCCCACTTGTCCATTGCCTCAAGTATAGGAACAAGCTCTTTTCCCAATTCAGTCAGCGAATACTCGACAGCCGGAGGCACCTGGGGATAAATGGTTTTTTGGACAAGGCCGTTCTGCTCAAGATCTCTAAGTTGCTGGCTGAGCATCTTTTGGGTTATGTCAGGGATTAGCCTTTTGAACTCATTGAATCTTATTACATTGTTCCTGCTAAGATTCCATATGAGCAATGCTTTCCATTTGCCGCATAGTATCTCCAGCGTAACTTCAATCTCGCATCTGTAGTTGCTGCAGCTGACTTTATGCAATCTATCCTTTGGCATTATACCACTTCCTTTGCTTCATATAAGGGGACTCGCCTAGTATACGGGCCTATGCTTTGAAAACATCTCCGAAACTATGTTCTCCATGGAATAGATTCCCTTGGGCTGATCCTTTAAAAACATGGCTGCAAATATTGCTCCCTGTCCGAATGCCGCCCTGCTTATGCTGTCGTGCGTAAGCCGTATCGTCTGATGCGGCATTCCGAATATGACCTCGTGGTGCCCTACAATTCCGCCCACACGAATAGAATTTATATGCTCCTTCTCATCGAGTCCGAGGAAATTCGCAATTTTCATGGCAGTTCCCGAAACTTCCTTTTTTCCTTTGAAATGCTCCTCAACAATCTCTATGTCAGCATGCGGGGCTATCTTTTGTATTATCTGCGACGCTACAAGTAATATATTTATTCCAAGAGTTATGTTTGGAGAGTGCAAAACAGCCACCTTATCCGCCAGAGAATAAAGCAGCGCCTGGTCTTCAGGCTCATATCTTGATATGGCCGAAATTATCTTTATGCCTGCTTCTGCAGCGTCCTTGTAGTATTGAACACCTGATGAATCCGAAAAATCAACTATTATGTCCACCGGATTTTCTTTGAATAAGCTGTCATTAATCTCTTCAATCGAAAAAATCATGCCGTAGTCATGTTCATACCCTAAAAGTCTGCTGGCATACTTGTGGTTGTCGCTCCCGTGTTTTCTAACCACCCACTCAAGATGAAATTTATCATCCTTTATGAACTCAGCTGCAACCAGCCTGCCCGTTCTTCCAAATCCAAACATTCCAATCTTTATTCTTTTCATAAAATTCCTCCTCTTATGTTTTGTTCCCTGTATACACGTGATAATATTTATCCTGCCATAATATACACGCATAGTTTCAAACAAAAATTATATGAGAAGGAAATCAAAAAAAGACCACTCAACCGGTCGATAGATGACAGGCAGGACAAATCTTATCCTTCTCTTCCAACGCCTACGAGGTTAGCTGACGGATTCGGGCTGCAAGAGATTTGCCCTACCTGCTGTGCAGGATTCACCCCTGTTACTACTGGGTCCCCCGCTTCCACACTGTGGAACTCGGCGATAGCCATAGATTTCATTTGTTATATTATAATACAAAAAAAAGCAGCCAAAAAGTATTTTTATTCAAACAATCGCAAAAATAGCCACGGTATAGTTCAAAATCCCGTGGCCAGACCCTATGAATGCCGGATTTCGCCGATCATTCGAATCAATTTTGATTTATGCCTTTTTTACAAACTCCGATTTAAGCTTCATCTCACCAAAACCGTCAATCTTGCATTCGATGTTATGGTCGCCATCGACAAGACGTATGTTTTTTACCTTTGTTCCTATTTTCAGAGATGACGAGCTGCCTTTTACCTTGAGGTCCTTTATTATAGTCACCGTGTCGCCGTCATTCAGGACATTTCCATTGGCATCCTTTACAACCTTTTCATCCCCTGCAGCCTCAGCTTCTGAGGCAAGATTCCACTCATGGCCGCATTCTGGACACACAAGAAGGCTTCCATCCTCGTAGGTATATTCCGAGTTGCATTTTGGACAATTTGGCAATTTTTCCATTACTTCATTTCCTCCATTACTTATATTGAATTTCGCATATGCCTATATACTATCACAGTCTTTTCGCGTTGACAAACTTGTCTCCAGGCTTTTTATGGTTCCGATTTCTCTTTTTTCAGAAAAATTATGTTTCCATTATCGTCTTTATGCCATTTTGAAAACCACTCATTCCACATAATCGAAATTTCCTTAGGCAGCATGCTGTGACCTCTGTCCATTGTCACCGTGTAACGTACCATCGGTACATTTTTCTCATTAGTCCATTCATAAGTTAAAAACCGGCCATCTCTTTTAAATATATAGTCACCTATGGCTCCGGCATTATTTCTGCCAAGCCAGTACTCCAATGTTTTTTTCACATCCTGATTCTCAATAAAGTCATATGGCCATATATCGTATTCACCAATAAACGTCCAATAAGGTATAGGTTCAAATCTAGTCGCATCTTTTTTTTCATCTAACGGTCCACCCATAAACGACTCAATGTAGAATGCGGAGGTGGTTGCTATCGCCGCAAAATATTCTGATATGTTCATGCCCGCAATCAACGAAAACATCCCACCCATTGATTGACCTCCGATATAGCGTCTCCCTGAATCAATATTGTAATCTTTATCGGCTTGCTTTACTAAAGCTTCAACAAATTTCAAATCATAATTTTTTTCAACAGGCTTTGTCAAGTCCCACATAGGCCAATTATCATAATTTATATCAGCAATACCTTGAGCAATAATGAGTATGAAGTTTCCTTCATCGGCCGTTTCCCACATACGCGATATGTCGAACATCATCTTATGGGTTTGCTGACTACCCGGAAAATAGAATAATACCGGAGCAGGCTCGGTGCTTTTTCTAATCTTTTGTGGAATGTATACAAGATATTCTCTTACACGGTCATCTACAATGATCTTTTTGATTTCAACTCCCAGCGCGTTATGGTTCGGCCGGATTCCCAATGTATTTCCGCCTACAAAGCCGCCATAGCGGGTATATCTCGAAAGAAATTTGGTATATATCATATTGGTCAAGGCAGTATCATTATAATCCTCACATTTCTTTTTAATAAGAGCTACGCTGCTGCAGCTAGTAGGAGTAAATTGGTCACGACTGCCTTCTTTCTGACGAAAGATTTTCCCTCCATTAAAATCACATGGTTTGAAAACGCATGCATTTGCTTTTTTCCAATAAGCTGCAACAGCTGCGATGTCACCAAAAAAATTTTCAGATATTAGCAAAACAGGCATAGGCACTTCACTTAATAAAATATCCGATTTTTCATATTTTGTGTTTCTCATTATGTCCAAGTAAGTTTCGTCAATATTGCTTGCATCAATAAAGGCTGCAGCTGCAACTGTAATACAATTTTTCATCGCAAACATCTGTAATGCTTTTCCACCAGTGCCATATCCCACAAGATACCTCGTCGGAAAAGTCAGGTAATGCTTTCCTCTGTCAGTAAAAATATTCGAATATGCCTGGCTGATATAAGTCATCTCTTGCTCGACATTACCCCATTTCTTATCTTTCGGCTCCATAATATATAACCATATGTTATTTTGCTCAGCCGTCGCCATCCAGCCACTTGACTTCAACCATTCAATGGTGTTTTCCCCGTCGGGAACTGTCAATACAATAAAATAAGCACCTGCTTCAACTGCTTCAGGTATGTAAATTTTAACAGTTCGCTCACAAACTATCGTATCAGACAGCATAACTTCCTTTTCAAACAAACCTGTAATCGGCATTTTGATGCCATCCTTGAATGGATCAAATGTTGTTGGTGTATCAGCTGTTAATTTAATAACCTTTGGCAATTAAATCCCCTCCTTTGATACGGTGCTTTAAGCAAAGTTTACTGCTATTGCCTATTTGTGATAGGGTTCCCCTCATTGACGCACCCTGCAAACCAATTCCATTTTATTCCTTCATATAGCCTACAACGAGAACCATAAACACTATTAATCATACCGAATATTGATCCATCCATTCTTTAGTAAAACAAATCTGACACCGTTCAAAAAACGATGTCAGAAAATTTCTCGTCCTCTTATCTGCCAATAAAGTCAATCTCCGAAATACAAGTATCTTGATACTTCGTACCTCCGTATACGTCCAATATCGTCAATTTGACACTTGATGTCTTCACTGGCTGCTCTAATGTGATTGTATTGCTCATTCCAAAACTGTCTTCTAAAGCCGATTCTATATAACTACCATCGGAGAATTCTATCCCGATTTTTTTCACCCTGTTATTCTTCAAATACAAATCTTTATTTTTGTGATAGCCCGACAATATTTCTATTGCGCTTATTTCTTTTTGGGAATTATCGGCAAATAATATCCACTCTCCTATGCCATTCCCACTTCTCCCTTCCACCCACGCAGTTTCTTTGACAGAGTCTCTTGTGTTTTGAGCTATGTAATCTGCCTGCTTACTTTCTGCTAATTCAGATGATGCCTTTACATTATTAAAAGATATATAACCCACAGGCTCATCCGTTTCATTGATTTGCGAAGCATTGTGAGCTTCCCCCTTTTCGCTGTTGGTCTCACCTTGCGGAGCGCTGGTGTAACTATCAAAAGCAGTACTCAACAATGCGGTTGTTGTTAGCATATCTTGAGGAACCTCGTTAAAAGACAAATATCCCACCTCGAATGATCCACCGTCTGCTGCTATTATAAACTGTATTCTGGCTTTAACCGGCACTTCTTGATATGTACATTCGCCTGTAAATTCAACAACATTTACTTCTTCATCCGACTCAAAGTGTTTCCATGTTGGTGAGCCAAAGAAATTTTCAAAACAATTGCCAAAAGTTTTGTCAGGATAATCCACCGGATTCCCATTTTTAACCATCGCCACATACTCGTTGTCTTTGTCAGCCACGTTTTCTGTTTTATCATTGGCTTCTTTCTTTATATGGTCCGCTGTGATATCCGAGCAACCTCCGAATAATAGCATCCCCATGGCTATAAATATTAGTGCTACCTTCCTCATTCTTTTAACCCCTTCCATTTAATATTGTATATAGCAGCGTTAACGCCTTTAGTTTCAACTAAAGGCGTTACTCACGAGTATCAATACCCAATTTGATACACTTTTACAACATTTTTAACATATGTATATTTATATTTTATAAAACCGCGGCGTGATTTTAAAATCACGCCGCGGTTTTATTGCTTATACATAAGTTGTATTCAGATGACATCTTGCAATTCGTAGATGCTGTATTGAATATTTTCTTTTTCAAATAATGCCTTCTTGCTTTAAGGATATATATCTGTCCGAACACGCAATGATATGGTCAACAACCTCTATTCCAACAATTTTTCCTGCCTCAACTAACCTCTTTGTTATTTCAACATCCTCCCTGCTTGGAGTGGGGTCATTGCTTGGGTGGTTGTGTCCAACAATTATTGATGCTGAATTCGAAAGGATTCCCACCTTTAAAACTTCCCTTGGGTGAACTATGCTTGCATTTAAACTGCCTATATGACAAATATTTATTGCGGTAGGTTGCCTTTTGGTATCCAGGCACACGACCACAAAATATTCACGATCTGCTTCTATCAAAAAGCGTTTCAAGAGATTATACGCATCGGTTGGAGAAGTAACCCTTCTCTCTGGATAGAGGAAACTGTCCTCTTTGATCAATTTTATGCTAACTATATTTACTCTTTTAGCAGATCTACTTATTTGACTTTCTTCATTGTCCCATTCCCTCTGTCCGTTTTTAAGAAATTCATATTTTTCCATCTTAGACATCTCCTTTTTTATGGTTTATCCATACACAAATTAATTTCCAAACAAAAAGAGGATGAGTCGTCATTTGACTCATCCTCTGAATTTCCTAGATATTGATTTGTCTTATTATTAAAATTCAACAATATCGATTTTACTGTTCGATCAGGATTTGTTTTTATTTCTCGAATAACCAGATTCAAAACAAGTTTCTTTTTTTCTATATCGGCCTCCTTCAATATATAATTGAAATTTAACATAAGCCTTTTTACGACTTCATATTCTATCGGGTCCGAAGTGCTCTGACTGAGTTGCTTTTCTGCCTCCTCAATTTTCTGCCTTTCGACATCAATTTTCTGCATAATTTCTTTTAACCTATCTGAAATATCGCATTTGCTTATAATTCCCTCCTCATATAATTCAAATATTCTAGCTTTTTTAGATTCAAGCTCTCTAATCACCTTTTCTGTCTTTTTAATGTGGTTATCCAGCGGCTCTATGATGTCGCTACTCCTCTTGTTCAAATTGAAAACTATGTCACTCAATACCTGCTCATTGAACAAAACTTCATTTATTTTATTGAAAACAATTTCCTCGACATAATCTTTCCTTATTCCATTAGAGTGGCACGCAGCAATTCCCTGGTTTCTCCAGCGTCCGCAATAGTAGTATCTATGAATACTATAGTTTCCATTTTTGAGCTTTCTTTTGACCACGCCAGCTACCATTGACGCGCCACATTGCGGGCATTTTAATATTCCCGTTAGAGGATACGACCCACTAAAGTTCCTTACCGGTTTATGCGATCGTTCCTTATATAATCTGTGAACTTTGTTCCACAAATCAATCTCTATAATGGGAGTATGCTCCCCATCCACTATCATCGGATTTTCGTTTCTGCCTTTTCTTCTCTTTTCATTCCAATCTTGCATCCTGTTATATCTTATCTTCCCAATGTATACGGGGTTATGCAATATCTCCTTTATTGTAGCAATCGCAAACATATTTCCCTTCTTGCTTCTATAACCCAATTTGTTTATATGGTTCACTATACTCTTCAACCCTCTTCCACTCGCATACAGTTGAAATATCATTCGGACCGTTTCAGCTTCTTCTTCAACAATCACCAATCTCGATTTCTCCTTGTCATCCCCAGATTTAACCGATTTATAGCCCAACACTACGCCACCATTCCACTTTCCCATTTTTGCCCTCTGCTTCATTCCCAATTTCACGTTTTCGACAATAGTTTCTCTTTCAAATTCCCCGACAGAGGCTAATAAATTCATCATCAACTTTCCTGTCGGAGTGGAGGTGTCAAAAACTTCTGAGCAACTTTTGAAACCCACATTATTTTTATTTAGTTCATCCACTATTTTTAATAAATCCAAATGATTTCTTGCCAGTCTGTTTGTCTTCCAAACCCAGACTTCTTCAAATTGCCCTTTTGCGGCATCCTTGAGCAATTTTTTAAGGGCATCCCGTTTTTCTATAGACTTTCCACTGATTCCCCTATCCACATACTCATTTACAACGACTCTACCCTCCTGCTCACATTTTTTCTTAACCGTATCTAATTGAGCATCAATCGAATAGCCCTCTTCTGCCTGTTCAGCAGTCGACACTCTAGCATAGATCACAACTTTTTTCATTGTCTATATCCTCCTGTTTATAAGATCCGTTATACTCAAGTAAAAGGTCTGCTATTATGCTTATTAGATTTTCATAATCGTACTTGCTCACATTAAAGCCCCTCTCTCTTAAATAATATATAAATTTTTCGTTGTACTTTGCGCTTTCTTGGTGAAATTTGTCAACCTAGTCGGTTGGATTTTCTGACGGCATTCCAAAATGGTAGCTGTAATAACGTAGCCATGGTAGCCTGCTTGAAGAAAAACTTCTTTTATCTTCATCTTGGCTTCATCACCCCAAGCCTTGCCCTGCCATCATTTTCAATGTCATGTAGCAAATGTAGCAATTCTTCTCTTGTCTCTATAATTATTAATTAGTGCTTTTGGCTTTCTCGATATGCCAGGCCACAGTCCTATTGGAAGCATCACACCATTAACTCTATTCCACAGAATCCTTCAAGCGGCAAAGAACCGTTTTTCCTAAACTTTTTACTTTTAAATGCCAGTGTTTTTATCTGCCTAAAAAAATCCATTTTGCTTAACGATGCTAAACAGTTGTCCTGGCAATATTTACTGTACGCATTATACAAGTCCCTTTTGTGGGCCTTTAACTCTTTATTGTCGCGATCCACATGGCAACAAGTCTCGATAAATGAATCTACAGTGTTCACCTCTTGCATATACTGCGATTTGAATTTCCTGGATTCCTTACAACGAGTAAAAACAAAATTGTTTTTTATAAGTCTTCGCAATCCTTCCATGGCCCAATACACTATATAATCCCGCTCACTTAGAATTTTTTCTTTCAGATTTAAATCTCTTTCATCCTCTGGAATTGTGTTGTTGAAAATAACGAATTCAATCCGATCAAAATATGCTGATGTGCTGTCAAGTCGCCTTAATGTCGGCATACTGTTCCCGGCAAAAATGAGCTTGCTTCGGTTTTTAAAAACAAAAGGATCTTTGCCCTTTTTTTCTCCAATGACATCATCGTTCCCAGTCAATGCTTTTATTGTATTTAGTCCCTTCAACTCTCCTTCGTATAATTCTCCCGAAATATTAAGCTTCGCTTCAAACAAACTTGCGGTCATAAATCGATCTCCAAGTTTGTGAAGTGGAATTGCGGTAGTATATTCACCGCCTACAATCTCTTTGAGAATGTCGAGAAACGTACTCTTTCCCGTGTGGGGTTTCCCTATGAAAACAAAGAATTTTTTTGCTCTCGAATAATTACTGAACACATATCCACATATTTCCTGGATAAGGTCCACTTTTGCTTCGTTGCCCCCTGTACATGTAGCGATAAAATTCATGAACGCTCTTCCATCCTTCTTCTTCATGTCTTCTCTATACTCTGCATCTATGAAACTCTTGAAATTGTATTCCGGCGAATGCTCATAAGTCTTACCTTGTGATACGCAAAAAACCTTGTTTCTAAAATTTATAAAATCATCGTGCATATCGAAGTTGTTGCTTGTTATTTGAAGATCCCTGCAACCTTTTATTCGATCAATAACATCGTCTACTCTGTGCTTATTGAGCAACATCTCGATTTTCTCGCCCCATCCATTTCGAATAAGCACCCTCACTTCATTAAGTGTAAGCTTTTTGAAATATCCAAGTTCTTCCGAATAGCTATATATGTCCTCATTGTGTACCTTAAATCGATACCGCTTTATCACCTTTTTATACACGTCGTACTCCACAATGCTTTTATTGCTATCATTCAATGGCCCGCTCTCATTATGTGATTTTATGAAATCCTCCTCCTCTTGACTTTCAAATGTACGTACACTACTTGTTTTTTTCAAATCATAATCAATATTATAGCCATGCTCTTTAAAATAATCTTCTATGCCGATTTCGTTTTTATTCTTTTTATCTGGCATTGCCTTCACCCCCTGTAGAGAGGATACATCACACTTTTTTAGCGGAATTAACAAAAAAATCACAATATCCCAGTGCAACCATTAATAAAACAAAACCCCGCCATCAAAAAAAAATTGGCGGGGTTTTGTTTTATTAATTATTTTTTTCCGTTTTTCTTTGTTTTCTCCCTTCTCCATTTTTGAATTATATTGTCCAGTAACTCATACAAAGAGCCCTCCATTAATATTTTTATAGCATCATCTCTGCTTATCTGCTGATTCTCAAATACCGGGTAATCATCGTCAGTTACTTCATCATCAAATAAAGAGCCATACTCAATATCCAAACCATATTCTTCAAATATATTTATCTTCTCGTCAAAATAATCGTTAAAATTATTTATTAACTTACCCTTTTCCTGTTGCAATTTCGAAACTTTCAAATAGAGTCTTTTA
Organism: Peptoclostridium sp.; assembly: GCF_009881055.1. Lineage (GTDB taxonomy): Bacteria > Bacillota > Clostridia > Peptostreptococcales > Peptostreptococcaceae > Peptoclostridium_A. Next base: position 78,048 of record NZ_WXFG01000005.1, read on the forward strand.
AATAAATGGCGGTTTTCTACCTCTACTTCCGCCACTCTACTCTGCATTTCAGCCAAATTATATATTTTTATTTTCCCCAGCCTTTCCAGCATATAAACTCTATGCTTTAATTTCTCAATTTCAGTTTTATTCTCACCGCGAACATTGGTTTTAGTAACTCCCTCTTTTTCGGCATTTGTGTATAGATTTCGCTTTATAAATTCCTTAATTAGCATTGGGTACACTAGGGATAGAATATAAATTTTATGTAGCGGCATGCGGAAATCACTTTTTGAAAAAAACAAGAAATCTTCTCTTGAGTCTTCTTTCTCAACCAAATTATTCATTATGTGTAACTTAAGCGTTATGTTTTCAATTAAAATCAATGAAGACAAGGCATTCAGATAACCATCATCTGCCTCATATTCAAAGTCTGCTTGTAATTCCCGTATTGCTCTATATAGGTTAAATACAAATAGCATATTGGTTGTATTTTCATAATCGTGAAGATCCCTTGTGAAATTCATCTCCTCCAAGAATTTTAATTTTTCCAAAAACCCCAGAGTGGCTTCTTTGAACCTGTCTATGTCGCTTACTATATCTATTTTATCTGCCACCTTATTTAGTGGCTGCTTGTACCTCATCCGCTTGTCTTTATATATTTTGAAAAAAAGACCCTCCTTGAAAATATATCGACTGCCTCCTCTATTTCCATTCTGTTCTTTGATGCCAATGGCATCCATTATCTTCTCTCGTTCTTTTTTATCTCCCTCATCCTCTTTTTCATTTAACAAACATCCATAGCTTTCATAATATGACTGTGGCGAGTCACAACAATATTCATCTAATACGTCACCCAAAGTCATCTGTAAAACAAGTTCATCTTGGTATTGCTCCATCAACTCCAAATCATTATTGTCAAACAAACACTCCTCTCGATAAACTTCGTACAGAGCGTAGTCCGTTATACATTTTTTCATGAAATCATAATCCATATCCCAATCAGCACATAGACCTTTGAATTTTTCTCCAAAATCAATTCCAGAATAGTCATTATCTTCCAATACGCTCTTTATGTCTCCATCTATCCCTAAAACATCAAATATTTTTTCGTATACATTAATCATTTGATTAAGCTCCCTCCATTCTCCACTCTCTATTATAATACATCAATAAAAAATTATACTGTGAACCACTATTTTAGAATTTCACATTTTTTTGACGTGCTCAAGCATAGGCCTACATAAAGAAACAAGCTCTAATTTAATCAACAATAATCTAATATAACTAATAGGAGGACTACCTTATGATCAACTCAGAAAATGATGTTCTAACCGTGGAAGAATTGATGGAAGTTTTGTATATTGGTAGGAACTACGCATATAAAATACTTAATAGTGGTGATTTGAAAGCGTTTCGCGTGGGGCGTAAATGGCGTATACCCAGACTATGTATAGAGGAATATATTATTAAGAACTCAAAATATAACATTCTCTAAATTATATGTCCCTTTGCGTTCGAATATCCCATATATGGACTGTCTATCAGCATAGACATCCATATAAATAATATATATTTCACTTTTGTTATTTTTCATTCATTTTTTCGTTTCTCCAAAATTGTGCATACCATTATTGCCCACAACTGGCAGGAGCCATCGAGGTTGTGTTTCGTAGTTTACCGAATCACCTTTTCCCGAAGCTCTAAAAAAAATCACAGGAAATCCCGAAAATACTCTTGACCTTCACAGGATATCATGATAATATTATTACAAGCTTCATGATATGGAAAATTAAAGGAGGGATTTATATGAGCAACCTAGAAAACTTAAACCCAGTACAATTGGTAAAAGGCTACCTGTCTTCAATTGGCATGAGTGACGACACAATTTCAAAATATTTTGACGAGAATCATTTTAACAGAGCCTTGATATTAAACCTACCGTCAGTGTGTCTAATGCCCCAAAACAAACCGGGAGCCTCTAAAAGCAACCAGACACACATACATGTGACTGGCGATCCAAGACACTTTTTCTTTCCTTCCGAAGAGGTTGCCAATAGAACCTCGGCATCCAAAGATGAGAGAATAGACATTGATGTTTCCTTGGCCAATATAAAGGCTCTCCATAAAAATTCAGCCTCTATTTCTCCTAATGACCTTGAAATCAAACGCTCCTTTACACTGGCAAAAATTGCACACAGACGTTCTCAAGAGAATCAGGTTCAAATAAGCAAAATTAAACTCGACGATTCTCTGTTCATTGATTTGAGGCTCGGACTTTATAAAAATGACCTGCTCGTTTTTTTAGGTTACTCGGATAGCGACCGTCTGTTTGCGATTGGGATTCCAAAAGAGTATTATTCATCCGTCGCAAGTGTCGGAACATCCGTCTTCTTCAACCTGCACGACACAGCAAAAATCCAGATAAAGTCAGCGCTAAAGAGAATCGAAGCTTCATATGATGACAATGAAATGATATCTGACATGGAGGCCATAGCCGACTCCATTTATCAACAACAGATTGTTGAGGCAGAGCCATCAGTTACACAACATGCTCCAATGCCTAAAGCGGGCAAAGTCACTTCGCTAAGCGAGCGTTCAAAACGAAGTGCCGCCATTGGCAAAGAAGCCATAAAAGATGGAGACTACAAATGTGCCATAGACAGCTCCCACCTCACATTCCAGTCTAAAAACGGTTCCCCCTATGTAGAGGCTCATCATCTTATACCCATGGCCTTCGAGGATGATTTTGAAAATAGCCTTGATGTCAAGGGTAATATAGTTCCGTTGTGTCCCCACTGCCATGCAAAAATCCACTATGGAAAGTTCGATGATGTGTCCAATATGATAGAGCAGCTCTACTCAGAGAGAAAAGATGTACTTGCTCTTTCTGGCATAGGAATCGACTTGGAAACTTTGAAAAAGTACTACTTATAATTACAAAAAAAAGAGATATCCCTATGATCATAGGGATATCTCTTTTTTTTATAGATATTTTCTAATTGTAGTCGCTATAGCTCGACCTAGCAGGGGAGGAACAGAATTCCCGATTTGCATGTAGGTCTTTGTATAGGCTCCCCTAAAGAAGTAATCATCCGGGTATGATTGAACTCTTGCCGCTTCACGAGGAGTCAGACCCCTTGCTTGTGTCGGGTGTATATACATGTTGCAGTCAAACTTCATATGCGCAGTTATCGTCTTACAGACCTTGTCATTTTCAAGTTTGAAATACTTGTCCTTGAAGATATGGTTTCTGCTCGAATAAGGCATGATATCTGCAATCTTTGGATCGTCGGATTTATCTCCTTGGTGTAAACGTCCAAATATTTCTATATCCCTATCGTTATTATATCTGGCTTTGTGATTCAACACATACGGTACCTTTAAACCTTGATTTATTTTGTCCATATACCTGTTAGCCGCGGTTTCATATGCTTTCGAAATCTTACCTCCGCTTTCTTCTGTGTTAATATTCGTTGAATTTTTAATAGTGGATGCCCTTAATGTCTTTAATCCAAAAAGAGCATCTTTCAATACATGGCTTTGCTGCTCCTCTGCATAATCGAACAGGTCGGCAAAAATTTCTTCATTGTCAATACCAATTCTGTTGCCAATGAATATAAGCCGTTCCCTGTTTTGGGGCACCCCAAAATCCTTGGCGTTCAGTATCCTCGCGCTCACGGCATATCCGACATTTTCAAAATCTTCCCTGACTTGGTCGACCACCGAAAGCATTCCTTTTACATTCTCCATAACAAAGAATCTCGGCTGTATCATTTCAACCACTCTTATATAGCTTTTGTATAAATAGTTCCTCGGATCATCTATTAGTCTTTGTCTGTTTGCCATGCTAAATCCTTGGCACGGGGGACCCCCTACTACAACATCCGTAGTCCCAAATCGTAGGTATTGTTCCATATTGTCAATTACATCATTTATGTCTCCCAATACTATGTGTTTTCTCGGCGTTTCTGGATGGTTATGGCTATATGTGTCGATGCAACACGGCTCAATATCATTTGCCAGATTGAGGACATACCCCCCTTGCCTAAAACCTAAAGAAAGGCCGCCAGCTCCGCAAAACAAATCGATAAACTTCGGAGCTTCAGTGTCCACATTTCTAATTTGGTCATTAATATAGCGATTGCAATATTTTGATATACAACACTCGCCGCAGTTCGGCACCTCTGAACAAATGTGGGCACTAAGACCAGTCAAGCCCGCCATTATATGTTCCTTGTCTTTTAATGCGTGCTCTTTGAAATATTGGCCTCTATCACTCAAGAGCATATCTTGAGAAATTTCAGAAATCCTGTTTATGCAAATATTCACTTTATCATTTGGATCAAATTCAGCCTCAGGATATGTGGCTCTTAAAAGCTCGCATACTTCTGTATAGTCATTATGAAAATCCACATCCAGATTATTATACTTTCTCTTTACTTTCAATGAAACACAACCTCCATTACCAGCCTAACGCTTGTCTGATTTGCCATGCGACCTTATGTGCCACATCAACCGTCACGGCGTTACCAAACTGTTTGTACGCCTGAGTATCAGACACAGGGATTCTAAAGTCGTCTGGAAAACCTTGCAATCTTGCGCACTCTCGTGGTGTCAGCCGTCTAACTCTGCCATTTTGAGTCACATAGTTATCTTGGCACGCCCTATGCATTTTAGCCATTGTAGCAGTCAATGGCCGCGCAATTCTGAGATCTATTTCTGGTCTAGCTCTAAAGTTACCTGTCCCATGAGACATTACAGTTCTCAGTATTCTTTCTGATAGAAAGTACTTATCATCAACGTCATGCTCAAGCAAGTCTTGCAAAGTACGCTCCAGAGGGACCGGTTCGGGAAATTCGAACTCAATATCACTATTATCGAAACATACTATATATGTTCTGTTTCTAGTCTGAGGAATCCCGTAATTAGCTGTATTTAATACCGTATCGAAAACCCTGTATCCCAAATCCTCTGTCAGAATTTTTCTTATAGTCGCAAATGTCCTTCCGCCATTATGTGTTCTTAGTGTTCTCACATTCTCCAGCACAACAACTGGGGGTTTATGCCCTTTGCGCGTCTGGTCCAATATGATTTCAACAACCCTGAAAAACAGAGTCCCTCTCGCATCATCAAACCCCATTTCATTTCCCATCATACTGAAAGGCTGACAGGGGAAGCCTCCTATTAAAATATCGTGTCGGGGTATGCTATCCAATTCTATCTCATTAATATCATTGTGAACAATGTGCTCTCCAAAATTCTCCTTATACGTTTTTACGGCAAATTTGTCAAAATCGTTAGCCCACACTATATTGAATCCGGCTCTTGCGAAGCCTAGATCAAGACCTCCACAACCGCTGAACAGTGATACAGCATCCATATATTAAACACCCTCTTCTATAATTCATTTTTCGATTTTATGTATTCTCTGATCCAACATCTTATTTCAACGGAAGCCGCTTTGCCCTCCTCATTCAAAAGATCCATAAATGCTTTTTTTATATGTGGTTCCACAACAACCTCGATCTTCGCTGTTTTTTTTCTTCCCGGCGGCCTGCCACATCCGTTGCTTTTATCATGCACAACAACCAACCTCCATCCAGATTTATGTCCACACTATATAGAATATAGTGTTTTTATCATGATGTAAAGTATTGAGTCCAGCTAATTCTTCTTGTAACTTATTAATTTAGGCAACAGTTAAGATCCTTTTATGTTTTTTCGTGTTCTGCTTTTATCTTTAATATATTTTCAAGCAAAGAATTCATCGTCTCGTCGAAATTGTTTTCTACTTGGCATTCCCACAATACAAATACATTCCAGCCGTCTTTTGTTAAATCTTGTATTATTCTTATATCCCGTTCTTTGTTTCTCTCGAGTTTTTCTTTCCAAAATTCGACCTGTGTTTTTGGGAAACGGCATAATTTGCAGTTTTCATGCGCATGCCAAAAACACCCGTGTACAAATATCGCTATTTTATATTTAGTGATTACTATGTCGGGTTTTCCAGTGACTTTTTCATAGTTCTTCCTATATCTTATTCCGTGATGGAACAACCAATTCCTTACTTTGATTTCTATTTTCGTATCCTTGTTCCTGATTCTTGACATTATCTCGTGTCTTTTCTCTTTTGAAAAGATATCTGCCATTAGTAAACCTCTCTGATGATTTGTTGTGCCGCTATAGCGCACTTATTCTTCCATGGTTTTATTCAGCCAAATACCGTTTTAATCTTTTAAAGTACCTTTCATTATTTCTGTTTGTGTTTGGATTTCGCTTATCAGTTAGCCTTTCAATTATCAAATCGTTCATTATTTTATCAACAATATCATCCCTAATATAAATATCGCCTAATTCAATCTCATAGAAATTATAGTCTGCGAAGTGTGTCTCTACTAGAAGCTTTGATTCTGTTATTTTGTCGATATAGACTATGCACTCTTCATCAAATATTTCTTTTACAATGCTTTTGAATGTCGTTTTTATTTTAGTCAAATCCTTCATGTCTGCCAATAACAATTCACTAACCATCGGCTCAATCTTTCTTTTATAACGATTTGTCATTCCCATCCCACCTCTGCATATTCTCTAGTCTTAATAGAACATGTCATTGTAAGTCTCCGAACCGTTAAAAATATAGTTTCTCTTATAAACTATTGAAATACATGACTTCAATTTGCCAAATACGGTTTGCAGTTACTTGTGATAAGGTTCATTTCTCATAATTCGAAAACTCCTGTATATCTGTTCAATTAGTATAAGCCGCATTAGCTGGTGGGGAAATGTCATCCTCGAGAATGAAAGCGCGTAATCAGAGCGCCTTAGCACTTCATCGGACAGTCCTATGGAGCCGCCTATAACAAACGTGATATCGCTTTTGCCGCTTATGCCGAGCTTTTCTATCTTATTGGCAAGTTCCTCGGAGGAAAGCATGTTTCCACCTATCTCGAGTGTTATTGCATACGAGCCTTCTTTAATGTTTGAAAGTATCCTTTGACCCTCCGCTTTTTTCACATTCTCCATCTCTTTTTCGCTCATGTTTTCCGGAGCCTTTTCGTCGGCTACCTCTATAATGCTTAACTTGCAGTACTTCGAGAGCCTCTTTTGGAATTCTTCCATCCCGAGCTTTATGTACTTCTCCTTAATCTTGCCTACTGAGACTATCGTTATATTCACTCCAGTTCATCCTTTCTACTATAGTGCCCATGTGAATATGCTGTTTCACGTGTACCGGAATTTAAATGCCGTTTAAAAAATATGTTTCACCAGGTTTTTATTTGGGTAAAAATACTTATGTATTTTTCATTACCATCTTCAAGGAGGCATTTAATGAGCAGTCTAGCGACAATGTCAAAGCTCATAAGCATCCAGGGAATCGACAGCGAGTATGAACAGCGGCTTAGAAGCATAGGAATACGTTCAAAGCAAAAACTTATAGAAAAAGGCTTCAACAAGTATGGCAGAAAAATAATATCCAAAGAGACTGGCATATCTGACAGTCTTGTGCTCAAATGGGTCACACTCATAGATATCGAGCGAATAAAGGGCATAGGACCCGAATACGCAGAGCTTCTGGAGCTTTGCGGCGTCGATACTGTACCTTCACTTGCCAGGAGGAACGCCCGCAATCTGCTTGAAAAAATGACGGAAGTCAATTCCAAGTGGCAGATTGTAAAAAAACTTCCTACACAGGTTCAGCTTGAAGGGTGGATAGAGCAGTCAAAAAGTCTGCCGCGCGCAGTTTTCTACTAATTTGAATATGCTTTAGAAAGGCCCGGAAGAATATCCGGGCCTTTTATATTTGCTAAAGCTTTACATTGAGTTCTACTGTTTTGCCGTTCCTGTCCACAGTCACCGTCGTCTCTTCTCCCGGCGAAAGCTTGTAGAGCTCTCGCACAAGATTGCCCATGGACTTAACATCCGCCTTGCCTATCTTTACTATTACATCTCCGGCTTTTATTCCCGCCTTGGCTGCTGCGCTGCCGGCTACAGTTTCAAGCACATATACACCTGTATCAGCAGACAGATCTTCGCCTGAAGCCTGTTCATACCTGGCTACGTCCACGCCCTGTATGCCAAGCACTACCTTTTCAAACTGGCCTTTTTCTATAAACTGGGTTACTATAGGCTTCGCTATGTTTATAGGAATCGCAAAACCCAGACCCTCACCAGATTGTATCTTGGCGGAGTTTACTCCTATTACCTGACCCTTGGAGTTAAGCAGAGGCCCACCGCTGTTTCCTGGGTTTATGCTGGCATCAGTCTGAATTAGATTTTCCATCGTCTCATATTGGTTTATTTCTATGCTTCTGTTGAGTCCGCTTATTATTCCCTGCGTCATCGACCTTTCAAATTCAAGCCCGAGCGGGTTTCCTATTGCTATAGCCAGATCTCCGACCTCCACACTGTCGCTGTCTCCGAGTTCTGCCACTGTAAGATCTTGCTTTTCAACCTTGATTATTGCCAAATCAAGCAAGGAATCATACCATAGCACTTTTGCCTCTTCCTTTGTTCCGTCATAAAACAGCACTGTCACGTCTTTTGCCTGTCCGCTGGCTATAACATGGGCATTTGTAAGTATATACCCTCTTGAGTCCACTATAACGCCAGTTCCAACGCCGCTTTGCTCCGTATTGCCAAACAGGAAGTCTTGCTGGACTGTCACTGTAGTTATACCCACAACAGATGGCATGGCCTTTTTCGCCACTGTCTTGTATACGGTCTCTGTAGATTCAACAACTGTCTGTTTTGTAGTCTCGCCTGCCGAGTCCTGCTTGAAGAATGAGTCGGGCAGTACGTTAAATACCGTATAGATTGTAAGCAGCGAGCCTATCACCGCTCCTATAATCCCTGTTACAAATCCTTTTCCCATGAAAACACCCCCAGCATTTTAAATATATGCTATATGTCATACAGCTTTGAAGCCTGCTGGCGAAGCAGGACTTCTATGTTTATATTTTCTATACCTTCCATTTTAAGTGTTCCAACAACAGTTTCATAAGCCAGCTCAGGAAAATTGTTCTCCCGGCTAAGATGCGCAAGCAATACCCTCTTTACGCCCTCGTTTGCAAGCTCTACGCAAAACGATGCCGCATCCTCGTTTGAGAGGTGGCCGCTTGATGAAAGTATTCGCCTTTTGAGATGGTATGGATATGCACCCATCTTTAGCATCTCAACATCGTGGTTGGATTCAAGCACCACTATGTCCGAGTCGTGCAGCTGCCCTCTTATCTCGTCGCATATGCAGCCCGTGTCTGTTGCTATGCTCAGCTTTTTTTTGCCGTTGTCTATGCAAAAACCCACCGGATCGGCAGCGTCATGGTGTATGCCGAAAGCCTTTATCCGGAGGCTTCCTATGTCAAAGCTCCTGCCAGTTTCGAATACCTGTATGTTTTCCGGCGAGACCTTCCCTAGCTTGTCACCCATTTCCTGCCACGTCCTGGCATTCGCGTATATGGGTATGTCATGCTTTCTTGAAAGTATACCCGCTCCCTTTATATGGTCGACGTGTTCGTGCGTTATTAGTATGGCCTTTAGTCCGTCCATTCCTATATCAATGCTTTCAAGGTTTTCCCTGACTTTCTTGCCTGAAAGGCCGGCATCCACGAGTATTCCCGTGCCTTCAAAGCCTATGTAGTGGCAGTTGCCGCAGCTGCCGCTTGCCACAGAAGCATAATTAAAGCCCATCGTCTTCTTCCTCACCTATTCTGCTTATTTTTCCGCCTATGCCTCTTATCTTTTCTGCTATATCGTCATATCCTCTCTCAACATGGTATATGTCCTCTATTTCCGTGACGCCATGAGCCATGAGCCCCGCTATTATAAGGCATGCTCCTGCTCTTAGATCTGAAGCCTTCACACTTGTTCCCGATAGCTTCTGAGGCCCGTTTATTATAACAGTCGAGTTTTCAACCATTATCCCGGCACCCATTCTGTTGAGCTCGTCCACGTGCCCGAACCTGTTCTCAAATATGGTTTCTGTCACTATTGAGGTTCCATTGGCTTTGAGCAAAAGAGGAGTGAAGGGCTGCTGCATATCAGTTGGAAAGCCCGGATATACAAGAGTTTTTACATTGACTGCGTGCATGTTTTCCTTGCCTACAACCCTTATGCTGTCGTCATATTCTATGACTTCTGCGCCCATCTCCCGCAGCTTTGCGCTCACAGGCTCCATGTGTATAGGTATTACATCCTTTACAAGCACGTCTCCCGCTGTTGCAGCTGCCATGGCCATGAATGTGCCCGCCTCTATCTGGTCTGGTATCACAGTGTATTCGCATCCACTCAGACTCTCGACACCTCTTATCTTAATTGTGTCGGTTCCGGCGCCTATTATTTTTGCGCCCATGGAGTTGAGGAAGTTCGCCAGGTCTACTATGTGCGGCTCCTTTGCGGCGTTCTCTATCACTGTGGTTCCCTGCGCCCTTACGCTTGCAAGCATTATGTTCATTGTGGCACCTACGCTCACTATGTCCATGTAGACTTCCTGCCCGACAAGCCTTTCTGCTGAAGCTTCTATTATCCCGTGCTCGAGGGTCACCTGGGCTCCAAGCGCCTCAAATCCCTTCTTGTGCTGGTCTATCGGTCTTGTGCCTATTTCACAGCCTCCAGGATATGCAACTTTTGCATGGCTGAATCTGCCAAGGCCTGCGCCAAGGAAATAATAAGAGGCTCTTAGCATTTTAGCCATTTCATATGTAGCAAAACATTCCGTGACATTCGTAGTGTCTATTACGGCTGTTTTACCGTCATATTCGACATCAGCACCCATGCTCGAGAGTATCTTGCACAGCATCCTTATGTCGCTTATATTAGGAAGGTTGTTTATCTTGAATTTGCCCTTTGCAAGTATACATGCCGGAAGTATTGCAACTGCAGCATTCTTGAATCCGCCTATGCTTACTTCGCCACAAAGCCTGTTTCCGCCTTCTATTATAAACTTACCCATGTCATCACCTTTTTCCATTTTGGTTAAATTCACAAATCACTTCTTTTATTATCTATGTTCATTACTTATAGCAAGTCATTATATCTTCTTTCTAGTCAATACAATTAAATTATACCAAATTATTGAACCCTGTATTAAAATTTTGTAAAAATAATTATAAAAAGCCCCCGATTAGAAATCAAGGGCTGAAACATACTTTTCAGTTCCGTCCGAGAGTGTAATCCTCCAAGCTGGAAAGGCCTTCGCTGTTTTTGTATCCTTTATATTCAGATTTTCCCCCAGCTTGAAATAGTATCCAAGACTTATGTCGCTTATCACGCTTGAATCATCCAGTTCCGGATATATTTTTACTATTGCCTCATATGGTGATATCAGCATCCTCTTTTGGAAGATGGATTTCTCAGGTATAAGCCAGAGTCTTTCTACCTTGAGGCTCCCATCCCTTTGGAATTTGAAACTCATGTAGCTTTTTTCCAGAAAATAGCCATCGTGATCACCCGCATACACAACTTCGATATATTCAGGATTTTCCGAAGCTTTTTTCAGCTTTATACCGCGTCCGTTCAGTTCATACAGCTTGAGGAATCCGTTTGCATAGTCGATTGCGCTTTCCACATCATACTTTTTAAGCTTTGCATCGAATGTGAGCACTGATTTGTTTGCACCTTCAAATTCATAAACCGCTCCCTTGTCTTCCACAAGCGTTTTGTACATATCCTTATCGGGCATTTCGTATTTCACCAGAATCGGCCCGAGCCTTTGTTCATGCTCTGGCACCTTTACCTTAAGCTCTATATTTTTCTTTTCCAAGAGCATCTGTACATATTCCCTGTACTCACCGTCCGAAAAATGCTCGTTTTGTGCTATGCTCTTTGTCTTATAATAGCTATACCCCAGAAACATATTCGTTATTATGAACGCTATTATTAGTATGAATTTAGCTTTTGCCCAGTCCATAGCTAAGCCTCTCCCCTGTGTATGCATCAAATACGTATCTGCTGTCCTCGGTTTCAAAACTCCACGAAGGTATGAACATATTCTCATCGCTTAAAAAATAAACAAGCTCTATTGATCTGAATCTGCTAAGCACATTTTCAGTCATTTCTATGCCTTGTTCCTCGCCTGGAGCAAGCTCACTTTTGAAAAAATCAAAGTTTTCATTGAGTATGGCCTGCGGACTTAGCGTATTCAAATCAGAAAATACATTATATGCCATGTTGTCTTCTATGCCTACAATCATGCCCGTAAGCGAATAAACTTCGTTACCTGCCACTGTGGCCTTGATATGCTCTATTCCTGTGTCAGAGCTGAACCTCAGACCGTCAATGTTGTATGAGAACGAAAATACATAGGCGTCAGAGCCTTTTATCTTTGTTTTTTCAGCTGCAACGAGATAAATCTCCTTGCTGTCTATGCCCATTTCAGACAGAAGCCTTGAAACCCTTGAAAAAGCTTCAAACTGGTCAATCTGAGCCTTGCTTACAGTTTCATTGAGGTACTCTATCTTGCCGTCGGGCTGTATTCTGAGCACTCTTTCCCCAAATCCGTATATGAAGGAATTGGCTCCCCCCGTCTCAATTACTCTGTTCACAAAATCGTATTTTTCCTTGAACACGTTTTGTGCCATTTCGACAAGGGCATCTTCATTTTTTATATCAATGCTGCTTTTGCTTTTGAAATAAGGGTATTTGTAGTTTGATGGGTCTATTGGTATGAGCAGATTGCTTTCAATTCCAAGCAATGATTTGATAGAATAGTATTTTACAAGATTGCCTTCATTCATGCTGTCTTCCAATTCGTCAATAATTGTCAGCTTTTTTACCCCGCCCGTCTCAACTCTTACAGCGCCTCCTTGAGAGAGCAAAAAATATATCCCCCCGTCGTCAACAAGGGGAATAATTATTGTATCTATTCCTTTATATCTGTCGAGTATACTTTTGTCCAAACCTATTGCCTTGGACAAGATTCTGCCTTCCGACGGAAAAGCGAGCTGCACCTCGATAGTTCTCATATCTGCCAGTTTCTGGACTCCGCTTTCGTCTACTTCGCCAACTCGGGATGCCCTGCCTATTTCTGCATTCAAAATCTCCTTAAGCTGCTGCCAGTACTCGCTCTTTTGCTCGATGATTTCCACATTGTTGCCATCACCGCCCGCAAAATGCACAAACAGCCTGCTTGGCTTGAAATGATATTCGATATCCCTTGTATTTTCAATACTTGCAAAAAAATTGCCGTATCCGCTGAAATAGTCTGCCAAATCCAGATTCAAAGCAGTAAGAACAAGGCTTGTTATGAACAAAGCCGTAAGCACAAACGTCTTAATTCTCTCCTTAATCATACTGCTCTTCCCCTATTATTGAGATATCATGCTGTTCACTAGCTGAGTAACGGAGCTTTCCTTGAGCTGCTCCATTGATTTTTTGACACTCGATTCTCTGAGCTGCTTGAAATTAACTATCTTTTCGATTTTTGCTCCATCTGATAATGATCTTATTATTACCTTGTTTTCTCCAAGGCTGAGCTTAATTTCCTTTACGAATATCCCCATAGAGCCTACTTTGAAGTATTCCTTCGTCGTGAGCTTCGTAAACTTAACGGTTTTTGTATCCGCATCTCTTTGCATGCTGATATTGTTAGCCTGTGCATAAACCTCCAGCAGCACAGGAGTCCCTGGATCTCCTTTTCCTGATACCACTGCTGTTGAGTTTGTAGTGACTGTGTAGCTTGCCTGTGGCTTTATTGCTTCTATTGACTGCTCCGTTTGCACCGAGCTATCATTTTCAACACCTGCAGCTTGCGCTGGATTTCCCACAAATCCGCTCCCGGCAAGCATCAGGCCGATCAAAACACCTGAAACAAGTTTCTTCATCATGCAGACCTCCCTTATAATAGCATTTGTACTCTATAAAATTATACATAATTTATATTACAAAACTATTACAAACGGATTAAAAGGTTTTTACATTATCCACAATTCCACAGGGTTATCAACAGGGTTTTACACAGACTTATCCAGCGGAAGGCTAAGGGTAAATATGGTGCCGCTTCCAAGCTCGCTTTCCACTGATATATTTCCGCCGTGATCCTCTATTATGTGCTTCGTTATCGAGAGTCCAAGGCCCGTGCCCCCCATATCCCTAGACCTTGCCTTATCAACCCTGTAAAACCTTTCAAATATCCTGGACATTGCCTCTTTCGGTATTCCTATTCCGTTATCTCTTATCCTTATATAGGCCTTTTCAGCGTCTGATGACACGGTAAGGCTTATGTCACCCCCATTAGGCGTGTATTTGATGCAGTTTGTAAGTATGTTCTGAATGGCCTGCTCGAGCTTGTGCGTGTCTGCCTTTATAAGCACAGGCTCCTCGGGAAACATGTGTATGAAATTATGATTTTTTTCATTGAACGCCAGACTGAGTTTTTTTGCTATTGCCGATGTGAACGCCACAAGCTCAATCTGCTCAAATTTCCAGTCGACATTCTTTGTGTCAAGCTGCGAAAGCTGCAGCAGCTCTCTTACAATAAGCGCCATTCTGTCCGTCTCACTCTCGATGACCTTGAGGAACTGCATGCTGGTATCCTTGTCGTCTACAGCCCCGCTCAGCAGAGTCTCCGAATAGCTCTTTATTGTAGTTATTGGAGTTCTCAGCTCGTGCGAAACGTTGGCGACAAACTCTCTTCTCATGTTGTCGAGCTTCTGATGCTCTGTTATATCCTGAAGTACCAGTATTATAAGGGATACTTGCCTGCTGGCATCTCTTATGCACACAAAACTGACCTTGAGTATGGCGCCGCTTTCGACCTCAACCACCTCACTGCCAAAATCGCTGCCTCGCTCGAGTATGCTGCTTAGCATGAGGTTTTTGCTGTATCTTCCCATTATGTCGTCATAGCCCATAGAGTCTATGTCTTTGCCTTCTATAGACATCATCTCTAGAAATCTGGGGTTGAGGTGAACGATTCCGCCCATGAAATCAACCGCCAATAGCCCGTCGGCCATATGTGTTATAATGGCGTCAAGCTTGCTCTTTTCGCTTGATATCTCGGAAAGTGTCTGTCTTAGCTTTGCCGTCAGATAGTTGAACATCCTGCCCAGCTGGCCTATCTCGTCATCCGACTTGACCTCGACAACCTGATCGAAATCTCCCTTTGCCATCTTGAGCGCTTTTTTTGTAACGTCGTTTATTGGCGTTGTTATGGATGTTCCCACCAGGAATCCTAATATTATTGTGACAAAAAGGCCCAGCTCTATGGCCCTTATGAATATTATCTTAGAGTTGTCGAGTATCTTGTATATGTCATCCAGATTGGCCATGCAGTAAATTATTCCTATGACCTTTCCGCTCCTGTCCTTGTAGGGGAATGCCATGTGCTTTACTGCATACTTGCCATTGTCGCCAAAACCCACGTTTTTTTCTGAAATTTTGCCCACCGAAGCGGCAAGCATGACTGAATCGTCCAGAAGATCCAGAGCATTCATACGTGCTATCTCCGGATTTGAAGATGCCACTATTTCAAAATCAGCAGCCGCATCCACTATTATCACCTGATATCCTATTGAAAGAGGTATTCTTTCGATATCTTTCTGTATGTTATCTTTGTTTTGTCCCAAGTTTTCCTCGGGCAAAAACTTTCTGACTGTGTTATTGGAGATATATTTGAGATCGTCCCTGACCTTGTTGAGATAGTACTGCTCGAACTGGCTGGTCATGAATATCCCCACTATAACCATAGCTATGAATACAAGGAGAAAATATATGGTTATGAACTTCCACCTTATGCTCCTTAGCAATCCTTATTCCCCCTTGAAGTAATAGCCAACTCCGCGCCTTGTGACTATGTACTTTGGATTCGAAGCATCTTCTTCTATCTTTTCCCTAAGACGCCTAACCGTGACATCTACGGTTCTTATATCCCCGTAATATTCATAACCCCATACCTTCTCCAACAGCTGCTCTCTTGAAAACACCTGCTCCTTCTGCGTGGCAAGAAACTTGAGGAGCTCAAATTCTCTGACCGTCAGCTCGAGTACCGCTTCGCCCTTTGTGACTTCATATTTCACCATATCTATAGTAAGGTCTCCGAATGTAAGCACATCTCCCTGCTTTTCGTTCAGATTAGACATGTCCATCCTTCTCAGATTCGCCTTGACCCTGGCCACAAGCTCTCTTACACTGAAGGGCTTTGTAATATAATCATCAGCTCCCAGCTCAAGCCCGAGCACCTTGTCGACCTCG
The DNA here is from genome assembly GCF_009881055.1 of Peptoclostridium sp. Lineage (GTDB taxonomy): Bacteria > Bacillota > Clostridia > Peptostreptococcales > Peptostreptococcaceae > Peptoclostridium_A. Next base: position 94,215 of record NZ_WXFG01000005.1, read on the forward strand.
TCTTCCTTGGCTGTCACTATAATTATCGGCATTGAGAATTTCTCCCTTATCTTTTTGCATACTTGGAATCCATCCTGCTTTGGTATCATTATGTCAAGCAGCACAAGCTCCGGCTCGAATTCCCATGCCTTTTTGACAGCCTCTTCCCCGTCATACGCCGTCTCTACGCTGTAGCCTTCCTTTTCAAGATTGAACCTTAGAATGTCTGCGATAGGCTTTTCATCCTCTACAACTAGTATCTTTTTTCCCATATTAGCTCCCCCTAACGGATTCGCATATTTCTAAAACAAAAAGCTGTTGCCTCCAACAGCTTTTTGTAATGTCATGCAATTTGCCAGACTAAAATCTTTTATTATATATATTTCTTCGGGTTCACAGGCGAACCGCCTTTTCTGACCTCAAAATGCAGGTGCGGTCCCGTCGATCTGCCTGTGTTTCCTACAGATCCTATGTTTTGTCCCCTGTATACTCTGTCTCCGGCTTTGACGCTAAATGAACTGCAGTGACCGTAATAAGTTTGATAGCCGTTCTCGTGATTTACAATTATTATCTTGCCATATCCATTCTTCCAGCCGGCAAAAGTGACCTTGCCTCCGTCAGCTGCAACTATAGGAGTTCCTATGGGAGCCGCAAGGTCGATGCCTGTATGCATCCTGCCCCATCTTCTTCCAAAAGGCGAAGTGAACCTGCCCCTGGTTGGAGTTATGAATGCTCCAAATGCCAGAGTCTTTGGCCTTTCCTTGATTCCCTGTACTATTATATTGTCCTTTGGCGCCTTTACTATATCCTCGTTTATCACGGTCGTAGATGCAATTACGCCGTCTACCATAATCTGCTTGGCCTGTACCTTCTTAAGGCCTTCTTCACCTTCTGCCTTGACCTTTTTATCGCCCTTATACATGGCGCTTGTGTCTTCATAGACCACATTGAAAGGTATGCGTTCTTCATATGCTATATCTTGTGTTGTCTTTACGCTTATAAAAGGCTTGGGAAGGCTGAGGCTTATAGTCTGTCCTATCTGGAGGTTTTCGATGTTGGTTCCCGGATTGGCGTCTTGTATTTGTGAAACGCCGATTTTGAATTTTTCTGATATGCTCCACGTCGTGTCTCCCGCTTGCACGGTGTATGTATGAAGCTCGTGGCCGCCGGTTTTTATGTATTCCACAGCTCTTTGCGGCGTTTTAACCAGCCCTATGTCCGCTTGGAGCTTTTCTATTTCAACTTTCTGTAGAAAATCCGTCTTGATGCTTGAAGCATTGTCCTGCTTTTTCGTATATGGCTGCTTTAGAAGTTCAAGCACCTTCTTTGCTTCCGCTTCACTCTTTAACGCCACTACAAGCTTGCCTTGAGCTTTTATGCCGTATGCATCCACCTGAAGGTCTATACCCGATTTTATCTTCTTTTCAAGATTTGATGCGCTCAGCAGCTTGCTGTCTGCCACGTGAACTCCCTTTAGCTCTATCTTCTGGCCTATCTTAATGTCGCTTCCAAGCTCCTTTGGAACACTTTTCTTGATATTTTCTATCGCCTGGTATACCTCAGACTTCTTGTCAACCGCTCCTATGGCTTTGCCGTCTATGTACAGCTCGTAATCCATTGTGGCAAAGAACGCCGCCGCCGAAAGAGCCACTGCGCATGTGCCCGCTGCCACATATGCGGGAGTGTTGCCTCTTAGCAGTCTCTCAGGAAGCTTATCCGCAAGCCTCGAGTTCTTAATCAGTCTAGTGATGCTTTCCGTGACTTTTCTGGTGCTTGCAGCCACTCTATTTAAAAGCGTATTTTTCATTTTTAAAGCTCCTTTCAAAACATTTCAACTAATTATAACAAAAAATCATACATAATTTCAAATGAATACATTAAATTTGATTAATATTTTCTATTGAATAATGCTCTTGATATAATAATTTTATTTGTATCAAAAAAATCACATACAGCTTATTTTATAACAATTAATTTTTTATTGCAAGTTTTTGTGGGAACAGTTACCATCTGCGACTTTCTAATGCTGTTATGATATAATCTTTATGAGGTGATATTTAGATGTTTTACAAGGAAAAAAGCGATGTCAGCTTCGGGCAGACGCCTCTTGACAATATATTCATAGACATATTCATGCCCATGTCAAATGGCACTTTTGTAATGGTCTATATCCTGGGCTACAGGTATGCCTGCCAGGGCGGTGAGCTTGAGAGTCCTCCAAGCAACATGATGATAGCCAGAAATCTTGGCATCCCGCTTTCGGATGTGCTGGGTGCCTGGAGCTTCTGGGAGGAGCGTGGGCTTATAAAAAAACATGCCAACTCTTCCGCTGACGAAACCGACTACAGCGTTGAATTTATGGACCTTAAGAAACTCTATATGGAAAAGATAATGCCCGGAACCCAAAAGTCAAAGAGTGAAAGAATTGGCGTCGACGATCTGATACTTCTAAATGAAAACGAGAGCATACAGTCAATGTTCAACTTCATAAACGATACCATATCCAGGGAACTTGTGCCAAACGAAAAGCGCAGAATACTTGAAATAATGGAAAAGTACAACATGACCTGCGACGTTGTCAAGATGGCTTATACTCAGGCCATGTCCAAGAAAGGCATAAAGAATATCAGCTATATAGAGTCGATACTGCGCAACTGGTATGATCTTAAAATCACTAATATGCAGCAGCTCGAGGAGCATATTGGCCGCCAGGGCGAAAAAATATCCCTCTATAGCGAAGTTTTCAAGGCCCTTGGTTTTGCAAGACCACCCTCAGCCGAGGAAAAGAAGGTTATGGATTCCTGGACCGACAGCATGCACTTTGATATCGAGCTCATACTCAAGGCCTGCTCTAGGTCAAAAAATACGTCCAACCCGTCTATAGCTTATATAAATGGCATACTCAGAAACTGGCATGAGAAGGGCATCAAAACAGTTGAAGATGCAGAGCTTGAAATTGAATCGCGAGCTAAAAATCAAAAATCTTTGGTACGCCACAAATCAACTGATAAACCTGCTGCAAACCCATATAAGACAAAATTCCACTTTGCAGAGGAGCGCAGTTCGAGATATACTCCGGAAGAATTTGAAAAAATAGTTCTCGAAAGCCAGAAAAAAAGATTTAATAAGTAGGTGAAAAATTGAGAGAAGAAACTCTAAGAAAAATACTTTCAAAATATGAAAAAAAACGTGACGCAGCCGCCAACCGCCTCGAGCTGCGCAAAAAAAAGCTCTACTCCGTTTTTCCAAGGCTTGAGGAGATAGAGGGCGAGATATTCAGCCTAGGCCTTAAGATGGGCAAGCTGGCACTCGACAATCCAGATGACCTCGAAAGCATCGTGGAACACAGCAAGCAAAAGCTCGAGACTCTAAAACGCGAAAAAGAAGCTATAATGAAGTCCTCCGGCTTCCCGGCAGACTACCTTTCAATGCAGTACGAGTGCCCTCTATGCAAAGACAGAGGTTTTCTGGCCAGCGGCGAGAAATGTACCTGCCTCAGGCAGGAGCTTATTGCAGAAGCCTATAAGATGTCGAATCTCAAGCAAGTTCTGCTCAGGGAGAACCTCGCGACTTTCAACCTTGATATTTTTTCAGATGAAAAAAATAGCAATTCTGAGCTTTCTCCAAAGGAAAATATGGCCACAATACTGGCCACATGCGATAATTTCATAATGAACTTCGCCGAAAGCAACGGAGAAAACCTGCTTTTTTATGGCACCACCGGCTCCGGAAAGACATTCATGTGCAACTGCATAGCCAAGGATCTATTGGATAGAGGCCATTTTGTCATTTATCAAACTGCTTTTTCTCTGTTTGCTATAATAGAAGACTATAGATTCCAAAAAAGAGACAACGCTATAGACAGGGAATCCTACGAATCGCTCTTTGAATGCGACCTACTTATAATAGATGATCTTGGCAGTGAAATTCAAAACACCTTCACCATCAGCGAACTTTTTCATATACTAAACACTCGTCTTATAAATGGTAAAAAAACTGTTATATCTACCAACCTTACGCTTATAGAATTAGATCAACGTTATACAGGCAGAATATTTTCAAGGCTGTCGAGTAACTTCAATTTACTTAGATTCTTCGGCAAAGACCTGAGGTGGGAAAACAGGTAAAAAAGATAATCCACCAATAAAAAAAAGATGCCCGAAACATTTCGGACATCCTTTTTTTATTGGTGGGAGCAACAGGGCTCGAACCTGTGACCCCCTGCTTGTAAGGCAGATGCTCTCCCAGCTGAGCTATGCTCCCACGAATTTTTAACTTGTGTTTTATTTTACTATCGTTTGGACCGTATGTCAACACTTATGCCGCAAATATTTGAAAAGACATATTACATAGTCAGCCAATGCGACCGCTTATCAAAGACAAAAATGGCGAAAGCGTATGCTTTCGCCATTCAATAGCTATATACTAGTAAAGCTCCTTTAGCACCATAGTCTGGTCCCTCTTTGGTCCCACTGCCACTATGCTTGCCTTTACGCCGCAAAGCTCCTCTATCCTGCTTACATACTTCTTCGCATTCTCTGGAAGCTCGTCAAAGCTCCTTACTGATGTGATGTCTTCGTTCCAACCGTCAAGCTCCTCGAATACAGGCTCGCATTTTGCAAGCTCCTCTATGCTTGCCGGGAATTCAGTAAGGACTATATCGCCCTTCCTGTAGCCCACACAAACTTTTATCTTTTCAAAGCCGCTCATAACGTCCAGCTTCGTAAGCGCCATTGATGTAAGGCCGTTTATCCTTACCGCATACCTTAGTATCACAGCATCAAACCAGCCGCATCTTCTAGATCTTCCTGTAGTAGTTCCAAATTCATGGCCTACAGTTCTCATTCTTTCGCCGTCTTCATCGAAAAGCTCAGTTGGGAATGGACCTTTTCCTACTCTTGTAGTATAGGCCTTCACCACGCCGACAACGTCGTTTATCATTGTAGGTCCAACGCCTGTACCTGTACATACTCCGCCCGCTACAGGATTTGAGGATGTAACGTATGGGTAAGTTCCGTAGTCCAGGTCAAGCAGGGTGCCCTGTGCTCCCTCGAATAGAACCTTCTTGCCGTTTTTTATGGCGTCAAAGACAGTTATAGACGTATCGGAAACATACTTTCTGATTTGCTCTGCATAGCCAATATATTTATCGTACATTTCTTGGAAATCAAAACCGTCACTGTCATACACTGCTCTTATAAGCTTGTTTTGGAAAGCCACGTTGCCTTCAAGCTTCTCCTTGAAGGAATCAGAAAGCATGTCGCAAATCCTTATTCCCATCCTGTCTGTCTTGTCTCTATAGCATGGTCCTATGCCGCGCCTTGTAGTTCCGATATCCTCGCTGCCTCTTCTTTGCTCGCTGAGTATATCAAGACTCTTATGATAAGGGAATATGACATGAGCTCTTTCATCTATCATGAGGTTGTCTGTGCCTATACCTCTTTCGTTGAGATATTTGATTTCTGAAAGCAGCACCTCAGGATCAACTACGACGCCCGCGCTTATTATGCATGGCGTGTCTCCGTACAGTATTCCAGATGGTATAAGATGGAGCTTGTACTCCTCTTCTCCTACAACAACCGTATGGCCTGCATTGTTTCCACCTGAATATCTTACAACTACGTCAGCTTTTTCCGCAAGAAAGTCTATTATCTTTCCTTTTCCTTCATCCCCCCACTGGGATCCCACTACTACCAAACTTGACAAATCTCTTCACCTCTTTATTTATAAAAAATATTATTCACATATATTCGAACACTACAAGTTTTATTTTATCAAATATACGTATTATAATCAATCTTTAAATTGTAAGCTAATTGCGTCAGGCCTTTTGAGAGCTGCAGGCAAGGCGTCAAAAAAACCGCCTGCAATGAGGCGGTTTCCATTTATTCCATCGACTCGAGAGTCCTTTTAATCGCATCGGCTGCATACTCGATCTGCTCTAGCGTTGTTGCATAGCCGAAGCTGAATCTTACAGTTCCCTGCGGGAATGTTCCCAGTGTTTTGTGTGCCGAAGGCGCGCAGTGAAGGCCAACCCTTGTCGAAATGTGGTATTCGTGCTCAAGTACAAAACCTATCTCCGCATTGTCGCTGCCTTCAAAGTCTATCGAGACCACAGCAACCCTGCCTTCCCCAGTTTCCTTGCCTGCCAGCTTTACGCCAGGCAAGTCCTTGACCCTTTTTATGAACTCCATTGTCATCTCAAGCTCGTGCTCTCTTATATTTTCTATGCCCTTTTCCTTGAGGAATTTAAGCGATGCGTTAAGGCCGTATATTCCGACAATGTTTTGCGTGCCTGATTCGAACTTGTCGGGCATGAAATGCGGCTGCTCCTCTGATTCAGATGTGCTGCCCGTTCCGCCCTCTATGAAAGGCTCCACCTGCTCACACAGCCTGTCATTTATTACAAAGCCGCCCATCCCTGGAGGTCCAAGCAGGCTCTTGTGTCCGGTAAAAGCTATCGCGTCGGCATTTAGCTTTTTCATATCAACATCGAGCACTCCTGCAGTCTGAGCCGCGTCTACTATGAAGAATATGTCGTGTTCCCTGGCTATTCTGCCCACACCCTCCAGATCAAGCACAGTTCCACATACGTTCGAAGCGTGCATCATTATTATGGCCTTAGTACTCTCCTTTATAAGGCTCCTTACGCTTTCAAGGTCAACCTGTCCATCCGGAAAGCATTTCGCCCTTGAAAATTCAACACCTTTTTTCGAGAGGCTGTTGAGAGGTCTTGTGACTGCATTGTGCTCCATTGATGATATTATAACGTGGTCGCCCGCTTTTAGCAGACCTTTCATTATTGCATTCAGACTTTCAGTTATGTTCTTTGTGAAAACTACGTTCTCCACCTTGTCGCAGTTGAAAAGCTCGCAGAGCAGCTCCCTGGTTTCAAGGACTATCCTTTGCGCCGCAAAGGCGTCTTCGTATGCCCCTCGGCCTACATTGCAGCCGACATTGGTGATATAGTTGGCCATGGCCTCAGCCACGCCTGGAGCTTTTGGAAATGCTGTCGCTCCGTTGTCCATGTATATACCTTTCATATCATTGGTACCTCCACAAAAAATATTTTCTTCGCTTATTTCTATAGTTAATCAGATTGTTTTTTCAATGACTTTGGAAAATACAGCTTTGTATCACTCCTAATAATAATATAAAAGAGATCATAAATAAATCAAAAAAACAAAACTTAGAGACAATTTTCCATAGAAGTATTTTATGAATTCATCGTTGTATATTAGAATTGTCAATAATGCATATGCTATCAACCATGCAGATTCTGCAATATAAAAAGGCTGACTTGGCAAATGCCAAATCAACCTTTAAGTTTTATAACGAAGTTTTCTAGTCTTCACCCTTGCACCACTTAATGCAAAAATCCGCCTTCTTGCTGCAAAGGACCTTTTCAGATCCGCAGGCTGGACATGTGAACCTGTCCTGCTTGTATTTGATTTCGTATACAGTCGAACAATCCAGGCATTTGTATTTGCACATGCTGGTGGTATAGTGACCTCCGCTGATTCGGATGGCCTTGCCTTCTATAAGTGCTGACACCACCTTTTTCCTTGCACTGTCAATTATGTTCTGGAATGTCTGGCGCGATACCTGCATCTTCTCGGCGCATTCCTCCTGGTTGAGCTCATGTATATCCTTGAGCCTCATCGCTTCAAGCTCTTCCACATTCAAGACTATTTCATCTATCTCACATTTTGGCTTCCCCCAGGGCACAAAGTATGTAGCCTCCGGAAAGAATTCCACCCGTCTGAATTTCTTTGGTCTTGCCATATAACTGCCCTCCCGCATACGCGCCGTGTCATTCCATAAAAGATATCCACACTTATCAACAGGCTGTCTGTTGATTATGTGGATATCTCCATTCTGTAAAAAAGTGCCTTTATATTGTCGCCCCGCTTTATGAACACCTTGTCTCTTTTGAAATCCTCATCCTTCGGAATGTCACTTTTTTTGATGTTTACTTTCATATATGACTTGTCGACATATTTGAAGCCGCACGCCAGATAGCATCTGTAGGCTCTCCTGTTGAAGGCCGCCACCCTCAGCACCAGCTTCTTGTATTTCATTCCGTCGAAGTAATAGTTCAAAAATGCCGTTATGGCGTCACGCCCATATCCCGCGTCAACATATTTTGGGCTGAAAACTATCCCCATTTCTGCTTTTTTGGAAAATATGTTCACATTCCTAAGCGAGATATATCCTATGACTTCACCTGTCATAGTCAGCACAGTAAAGCATTTTTTCAATCCGCTGTTTTTTATGCCATACCATACATCCCTCTCGCCGTGTGTAAACTGCGGAAATGAGTAGTCTGCAAGAAGGGGATCTTCATATGGAGGCCATGTAACCATGACGTCTACGTCTTCTCTTTCCATCCTTCGAATAAGTGTCTTTTCTCCCTTTGATAGCAAATGCACTCTCTCCCCATCAGGCTACAGCTTTGTCGGGATTAGTCAAGCTACAGCTCCCTTGCAATATTGTGGAATTTTTGAAATTCTCCCATCCAGACAAGCTCCACCGTTCCCGTCTCGCCATGACGGTGCTTGGCTATTATTATCTCGCCTATATTTTTCTTGTCTGTGTCTTCATGGTAGTAGTCATCCCTGTATATGAACATAACTATATCCGCATCCTGCTCTATCGCTCCGGATTCCCTAAGGTCCGAAAGCATAGGCCTGTGGTCGGATCTGAGCTCGGGCGCACGTGAAAGCTGCGAAAGCGCAATCACGGGACAATTGAGCTCCTTTGCTATTATCTTAAGCGAACGCGATATCTTGGCTATCTCCTGCTGGCGGCTTTCTCCGCCCGAGTCGCTCTCCATGAGCTGCAGGTAGTCTATGAGTACCATGTCCAGGCCCTTTTCCATCTTGAGTCTTCTGCACTTTGACCTTATCTCCATAACGCTTATGCCCGGAGTATCGTCTATATGGATGTTGGCCTTGGCAAGCACGCCCATGGCCTCTATTATCTTGGGCCACTCTTCCTCGCTGAGGCCCCCGCTTTTTATCTTGTTTAACTCCACATGCGACTGGGCCGCTATCATACGCTGTATGAGCTGCTCCTTTGACATCTCGAGACTGAATATGGCAACCGAGCTCTTGGCCTTGAGCGCCGCATTCTGCGCCAGATTAAGCGCAAAAGCCGTCTTGCCCATCGCAGGACGGGCTGCTATAAGCACAAGATCTGTCTTTTGGAGTCCGCTTGTCTTTCTGTCAAGGTCAGTAAAACCAGTCGTAGTTCCCGTTATTGCTCCCTTGTTCCTTGCGAGCTCTTCCATTACTTCATATGCACTCATTAGCACTTCGCTTATAGGGCGCATATTGTCTCCGCTTTTTTCCTGTGAAATGTCGAAAATGTTCTTTTCAGACAGCTCTAGGATTCTCTCCACCGATTCACTGTCGGCATAGCTTGCCTCAAGAATTTTATATGAAGCTCCTATAAGCTCCCTTAGTATGGCTTTTTCCTTTACTATTTTTGCATAGTTACGCACATTCGAAGTCGTCGGCACAACCGTAGAAAGCTCAGTTATATAGGCTATGCCTCCCACCGATTCCATAGAATCTCTTCTTTTGAGCTCTTCGGTAAGCGTAATCAAGTCTACCGGCTCGCTTCTGCTGTATAGAGTCATTATCGCAGAATAAATATTAGCATGTGCTTCCTTGTAAAAATCACCCGGCCTTAGTATGTCGGCCACTTCGCTTATGCAATCCTTGTTGAGAAGTATCGAGCCGAGCACAGATTGCTCTGCATCTATACTGTGCGGCGGTACCTTTCCCATTAAATCCACTAAAACCACTCCAGATTTTCTATTTGTCAGTTTCCTTAACCTCTACCTTTAGTTTGGCAACAACATCTTGATGCAGCTTTATCTCCACGAAGCTCATGCCAAGTGCCTTTATAGGTTCGTCAAGCAATATCTTCCTCTTGTCAACATCGATCCCATGCTTTTTCTTGAGATTTTCAGCAATGTCCTTAGATGTGATAGAGCCAAAAAGCCTGCCACCTTCTCCTGCCTTAGAAAACAGAGTCACTGTTAGCTCCTCCATTGATTTTGCAAGTTCTTTGGCAGCCTCATGCTCTTTTTCCTCTTTTATCTTCTGAGAAGTCTTCTGCTCACTAAGTATCTTCAAATTGCCTTCAGATGCCTCTTTTGCAACTCCTTTTGGAAAAAGAAAATTCCTCGCATAACCGTCGCTTACATTTATTACATCTCCTTTTTTGCCTGTTCCCTTCAAATCCTTAAGTAGGATAACCTTCATTATAAATCTACCTCCTTTAGATATTCTCTTATTATGTTCTCTAGTCTGGATTTTACCTCTTCAATTTCAGAGTCTGTTATCTGGGCTCCGGCAACATCCAAATGGCCGCCTCCACCTATTTTTTCCAATATCACCTGCACATTCACCTCGCCCATTGAACGCGCGCTTACGTATATAACGCCGTCCGTATCCTTGCCGAGGACGAATGACGCCTTTATTCCCTTTATGTTCAGCAGCTCGTCAGCTCCCTGCGCTATTACTAGCTGTAGACTCTCAGTATTTTCAGGACATACCGACATGGCTATTATCTTGTCTAGTATGACTGCATTTTTAATGACCTCTGCCTTGCCAAAGAAGGTTTCCATATCTCCCTGGAACAGCCTCTTGACTGCCGCCGTATCGGCTCCTATTTTCTTGAGCATGGCTGCTGCTTCAAAGGTCCTCACGCCAGTCCTGAAAGTGAAGTTCTTGGTGTCCAGAGTTATGCCCGCAAGCAGTGCCTCCGATTCGAATTTTGAAATATAAGGCTTCTCCGAAATGTACTGTATAAGCTCTGTCACCATCTCGCTTGCCGAGGATGCGTATGTCTCATGATATGAAAGCACAGCATTCTCTATGAACTCAAGGCCCCTTCTATGGTGGTCTATTACCACCACTCTGTCGCAAATATCAAGCAGCTCCTTGCACTCTGTAAAGTTGGGTCTATGTGTGTCTACAACTATGAGCAGCGTGTCGGAATGTGCATTCCTCATAGCTTCTTCTTTTTTTACAAATATATTCTTATAGTCTCCAAAAGCGCTCACACTCTTTACAAGCACATCTATCGAGGGATTGGACTCCTGCAGCACTATGCTTGATTCCTTGCCCATATGGCTGCACATGCTGTGAACTCCCAGAGCAGCTCCCATGGAATCGAGATCCGGATGCCTGTGCCCCATTATAAGCACATTTTTGCTGTCATTTATCAGGTCTCTTAATGCGTATGCTATGAGTCTGGCCTTTACCTTTGTCTTCTTTTCTATACCCTTTGACTTTCCTCCATAAAACGTTGACTTGTCTTTTCGCTTTATTACAGCCTGGTCTCCGCCTCTTCCCTGAGCCAGATCAAGGGCGCTCTCAGCGTATTCAAGGCTCTTTAGAAGCGTATTGCCCCAGGTGCCTATTCCTATACTGAGCGTTATTGGAAGCGAGTTGCCATAGTTTATCTCCCTTATTTCATCAAGCACGGCAAACTTTTGCTTTTCCAGGCCTTCGAGTATCAAGTTGTCCATAAAAAGTATATATCGGTCGCTCCTTGTCTTTTGAAGTGCCGCTCCTACACCGTCTGCCCATGTCTTGAGCGTTCTTTCCACGTCTGCAATCAGAAGAGGACGCATGTCAGATCCTGCGCTCTCTAGCACCTCATCGAAACTGTCCACCTGTATTATCCCGAAAACCGGCTTTTCCTCATAATACCTCTTTGAAAGGCTGAGAAGCCTTGTGTTTTCCACAAAATACGCCATTATAAGGTACTTTACCTCACCCTTGTTGTCTATCTTTACAATGTTGTATGTGACGTTGAAATTCCGGTCATTTAGCGCCACAGTGGTGTAGAGCTCGCTTTTTTCATTCAGCGCCCTCTTGAGGTTGAGGTTTGGTATTATCTGCTCGATATTCTGCCCAAGCAACTCCTCTTTTTTGAGCATGTCAGAAAACTTGTTGTTGTACCAGTTTATGTTGCCGTCAATCTCAAGTATGCAAAATGGTATTGGCAGATTGAGCATGGCATTTTTGACAGTCTCGTCGATGTCCGCAGAAAGGCTTTCAATATATTTTGTCCACTGTCTTGTCCTGACGTCCGATGTTTTTCTGTTATGGTTTAAAAGATACGCTATCACTATTATCCACAGCGCTCCCAAAATCCAGTTGTAGAACAAGACCGTAGCGGCAAGCAGCAGTATAATTGCCATATATGTGTTTTGTTCAGGAAACCAAAACTTGAAATTCATTTTAGTTTTCATTATGGCATAGGCCTCCTAAATCATCATTTTCTAATCCTTCTGAAATCTATTATGGAATCTAAGAATCCTACGACCGAAACTATTGAAGATAGTGGGCCTAAAAAAATCATCATGAAAAGAAGCAGGTTCCTAATGACCTTGTTGATTTTCGACTTGTTCAGAAAATATCCTGTGACAGCAAAACCCTGCATGAAAAACATGAAAATAATTATGAATGTTATGTTAGCCACTAGATTTTCGTAGTTTATCCACGAGAGTCCTTTTGCGCTCATTGTAAGAAAATATATTATTAGCATCCCAAGAGCGATGTTGCCCGGCAGCGTAAACTCGCTAAGCTTTGGTATATTGCCCGAATACCCCCTTGTCCTCTTGAGTATTGAAAGAGCCAGATAATAGTTGAAAAACGACATCAGCATCGCCTGAACCACTATGGCGCCCGGTATTATGAGCTTCATGTACTCAAGCAGCGCTCCGACATCGGCTGCCGCCTGTTTTTGTCCAAGGCCTGACATCATGTCGCCCTGCATCTTAACGGCCTGCTCGAACATCTGCACAGCTTTTTCTATTATGTCGACTCCAAGCACTATTGACATTAACTTTACATACACCATGACAAGCACTATTGAGGTTATGAATCCCCACGCCACAGGTCCAAACGGCTCCTTTGACGATATGCCTCTATAGCCTATTGCAACTCCCGGCACAAAAAACAAAAGCGCCAGTGTGATTCCGTATATGGGATCTGTGAACATCGATACGGCCGCCGCAGAAATCACCGAAGCCATCACGCCGTATCTGAGGCCATTTCGCATTGTTATGAGAATGTAGGGAACGGCCGTGAAAAATGTAAGCAGCCCCAGAAGCGGTATGTACGTCCCTGCCAAGATGAATATTACTCCTATTGCAGATATGAGCGCAGACTCCGAAAGCCTCTGCCTGCTGTTTCTTTCAATCACTTTTTTACCTCCTGGCATGTCGTTTGATTAGAGTCTTTTCCAGGCTCCCTTAAATTATTATTATATCACAACACTTTTATAAATAAAACAAAAGGCGAACCATAAGGTTCGCCGCATGCTTTCAACTAAAATCAATTAGTCTAGTGTGTATGGAAGTATAGCTATAGTTCTAGCTTTCTTTATTGCAAGAGTTATCTCTCTCTGGTGCTTAGCGCAAGTTCCAGAAATTCTTCTTGGAAGTATCTTGCCTCTTTCAGTAATATACTTCTTAAGACCGTCTACGTTCTTGTAGTCTATAGTCTTGTTTTTATCCGCACAGAAAGCACATACTTTCTTTCTTCTTTTTCTTGTTCTCAATTTCTCGGTCATTTCCAAACCTCCTTATTAGAATGGAATATCGTCGTCGTCGAGAGCCTGGAATCCTTCAGGATCCAGCCCCGTAGGCTCGAAAGACCTAGGAGCTTCAGATGAGCCTGAGCCACTCTCCTTGCTTGACCATTCCAAAAATTCTATCCTGTCGGCAACAACCTCTGTAACCCATCTTCTTTCGCCATTCTGGGTCTCGTAGCTTCTAACCTGAAGTCTTCCGCTAACTCCTACCTGCCTGCCTTTTTGAAGATAGTTGGCACAGTTTTCAGCCTGCTTTCCCCAAACCTGCACAGGTATGAAGTCCGCTTCATAGTTGCCTTCCTTGTTCTTAAACGTTCTATTTACTGCAACCGTAAAGGTGGCTACTGGGTTTCCCGTTCCTGGGATGTATCTAAGATCAGGGTCCTTTGTGAGCCTTCCAATCAAAATAACACAGTTCATTTAATGCACCACCTTGTTAATCGCTAATAGCTTGTATTTTTAAGACTATTTTTCATCTTTTCTAACTATCATGTGTCTTATTACAGAATCCATTATCTTAAGGTTTCTGTCTATTTCGCTTATTACGTCGTTGCCTCCTGTAAAGTTAACAAGGTTGTAGAATCCTTCGTTGAACTTCTTTATTGGGTAAGCAAGCTTTCTGTTTCCCCAAGTGTCAACTGAAGAAATTTCTCCATTTACTGCTATTAGATCTTTAACCTTGTTGAATACAGCTTCCTTCGCCTCATCATCAAGATTTGGCTTAAGGATGTACACTAGCTCGTAGCTTCTTGTATTCATGGTTTCACCTCCCTTTGGACTTAAGGCTCTATTTCTTATAGAGCAGAGATATTTATATACCCTAATATGTTAGCACTAATATGTTGAAAAAGCAAACACAAAATAATATTTTGCCTTTTTTTTTATTTTCAGCTGCCGTGCATGGCCTGGAATCAGGCTGAATTACTACCGCCCGATTTTTTTTAATATTTTTTTGATTTTTTTTTAAATTTTATCTATAATTTTCTCATTAAAAGGTAACTATATAATAAGTATCCCACATACTTTTTTTATCTCAATCTCCCCCTAATAAAAATTGGGAGTGGAAAATTTTCCACTCCCGCTTTTTTTGTCTTTTTTCAGTATTACATCATTGCCTTTATTGCTCTTGCAAGTCTTTTCATTCCTTCTACAAGCATTTCGTCAGTTGCGTTCGAATAGTTGAGCCTGAATGTATTTTCATTTCCACCGTTAGGGAAGAATGCTCCGCCTGGAACGAAAGCTACTTTTTCTTCAAGACACTTCTTGAGAAGGTCTCTTGCATTTATGTGCTCTGGAAGCACAACCCACGTGAAAAGGCCGCCCTCTGAGTAAGTCCATTTGATTCCCTCTGGGAATTCCTCTTCCATGATTTTCATCATAAGGTCTCTACGCTTGCTGTACACAGACTTTATCTTCTCAACGTGCGCGTCAAGGTCATACATGTCGCAGTACTTGGCTGCTTCCATCTGAGCTATAGTTGAAGACTGAAGGTCAGCGCCCTGCTTGACGAAGTTGTACTTCTGGAGTATTGCATCTGGTGCGCAAACCCAGCCTATTCTTAGTCCGGGAGCGAATATCTTTGAGAATGTTCCAAGGAATACTACAAGACCTTTAGTGTCCATGGCCTTAAGAGAAGGCATTATTTCTCCTTCAAATCTTAGCTCTCCGTAAGGATTGTCCTCTATTACAGGTATTTCATACTTGTTTACCAGCTCCATGAACTTAGTACGTCTTTCCATTGTCCAAGTCTTTCCGCTTGGGTTTTGGAAGTCAGGTATTACGTATATCATCTTAATATTTTCAGTGCTAGCTAGTATTTTTTCAAGCTCTTCCATGATCATTCCGTGGTCATCAGTTGGAACCTCTATGAAATTTGGTCCGTACGCCTTGAATGCGTTTAGAGCGCCAAGATATGACGGGCTTTCAACAAGCACTACGTCGCCTTCATTTATGAATATCTTTCCTGAAAAATCAAGGCCCTGCTGTGAACCGCTTGTTATAAGTATCTCGTCAACAGTTACATTTGTCTTGAATTTTCTGTTCATTCTCTCTGCTATTTGTTCTCTAAGTCTTACATTGCCTTCCGTAGTAGTATACTGAAGTGCAGTCTGTCCGCTTTCCTCAAGCACAGCTACGGCAACCTTCTTCATCTCTTCCACCGGGAAAAGCTCTGGAGCGGGAAGTCCGCCTGCAAAAGATATTATTGTAGGATCCGCAGCAAACTTTAGAAGTTCACGGATTTCCGAAGCTTTAAGGTTTTCCATACGATCAGCAAATTTAATAGCCATTTGTAAAGCACCCCCATAGTCATTTGAATTGCGTGAAAACATTTTCCTCTTATTATCCATAATTATAGCACTTTGATTTTAGGTTGCCTATACAACTGGAAATATACAGAATTTTGTGTTTTTTTGAAAAACAAAGAAAATTAGGCCTTTTCATCGCCGCTTTCTGCCTGCAACACCTTTCTGACCCTCTTTTCCAGATTGACTCTGTCTATCCAGAGTTCCTTGCCGCATTTGATGCATTTAATCCTAAAGTCCATGCCTACTCTTTTTATTTCAAACTCATTGCCACCGCACGGATGAGATTTCTTAAGCACTACTACATCTCCGACGTTTAGCTTCAAAGGCATGCGCCCACCTCCTATTAGCCTATATGATTTTCTCTGCCTGCTTTTCCTTTATATCTGGCAACTTTGTAAGCTTAAATACTCCGTTTATCTCCACCTCTGAATTTTTCAGCTTGTCTAACACAATGTCCATGTCAGCCTTGTCAAACCTTATTGAAAGGCCGCAGCTTGCTATAATCTCCCTTGGTGAAGGTATCATCATTATTTTGAGTCCTGCCTCCAAAAGTATCTTTTCAAATTTTATGGCATAGTGAGTTGAATTGAATGCCACAACATACATCTCGTTCATGCTGTCCTCCCTATAAAAAATAGACTACATGGATGTAGTCTATCACGCTATCCGATAGTTATGGTATTTCCTGCCGCCTTTAAGTTGTCTACTATGTCATACATATTGCCTATTACTCCCACGCTGAGTTTTTCTTTCAGTCCGAAAACGTCAAGACACGTTCCGCATGTGACTATCTTCACTCCTGCGCCCTCGAGTATCCTGAGGTTTTCCACTGTATGTTCGTTTACAGTTGTGAGCGTTGCTCCGCCGTTTACAAAGAGTACTGCCTTTGGATACGGTTCTGATTCAGTAAGCGTGTATATTAGGTTTCTCATCAGCAGAGCTCCTAGCTCATCATCGCCTCTTCCTAGTTTGTCGGCCTGAACAAATATGACAGTGTCGCCCAGCTTTGACTCTGCTCCGCATTCTTCGGTTGTAGAACCTTCTGGCAACTCTCCCTTAGAAATTTCTATATAGAAGAGCCCGTCCTTTTCATAGTCTCTGTATTCGCAGTTCATTGATTTTGCAAGCTTTATGATATTCTCTTTTGCGGTTTCATTGTCTACAATAGCCATTATAGGGTCATTTGAGGCTTCCAGAGCCTTTTTTGCCAGTATTACAGGCTGAGGACAAGCCAATCCTCTCGCATCTACTTGTATCATCATTGAATCCTCCTAGTTTTTATTTCAATTATAACATCCCTGATTATCATTACCCCAGATGATTGTTATTGAATATTTCTATAAGGCTATTGAAATATTTGAACATGAAGTTGTACATATACATGTATTTTGTTAAAAGGGATTCGTTAAGGCTCCTTGTAAAGCTGCCTTCCGGATTCAGCGCCGCAAAAGGATTGATTATTATGAATGCGAGCATTATTAGAATAGTCCCCTTGGCAGCTCCAAAAATAAAGCCTGCCAACTTGTTTATAAAGCCAATGGACTTTATCTTCAACATGCCGTCTATGAATGATGCTATTAAACTTACCAGCATGTTTGTAAAAATAAAAAGCAGCACTATGGCAATAGCCTGCGCAAAAACAACATCCGAATTTGCTATTACAGTCTCTGAATTTGGAAGATTCGAAAAAAGTTTATTGGAAAGTCTGTTTAAAAACTCCAGCATCGTGGAATTTGATGTTATATACTGCGCCAGCTGCTTATAGTACATGCTTGTGAAAAATATGGACAAGGCATATTTTGCAAGGCTTATGACCGAAACTGCAAAGCCGTTTATGAAGCCTCGTATTCCAAAGAACAACACTACTACGATTATTATTATGTCTATGTGATTAAGCTGGGAAACATAGCCCATCAAACCCACCCCCTAATCTACTGCTATTATCCTTATTTCTCCCCTGAAAACAAGCCCTAGGCAGTCATCTCCTATCTTGATTGTATCTATTATGTCATTGGTAAAGTCCATGCTCTCTTTTGTGCCCATGACTTCTATGCTTCTTTGAGAAATCAATATATCCTTGCCTGATACATCTATAACGCCGTATATTCTGTGCGCATACTTATCCTTCTTTTCTTCAGCTCCCTCAAGGTTGAAATCCCTGATGCTGCTTGAGCTGTCCAGTACGGTGAAACCGCCTTCTTCACTTTTGAGCTGCACAATGCCGCTGTCTACTCTCAGTGAGTTGATATATTTGAGCTCTGAATCACGCAGCTCAACATAGCCTTCCTCCCAAAGCACAAATCTGTCATCAATCAGCATCCCTCCGACAAACACCCTGTTTTCAGCCTTGTCTGCAGTCTCCAGTTCCCCATTTACATTGTAGTGCATCATGCTGTTGTAGAGCCTTTCCTTGTCAAGCGTAAGCCCGCTTACCAGAAATCCCTGGCCTTTTTCATCAGGAGAAATGAAGTTTATGCTTATGTTTGATATTTGTATGTCCTTTATCTGCTTTCCCGACATGTTGAATATTCTGAGACCCTCAGCTTTTTCGTTCATATCGTATACATAGTGGACTACAAACCTGTCCTTGCCTATGGCTTCTACAAAAACAGGTTTTTCTGCAAATTTAATCTGGCTTGATATCTTGCCGCTTTTCTCAATTACAGCTAGATTCCTCTTCACCTTGTCAAGAAACAGTATTCTGCCATTTTGAACAGTCATGTCATAGTCGTTTGATCTGAGCTCGGCCTCGCCCTGCTTTTGCCCTTTTTTATCGAGCAGGCTTATCTTTCTGCCGTTGTAGATTACTATGCCATTTTGGAATCCCACTATCTTCATATTCGATGTATTGCCATACGAAAATTTTGCCGTTTCAGTCAATTGATGAGTAGATTTACCTATCAAATTACCTATTAGCTGAACTGCCTTTGGATTCAAAAGCAGGACGGCTGCTACAAAAGCTGTTATCAGCAATGGTTTAATGATTTTCAAATGTCAATCCTCCCGATAACAAAAAGACCCTTTTGCAAGGGCCTAATAATATATTATTTTTAGCTCTTTATAGAGTTCTACTCCTTTTGAATAGCACTCGAGCTCCTTGTCTTTCGATACGTGTGCATATATGTCAGCTGCCTCAAAATATGCGTCAGCAATGTCTTTTTTGGCGCCATACTTGCTTACGAGCTCTATGTTCCTGTTCATGTTTTCAAGTGCTATTTCGACATTTCCCTCTTTGAGATGTGCCTTTGCATAGTACTTTATGGCCTTTGCCTCAAGCAGCTTGTTCTTGAGCTTTATTGACATCGCAAGCGCTTTTTTGCTTAACTCCTTTGCTGATTCTATGTCGCCTTTATTCAAAAGAGCCCTTGTATAATCGAACATTATTTCAACCAGATGCTCATTTTCTATATCTTTATGTATTTCATAGGCTATTTTGACCTTTTCAAGAGCTTCTTCATACTGCTTTAGATTTTCATGTATGTATGACATAACCACATATGTCCTTGCCTGCTCGAGTTTCTTTTCATGCTCATTGAATACATCGAGTGCCTTCGAAAAATATTTTTTAGCTCTTATGTAGTCGCCTTCTCCCATATATTTGTTTCCCAGAAGGAACAGGCTGTTGCCTTTGTGCTTGTAATCTTTCATCTTCTCTTCAATTTCGTCTACCTTTTTTGAATAGAATATTGCATCATCATATTCCCCAAGCTCCATGCTGCAGTATGAGAGGTTTATGTACAAAAGCCTTTCAATGTCATAATTTATAACGTTATTGTCCACAAGATAGTTTTTACCCTGTATGAACTTGTCCGTGGCAGGCTTGTAGCATTTTTGAAGCATGTATACTTTCCCAAGCTCCAGATAGCATCCAAGCGCCCCTTTGACATTTGATGTCTTGATGTTGAGTATGAGGCTTCTTTCAAACATGCTCGCCGCCATTGTGTAGTCGCCTTCATCCCTGTAAACCTGTCCAAGCAGAAACTTGGCGTTTGCGCAGAGCGAATTTACGTTATATTCTTTGCAAAGCTCTATTACCTTGGTAAGCTCATCCTTGGCGCTCTTTAGCTTCTTGTTCTTTATGTAGTACTCCCCTTTAAGGAGGATTGATTCACTTATTTGCTTCACCTGAGCTTCCTTGCTTTCTACAAGATAGTCTACAGAAACGCTCAACTTCTGAGAAAAATAGTCCAGAAGATCCTGGCTCGGATATGACTTATCCCTTTCTATATGGCTTATTTGTGCAGCTGTAACCCTGTTGCCGGCCAATTCCTTGAGTGTCAAATTACGCTCTTTTCTGAGCTTTTTGATCTTCTGACCCAGTGTAAGTATCTCCATCTTTATCCTCCAAACTTAATCTGCTTAAATATTGATTATAACTCCGTATGCTTGCAATCTTATTATATATATGTAAAACAGCCTCCTACAATTTATTTATCAAGTATGAGGCTTGTGATTTTTTCGAGCTCTTCATCACTATAATACTCTATCTCTATCTTGCCCTTTTTCTTGTTCTGTGTAATTATGACTTTAGTCCCAAGAGTCTCCACTAACCTTTCCCTAAGATGCTCAATATATATATCCGTACTTGCCTTGCTGGGACGGTCTTTGGTCATACCTTTTGACAATGCCTTGGCTATATCTTCAACAGCTCTTACAGAAAGTCCTTTTTCTATAATATCCTTTGCAGTCTGCTCCTGCAGCTGCTCATCCTCTATCCTAAGTATGGCTTTGGCATGTCCTGCAGAAATACTTCCATTCCTCACCAGTTCTATCACTTGGCCTGGAAGGTTTAAAAGCCTGAGTGTATTTGTTATATAAGGCCTGCTCTTGCCTACCGCCCGGGATATTTCTTCTTGTGTAGTGGCATGCTCGTCTATGAGCGCCTTGTACGCCAGTGCCTCTTCAATGGGATTGAGGTTCTCCCTTTGAATATTCTCCACAAGTGCCATTTCCATTATCTTTTTTTGATGGGACGACTCCAGCACAATGCATGGCATTTGCTCTGCACCCGCAATGAGTGAAGCCCTGTATCTTCTCTCTCCAGCTACTATTATGTACCTTGAACCTATTTTTTGAACAACTATTGGCTGCAGCAAACCATGGAGCTTTATCGAATTCGAAAGCGCCAAGAGCCTTTCGTTGTCAAAATCCCTGCGCGGCTGATTGCTATTTGGAGTTATTTTGTCTATAGGAATCATCACTCCTAGCTTTTCCAAAGTCTCATCCCCTTGCAGTAGTCATATTTTCCTAGTTTCCCAGTTTCAAATATTATTTGATTTTTAATTTTTTACTATAACCTAATTATACATAAAAAACCCGATTTTTTAAGCAATTTTTTTGATAAAACATTCAAGTATTTCAAGTATTCTATACACAAGCTATTTGCATTGAAAAAAGCAAGCCCCGGACACTTTTTCCAACAGTCCATATTACGGTCATTTTGATATGAACCGAGCTTCTGTTGTGTCCAAGGCTCTTTACCGGTTATATAATTGGTTTTTTTGATGGAAGACCTGCTTTTCTTGGATACTTCGAAGGCGTATTCGACACCTTCCTGAAAACTAGCACATAGTGATTTATGTCTGTAAACGGAAGGTTTATGCTGAGCTTTTCTTCGAGCACCATCCCAAGCTCCTTCATCGCCTTCGCAGCCGCTACAAGCTCATCATCCGCCGCCGGCCCCTTCTGGCATACGAAATAGCCTCCCTTTTTTATGAAGGGCGTGCAGTATTCAAGGAGCACGTTGAGTGAGGCTACTGCTCTCGATACGGCTACATCATATTTTTCCCTATACTTCTTGTCCGCCCCCGCGTCTTCTGCTCTAGAGTGCACAAATTCTACTCCATCCAGGCCTATCTCTGTGCACACGCTCTCAAGGAAATTTATGCGTTTTCTTAGTGAATCAAGAAGAGTCAGCCTCAGGCTTTCATCGTATATCTTAAGGGGCAGCCCAGGGAACCCAGCGCCAGTTCCAACATCTATTATACGGCTGTCGCTTTTTATAACACCACTGCAAATACACGATAGTGAATCCACAAAGTGCTTGATATATATTTCCTTTTCATCTGTTATGGCCGTAAGGTTGATTTTTTCATTCCACTCCAGCAAAAGGCTCTTATATGTTTCAAATTTTTCAACCAGCTTGTCGTCAGCCAACAACCCTATATCCTCAATTCCTTTTTTGAAATATTCCCTATTTTCCATATGTCCTCCCTTAATGCTCCTAGTGGCTCTGCTGACCTCTTGATCTGCTTTCCAGATAGACCAGCAGCACAGAAACATCAGCAGGCGATACTCCTGATATCCTTGACGCCTGGCCTATTGAAAGCGGCCTGATTTTGGACAGCTTTTGCCTGGCCTCCAGCCTTAGACCTTCTATGGCCTCGTAGTCTACATCCTCAGGTATTCCCCTTTTTTCGAGCTTCTTGAACTGCTCAACCTGCTTGAGCTGCTTTTGGATGTAACCTTCATACTTTATTATAATCTCGCACTGCTGCTTGACACGCAAGTCAAGCTCATTGCCAGGAGCCCTTCCGATGGCTTCAAGCAGTTTGTAGTCTACTTCTGGTCTTTTCATGAATTCATAAAGCGACATAGGCGCCTTCATCGGAGCAATGCCCATTTCCTCGAATATGGCTGCCACCTCAGCAGGGTAGACTCTCTCGTCGCTGAGCCTGCTGAGCTCTATTTCAATATCTGATTTTTTTCTAAGGAACCTTTCATATCTGTCCCTAGTCACAAGACCAATCTGGTGGCCCTTTTCAGTCAGCCTCAAATCGGCGTTGTCCTGCCTGAGCAGCAGCCTGTATTCGGCCCTTGAGGTCATTATTCTGTAAGGCTCGCTTGTGCCCTTTGTTACAAGATCGTCTATGAGCACACCTATATAAGCCTCTGAGCGGTCTAGTATCAGCGGCTCCTTGCCCTTTATCTTGAGAGCGGCGTTTATGCCGGCCATGAGACCCTGCGCAGCAGCCTCCTCGTAGCCCGATGTGCCGTTGAACTGCCCTGCACAAAACAGGCTCTCAATATCCTTCATCTCTAGCGTGGCCTTGAGCTGCAGCGGATCTATGCAGTCATACTCTATCGCATATGCCGGTCTTATCATCCTGCAGTGCTCAAGACCCTTTACGCTCTTGTATATCTGGAGCTGCACCTCATAAGGCAGGCTTGTTGAAAAGCCAGATATATACATCTCCTTTGAGTATTCCCCCTCCGGCTCTACAAAGAACTGGTGCGAGGGTTTGTCGGCAAACCTAACCACCTTGTCCTCTATGGAAGGGCAGTATCTTGGCCCTACGCCCTCTACATAGCCTCCATACATTGCCGAGCGGCTCAGATTCTCATTTATTATGTCATGCGTCCTCTGGTTGGTCCTTACCAGATAGCACGGATGCTGCTCGAACTCAAGCGAATCATTCATGAACGAGAACGGCTCCGGATTATCCTCGCCGTGAACTATCTCCATCTTTGAAAAATCCAGACTGTCCATGTGCACCCTTGCAGGCGTTCCTGTCTTGAATCTAGCCAGCTTCACGCCAAGGGTCATAAGGCTGTTCGTAAGCTCGTTGGCTCCCATAAGCCCAAGGGGACCCGACTCGAAATTGACCTCTCCTATGAATATCCTAGATCTTAGATATACTCCGCTGCAAAGAATGACGGCCTTTGCGCAGTAGTGTGCTCCCAGCTTTGTAACTACTCCTTCTACGCGGTTTCCGTCCGATACAAGCTCCACAACCTCGTCCATTATAATCTCGAGATTCTCCTGGTTCTCGAGCACTCGCCTCATCTCCATGTGGTACTTGTACTTGTCCGATTGTGCCCTTAGCGAGTGTACAGCCGGTCCCTTTGTCGTATTTAGCATCCTCATTTGTATAAGCGTCTTGTCCGCATTTACGGCCATTTCTCCGCCGAGCGCGTCTATCTCCCTTACAAGATGCCCTTTGCCCGAACCTCCTATAGAAGGGTTGCACGGCATTAGCGCTATCGATTCAATTGAAAGCGTTATGACAAGCGTTCTGCAACCCATCCTGGCAGAAGCCAGGGCCGCCTCGCAGCCCGCGTGGCCCGCACCTATAACTATTACATCATAGCTTCCCGCATTAAACTTCATGCAGCAAAAACCTCCTCTCCTTGCTCCTTAGTTTCTCGTGAAACATGAAAATTATTTGCCCAGGCAGAATTTGCTGAATATTACATCCAGCAGGTCTTCGCTCACAGTCTCTCCTGTAATCTCGCCAAGGCTGTCCCATACATTTTTAAGGTCTATCTCAACAAAGTCAAGCGGCATCCCCGAATCTATTCCGTTAATGCATTCTTCCGCAGCACTTATCGCCTTTTCCAGAGCATGCTTGTGCCTTACATTAGATATTATTGCGCTTGATTCATACGAAACCGAGCCTGAATATACCATCTCGGCAATCTCGTTCTCCAGCTCCTGTATGCCTCTGCTTTCGGCAGCTGAAATCCTTATTATGCTTCTGCCGTCCACATAGCCCGCAAGCTCACTTTCATCAAGCACAGGCGCAAGGTCCGTCTTGTTTATTATGACTATGCACTTTTTGTCGCCCAGCAGCTTTAGTATCTCGATATCTTCAACCGAGAGCTTCTCCGAAGCGTCAAGAACCAGCATTACAAGGTCCGCAGTTTCTATTGAGTGCCTTGTCTTTTCGACTCCTATTTTCTCGACAATGTCTTCTGTACTCCGTATGCCTGCTGTGTCAACCAGCCTAAGAGGTATTCCCTTTATGCTTATGAACTCCTCAATTACATCGCGAGTAGTTCCGGGGATATTCGTCACTATAGCTCTTGATTCGCCTATAAGGGCATTCAGAAGCGATGACTTGCCTACGTTTGGCTTTCCTGCTATAACGGTGCTGAGTCCGTCTCTTAGTATCTTTCCAGTCTGAGCTGTCTTATAAAGCTCCTGCATTTCTTCAATGAGCTGCTCTGTTTTTTCCCTCAGAACACCCATTGTTATCTCTTCTATGTCCTCTTCGGGGAAATCTATTGATACCTCCACGTGTGCAAGTATTGCCGCCACGCTCTCCTTGAGCAGTCTGACCTTGGCCGAAAGTCCGCCTTCAAGCTGGTTCTGGGCAATACTGTGGCTCGAATCCGTCTTGGCTTTTATAATATCCATTACCGCCTCAGCCTGCGAAAGATCCAGTCTGCCGTTCAGGAATGCCCTCTTAGTAAATTCTCCGGGCTCCGCAAGCCTTGCACCGCTTTTCAAAATCAGATGAAGTATCTTTCGCAGTGATATATAACCGCCGTGGCAGTTTATCTCGACAACATCCTCTTTTGTGTAGCTGTGAGGAGCCTTCATATACACTGCAAGAACCTCATCCAGGGCAACATCTCCATCGTATGCATGCCCGTATACCATCGTCCTTGGCCCATAGTCTTCAAAAGCCCTGCCGCTTGATGGCACAAATATGGCCTTTAATATGTCGTATGAGCGTTCTCCGCTGATTCGTATTATGCCTATCCCGCCCTCTCCCGGGGCAGAGGATATGGCTGCTATGGTTTCATCCATCATAACAATCCACCTTCTCTTATACAAAAATAAGCCTCTACATGGATGTAGGGGCTATTTTTTGAGTGCTATCACTACTCTTCTGTTCGGCTCTTCTCCTTCGCTGTAGGTTCTTACATAAGGATCATTTTGAAGCGCTGCATGTATTATTCTTCTCTCGTACGGATTCATTGGCTCAAGCTTCACCGGCTTTTTCTTCCTGACAACGCTTCTGGCCATTTTCATGCTGAATCGAATGAGCGACTCTTCTCTTTTTTGTCTGTAGTTGCCCACATCCATAAGCACCTTCTTGTGTTCTGAGCTATTTTTGTTCACAACAAGGTTTGTTAGAAACTGAAGAGCGTCTAGTGTCTCGCCCCTTCTTCCTATTATATAGCCCATCTGGTCATCATCTCCATCAAACTTGATGTTGAGAGTCCCGTCTTCACTGTCCACACTAGATGCAAGGTCTACATTCATGCATTTTAGAATATCATCAATGAATTCCTTTGCCACTTTGTTGCTGTTGTCCTTGAGCGTCACCCTTATTTTGCCAGCTTTTCCGCCGAGTATTCCAAGAAATCCTTTAGTAGGCTCTTCTATGACATCATATTCAACCTCATCCAAGGTTGCTTTCAGCTCCGCAAGTGCCTTTTCCAAAGCCTCTTCTATAGTCTTTCCTACGGATTCTACTGTTTTCATGACATAACCCTCCTTAGCTTTTCTCCGGCCTCATTATTATATACTGCTGCGCTATTTGGAAAATATTGCTTACAACCCAGTAAAGAGTAAGTCCAGCAGGGAATGTTTTTCCCCACCAAAGTATCATCAGCGGAAGCATATAGAGCATCATCATCTGAGTCATCTGAGTTGGATCCTTCTTGTCTGTCTTTGGCGTTTTTGCATTCATCATTGCAGATGCAAAGTATGTCGTAAGAGCTGCGAGTATAGGCAGTATCCACGGCATCTCAAAACCTCCAAGGAGTACAACATCAGGCTTTGCAAGGTCTGTAATCCACATGAAGCTTGTGTTTATGGCATCGTATGCAGCCTGAGATTTGAACACATATTTTACAGGTTCCCTAAGCACATTGAACAGCCCTATAAGTATTGGCATTTGTATAAGTATTGGCAGGCATCCCGCTGCCGGGTTTATCTTGTGCTCCTTGTATACCTCCATTACCTTTTGCTGCATAAGCTGCTGATTGTCCTTGTATTTTTCCTGCAGCTGTTTTATCATAGGCTGCACATGCTGCATTTCCTTCATAGATTTCGTTTGGGCTCTGGTAAGCGGATACAGCGCAAGCTTCACAAGTATGGTGAACACTATTATAGCCACTCCATAGTTGTTTATCATTTCGAATACTAGCTTTAACAAAGCTCCTAGAGCTCCCGACAGTGCTGACAAAATAAGTACCTCCCAATAGTGTGTTTATTTATTTAAGCGGATCGTATCCTCCTTCATTAAATGGATGACATCTTAGTATCCTCTTTAATGAAAGAAATGCGCCTTTAAGAGGTCCGTATTTTCTTATGGCCTCAATTGCATAGGCTGAGCATGTTGGATAGAACCTGCATGTTTTCCCCATCAGCGGCGATATTGCTATCTGATAAAATCTTATAATACTAATGAGCAGCTTGCTTGCCAGGCTTTGCATCTGACTTGCTCCTTCCAATCTCGATGGCGGCTTTTTTGAAAAGACTCTTCATTGCTTTTTCTACCGAGGCATAGTCTGCCTCCTTGGCCGCAACTCTGGCTATAAAAATTATATCATATCCAGAGCCTATGTTACAGCAATTAAGCCGGAAGCTCTCACGCATGAGCCTTCTAACCCGGTTTCTCACTACGCTGTTTCCGACTTTTTTGGAAACTGAAAAACCTACCCTGTTGGTGGCGAGTTTATTTTTAAGTACATATATTACAAGGAGTCTGTTAGCATAGGACTTGCCTTTCGAATATACATTCTTGAAATCCTGATTTTTTTTCAGACCTATTCCATTATTAAACTGCATAGATTATTTCCCCCGCCAAATGACAATTAAAAACATTACACAAAAAGGCCACTTTAAGAAGCGGCCTTTCAATTTGCAAAAGTTTATAGGTTTTTAAGAGACTACGCTGTAAGCTGCTTTCTTCCCTTAGCTCTTCTTCTCTTAAGAACGTTTCTTCCATTGCTAGTTTTCATTCTTTTTCTGAAACCATGCTCTTTCTTTCTCTGTCTTTTCTTTGGTTGGTAAGTTCTTTTCATTACAAAACACCGCCTTTCCTTTAAATGTACATATATTAAATTTAAATTTTCATGAATTCATGTATTGCATACATATAGATTATAAAGTCACTGCCTTTCATTGTCAACAAATTTTTTAACTGCAAGGCACCCTTGTCGCTTATTTTTGATTTATCCACAAAAACACACTGTTATTTCATTTTTTTATCCTCCATTTTTGCAGTTTTGTGATTTATCAATACATTATGACTTGTGGACATATTGTTGTTATTCTATTTTGGAATTTATCCACATTAGCTTTTATTGTGGATAAACTATTCGTTTTTTATTGATGTTTTTATTTTTATTTGTTATTATATTTTTACCTGTTGATAACTATGATAACTCACATACACATATCAACTTATACACATTTTGTGGATAAGTTGTGTATAAGTTTTTACTGCATTCAGATTTTCACTACTTTTTCATGTTATCGTTTTTATCCACACTGCTTGGACAACGCTTTATTTTTTTTTGTTTTGCACACGGATATCCACACCTCGTGTCATCCTTTTTTTTAATTTTACTGTTTTTATCCATCTATTTTCAAGTTACATTTATTGTTCATATATATGTGAATAACTTTTAGCTATACTTTATATTTATTTGGGAGGATTTTATAATGAATTTAAACAACCTTTGGGAAAACGCCCTGAAAATAATAAAAACAGAACTCACTCCCGCAAGCTACAACGCATTTTTTTCTACTATAGAACCTGTTAAAATAAGCAAGGGCTCTGTGATTTTGAATGTACCAAATGATTTTATGAAGGGCATTTTAGAAGCAAGGTATATGAATATCATTGAAAAATCAATAAATCAACTCTCTTCAGAAAAATATACAGTTAAATTCACTATTGAAAAGGAAGACGATAACGATGGTGAGGCATGTTCAGATGAACCTGCTGATTCTACAAAATCTGAAACCTTAGTATATTCTAATCTTAATCCCAAATACACGTTTGACACATTTGTAATAGGCAATAACAACAGATTTGCCCATGCAGCCTGCGTTGCAGTTTCAGAAGCGCCTTCCAAGGCTTACAACCCTCTTTTCATATATGGAGGAGTAGGACTTGGCAAAACCCACCTCATGCATGCAATAGGACATCATGTGGTTTCTCAGAATCCATCAGCAAAAGTAATGTACGTTTCATCAGAAAAATTCACAAATGAGCTCATCAACTCCATAAAAGACGATAGAAACGAGCAGTTCAGAAACAGATATAGGAACGTGGACATACTCCTGGTGGACGACATACAATTCATAGCCGGAAAGGAACGAACTCAGGAGGAGTTCTTCCATACCTTCAATGACCTTCACGGTGCAAACAAGCAGATTATAATCTCAAGTGACCGAACACCGAAGGAGATACCAACTCTAGAGGACAGACTAAGGTCCAGGTTCGAAATGGGTCTAATAGCAGACATACAGCCTCCAGACTTTGAAACAAGAGTGGCCATACTTAGAAAAAAAGCTCAGACAGAAAATATAGAGATTCACAATGAAGTTATGTCTTATATAGCCAAAAATATTAAATCGAACATAAGAGAGCTTGAAGGTGCACTAATAAGAGTAGTTGCTTATTCATCGCTTGCAAACAGAGACGTAACCCTTGAGCTAGCTGGAGAAGCCCTGAAAGATATAATTACCCCTTCAAGACCTAAGGAAATAACTGTAGAACTTATAAAGCAAAAGGTTGCTGAAAATTTCAACATAAAAATGGATGATTTCAGCTCCAAAAAAAGAACCCGTTCAATTGCATATCCAAGACAGGTTGCAATGTATCTGTGCCGTGAGCTCACTGAGATGTCTCTTCCAAAGATAGGAGATGAATTCGGAGGACGCGATCACACAACTGTAATTCATGCATACGACAAGATATCTGATGATATCAAGCAGGACAACAGTGCAAGCGATAAAATTAAAAAAATAATAGATGATCTTAAAGAGTAGTGTAAAAAATGGGGCTTGTTGAATTAAACAAGCCTTTGCTCACTTTTTTTGTATTTTTTATTTACTCACATAATCGGTTGATATCTGCAGCTATTTGTTGATAACATTTTGAAGTAATTTTTTTTCGGAAAAAAACGAGGATTTTGGGTTTTTTTTATCCACATGCTTTCAATTCCCGCAAACGCATGGCACATCGCTGTTTTGTGGGTTTTCCACATATCAACAGCGCCTACTGTTACTACTAGCTTATTTATATTACTTTTTGTATATTAAGGAGGTTGTCCACAATGAAATTGTTATGCAGTCAAAAAGATTTGTTGCAAGCTATAAATACAGTACAAAGAGCAGTATCACAAAGAACAACTATGCCCATTCTCAAAGGTATATTTCTTGAAACTGGCAATGGAAAGCTCAAGCTTGTAGGAAATGACCTTGAACTTGGCATAGAAACATATGTTGATGCCCAGACGATAGAAGAAGGATCTGTAATAATCGATTCCAGGCTGTTCGGTGAAATAGTAAGAAAGCTTCCTGAATCATACATACATATAGAAAGTGATGAACTAAACAACATAACTATAAAATGCGAGCATTCAGAATTTACACTTAAGGGACATTCACCGGTCGAATATCCTCAGCTTCCGGAACTGGATGAAGGTTTGCTTTACGAGATTGAACCTCAAAAACTCAAGGATATGATAAGACAGACTGTTTTTGCAATATCTCAGGATGAGACTAAGCCTTTGCTAATGGGCGAACTATTAGAAATACAAGGCAGCAGTATGAGTCTGGTTGCATTAGATGGATACAGACTAGCCATAAGCACGTCAACAATAGAAAATTCAATAGGTGACATAAATGTTATAATACCAGGCAAGGCTCTTATGGAAATAAACAGGATAATAAGCGGAGAAGAGGATAGCCTCAGCATGTCTTTCACCCAAAAACATGCACTGTTTACTCTTGGCAGCACAAGAATAATAACAAGGCTTCTCGAAGGTGAGTTCATCAACTATAAGCAGATAATACCAAAGGACAACTCACTTGTTGTCACCTCAAGTAGAAGAGATCTCCAGGACAGCATTGAAAGGGCATCGTTGCTTGCAAGAGAAGGAAGAAACAATCTTATAAAATTTTCAATAACAGACGGACTTATGATGATAACTTCAAATTCAGAGGTTGGAAATGTTTACGAAGAGGTTAATGTGAGGCTGGAAGGTGAAAATCTTGAAATAGCATTTAATTCAAGATACCTGCTCGACTCTCTCAAGGTGCTTGAAAGTGAAGAAATGAACATGTATTTTTCAAGCAGTGTAAGTCCTTGCGTGATAAAACCTGCAGACAATCCAGGCTACACATACATGCTATTGCCTGTAAGGATATCTTCAGGCAGCTAAATCAGCTAAATCAATATAGAAACAATACTTTATAATTAAAACAGGGCTTTTGGATATTTTCCGGCATCCACAATGGTACTGGAGAGTTCACAGGCTCTGTTTTCATATTTATTAAAAACAGACACAAATATTTTTGTGCTATAATATTATGATTGGCTTTTGATAATATATTACTAAGGGGGGAAAATAGTGAAAATAAGCATAACATCTGAATATATAAAGCTGGATCAGCTTTTAAAATATGCGGAAGTGACCTCATCGGGAGGCGAATCAAAACTTATGATTCAAAACGGAGAAATAAAAGTGAACGGGGAAGTTGAAACTAGAAGAGGCAAGAAGATTTTCCCTGGAGACACAGTTGAAGTCAGCGGTGAAAAAATCGAGATAGAAGGATAAGAAGGAGCTTTTTAGATGCATCTTGAACGCCTTAGGCTTGTAAACTACAGGAATTATTCGGATGTTGAGATTTCGTTTAATCAAAACATAAACATAATAGTCGGAAAAAATGGCCAGGGCAAGACGAACATACTTGAGTCGATATATTTTCTAGCAGTGGGCAAATCTTTCAGAACAAGCAGGGACAAGGAAGTTGTGAAGTTTGGCTGCAAGAATGCATATATATCATCATTTTTCGTAAAAAACGGACACAGAAATACTCTGGAATTTCTAATAGGCAGTAACTCGAAAGCTGTAAAAAAGAACGGACTCTCGCTTCTTAGGATGTCAGAGCTTCTGGGCAATTTCAATGTGGTCGTATTTTCGCCTGAGGATATAAGAATACTGAAGGACTCTCCTTCTGAAAGGCGAAGATTCATTGACAGGGAGATATCCCAGATATCACCAAGATATTATGCTAATTTGTCTGATTATAACAAGATATTAACCCAGAGAAACAACTATCTGAAAAATGACAGGCTGGACATGTCGCTTATTGAAATATTTGACAGGCAGCTTTGCAGCTGCGCCGGTAAAATATATACTTCCAGACGGGATTTCATAAGCAAGCTTTCTGAATACGCACTCGAATTTCACTCAAGGATAGTGGGCAGGCAAGAGGAGTTTGACATTAGATATTTAAACCAGCTGAATTTAAGTGATGACGATACGTCTCATAGCGCCGAGTCTGCTCTATTCGAACTGCTTTCTAAAAAAAGGGAAGAAGACATGAGGAAAAGGAGCACTGGATATGGCCCACATAGGGATGATATTCAAGTTATTGTGGATTCGCTGGATGTTAAGATTTACGGCTCTCAGGGCCAGCAAAGAACAGCGTCAATAGCAATAAAGCTTTCGGAGCTTGAGCTTATAAGGTCTGAAACAGGAGAATATCCTGTGCTGCTTCTGGATGATGTGTTCAGTGAACTTGATGAAAAAAGACAAAAGCTGCTCATAGAAAGCATCAGCGGCATTCAAACATTTGTAACTACTGCAGAAAATGCACATATTGATATTTTTGAGGGCAAGGAGTATGCGGTATTCAACATAGATGGGGGACAAGTATTATAGGCGGAGGTAGTTTATGTTTTTTCACCTGGGAGAGAACCATTACATTGATGCTAAGGAAATACTCATGATTATAGATATAAAGTCGGCTATGAGCTCTAAAATAACAAGGGATTTCATAGAAAAGGCGAAAAGCTCTGGAAACAGCGTAATGCTCAGCAGCGGCAAGCCTAAATCAATAATTGTTGCAAGGAAGAAGACTTCAAAAGGATATCTTGTAAAAGCATATTATTCGTCAATATCTTCAACCACTCTGCTAAAAAGGTCTTATCAATATGATTTTTCTTCTTTTGAAATGGAGGTAATATAATGCAAGAATACGGAGCACAACAGATTCAGGTACTAGAGGGGCTTGAGCCGGTCAGAAAAAGGCCGGGAATGTATATAGGATCCACAGGTCCAAGGGGACTTCACCATCTTGTTTACGAGGTGGTTGACAACAGTATAGACGAGGCGCTGGCAGGTTACTGTACAGACATATATGTTTCGATAGAGCAGGACAATTCGATAGTAGTAGTCGACAACGGTAGAGGAATACCTACAGATAAACACCCAAAAACAGGAAAATCAGCAGTAGAAACTGTGCTAACCGTTCTGCATGCGGGAGGCAAGTTCGGAGAAGGTGGATACAAGGTTTCAGGCGGACTTCACGGAGTAGGTGTGTCTGTTGTAAACGCTCTTTCAGAAAAGCTTGAAGTCATAGTGAAAAGGGAAGGCAAAATATATTCCCAGACTTTCATGAGGGGAGCATCAAAAGGAGATCTTTCGGTTGTAGGCGAAACAAGCGAAACGGGAACTACAATCAGATTCAAGCCTGATGCAGAAATATTTGAAGAAACGGAATATAAATTCGATACCCTGGAACACAGGCTGAGGGAGCTGGCTTTCCTAAATAAGGGAATTAAGATAATACTCGAGGATAAAAGGGACGACAGGCAGCAGAAGAAAGAATTCATGTACAAGGGTGGAATAGTAGAGTTTGTAAAGCATCTAAATAAGAATAGGACATCTATACAGGATGACGTTATATACTTCGAAAAGCAAGTCGAGGACTGCAATGTAGAAGTGGCAATGCAGTATACTGACGGTTTTACTGAGAACATATATTCGTTTGCAAACAATATAAATACACATGAAGGCGGAAGCCACCTTACAGGCTTTAAGGCATCGCTTACAAAGGTGATGAATGACTATGCAAGAAAATACGGTTTTCTAAAGGAAAAAGAAGAGAATTTCACAGGAGAGGACATAAGGGAAGGCCTTACAGCAATCATATCAGTGAAGCTTACTAATCCTCAATATGAGGGACAGACAAAGACTAAGCTTGGCAACACTGAAGTGAGAGGAATAGTTGAGGGCGTAACAACTGAGAATCTTGAGGCATTCCTGGAGGAAACACCAAATACAGCCAAGATTGCCGTTGAAAAGTGCCTCAGAGCTCAAAGGGCAAGAAATGCAGCAAAAAAAGCAAGAGAGCTTGCAAGGAGAAAAAGTGCTCTTGAAAGCACATCGCTTCCAGGAAAGCTGGCCGACTGCGCAGAAAAGGATCCTGCAAAATCAGAGGTGTATATAGTTGAGGGAGACTCTGCAGGCGGTTCTGCAAAGCAGGGCAGAGACAGAAACACGCAGGCCATACTCCCAATAAGGGGTAAAATATTAAACGTTGAAAAGTCAAGGCTGGACAAGATACTCTCGTCTGACGAGATAAAAAATATGATAACTGCATTCGGTTGCGGCATAGGCAATGAGCTTGACCTTTCAAGGCTTAGATACCACAAGATAGTAATAATGACGGATGCCGACGTCGACGGAGCTCACATCAGGACGCTTCTGCTTACGTTCTTCTTCAGATATATGAGGGACCTTATTGAAAACGGATATATATATATAGCCCAGCCGCCTCTTTATCAGGTCAAAAAGGGTAGAAAAGAGTATTATGTATACAATGACAAGGAGCTCGAGAAATTGCTTGAAGAGATAGGTAGAAAAGGCATAGGGATACAAAGATACAAAGGTCTTGGAGAAATGAATCCAGAGCAGCTTTGGGAGACTACTATGAATCCTGATCACAGGACGCTTCTCCAGGTTAGTATAGATGATGCAGCTCATTCAGATGAAATATTCTCGATGCTCATGGGAGACAAGGTTGAGCCAAGGAGAGAATTCATAGAGCAAAATGCAAGATATGTAAGCAATCTGGATTTCTAGTAGATCAGATGGCATATCTTGCAGGAAAAATTTTGTCCGGAGAGGAGAAAAGATTTGATGAATTCAGAAGAAAAAGATAAAGTTATTGAAATACAGATAGAAGAAGAAATGAAAAAATCGTATATTGACTACGCTATGTCAGTAATAGTGGGACGTGCGCTTCCAGATGTAAGGGACGGTCTAAAGCCTGTTCACAGGAGGATCCTTTATGCGATGAACGACCTGGGTCTGTACCCTGAAAAGGCCTACAGGAAATCGGCAACAGTTGTCGGGGAAGTTCTGGGTAAATACCACCCGCACGGTGACGCGTCAGTATATGACGCCATGGTTAAAATGGCGCAGGACTTCTCAATGAGAAAGCAACTTGTCGACGGCCACGGAAACTTCGGTTCTGTGGATGGCGACAGCGCCGCTGCTATGCGTTATACGGAGGCAAAGCTCTCGAAGCTTGCAATGGAGCTTCTAAGAGACATAGACAAGGAGACTGTGGCTTTTGCCCCAAACTACGATGAAAGCAGGGAGGAGCCTACAGTGCTCCCTGCAAAGTACCCGAACCTGCTTGTAAACGGCTCCAATGGAATAGCTGTCGGCATGGCCACATCGATACCACCGCACAATCTGGGGGAGGTCATAGATGGAGTAGTATCATTCATTGACAATCCTGAAATAAGCATACCTGAACTGGTACAGCATATAAAAGGACCTGATTTTCCGACAGGGGGTATAATACTAGGCAAAAATGACATGGAGGCTGCTTACCAAAAAGGCAGAGGAAAAGTAAGGGTCAGGGCGAAGGCTGAAATAGAGGAGACAAACAAGGGCAGAGAGAGGATAGTAATAACAGAAATACCTTACCAGGTAAACAAGGCCAGGCTTATAGAAAAGATAGCAGACCTTGTAAAGGACAAGAGAATAGAAGGAATATCAGACCTTAGGGACGAGAGCAACAGGCAGGGAATGAGGATAGTTGTAGACCTCAAAAGAGATGTAAACTCAAATGTAGTGCTCAACCAGCTTTACAAGCACACTCAGCTTGAAGACACATACAGCATAATAATGCTCTCGCTTGTAAACGGCGAGCCGAAGGTACTCAACCTCAAGCAGATGATATACCACTATGTAGAGCACCAAAAGGAAATAATAACAAGAAGGACAAAATTCGACCTTAAAAAGGCACAGGACAGGGCCCACATACTTGAAGGTTTAAAGATAGCCTTGGACAACCTGGATGAAGTCATAAAGATAATAAGAGGCAGCTCGGACGGCCAAATAGCAAAGGAAGAGCTGATAGGAAGGTTTGCGCTTTCCGATCCGCAGGCACAGGCAATATTGGACATGAGGCTGCAAAGGCTCACAGGACTCGAGAGAGAAAAGATAGAAACAGAATACAATGAGCTGCTCGAGCTCATAAAATCGCTCAATGAGATACTCGCAAGCGAGCAGCTGCTCATGGGCATAATAAAAGACGAGCTCAATGCAGTAAAGGAAAAATTTGCAGACAAGAGAAGGACAAAAATCAGGGCTGTTGAAGAGGAAATAAACATAGAAGACCTCATAGAAGAAGAGGAGATAGCCATAACACTTACACATCTTGGATATATAAAAAGGGTGACGTCTGACACATATAAGAGCCAAAGAAGAGGTGGAAAAGGCATAAGCGCCCTGAGCACAAGGGAAGCTGATTTTGTTGAGCATCTTGTGACAACAACTACGCATAGCAGAGTACTTTTCTTTACGAATAAGGGAAGGGTGTACAGGATAAAGGCTTATGAGATTCCTGAAGGCAAGAGACAGGCAAAGGGCATGGCACTTGTGAACATAATCCCTCTTGAAAAGGATGAAAAAGTCACAGCAATAGTCCCATATATAGAGGCTGAGGCCGAAAAATACCTTCTGCTTTGCACAAAGAAGGGCATAATGAAAAAGACTCTGCTTTCAGAATTCAGAAAGAGTAAGCGGAACGGGCTTATAGCCATAAACCTTCGCGATGACGACGAGCTTATAGGTGTAAGGCTGACTGACGGCGATCAGGAGATAATTCTAGTTACAAGAAAAGGAATGTCAATAAGGTTCAGCGAGCAGGATATAAGGCCGATGGGCAGAAGCGCTATGGGTGTAAAAGCGATGACACTTTCAGAAGATGACGAGCTTGTTGCCATAAGTCTTGTTGGCGAGGGTGAAGAGCTGCTTGTTGTAAGTGAAAACGGATATGGCAAGAGGACACTTCTTGACGAATACAGGATTCAGTCAAGGGGTGGAAAGGGAATAAAAACCTACAATGTAAACGATAAAACAGGATTCATAGCAGGCTCTAAGACTGTAAACACAGATGACGAGCTCATGATTATAAGCTCAGACGGAGTTCTCATAAGACTAAAGGTTGAGGACATATCTCAGTTTGGAAGAGCTACAAGTGGAGTCAAGCTAATGAAGACTGAAGGGGATGCACATATAGTTTCAATAGCCAAGATACTTGCAGACGAGGAACAAGAGTAGGCAACAGGTTTGTAAATCTGGTGGCTCAGGTAATGCGAATTTTTATATTTAATCTTGGAGCCGTACTTGGACGACGTCCACAAGCATGGCTCCAAGATTTTTTTATATAAAAATAGAATTTTGAATAAACGCTTTTGAAACATGGAGCTCATTTTATTGTATAATTACAGCATGAGTATTTTAGTGTTTTAAAATTTTGATATTAAATAAAACAGACACTGTTGTAAATAAAAAAAATGTTTATTACTTGATTTAAAAGTGTATAAATGACTATGTCTGCATATTTTGTGAATGTAAAAACTGAATTTTTCAAAAATCATACAGCTCAATTTTATAAGCAGTTGGGGGGAGATAAACTTGAAAAAAGCAAAATATGTTGCAATTGGAGCTTTGTTTGGAGCTGTTGCCGCGGCGTTGCTGACTCCTAAGACAGGCAAACAGCTTAGAATTCAAACTGCTGCTGCAGCAAAAAAAATAGCGGGCGGTTCAGATGACATTATTGAGGTTATAAAGGAGTTTGTTTCAAATAAAAAGATGCCAGCAGATATAGTGCAGCCAGAAGAAGAGATTATAATAAGCAAGGATTACACCATAAAGGAGAACATTGAAAATGAGGGTTAGCTTATGGGAGATAAGCCTTTTCATATCTGCGTTAGGTTTTTTTATTTTATGTATAAACCTTTCGTATGCTGTAAGAAGTATTGACAAGACTGTAAGAAAAACTACAGAGATGCTTGAGAAAAATGAACCCAAAATAGACAAGATAGTTGAAAATACCAGCGGCATAGTTGAAAATGTAAAATTAGTAACCAATGTTTCGTCAATTATTACAGGTTTCATATCAAAGGCAAAAAACAAATAGCAGCCAGGGAGGGAGATACAAAATGTCACTTGTCATTAATAAGAATTTCGACGAGGAAAAAAATGTTTGGGATGTAGCTCTAAAGGGAGAAGTAGATATATATACTGCAAATAAGCTCAAGGAAACTCTCATAGACATGGTTTCAGAGAAGCCGCAGGATATATTGATAGATGCTTCAAGTCTTGAGTATATAGATTCGACAGGTCTTGGTGTTCTAATAGGCGCGCTGAAGAGATTAAAGCAGCACGATAAGGATATATATATTAGGGAAACCAAGATAAACGTAAGAAAGATATTCAACATAACTGGACTTGATAAAATATTTAAGTTGGAGGGATAGATTTTGGATGCTATAAAGAATCAAATATTAGATAATGAAGGGGCTTCTGAAATTGATGTCATATCAATGACGATCCCAAGCAGGCCAGAATACGTAGGTGTTATAAGACTGACTGTGTCGGCTATTGCAAACAGAATAGGATTCAATATTGAAGATATAGAAGATATTAAAGTTGCAGTTGCAGAGGCGTGCACAAATGCCATACAGCACAGCTACAACGATGAATCGAATTTTTATGTTGCTTTTGAAATCGGAATAGACAGTCTTGGTGTAGTAGTAAGGGATGACGGGAAAGGCATAAAAGTGGAGGATGTCAAGGAGCCTCAGCTAGGAGAGCTCAAAGAAGGCGGGCTTGGAATATTCATAATAAAAAGCCTTATGGATGAAGTCAGCTTCAGCTGTGAAATTGAAAAAGGGACAGAAATAAAGATGGTCAAGTTTTTGCATGAGAATTATTAGGAGTGATATTTGATGGCAAAAAAAACTAACAAAAAAACTGGCCCCAGGGATTCCTTTTATGCTGACAAAAGTGACAAAGAGCTTTTTTTGCTGTACCGTGAAAATAAGGACGTAGATATAAGAAATGAGCTTATAAACAGAAATCTATATATAGTCGAAATACTTTCAAAGAAATTCATAAACAAAGGCATTGAATATGAAGATATATACCAGGTGGCTTCTCTTGGGCTCATATATGCAATAGAAAGGTTCGATACGGACAAGGGTTTTGAATTTTCAAGCTTTGCGACTCCTACTATAATAGGTGAAATAAAGAAATATTTTAGGGACAAAGGATGGTCCATAAGAGTTCCAAGAAGAATCCAGGAGCTTTCAAAAAAGGTCAACACAGCAAGTGTGTACCTCCAGCAGCAGCTCCACAGGGTTCCAAAGGTTGAGGATATAGCAAACTACCTTGGATGCAGCCAGGAAGACGTGCTGGAAGCAATAGATGCTTCATACGTATACAAGCCAAAATCGCTTGACCTTTCATACGATAACGATGGGGATGACAAGGACATACAGCTTATGGACCTTGTAGGAAGCGAAGACAAGAGCTTTACGAACATAGAAAACAAGGACTTCCTGGAAAGGGCCATGTCGAAGCTAAATGAAATAGAGCTCAAAATAATAAATGACAGATTCTTCAGCAATAAGACCCAAATGGCCATAGCAAACGAGCTGGGCGTTTCGCAGATGACAGTTTCTAGAATAGAAAAAAAGGTACTTTCAAAATTGAAGAAAGAATATGAAAAGATGTCATTATAACTGCAAAGGGCTATGTTTAAGCTTTTTAATAACATAGCCTTGAATAGCAAATGAGTCAATTTAATTTTTCGGATTAAAAGTATTGACTCAAATAAAAAAAGCTGGTATATTAGTCTATGTTGTCGCTAAGGGCGGCGACGAAACAGATCACAAAATCAACAAATAAAGTATTGACTTTAGCGGTTTGAAATGATAAGATATTTAAGTCGTAAATTGAACCTTGAAAACTAAACAGCAGGCTTATTTTTTAAAGATGGCTCAGCCATCAAATTATTTAAAGTCAGTGAGGCATCGAAAGATGTCACAATGAGCTAAAAGGACAATGTCCTAAGGATTTCTTTTTAAGAGTTTGATCCTGGCTCAGGATGAACGCTGGCGGCGTGCTTAACACATG